>NZ_CAWNSE010000046.1:0-319 GCF_963876935.1 Escherichia sp. MOD1-EC4550
TGAAAGTCACCGACGCGTTCGGCAATGCGCTGGCCGGACAGACGGTCAGCGTCTCAGCGGACAACGGGGCAGCGGTTGCCGCGACGGTTATCACCGGGCCGGACGGCACCGTGGAAATCTCCGTCACCAGCCAGACGGCGGGCATCAGTACAGTTACCGCAACCATCAACAACAGCACTCTGAGCCAGAACGTGACGTTTATTGCTGATGTCAGCACGGCGAAGATCGCGGATCTGGTGGTCATCAAGGACGGCTCAGTGGCAGATGGTGCGATGGCGAACACGCTGCGGGTGAAAGTCACCGACGCGTTCGGCAATGC
>NZ_CAWNSE010000047.1:0-351 GCF_963876935.1 Escherichia sp. MOD1-EC4550
GCGAACACGCTGCGGGTGAAAGTCACCGACGCGTTCGGCAATGCACTGGCCGGACAGACGGTCAGCGTCTCAGCGGACAACGGGGCAGCGGTTGCCGCGACGGTTATCACAGAGTCGGACGGCGCGGCGATAATCTCCGTCACCAGCCAGACCGCCGGAGCCAGTACGGTCACTGCCAGCATCAGCAACAGCACTCTGAGCCAGAACGTGACGTTTATTGCTGATGTCAGCACGGCGAAGATCGCGGATCTGGTGGTCATCAAGGACGGCTCAGTGGCAGATGGTGCGATGGCGAACACGCTGCGGGTGAAAGTCACCGACGCGTTCGGCAATGCGCTGGCCGGACAGACG
>NZ_CAWNSE010000048.1:0-349 GCF_963876935.1 Escherichia sp. MOD1-EC4550
TTGGGGCCAAACTGTCCATATCATAAAAAAGTTTTGTATTTGTTCTCAAGCATAAAAATATAAAAAAACGACATAAAGCAACTAACTGTTTGATATGTAAATTGTTTCTCTTATAAATTAATTTCACATCACCTCCGCTATAGGTAAAGCTAACGTTTCTGTGTCTCGAAGCAACTTCCTCATTCATCTCTCCAAAAACTACCGCGTTCAATATAAAAATCTATAAAAGAATGTATTAACAGAATATAAATCCAAATAATAAACTAAGAAAGTTCGTGCGTAATGCTTTCCTCTATGAGTCAAAATGGCCCCAAATGTTTCATCTTTTGGGGAAGAACTGTGCAGTGTT
>NZ_CAWNSE010000049.1:0-411 GCF_963876935.1 Escherichia sp. MOD1-EC4550
GCGGAGCCGGTGGAGATCGGTGTCAGCAGCCAGCCGGCGCGCACCAGTACACTCACCGCCAGCATCAACAGCAGCAGCCTGAGCCGGAACGTGACGTTTGTCGCGGATGTCAGGACGGCGCAGATCGCGGATCTGGTAGTCACCCGGGATAACTCAGTGGCAGACGGCGCAATGGCGAATATGCTGCGGGCGAGGGTCACCGATGCGTTCGGTAATGCGCTTGCCGGGCAGACGGTCAGCGTGTTGGCGGACAACGGCGCAACGACTGCCCCGACGGTAATCACAGAGCCGGACGGCACGGTGGAGATCAGTGTCACCAGCCAGACGGCGGGAGCCAGTACTGTCACTGCCAGCATCAACAGCAGCAGCCTGAGCCGGAACGTGACGTTTGTCGCGGATGTCAGGACGGCG
>NZ_CAWNSE010000050.1:0-51287 GCF_963876935.1 Escherichia sp. MOD1-EC4550
GGGCATTATCTGAACATAAAACACTATCAATAAGTTGGAGTCATTACCGACGCTCAAAACTTGCATCTCGCTCTGGCTGGGATTATATTTATTAAGGACTAGCATATAGTGGTGTACGCTGTTAACCTCATTGTAATGAGGCTGATCAGGGTATGAAGGGAGAGGGCGGACTCTGCTTCGCCCTCTCTCTTTCATGAACTTATTTAACTTTAAATGTTTTTTAAAAGTCATTGCTTTATTGCAATGGTTTTATTAAAAATCCCAATCAATGTGTTTATTTTTTCATTTATCTTAATTTGCTTTTTCTCTTGTTCGAGAGAAAGTTTCCTGAATTCATTTTCCCTGCTCGGCACGGTAATTATCAATTCTTCATAAATCTCCTTTGCTCCTGATACTTTTTCCAACTCGCTGCTGTATTTTTCAATAAGAGTTCTTATTTGAATGTTTACATTGCTATGTTCATGACTGGTAGCACTTGAAATAAATTGACAGGGGCTTTTTTTGGGTGCCTCAATTAACTCTACGTTTTCCTTTACGACATTGAATTCAGATGTAGCTGAGTATAAATATTGATACGCACCTAATTTTCTTACTTTATTTAACAATCCCTTTCTAACCAGACCTTGAATTTGGTTATAAGCAAAAGCTTTTGCCTTTAAATAATTTTTCGGAAGTGAAAATCGCTCGATAAGAATTTTCGCTACTTCGTTACTGGTGAAGTTATCTTTGCCAATATAGATGATTGCAGAAAATATGTACGACTCAGGGTTGGTTACTCTACTATTCATATCACTAAAAAAGGCTGTCGAGGCCGATGAAGATGATTCAGTGTCAGAAAAAAACCCGATACCAGAACGACTTAAAGAAGCGAGATGCAGGGCGGGACTATCACAGCGCTCTCTGGGGCTACTTATTGGCTTTGATCCCGCATCGGCTAGTAGTCGTATGAATCACTATGAGAAAGGGCGCCATGTCCCCGACATTGATACGCTTCGACGGATGGCGGCAGAGTTAAACGTGCCGTTGAACTACTTTTTTTGTGATGATCAGACGACAGCAGAACTTACATTACTCATATCCCGAATGACAGAGGAAGAGCGAATTAAACTTATCGAAGCACTCAAAACGTCTTCAGGTGACAACACTGCTGACAAAAAATGATGTTGTACAAACGCCTGCTAAACTTTTTGAAGGTAACAAAAGTGCAGTGCAATAAACCAAGCAGGGCATTACAGTAGTAGACGCCCTCTGATAAAATGGACTCTAATGAGTGGGCGTTGAAAGTTGCAATGCTAATCTTTCGAATAGAGCAAGATGTTTATTCATGAGTTCGTAGTGCGAATATACCGCTATATCTATCATTGATCTTTATTCCTTTTGTGTAATTCCATGATCAAATGCGGAGCAAGAAGGCTTTCTACCGGTATAACCGTATTGACTTTTACCGCTTTGACAATTTCAATCAATGACAAGGTATTCTGAGCTAGTTGTTCGCGAAGCTCTTTATTCTCTTCCTGTAACTGCTGATTACGACCAAGCAAGGCCTGCCGAGTCTTACGGTTCACATACTGCTGTTTTTCTTTGGGACGAAGATTCAGAGGCGATAGTTGTTGATCGACATAGGCTGCAATAAGACGCCTTCGTTCAATGTTACTTAATGTACTTAAGCCACCATTAATGATTCCTTTTGATTTAAGTCTGGCATGTAAGTTTTTAGCTGAAATAGGCGATTTATCAAACCCTTCAATCAACATTAACTGGAGTTCATGCTCTATCTGAGTATCCAATTCTTTACCACGCATTAGTTTTCTTCCTCTTTGTTTTTATGGTGCTCAAGGGCAAATAATTGAGCTAAAGTACGAATTTCACCTTCCACTTTTATCTCTCCAGACAGAATCTCTTGAGCAGAGAGAACTTGTAACAAGTTTGAGCGCCTGCGTAATTGCTCGCTTAAGGCATCCAGGTGAGTTAGATTTTCTTCGATATTGCCTTGTATTAACTGGTTGTCTGGAAGGGCCGCGATATACTGTTCAAAAGCGAGCGAAGCCTCGTTTAATGCCCGACCTTTTACTGCAATAGTTGAGTATTCATCAATACGACCTGTCAACGTGAAATGCTCACAGGGTTTCAATGCTTGGCACTTCATTCGATAAGGGCATCCCCACAAGTTAACGT
Source organism: Escherichia sp. MOD1-EC4550 (assembly GCF_963876935.1). Taxonomy (NCBI): domain Bacteria; kingdom Pseudomonadati; phylum Pseudomonadota; class Gammaproteobacteria; order Enterobacterales; family Enterobacteriaceae; genus Escherichia; species Escherichia sp. MOD1-EC4550. The sequence continues at coordinate 2,176 of NZ_CAWNSE010000050.1, forward strand.
CTCTCATGCAGGAGCCCAGTTTTAATGGATGCAATACCGCATGCCTTTGTACCATTTCAGACGCTTGTAATGGCCCTTCGTTTTTACTGATTTCCTCGAACGCAGCGGCTATGTCTTCGAATAATCCATCCCCTGACGACGCTTCAATGAAACCAGCAACATCTTTACGATCATCAAAGGTATGCAGGTTTGCCTTTATGTTGGTTTCCAGAGTTTGGGTACTATTAAACGTCATTAAACCGCTTTGCTTTACCATATCGAGAGGTGAATCAACGTCAACAGCAGTAAATGCTGACTGCTCCGGTACGGTTGGAACTAAAGGGGTTAGAGAAGCTGCTTTTCGCCGTTCCTTGAGAGCCAGGTGCTGATAATGCTGATTTTGAGTAATATCAACACGCCCCATCAACATCGCTTGTAAGTGGTCTGAGATCTCTGCAATTGCGAGAAAAGTATTAATGTTGTGTCGAGGGATATGCGTTCGGAGCTGAGTAGGGCGGCCGTCATCTTCAAGCAACCTGTATTTGCTGAAAACAGATACATAGCCAGTAACGTTACCTAGAAATTTGTTTAGGCCGTTATTATTTAATGGTAGTGGCGTGGCTTTTAGTTGCAATACTCTCTTGAGAGTCAGTGATCCTTTGGGGAAAAGGAACAATAGCTCTTCATATTTAATCTCATATCTTTTGCCATTTTCTGCCCATGCATGAGTACAGGGAGTATTTGCACTGTTATCACCGAATTCACTTTTAAGAAAATGACTAAGATCAGACTTTGTAAAATATTTTTCTTTTTCATTACCTGATTTAAGGATGACTTTTGCCGGTATAAAGCCACGTTTCTCTAATGCTTTCGAAGCTTTATCACGTAAGCCTGCACGCCCCCGAAGCTCTGATGAGGACTGGACCATGTATTTTACAATATCATCAAGCTCAACGAGTTCACTGGTAATATCACTGATTGGCTTTGGTAAATAATCAGAAAATTTTTTTGATCGTAAATATTCGATATGTTTGCGAAACTCAGCTGTTAGTAACTTCACCGACTTAAATATATTTTCGACCAGAGGTACAGCTAAAGGCTCGACCCAATGCGTTCGTTCGCCAGCCCCCTTAACACCAACATAGCGTATGCCAAGAAAATAATCTGGCAATCCTTTATTCCGCAGACGTTTGCTGAGGTCAGAGTTATCTATATGTCGTTTGACCAAGGCATCCTGTCTGAGATTGAATGCCTCAACAGAACGGAATCCAGTGACGATCAGTAGCAGAAGACAATTGAGGGCAATCTTTTCAGTACCGCTTTCAACTCGCTGGATTAACGACACGATATTGAGGAAACCTTTAATGGTAATCAGTGTATCTTCACCATCAGTGGAAGTATCATCCAGCTTGTCTTTTTCTTTTAGTGAGATTGTTTCCCGGGCTTTCCGGGTCAAATTAGTCTGATTGGTATAACAATCATCGGAAACATATTGCAATGTTACTAATGTGAAGGCGTGATGGTTTACTAATTTCTGAATCTTAACACAACGCCCCTTGTAGTTGGCTAGGTTGGTATCACCTGGCCGGGAAGCTGCACTCAGAGTATCCATTGCGCTACGTACGACATCTGTAGTCAGATAGATGGGATGTGTTTGCCCAGTTAACTTAATGAGAGCGCAGTACCATCGTTTCAAAATAATCAGCGTTGCGACAGCAACCGCAGAGGAAATACTGCGATTTCTCCCTCGATAGACGAGTACCAGCATCGCTTTCATGAACAACTGATAAGGCTCGGATACTGTATGGCGATCATCGATCCCTTTGAGCCGGTTAACCTCATCAAAACGTAATAAATTAGCCCCATTGCCACGTAACCAGCCGGATCCTTTGATCCCACATATCCAGACAAAGCTATCCCATGATTCTGCAAAATCTGCTGCCAGATTCTCTTCGAACCAAGCTTTCTGTTCTATGATAAAAGTCTCAAAGTTCGCTATATTTTTTTTCATTTCCCACAACCTCTGACGTTATGCAAATGACAACGGGCAATCACTGACTTGATTTCTATTTGCGTCGTCTCGTGGATAGAAATTAGTGGATTGAGAGCATTACCAACACTATCTGATACTGCTATCAGCTCATCGACTTCTTTAGAGACGCTATTCAATACGCCCTGGTGATGGCCATCAAGGAAAGGGCGGTAATATAAGCAACCATAGCAGCAACGAACTTCACAGAAGGGGCATTCATCATCGGTTCTCGCACAGCCACCAATCTCATAGTGTAATCGATCACCAACCATACCAACCACGCGTCGACCTTCCCATTCTTTTGAAGGAACTAGTTTCCCAGTAAGCATCATAGCCACCATGTTTTGCCACACAGGGTTAGAACCGAGTGCTTTAGCGCGGATCAATGCCAAGGCTGGGGTCGCACGGATGTAGTGCTTTGCTACAACCAGAGATGAATGGCCGAGAATGTGAGCAATTTCCTCTGCACTAGCGCCCTGCATTGCAAGTGAGTGACCAACGTTGTGGCGCAAATCAGTTGATGTTATTGAAGGTAGGGCGGCTTCACCGCACGATACGGCAAACTGGTAATCTTGTGGGCTAAAGGATAGAATCGTTTGGCTAATCGACTGAGAAACAAATTTAGGTGCTGATCCCCCCATATTAAACATTTTATCGGTAGGTAATAATCTGGCTTCATCTATATAATGCTTAACCAGTGCACCGATTTCTGGCGGGAGCGCCAGAATCAACCGATCCGTAGTGACGTACCTTTGTTTAGCATAAGGTAAAAGAACGCTATAACGAACCAACCCTGTTGTCGTACTGCAAGTATCGATTCGAAAGTCACCAGCAGCCAATTTAGCTAACTGAACCGGACGACTACCTGTGACATAACTTAGCCCCAGAACAGTGGCATTGCGAAGGTCCACCAGATTGTATTTTCTGCCTCGTGAGATAGCGGCAGCCATTTCAAAAAGACCTTTGCTGATCATGTTCTTTTCAAATGGGTCAAGGATATTATCTATGTTTTGATATACATTCCAATCATTTGAATTAGGGCGAGGGATCAATTCAAGGTCTTCGTAGTCATCTAAAGTAAAACCCGGAAATTCATCTACACAAAGAATTTTCAGACCAAAAACAATACAGAAAAAATAAGTCGGCAATAAGCTTTCTTTTTCAAGGAAAGAGCTTAACAATTTAAAGTTAAATATTCCTTGCTTCGAAACATATTCAATTGCGTCTAGCCATGCGCGATGCACACGATAAATAGTCCCAGGAGATTTTGATGATGCATAACGGTATAATATATACTTAATTAGTTTAGTCGTGTAATCATCCGTTTTGAAATTAATGTGTGACTGGCTACCTGAGTAATGGAACACCCAATCATTAGTCTCTGCAAATATATTCTTGTCATCAAAAACATCAGCTGACCTTAAGTGGATTTTTGAAGGGATGTAGAGACTTTTTATTTGTATCATTTGTTCACGTGAAAAAAAGACATGCTTATCTTCGCTTTCTATTGCTGGGATTTTATTCATTTGATAACCTCCCCAAACGCTTGATGTATCAATGAAAAAAATTCATCCTCTGAGGAGTCAGCGGCAATTCGTGTGACATTGGAAAAATTAGCTCGCTCAGAAAGAAAACGCCGGGCATAAAATTCTGGCATGCGGCTATTATGACTCCATCCACCTAAAAGACGAAGCTCATCTTTAGCTTCACTCATCAGACCTGCAATAGCGAAATCAACTCCGGTAAGCTTGCAATTTCTCATAACAGACTGATATTTAGCAGCATAAATTCTCTTTAAGATCAAATAAGCCCATGTATGGCGAGTTACGTGTGGTGTTATGCTAACTACAGAATCAATATTTTTTTCATCACTGAATTGCGGGTACTCTTTTTTAAATACACAATCAATTTTTGAGAAAATATCATATATAGAGTGATATGATAGAGGAGGCAAGTTACTTTTTGTTGATGTGAATATGAAGTTATGAGAGGTATTTTTACTTATTTTATCAATGTATATTTTCAAGTGGTTGTAATCATTTATGTCTAACGCTAAAACTCGATGCGCCCATGAGTTTTTTAATGATGGCAATCGTTTTCTTGGATCTCTGACATCATCATCTACAGACGTCACTATGATACTGAATTGTCCGCCTTGGATGTTAGGTTTAATTGAGTGTTTTTCTAACAGGAGCAATTCACTTACTCGCAAACCATAATTCAAAAGAAGACGACAGATTAAATAATTTCTGAATTGAACTTCTCCAGCAGGGAAGGGATTAAGAGGATTTGGCTTGAAAGACGATTCTGGTCTAATAATCTCATAAAATCTCCTGACCATGTCTGCTGTAAGGCTATTAAAATGTTTGTGTGAATGCTTTTGCTTGCTGGGTCGAAAATCAGAACGATAGGTCGACAAACGCTTGGATAATTGTAAAGCATAACGAGAAAGCTCTTTTGGGGTGCCATCCATATAACGAGGAGAAACGTAAGTATTGATCAGATAGTTTATAAAACGGCAGACTGCATGTACATGATTTATATTAGTATTGTGCTTGCTAATTACTGCATATCCGAGTGTAGGCAACATAAGCTTTCCTGATTCAAGATAATGAAGAAATGCTTCAAGCTCACTAACCGCAATCGAAGGATTGTATCCAGACAATTGGAAGCTCAAACAGAAAGTGACATCATGTTTTTGATACCAGTACTCATAAAAAAACTTTAGAGCTTGTAGCGTAGATGACTGCGTGGATTCGGAACGTGAAGCTAAGCGATCAATGAGAAAGAGAAGTGGAAACAGAAGCGGTAAGTTAGTAGTGGTGTCAACCAATGTCCAAAGTCGCCGGTTAGGAGCAACGCTCAACTGGTCAAGTACATACATTTGAGACATCCTCAGAGAGGTTCGTGGATATGAAGAAAATAGCTCTTAAACATAACGCCAGCAAACTAAAGATTAAGAGGGGGCTTAACCCTATGATTTTATGCGAGCCATCTAAGTTCATGAAGTAAGTTAACAATCAACATGATTTAACATAATATACATTATGCGCACCAACATAAACCAAGGGAGAATCCAGCCGTTGGCGGTCATGATTGTCCTGCTCATTAACAACGGCCAAACCCCATATCTTACTTAATACCGTATTCTCAGCTTAAGCGACGGTGCAACCTCAACACATTGGTTTCAACTGCCGTCACCACGTTCTCCGGAAAATCTGTCGGTAATGAAGTCTTCACGTTATCCAGTGCTGCCGGAATCATTCTGGCAAAGTCACTCAGGATTTCATGCATCTGCACTTCCGGAAATTTCAGCACCTTTGCTGTCGCCAGAAAATGTCGCGGATAAATTTTATCGATTGCCGTTTTTTTGCCTTTGGATGCGTTAAGCCCCATTGCCAGTTTGAGATCGCTGATGTGTATTCCTGCGCCACCCAATACCGGAAATGCTGAAATGATGTCGTAAAATGGCGTGAGTCGATAACTGCCGCCAGCCTGAATAAATACGGAGAAGTTTTTTGCATGGCCATCCGTTGCGCCAATCAACCACTGGAACACCTGAAACTTCATAAAATCATAGCGATCTTTCAGCGCCTCGCTGGACCCCATCAAAAAAGCCATGATCCGCGCGATGCCTGGGCCTCCATCTGATTCATATTTCACCGATGAAGGTAAACCGAATGTCTGACACATATCCTCCTGTGGCAAGCGAAGTAAAACCGTTCGCTCAGCATTCCAACGCCTGTCAAAACGTTCGACCGCTAACGCGCGCACATTTCCCGCTTTAATGATTTCTGCGTCCGGCACATTCAACCCAAGTTCTTTCGCCAGCAGCAGACAGTAATACTCATTATCAACGCTTTGGCTGAGATCGAGCGTCGCATTGGGCTGCCTGATTTCGCCAATCGGTAATTTAATGATGTGCGTCGTCGGCGTTATTCCTTTCGGAATGCACCAGTCATTGCCTATTCTGAGCAGCGCTGTCTTCTCCTGCGCGCCAGCAACCGAGATGCGAAAGTCATTTTCTTCTCTAATCATGCCTAGAGGGATATCTGCTTTATAAGCCGTTAATACTTCTTCAAGCCTGGCTTCAGTGAGCTGTTCCCATGCCATTATCGGGCGCGTTATGGTTTCATTTTCGGGTAATAACGTTACGGCACCAACGCTATCTCGCCCTATTTCTGACAATAAATCAAACGGTTGTCTGGATTTAGCATGATAACGTTTAACGATCCGGTCACGTACAATCGGGCTATCGGGTAACAGGTTATCGAAGAAGTTAAATACGGCATCAGAGGTGATATTCCCTCTCTGCAATGGCAGCGAAAGTGACAACGGTCTGGCATAACGGTTAGCTAACCACTCCGGTGCATACTTAAAGGTGTGCGCGCCATTGGCTAACTTCGTTAACTCGCCTACCCGCTGGTTGTTCATCCAAGTGACAAGTTTAGGCATTACCACTCCAGATCTTGCTGTTCTGTTGATTCTGGCGAGGCATTTTTCGTGTCGCATAGCGTCATTGAGAGTTCAAGCGACTGTAAAATCTTAAAAAATGTCGTGAGCGTGGTATTGTCAGGATTGTTTTCGAAATTGGAAATTGTCGCCTGCTTAATACCGATTTTTTTCGCCAGCTCGCTCTGCGTCCAGCCATTTTGCTGACGAACCAGTTTCATTGCATTCGCTAATTGCGTTGGGCTATAGATCTTCTGAAAGCTCATCATGTCATACGTCCACAGCATATTTATCCGCTCAAGGGGATATTATCAGTTTTATCCTTTAGTGGGGATAAAGTCAATCAGGAAACACATCTTATCCGCTCTACGGGATAAACACTGTGATATCCGCGATCGCGGATAAAAAGGAGGATTTAAAAGTCGTTTGAAGTCGGCAATATTAAGCAGCCGCATGCCATCTTCGACATGCGGCTTATACGGTTTACCAGCTATATTTCACACCCAGCATGCCCTGAGTATCGCTATAGCCTTTATAACCTAGTTGCACACCAACATTCCCCCACAGGCTAAGGTTGTTATTTACTTTCGCCTCAACCCCGGTACGTACTTCACCGAGATTACGCGCACCATCTAGGCTTACGGTTTGACCATTCATCTTCACGGCGTAGACTTTGCTGTTGTTGATCCAGTTCGCTTCAATGTAAGGCTGGAACTCACGCTGTTTACCATTGTCGCGCTGGTGATGACTGTTCAAGTAGGTTTTCACCCCAAGTCGCGTTTGCACGTTTCCGTCACCTTCCGTTTCAATGCGTGTTCCGTCTTTCCGGGTATGGTCAGAATCTTTCACACCCATCCAGGTGATTTGCACCTGTGGCTGGACGTACCAGGTATTCAGCGTCCCTTCGCTGCCGCTAAATGTTCCCGCTTCAAAGGTATATCCACCCTCAACAGAGGCCGTCACACCGCGAGAATCATAGTCGTCAGCAGAACGGTTATCGGAACTGACGCTGTTATCAAACCAGTTATACAGCGCCCAGCTGTCAACATAAGCGCCGGTCTTATTCGCATCGTTCTGATACCAGGTCGCGTACATCCCAGCGCTGTAACCGCTGATGCGCCCATCCGATTTATAACCCACACGATTACTCTGAGTATTACTGTGCTGATTGGCATAGCCTGCCATGACGCCGAGATGCCAGCGATCCTGCGCGTTGCTACTCCACTGCGCCAAATCGCCGCCTAGCTGCAATACATAGCGGTTAGCCTGAGTATTTAGCTGACCGTCACCGGCCCTTGAACGTTCGTGCCCTCCGACATGACGCATCCACATACTGCTTGCCGAACCCTGAGAATGCAGTGAATCTGTATACTGCGGCTCACCCAGACGGTCGTGTAAACGATGGCTAAACAGCGAGTTGGCTGCGGCAATGTTGCTGATATAGCTTCCGGCCTCCGGGCGATAAACTGATGGGCCTTCCGGATCCACAGCAGGAGGATTATTGATGGGATCGGGTGTATCCGGTGGCGTTACGCCTTCCCATTTACTGGTTAGATACCAGTTTTTCTCGTCATTCCCCTTCCCTTTAGCCAGCGTGTAGACGTAAGCCCCAGCTTCGACAGTTCCGGTGGTCAGCGCGAAGTTACCTGCAGAATTACCGCCAACCTCAATGAGTTCAATACCGTTGACCGTTTGTGCACCGACGCCGCCAATGTTATCAACCCGAACGCGAGTGTTCCCTTGGGTATCGCCTTTCACGTTCATTTTATCCGTGGGTGAATTATCGCCGCCCAGCGTCGCGTTGAACGTCATCAGGCCATTGTTTCCGGTATAGTTGCCGTTAACGGTCAGTACATTCCCCGGTTTCCCCCCTTCGCTATTCATTTGAATCGTGCCACCATTCTCCAGATTGCCGCCGATAGTGGTTTTGGCGACACGCAGTGTCCCCCCAGGCATAACGTTCACATCACCTGCAGTGGTGACATTTCCCGACATCACACCGCTGTTATGGATATTAATGTGCTGACTTGCCATATTAATGGCAGAGTCGGAACCGAAAGCAATTTCACCACCCACGATATCCGTCGTACCCTGATACGCCGCGGAATCGTTGTTAAGAGTCAGGATCCCGGTCCCCAGTTTTGTCACATCGCCGCTACCGGTGATACTGTGCGTCATCGCCCAGCTACGCTCAGTGGCGATGGTGAGCAGGCCATTATTGATAACGGAAGCATCACCCAGGTTTTTCTGCTCGTTGACGCTGAGCGCGCTGCCTGCATCGATGTTGAATTGCCCCACAAAGCGGCTATTATCGCCATCCAGCTCTACGTCTGTGCTGGCGGTTGCGCTCACGATACCTTTACCGCTTATGCTATTGCGCAGTTCGCCGGTCACGTTTTTTAGCGTTAACAGACCGTCATTGGCAATATTTCCTCTGCCTAACCCCTGCGTATTGTCGAGGCTGACTTCCGCATTTGGGCTAATGCTGGTTAACGCATTGTAGCGTGCATTAAGCCCCTCGATAGCCAGTGTTCCCCCTGAAACATTCAGGTTTCCGCCACCTGTCAGTTCGCCCTGACTGATCCCACCTTTATTCACCGTCAGCGAACCTTCTTTGAACAAAATAGTCGAACCCATCAGCCCGGTGAATGTCTCTACCGTCTGCTCCGATCCATTAAGATCGACGATGGCCGCGTTGCTGATGTTCAGTTCCCGAGTATTGCCCAGCGCGCCATCCGCATCGGTACGTAATGTCCCCATCTGAACATAGGTTGCCCCCTGATAGTCGTTCTGACCGTTGGAAAGCGAAACCTGTCGCACCGTATTGATTGCCAGATCCCCTTCACCACCGATTTTTGCCGACATATCGGCCGTTGCGCCATAGGCTCCGCCATGTTCGGCTAACGTCAGCTTTTGCCCACCATGGATGTTCAGCGCTTTCAGCCCATAGTTAACATACAAACCATCACCAGGTGCGGTCGTGAGTCGGAATCCATAATCACCCTCGGCGACCACTGTTCCGTTTTGTGCAATGTGTAACGTTTTGTCCGCTTCCACCTCGTCGCCCTGTAAATCACGTAACGTTAATGAGCCACCCGACCCAATAACCGTTTGCGCCTTCACCAGTTGAACGCCGACATGGCTATCATCGTGTTCCAGCAAATTGAGCGTAGTCAGAGGGTTATTCGCCATGGGATCATTCCACGGTTTAGGCACGTCGATAAGCACGTCGCCCGTCCCGTTTACCTGATAGTTACGGCCTTTCCAGGTGTAGTCACCCGCGCCGACAACCAGTGTATCGACGCTGATATATCCCTCCGCAAGCGTCGCAGCAGGTATATCCGTATCGAAAGTGAGCGTACCGCCATTCATGGCTAGTCCACCAATGGATTGCTCTCCCACTTTTACCGATGTGGTATTTTCACTGTCAGACTGAAGCATCGCGTGAGTAAGCGCAGCGGTGTTGTCGCGTTCCAGTGTGAAGGTACTGTCTTTCAGTTGGGCAACACCGGCGAATTCAGTTCCTGTTGCATGGGTAAAGCCAAACATTTTGTCGGAGGATGACAGCTGCACTCGCATCAAGCCATCGCCTTTGAGCGCATTGGTCAGCGTGTAATCTCCTGCGCTGTTCGTTGATGCGAGAATGTCGAGCGTACCGGGGCTTGCAATGGTTACTTCACTCGAACCCATGCCTGTTACCCCATCTGCCGTATGTGACGCAATAGTCAGGAGGCCGTCATTGACCAGCGTTTTACCGCTATAAGTATTCCCTGCATTGAACACCGTATGGCCTGCATCATGCATCACTTTTCCGTCTTTATCGTCACCCGTAATCAGCATATCGACCTGGTAGCCGGCATCACTGTTATTGGTATGATTAAAGACAAAAACGCCTTCGCCAAGACCAAACTCCACTTTCGTCGCATTGGTGATAAACCCGGCATCTGCCGCCACCTCTCCGTGAGCAGCACCAATGTTTAGCGTTCCTACAGCAGGCTCAAAAACACCTAAGTAAACTTCTCCACCTTCGACATTCAGCGTGCCGTTATTCGTCAGGGTTAACGTACCTGTGCCAGTCGTCCCTACGTTCATATTGAATGTTTCAAGAAGAGAGTTCTGCCCATCCACCCGCACGTCGCCCTTACTTCTGTCATTGAGAGCTATCTGTGTATCACGCGCTTTAACTATACCTCCGGTGGTAATATTCAGTTCACCCGTGCCTAATACACCGACCTGTAGCAATTGGGCGTTAGTAGATGACGTTTTTAAATTCCAGAGACTATCCGTTGAAATATTAACTATCCCCTTACCGGAGGCATTTCCTCCGATAAATCCATAGCCCGTTGAATTAAGGGTGGCACCATTACTGACATTTACGATGCCGCTACCAAAATTACCGACATTGATACCTACAGTATCGAACGATGATGTCGCATCCATCAGGTTCAGTGTACCGATACCGCTTGCTTTATCGCCCAAAAAAGTAATATTTTGCGATACGAACTTACCGCCATCGCTGATATTGAGGTTTCCGACGCCCGCAACACCAATAGTGGTATAGACATTCTTATTGACCTCCCACATCCCCCCCGTGGTGATGCTAACCTTCCCGACGCCGGTTTCTCCATAACCGAGTGAGCTTCCTCCGTTGCTGACAACAAGCCCCTCATTACTGATATTCATTTCGCCGTGGCCGTCATAACCAAGATTAGTTCCGAGATTAGTGATAACAGAGTTCTTATCCTTAACAGTAATGTTGCCTGTACCTGTTTCTTTCATCCCCGCAGTGATAATTCCCGAATCTACTTTGCCTTCACTCGAGACATTAAGTTCACCGTCGCCAGCATCACCGATATAGATATAGCGGAAAGCTTCGCCCGTTCCGAGGAAATTCCAATGCCCTTTATTGGTCACGTTGACGACACCGTGGGACCCGTCCTGAACGCCCACCAATGAATATTCTTTATTATTAATCAGTCCATTATTGGAAATGTTGACTGTGCCATTACCGAAATATCCATTATAGAGTCTGCGTACCGTGATGACAGAGTCTTGATCCTGCACATTCAGGGTTCCGATACCGGTGAGGTTGCCACCGATAATCGTATTTTCAGCCGTAATTAGCCCCCCATCGCGAATAGTTGCTTCGCCCGTCCCTTGATTACCAATCTGAAGTTCAATTGAGGAATCATTATTTTTTATTAGCCACTCGCCACCCTTTTCAACGACAACCTTACCATTACTGTTCGCCTGATATCCTACAATGGCGACTATTGAACTCGTGACGTAACCCTTATCCGTAATATTTAATGAGCCTGTACCGTAACTCCCTATTTCGAATAATTCGGTCGTCAGAACCGAGTCCTCTCCTTCAACATTGACCGTCCCGACGCCTCCTGTCGAAGAACCTATCCTTAAATATCCTCCGTCAACGTGACCCTTCTGTTTAATATTCAGCGTCCCCGTTCCGGATTGACCCACATTTAAAGGCCTTGCATTATTTCCGCTATCATACAATCGCCAGGTGCCACCCAAAACGTTAACGGTGCCCTCTGAGTCCTCATTACCACCAATGACGCTGGTAGTAATAGTGGTTAAGGAGGCATTACCGCCAGCCAAAATATTAAGCACTCCAGTGCCATACCACCCAACCAGGTAGGCATCGTAAGCAACATCAGTATTAATATTGGTAATCTGACCATTATCAACTTCCAGACTCGCACCAGACGCTGAACCGCTTAGTGCCAGCAAAACACCCAGCGTCAATCTACTGAATTTCGTTGTCAATCCAGAGGATTTACGCAAATTAACCGTTGATGTTTTACCTACCCTGCGAGTTAATTCCGAGCAGGCCTGAAATACCTGTAGAGTGCAATTCCATATCACGCGATAGATTCTATTCATATAAACGCTCCATATACAAACAATACAGCCACGAAAGAGATGAGTCATCAGACGTTAAAAATGAAACTTATTAAGTTGTCAGAGGTCTGTATTGAGTGTTGGTTGGAGGTGGGAATGTGTCAATTTGGCTAATTTGCTAATACTTTCTAATCGATAGATTAAAAATTGCATAGTTCTTATTTTATTTAAAAATGAACCATGAGTTATTGTTGCTTAATAAGAAAACTGTTTCTTTCAATAAGAAGATTATCATCATCATATTTAACAAAGAATAGCACTAATTGCTAAAAACAGAAGTTTATTAAAACCCTTTTTCATCCATTAATGCCTTTAGGAATATTCGCTATAAAATAAGGGTTATGCTTAATGCTTTAAGAAAAATAGCAATTTTCCCTTGAATATAGTACTGGTGATGGAACGATGAATCTGCAAGCTGGCATTTAACAAGCCAGCTCTAAAGAAGGGAAATAAGAATGCCAATACTCAAAAACTAACAGCCACAGTCATCATGATGTGGCTGTCAATGAAACTATAACCCAGGCGCTTTCCATAACGACGTCGTCAGTCCATGATCAACCAGCCCCAGCTGATCCTGATAAACTGCCTGCCACTTATCGCGTGAATCCTGATAAAGTTCATGCTTTTCCGGGTCTGGTGTGTGCGTCCGTTCCCAGCGAACCAGGCGTTCTCCGGTTTCTGCCATTGATGAAAAAATTCCGGCACCGACGCCAGCTGCAATGGCACATCCTAATGCGGTGGCTTCTTTGACCACCGGAATATTGACGGGTAATCCCGAGACATCAGCGAGAATTTGACTCCATAATTTCCCTTTTGAACCTCCGCCTGCAAAGACTAACGATGAAGGATGAATATTCGAGAAATCAGCGATTTGCTGCAAGTTACACGCTGATACAATCGCCGCATTTTCTTCCAGCGCACGGAACAATGTCGCTTTGTTACATTTATCCGGATCAATAGACAAATTAATAAAGGAAGGCGCAGCGTGATACCAGGTTTTAAAGCGCATTCTGTCGGAGAATATCGGCATTACGCCCCACGACCCAGGCGGCACACGACTTGCCATCTCTTCAAGCAACGTATAGGTGTCGATGCCTAAACGTTCGGCAATCAGTTTTTCTTCGACACAGAAAGCATCGCGGAACCAGCGCATGGTGAGTCCGGTAAAAAAGCTTATAGATTCAGCTTGTACCATGCCAGGAATAACATGAGGATTAACGCGCACGTTCATTTCTGGGTCTGTCACCGGCGCAGCTAAGTTTACAACTTGCTGCCAGAATGTACCGCCAAGAACAGCGGTTTGTGCCGGACGGACAACGCCTAACCCCAGGCAACCAAGTTGCACGTCGCCTCCTCCAACGACCACCGGAGTGCCCGCCTTCAGACCGCAGAGTTCCGCCGCTTGTGAACTTACCACGCCCAGCAATGTGCCGGTTTCTTTGACAGGAGAAAGAATATCGGCCCGCAGTCCGGCCATATCCAGCAATGCAGGTTTCCAGTCACGGGTGGTTAGATCAAGAAGTCCCGTGGTGCCAGCGTTAGAGGGATCCACCGCCAGTTCACCGCTGAGCATATAGGCCAGCCAGTCGCTGATCATGGTGATGGTCGACGCCTGTCGGTAGATATCAGAACGATGGTGCGCCAGCCAAAGTAATCTGGGAATAGCGCTTAAAGCCAGCGTTTGTCCGGTGGCGCGATAAACTTCGTTTTCAAAGGTATTGTTGTGCAGTTCTTTAAGTTCGCTAACTTCGCGCGCCGCTCTGGCATCCACATTGGCGCAGGCCCAGATCGGTGTTCCTTCATTGTTATATAAAACAATGCCTTCGCGCATCGAACATGCCGAAACGGCAGCGATATACTCCGGGGCTATGCCGGCGTTGTGCAGCGCCTGGCGCATACACTCACACGCCAGTTGCCAGTTTTTGTTGAGATCAAATTCCATAGAACCAGGAACGTCCGGTACTGCCAGATGCCGCCACTCCGCCTGTCCCACTGCTATTTGATTGCCTTCCAGGTCGAATATCACAGCCCGAATACTTCCGGTGCCTGCATCCAGCGCCATCAGGTAGTACTTTGATTCTGAAGGGGTAAAGAGTCGAGCCATTAGATTATCCTCGGCTTATGCGTTCTGTCTGTTCCTCTATACGTTCTCCATCATTCCCGGTAATAAGGTCATGCAAATTTAACTACGTAAAATCGCCGCTGCTGTGTCCTGATCGGTAACCAGTGCGTTGATATAGCCGCCTTTAATTGCAGCGGCAATGGCTTCGGCTTTATTTTCTCCCCCTGCCACGCCAACCCGGACGGGAATGGTCTTCAGCGCGCTTAAAGGTAAGCCAATCAGTTCGTTATGTATTTTAATATCCGTGACAACGTCACCTTTTGCATCAAAAAAGTAGCCTAAAATGTCGCCAACCGCCCCTTTTCGGCCAATCATTAACTGTTCGCCCTGACTGATATAACCGGAGCGAATGATCGTCGCGTCGTCTTGTTGACTCACGGCCCCAATGCCGACAATCGCCACATCCGCAGCTTGTGCGGCTAACAGAACATCTTTGACGCAATTTTCATTTTTTAGCGTATGGGCAATGTCAGCGGAGGATGCCCGCAGCGGAGCCGGAATAATATTCACACTGCACGCCGCATTAAGCTGCCCGATACCCGTCATATAAGAACCGACGCCACCGGAGAGCGTGACCAGGCGAATTTGCTGCGACGAAATAAAACCACTTAAGCGTTGCAGCGTATTCATGGTTGCCTCGCCAAAACCAATCGCCAGCATCTGTTGTGGTTGAAGTAAACTCATCAACATATGCGCCGCGCCTATCCCTAGTCGCCCACCGACATCAGCATCCGCAAGCCCAGGGATCACCCGGACATGTTGCAGCGAATACTGACAACGTAATTGAGTTTCATATTCCAGACAGCCTTCAAAGCGAGAATTAATCTGCACGCGAATAATGCCGGACTGATGCCCTTTTTCCAGTAATCGCGACACTTTCAAGCGAGTCAGCCCGAGACGCTCGCTGATCTCGCTCTGGGTCAGCCCGTCGTGATAGTAAAACCACGCGATCCGCGCGACCTGTTCTTCTTCACACATTCCCTGTTCTGAAATTGCCGAATCGTTGATTGTCATAATTCATTCTTCACTTTGAACATATTTAAATCTTTAATGCAATTGTTCAGTTCTTGCGCATTTATATCTGTGATAGCAACCACAGTTTGACTCTACGAGCATGAACAAACGCAACCGTGAAAATCAAAATAGCATAAATTGTGATCTATTCGTCGGAAATATGTGCAATGTCCACCTAAGGTTTATGAACAAATTGAAAGCAGAAATACATTTGTTCAAAACTCACCTGCAAAACTGAACGGGGGAAACATGCTAACGAGTGATACCCGCGCGTTACCGCTACTTTGCGCCCGCTCGGTTTATAAACAGTATTCAGGGGTTAATGTCCTGAAAGGCATCGATTTTACGTTGCATCAGGGGGAAGTCCACGCCCTGCTTGGCGGCAATGGTGCCGGTAAATCGACGTTAATGAAGATCATTGCCGGTATTACCCCTGCTGATAGCGGTACGCTGGAGATTGGGGGCAACAACTACACCAGATTAACGCCAGTTCATGCTCATCAGTTGGGTATTTATCTCGTTCCCCAGGAACCGCTGCTTTTCCCAAGCCTGTCGATAAAAGAAAACATTCTGTTTGGGCTGGCAAAAAAACAGCTCTCCATGCAGAAACTGAAGAACTTGCTGGCGGCGCTGGGCTGCCAGTTTGATCTGCATAGTCTGGCAGGATCGCTGGATATTGCCGACCGCCAAATGGTGGAAATCCTGCGCGGTCTGATGCGCGATTCGCAAATTCTCATTCTCGATGAACCTACAGCGTCGCTTACCCCTGCGGAAACCGAACGCTTGTTTAGCCGTTTACGGGAACTGCTCGCCACTGGCGTGGGTATTGTTTTTATCTCACATAAACTGCCGGAAATTCGCCAAATTGCCGATCGTATTAGCGTGATGCGCGACGGAACTATCGCGTTAAGTGGCAAAACCTGTGAGCTGTCTACCGACGACATCATTCAGGCCATCACGCCAGCGCTACGGGAAAAATCGCTCTCTGCCAGCCAAAAATTATGGCTGGAGTTACCTGGCAACCGCCCACAACATGCCGCCGGAACGCCGGTGCTGACACTGGAAAACCTGACCGGCGAAGGTTTTATGAATGTTAGCTTGACGCTTAATGCCGGAGAAATACTGGGGCTGGCTGGGCTTGTGGGTGCCGGACGTACGGAACTGGCTGAGACACTATATGGTTTACGCACTTTGCGTGGCGGATGCATTATGCTGAATGGTAAGGAGATCAATAAATTATCTACCGGAGAACGTTTACTGCGCGGTCTTGTTTATTTGCCGGAGGATCGCCAGTCATCCGGATTGAATCTCGATGCCTCGCTGGCCTGGAACGTTTGCGCCCTGACCCACAACCTTCGTGGATTCTGGGCGAAAACTGCGAAAGATAATGCCACACTGGAACGTTATCGTCGGGCGCTGAATATTAAATTTAACCAATCTGAACAAGCTGCACGGACATTATCCGGTGGCAACCAGCAAAAAATCCTGATCGCCAAGTGTCTTGAAGCCTCGCCGCAAGTATTGATTGTCGATGAGCCGACGCGCGGCGTTGATGTTTCGGCCCGTAGTGATATCTACCAGCTGCTGCACAGCATCGCCGCACAAAATGTGGCTGTGCTGCTTATCTCCTCCGATCTGGAAGAGATCGAACTGATGGCAGATCGCGTGTATGTAATGCATCAGGGAGAGATTACCCACTCGGCACTGACGGGACGCGATATTAATGTCGATACCATTATGCGTGTCGCCTTCGGTGATGCTCACCGCAAGGAGGCGTCATGCTGAAATTTATCCAGAACAACCGTGAAATCACGGCCCTGCTGGCAGTGGTGCTTCTTTTTGTATTGCCTGGTTTTCTCGACCGCCAGTATTTAAGTCTGCAAACGCTAACCATGGTTTATAGCAGCGCGCAAATCCTGATCCTGCTGGCAATGGGCGCGACGCTGGTGATGCTGACACGCAATATTGATGTTTCAGTGGGTTCGATTACCGGAATGTGCGCGGTGCTGTTGGGGATGTTATTAAACGCAGGATATTCACTACCTGTTGCTTGTGTCGCGACTTTACTGCTTGGTTTGCTCGCGGGATTTTTCAACGGTGTCCTGGTCGCGTGGCTAAAGATCCCTGCCATTGTTGCCACCCTTGGCACGTTAGGGTTGTACAGGGGCATCATGTTGCTGTGGACTGGCGGTAAATGGATTGAGGGGTTACCCGCCGAACTGAAACAACTCTCCGCCCCGCTGCTGTTTGGCGTTTCAGCAATTGGTTGGTTGACGATAATTCTGGTGGCATTTATGGCCTGGCTGCTGGCGAAGACGGCGTTTGGACGCAGTTTTTATGCCACGGGCGATAATTTGCAGGGCGCTCGTCAACTGGGCGTTCGTACGGAAGCCATTAGGATTGTGGCATTTTCGTTGAACGGCTGCATGGCGGCACTGGCGGGGATTGTGTTTGCTTCGCAGATCGGTTTTATTCCCAACCAGACCGGTACCGGGCTGGAGATGAAAGCGATTGCAGCCTGCGTGCTGGGCGGTATTAGTTTGCTCGGCGGTTCCGGTGCGATCATCGGTGCTGTACTCGGCGCATGGTTCCTGACGCAGATCGATAGTGTACTGGTGCTGTTGCGCATTCCGGCATGGTGGAATGATTTTATCGCGGGCCTGGTTCTGCTGGCGGTGCTGGTGTTTGATGGACGCCTGCGTTGTGCGCTGGAACGTAATCTACGGCGGCAAAAATATGCCCGCTTTATGACGCCACCGCCATCCGTTAAACCCGCTTCGTCAGGTAAAAAACGGGAGGCCGCGTAATGCGTATTCGCTACGGTTGGGAACTAGCTCTTGCCGCACTGCTCGTTATTGAGATTGTCGCATTTGGTGCAATTAACCC
Organism: Escherichia sp. MOD1-EC4550; assembly: GCF_963876935.1. NCBI lineage: Bacteria > Pseudomonadati > Pseudomonadota > Gammaproteobacteria > Enterobacterales > Enterobacteriaceae > Escherichia > Escherichia sp. MOD1-EC4550. The sequence goes on from NZ_CAWNSE010000050.1 coordinate 20,583, forward strand.
GCGGATGTTAGATCTCAATATGTTGCTGTTCAGCACCAGTGACTTTATCTGCATTGGCATTGTCGCCCTACCGCTGACGATGGTGATTGTCAGTGGCGGGATCGATATTTCGTTTGGCTCGACCATCGGCTTGTGCGCCATTGCATTAGGCGTACTGTTTCAAAGCGGCGTGCCGATGCCGCTGGCGATTCTTCTGACCTTTCTGCTCGGCGCATTGTGCGGGCTGATTAACGCCGGATTAATTATCTATACCAAAGTTAACCCGCTGGTGATTACGCTTGGCACGCTGTATCTGTTTGCCGGAAGCGCTCTGCTGCTTTCCGGGATGGCCGGAGCGACGGGGTACGAAGGTATTGGTGGATTCCCGATGGCGTTTACAGATTTCGCTAACCTGGATGTGCTGGGACTCCCCGTTCCGCTGATTATCTTTCTGATATGTCTCCTCGTTTTCTGGCTCTGGCTGCATAAAACCCATGCCGGACGTAATGTGTTTTTGATTGGGCAAAGCCCGCGCGTGGCGCTTTATAGCGCGATTAAAGTTAACCGCACCTTATGTGCGCTCTATGCCATGACGGGGCTGGCGTCTGCGGTCGCCGCTGTGCTGCTGGTATCGTATTTTGGTTCAGCACGTTCCGATCTCGGTGCGTCGTTTCTGATGCCCGCCATCACCGCCGTGGTGCTTGGCGGTGCCAATATTTATGGTGGTTCCGGTTCCATTATCGGCACCGCCATTGCGGTTTTACTAGTGGGATATTTGCAACAAGGTTTGCAAATGGCAGGAGTGCCAAATCAGGTGTCCAGCGCCCTTTCCGGTGCGCTGCTTATCGTCGTTGTCGTAGGTCGTTCCGTTAGCCTGCATCGCCAGCAAATTAAAGAGTGGCTGGCGCGTCGGGCCAATAACCCATTGCCATAAAGGATATCTTCATGACACTTCATCGCTTTAAGAAAATCGCCTTACTTAGCGCTCTTGGCATTGCCGCAATCTCTATGAATGTGCAGGCCGCAGAGCGTATTGCTTTTATTCCCAAACTGGTTGGCGTGGGATTTTTTACCAGCGGTGGCAACGGCGCACAACAAGCTGGTAAAGAGCTGGGCGTTGATGTGACCTACGACGGGCCGACAGAACCCAGTGTTTCTGGTCAGGTACAGTTGATTAATAACTTCGTCAATCAGGGGTATAACGCCATTATCGTTTCTGCGGTTTCGCCTGATGGCTTGTGTCCGGCACTGAAACGCGCCATGCAACGTGGCGTGAGAGTGCTGACCTGGGACTCTGATACCAAACCGGAGTGCCGCTCTTACTACATTAATCAGGGAACGCCCGCCCAGTTGGGAGGTATGTTGGTGGATATGGCGGCGCGTCAGGTGAATAAGGACAAAGCCAAAGTCGCGTTTTTCTACTCAAGCCCCACCGTTACGGACCAAAACCAGTGGGTGAAAGAGGCGAAAGCGAAAATCGCCAAAGACCATCCAGGCTGGGAAATTGTCACTACGCAGTTTGGCTATAACGATGCCACTAAATCGTTACAAACCGCAGAAGGAATATTAAAAGCCTATAGCGATCTCGACGCCATTATCGCCCCGGACGCCAACGCCCTGCCCGCTGCCGCACAAGCCGCAGAAAACCTGAAAAATGACAAAGTTGCGATTGTCGGATTCAGTACGCCAAACGTGATGCGTCCGTATGTAGAGCGCGGCACGGTGAAAGAATTTGGCCTGTGGGATGTGGTTCAGCAAGGCAAAATTTCAGTTTATGTCGCGGATGCATTATTGAAAAAAGGATCAATGAAAACGGGCGACAAGCTGAATATTCAGGGCGTAGGTCAGGTTGAAGTCTCGCCAAACAGCGTTCAGGGCTATGACTACGAAGCGGATGGTAATGGCATCGTACTGTTACCGGAGCGCGTGATATTCAACAAAGAGAATATCGGCAAATACGATTTCTGATGTGCATTACTTAACTGGAGTACGTTATGGCAGATTTAGACGATATTAAAGATGGTAAAGATTTTCGCACCGATCAACCGCAACAAAATATCCCTTTTATCCTGAAAGGTTGCGGTGCGCTGGATTGGGGAATGCAGTCACGCTTATCACGGATATTTAATCCGAAAACGGGTAAAACCGTGATGCTGGCCTTTGACCATGGTTATTTTCAGGGGCCGACTACCGGACTTGAACGCATTGATATAAATATCGCCCCGCTGTTTGAACATGCCGATGTATTAATGTGTACGCGCGGCATTTTGCGCAGCGTAGTCCCCCCGGCGACCAATAAGCCGGTAGTACTGCGGGCGTCTGGTGCGAACTCTATTCTGGCGGAATTAAGTAATGAAGCCGTGGCGTTATCGATGGATGACGCCGTGCGCCTGAACAGTTGCGCGGTGGCAGCGCAGGTTTATATCGGCAGTGAATATGAACATCAGTCGATTAAAAATATTATTCAGCTGGTCGATGCCGGAATGAAAGTAGGAATGCCGACCATGGCCGTGACTGGCGTGGGCAAAGATATGGTGCGCGACCAACGTTATTTCTCGCTGGCTACCCGAATCGCCGCTGAAATGGGGGCGCAGATTATCAAAACTTATTATGTCGATAAAGGTTTTGAACGGATTGTTGCCGGATGTCCGGTACCCATTGTTATTGCTGGCGGTAAAAAATTACCGGAGCGCGAGGCGCTGGAAATGTGCTGGCAGGCTATCGATCAGGGCGCTTCTGGTGTGGATATGGGGCGTAATATTTTCCAGTCTGACCATCCGGTGGCGATGATGAAAGCCATACAGGCGGTGGTACACCATAACGAAACGGCTGATCGGGCATATGAACTCTATCTGAGTGAAAAACAGTAACTGCGGATTTAAGGAGAAGAATCATGCACGTCACACTGGTTGAAATTAACGTTCATGAAGACAAGGTTGACGAGTTTATCGAGGTTTTTCGCCAGAACCACCTGGGCTCGGTACAGGAAGAAGGCAATTTGCGCTTCGATGTCTTACAGGACCCGGAAGTGAATTCGCGCTTTTATATCTACGAAGCTTATAAAGATGAAGACGCAGTGGCGTTCCATAAAACCACGCCCCACTACAAAACCTGTGTCGCAAAACTGGAATCTTTAATGACCGGGCCGCGTAAAAAACGTCTGTTCAATGGATTGATGCCGTGAGGCGAATTTATCAGTTTTATCTACAATTGGGGTAACGCACTGACGGGAGTAAATAAATGTCTGACTGGAACCCCTCTTTATATCTGCACTTTGCCGCTGAACGATCGCGTCCGGCGGTGGAGCTGCTTGCCAGAGTGCCGCTGGAGAATATCGAATACGTTGCCGATCTTGGCTGTGGCCCAGGTAACAGCACCGCCCTGCTGCATCAACGTTGGCCTGCGGCCAGGATAACAGGCATCGACTCGTCTCCGGCGATGATTGCTGAAGCGCGCAGTGCTTTGCCAGACTGCCAGTTCGTGGAAGCAGACATCCGCAACTGGCAACCGGAACAGGCACTCGATCTGATTTTTGCTAATGCCTCGCTGCAATGGCTGCCCGACCATTACGAACTGTTCCCTCATCTGGTTTCGTTACTCAGTCCGCAGGGCGTGCTGGCGGTACAAATGCCGGATAACTGGCTAGAGCCAACCCATGTGCTCATGCGCGAAGTCGCCTGGGAACAAAATTATCCGGATCGCGGGCGTGAGCCGCTGGCTGGCGTTCATGCTTACTACGATATTTTGAGCGAAGCCGGATGTGAGGTCGATATCTGGCGAACCACCTACTATCACCAGATGCCGTCGCACCAGGCGATTATCGATTGGGTGACCGCCACTGGATTACGTCCGTGGTTACAGGATCTGACCGAGAGCGAACAGCAGCATTTTCTTACGCGCTACCATCAGATGCTGGAAGAGCAGTATCCACTGCAAGAGAACGGAGAGATACTGCTGGCATTTCCGCGTCTGTTTATTGTTGCCCGGCGTACGGAGTAATTATTACGTCAGCTGGTAATGACGATCGGGAAGAATTTTTGCTGGAATTTCTGCTTCATCGTTCATCTGTAACAGGTCAATTTCAATAGCGTTGCAGATGGCATCCAGCGGTAAATCATTGTTTTCAGTACCGAACGGATCTTCCAGCTCTTCCGCCAGACAATCCAGCGAAATAAAAGTGTAGGAAATCAGCACAGAGATAAAAGGCGTCATGTAATGCAGATCCACAACCAGCGCGAACGGCAGCATGATACAAAACAGATACACGGTACGATGCAAAATCAGGGTGTAGGCAAAAGGAATTGGCGTATAGGCAATACGCTCACAGCCTGCCAGAACCGCCGAAATATCGTTGAGCCGATCGTTAAGACTAATAAACAGGATATCTGAAAGCTGTCCATTGCGTCGCTGAACCGCCAACCACTCCCCCATTATCAACAAGATACGGTTAGCTGGAGTGTTTGAAGCCAGTACACGCTGAAGATCTTCAGTCTTGAGATAATGTGCCAGCACTTCCGCCTGTGGTTGTTTGCGTAATGTCATGCGTAAACAGTGGGCGAAGGCGATTTGCAGCCGTGCAAACTCCCTTACACTTGCCGAATCCGGCAATGTCGTTTTTACCTCGCGCAGTAACGACCGTGAGGCAATCATCAACTGCCCCCAAAGTTTTCGCGCTTCAACGTAACGGGCGTACCCGGCATTATTACGAAAACCAAGAAAAATGGCGATGGCGACACCGAGAATGCTGAACGGTGCGAGGGTGAATTTGATTCCCAAATGCGTGTACCAGGGCAGCATGAAAATAACAGCGATAGAAAAGAGAAAATTGAGTAGTAAGCGCGAGGATATCTTGGATAATACTGAACCGTGCCAGACAAAAATACGGCGCAGCCAGTGTTGTTGTGGACGAACGATCATGGTTATCTTCAGGCGTGGAAAAGTCGCCCTATTAAACGTGATTACGATCACATTCTCAAGACACTACTTACAAATTACCTACAAGCTTACAACATTAACAGGTGCTGCATGTGGCACCTGTTAATGATAAAGGCACATAGGATGTTGTAACTAATATAGTGAAATAAGAAACCCGGTCGAAACCGGGTTCAGAGTATTAGCACAACGGGCGTACCGCTTCACGCATTCCTTTTTCGAGAATCGCATCCAGGTCATTAGCAACCAGCTCGACCAGACCAGGCACTTGCGTCAGGTCCTGCTCCCAATGGTCTTTTTCTGCCAACACTATAGCAACCAGTTCCTGGGTACCGATAACACCGTCACGATGCTGGCTCCAGAGTTGCTGATAACGTTCCAGCCAGTGCGCATCGTCCTGTACCGGATATGTTTCTCCATTACGCTCACCGCGATAGAACGCAATCAATGCTGCTAATGCGAAAGAGAGACGCGCCGGAAGTGTGCCGTTTGCCTTCTGCCCTGCCAGCAGCTGCGGCAGGATACGGGTGCGGAACTTGGTCATACCGTTAAGCGCGATAGACAGCAGCTGATGCTTGATGTACGGATTACGGAAACGTCCGGTGACTGCACTGGCGAAAGATTCCAGTTCATCACGAGGCAAATCCAGTACCGGAATAATCTCTTCGTAGATGGCTTTTTCAACGAATGCACAAATTTCAGCATCGTTCATCGCTTCACCTACAGTATCCAGCCCTGCCTGGAACGCCACCGGCACCAGCGCCGTGTGTGCACCGTTGAGGATTGCCACTTTGCGCTCTTTATACGGTTTAATATCGTCAACAATCAGCACGTTGAGCGGATATTTGTCCAGACGCAGCTCAGTCGCTAAGGATTTCGGCCCCTGAATCACAAACAGGTAAAAGTGTTCAGCGGTGTCGAGGAAACCATCGTGATAACCCAGCTCTTCTTCCAGTTTGGTCACTTCATCACGTGGATAACCGGTAACGATACGGTCCACCAGCGTAGAACAGAAGCTGTTAGCCTGATCCAGCCATTGAATAAATGCTTCTGGCAGTGCCCACTCCTGTGCGTAGTGCAGCACCAGTTCACGCAACGCATCGCCATTGTAGTCAATCAACTCACACGGAATGATGATCCAACCTTTATCCTGCGCTCCGTTGAAATGGCTGAAACGTTCGAACAGCAGACGGGTCAGTTTTGCCGGATAGCTTACCGCTGGTGCGTCATCGAATTTATCGCCCGCATGGTAGCTGATACCCGCTTCGGTGGTGTTAGAGAACACAAAGCGCATTTCCGGATTGTGCGCCAGTTTCAGGAATTCATCGTATTCACTGTAAACGCTGATTTCACGATTAACAGAGCGAATCAGACGCGCGTCGCTGACCGCTTCACCCTTCTCGTTCAGGCCACGGATAATAGTGGTGTAAAGACCATCCTGCGTGCTCAGTGACGGCGGGAATGAAGTTTCAATCGGACGAACAACGACCACGCCAGAATTCAGATCGGTGTGCTCATTCAGGAGATCGATTTGCCAGTCAACAAAGGCGCGCAGGAAGTTACCTTCACCAAACTGAATGATACGTTCTGGATACTGTGCACCGGGAAAATCGCGACGATTTAGTGTTTTCACAATGGGTTCCCTTCTGATTAGTCATACAACCTGTTTGAATTGGTACGACAGGTTAGCAAACTTTAATACGCCGAACCCCTGTTTTGATCAACTCCTGATGATTAATGAGCAGTTTTATGAGAAAAGTGTGGCGCGGATCATGGTTTAATCGAGGAACTACGCCTTTTATTCGCTCAATAAAGTGGTAGAACACATTCCGTTAAAATCGCTCTGCATGGATAAAGATGTCAGACAACTTCCTCACCGTAACGCATAGTGCTGGTACGGTTGCGCCCATCTTTCTTCGAGCGATACAGACATGTATCGGCTTCGACCATCAATTTATTAAAGTCATCGGTCAGCGTTCGGTACGATGCGCAACCACTACCGACGCCAATACTTACCGTGAGATAAAGCGTTTTTTGTTGCCAGGTGAATGGTTGCAGTTCAACGCCTTTACGGATTTTTTCCGCCATTAACAGACCATCGACAGGATTCACCGATGGCACTGCAACAGCAAATTCTTCGCCGCCCATTCGCGCCACCAGCCCCTTATCACCGACAATCTTTTGAATATGCTGGGCAAACACGCTTAACACTTTATCGCCACATTCATGTCCATAGTTATCGTTAATGCTTTTGAAATAGTCGATATCAAGCAGCATGACAGTCAGATGTTGTGTCTGTTTCAGCGATGGACTTTTCAGCGCCTCATAAAGACCGGACCGTGAGTAAACCTGAGTCAGAAAATCAAAGTCGGCTCGCAGCGCAACTTGCTTCATTAGCGAATTGATCGCTGCCACGCTAAAAGAAACCATAATTGGGCATATCGCCATCGTGGCAATACCGAGACGTGCGGAGAACATTTGCGGAATGGAGAACGGCGAACCGACCGAGATATCAATCACCGAATTTGCCACCAGTACGATTTCCACCGCACCGGTGACAAAGGTCAACAGACATGTTACCTGCGGCGTATAGCGCACTGCACACCAGATTAATGCAGGCAGCGGGAACGCCAGACTCCCCGCTCCGCCAATGACTACCGAGGCAACAACCGACACAATAAGCGCGATAGCGGGCATCATCTGTTCTGCTTTAAAGCGCGGCAGCACTCCAGGAATTGCCAACGTCAGCATACAAGGCACGATCAACACGCCCGTTGAGAATTGCTCACTGAACCAGTCGGCAAGCAAAGGCCAGAAATCCAGACTATCAATACTGACCGAACCAATCGCCCCGACAATAGCGCATAATAATGCGGCAATCAGACAGTAATTAAATAGCCGTAAGGCACTTACTGGCTCGTACTTATTTTTCCCCAGACGCTTATCCCGCGCGACCAGTAAGGCGACGGTAACAATAAACATCATATTGGAGAAATTGATAGCCAGTGAAACCAGCCCCCATTCGGTGGTTATGGCATCATAAACCAGCATTGCCACATAACTGATCGCATAGTAATGCAGTCGATTAAGCCAGACATAGCGGGCAAACACCCCCGCCATTACGCCATTCAGCGGCCAGAAAAGAGAAAGTTCGTGAACCAGCCGTAACTCTGCACCAATAAAATAGAACAGCGTGGTTAGCACAAAAATAGCGATGCTATTACGTAGCAGATGACCTTCCTGGAACAAACGGAAAGTTGAAATGGGCTGTACATGCATTAATTATCTGTCCATACAATTGCGGGTGGCAATTATCTCAACGTAATAAGTAAATTCTCATAAAGGATAGCATGTTCGCTGACAGCGGCGGCAAATAAAGATATCCTGGGAATGCTATTTTATCGTTTTCCGCAATTATCATGGCTGATTCATCTGTATAACCAACCAGTGATAGATTACCGACACGATATAACGTTGTTGTTCCCCGCTTAACGAAACACCCTGCGGAATGTTATGCCACTTAGCCAGACAACCGCGACAACAGGTTGCAGTGGCGTGCTGAGCGATAAACACCGGATGCCCGCGCATGGGGGTTTGCTTACCGTCGTTAGCCGGTAATGCCGGAGCAAGACGTTTAGAGACAAAATCCGCCGCATGTTGTTCGATGACTGGCGCGCCTTTCTCCAGACAATACTGACGCTCTTTCACACCCAAACGAAAGCGAGAGCGAAATTTTGAACGGGATAAACGCGCGAAGAGTGGATCGAGAGACTGCATTAATAAACCGAACGCCCTAATTGTTTCGTCAATTGTTCAAGGACAGCAATGCCCGCAAGCGAGTTACCGGCATCATCCAGTTCCGGGCTCCAGACTGCGATGGCCATTTCATGCGGAACAATCGCCACAATACCGCCACCAACGCCAGATTTTGCCGGTAGTCCCACCCGCCAGGCAAACTCCCCCGCGTTCTGGTACATACCACTGGTCGCCATCAGCGCGTTAATTTGCCGCGCCTGCATTGGCGTCACCACAGGTTCATCAATATGAATAGCTTTCCCCTGATTAGCCAGAAAGACAAACGTCCGGGCCAGCTCTATACAGCTCATTTTCAGAGCGCAGTAATGAAAGTAGTTTTGCAGAACGGTTGTCACGTCATGATGGAAATTGCCAAACGACTTCATCAGCCAGGCGATAGCCGCATTTCGCGCGGAGTGTTCAAATTCGGAACGCGCTACCACCGTATCGTAGGAAATATCAGACACACCGCTTAAGCCGCGCACGACTTCCAGCATACGTTGCCGAGGAGCGCTTAATCGCCCTTGCAACATATCGCAGACCACCAACGCACCGGCATTAATAAACGGATTACGCGGAATACCCTGCTCCATTTCCAGTTGCACTAAAGAATTGAACGGTGATCCAGACGGATCTTTGCCGACGCGTTGCCAGATTTCCTCTTCGGAGTAATGACGCATGGCGACAACGAGACTCAGCACTTTGGAAATAGACTGAATGGAAAAACGTTCTTGTGCGTCTCCGGCCTGAAAAAGCTGTCCGTCAACGGTACAGATAGCTATGCCCAGTCGGGAACCATCAACCGTCGCCAGCGCCGGAATATAATCCGCGACTTTACCCTGACCAATGAGCGGCCGCACTTGCCGCAAGATGTTTTCTAAAATTGCATTATCCATGGCGACTGCCACTTTCTACTCCTGGACCGCAGGTCTGAAAAGACCTGCGAGTATATCAGAGCTGAATATGTAGCGTCAGATCCGGTCTTTCCACACCGTCTGGATATTACAGAACTCATGTAAACCGAAATGGGAAAGTTCACGACCAAAGCCACTCTTCTTCACGCCACCAAAGGCAACTCGCGCATCACTGGCACAATAACCATTGATAAACACGCCACCGCATTCCAGATGTGCCGCTATCTGTCTGGCCCGTGTTTCGTCGGTGGTGAAAATGGTCGCTGAAAGACCGAACTCGCTATCATTAGCCAGTTCCAGCGCATGTTCTGCATCCTTTGCAATAGTGATTGCCGCAACGGGGCCAAACATCTCTTCCCGAAATGCAGTCATTTCTGGTGTGACATTCGAAAGAACCGTTGGCGGATAGTAGTTACCTGCCCCAGCCATCTTTTCCCCGCCCAGTAACAAACGCGCCCCCTGCGCCAGGGTTTTCTCCACCTGATGATGCAGCTCATCACGTAAATCAAAACGAGCCATTGGTCCGAGAGCGTTCTCTTCGTCACGGGGATCGCCCATTTTCAAGGCTGCCGCAGCTGCCACAAAACGTTCGGTAAATGCCGAAGCAATTCCCTCTTCGATAATAAAGCGTTTTGCCGCTGCACAAACCTGTCCGGTATTCTGATAACGTCCGGCTACCGCCGCTTTCACCGCAAGTTCCAGATCGGCATCGTTAAGCACAATAAACGGATCCGAACCGCCCAGTTCCAGTACACATTTTTTCAGTGCCGCTCCAGCCTGTGCGCCAATAGCTGCTCCCGCACGAACACTTCCGGTCACTGTGACAGCAGCAATGCGCGAGTCTTTAATCATCTGACTGACACCGTCGTTGTCAGCATTCAGCCAGCCATATACGCCTTGCGGGATCCCCGCATCTTTAAACACCTGGGCAATGAGCTGTGCACAGCCCATCACATTCGGCGCATGTTTAAGTAAGTAGCCGTTACCTGCAAGAATGATGGGAACAGCGCCACGCATCACCTGCCATAACGGAAAATTCCACGGCATAATCGCCAGAATCGTCCCCAACGGTCGATACTCAATAACCGCCTGCTGATTTTCCACCAGCGTAGGTTCCGCCTTCAGCATCGCCGGACCATGTTCTGCATACCAGTCACACAAATTCGCCGATTTCGCCACTTCAGCACGCGCCTGGTTGATCGGTTTGCCCATTTCACGGGTGATCATTTGCGCAATTTCTTCGCTACGGGCGCGCAGAGCCTTACCGATATCACGCAGTTTTTCAGCACGATAATCTATATTTGTCTCGCGCCAGTCGCGAAAGCCTGCTGCCGCCAGCTGAAGTGCGTTTTCTATATCGTCAGCGCCAGCCCACGGCAGCACAGAAAGTTGTTCACCAGTGGCAGGATTTATCGAAATTGCATGGGTTGCCGGAGTAATGGTCATCGGGGTATCTCCTTTATGGGTTATGGTAAAAAGATACGCAGATTTACTCTTGCTTGAAAATGAATAATATTAAGCCACTTATTCACGAATTGAGAATGCCATGGATCTGACCCAACTGGAGATGTTCAACGCGGTTGCCGAAGCTGGCAGCATTACCCAGGCTGCAGCAAAAGTGCATCGCGTCCCGTCGAATCTCACTACCCGTCTACGCCAGCTGGAAACAGAACTGGGGGTTGATCTGTTTATTCGCGAGAATCAGCGTTTACGTCTCTCGCCTGCCGGGCATAACTTTTTACGCTATAGCCAACACATTCTCGCGTTAGTGGATGAAGCGCGGAATGTTGTCGCTGGCGATGAGCCGCAAGGTTTATTTTCTCTTGGTTCGCTGGAAAGCACCGCAGCAGTGCGCATTCCGCCCACGCTGGCGGAGTTTAACCGTCGTTATCCCAAAATTCAGTTTTCGCTTTCCACCGGTCCTTCCGGCACCATGCTGGAAGGGGTGCTGGAGGGAAAACTGAATGCGGCATTTATTGATGGGCCCATTAACCATACTGCTATTGATGGAATACCGGTCTACCGCGAGGAGTTGATGATTGTCACGCCGCAAGGACATGCACCAGTAACCCGCGCCAGTCAGGTTAATGGCTGTAACATTTATGCATTCCGTGCCAATTGTTCATATCGTCGCCACTTTGAAAGCTGGTTTCATGCCGACGGTGCAGCGCCGGGGACCATCCATGAGATGGAGTCGTATCACGGTATGTTAGCCTGTGTGGTTGCAGGTGCGGGCATTGCACTTATCCCACGCTCAATGCTGGAAAGTATGCCGGGGCATCACCAGGTTGAAGCGTGGCCGTTGGCTGAGCAATGGCGTTGGTTAACAACCTGGCTGGTCTGGCGTCGCGGTGCGAAAACGCGTCCTCTTGAAGCGTTTATTCAACTGCTCGATGTGCCTGACTCAGCAAAACAGTCTTCCCAATGAGCTATTTTTGATAGTTCTTGCAGCTCATATGCTCTATATAGTGATGTTCCGATGACTTATGACTATATGGGGCAAATATGGTTACGCCAGTAAGCATCAGCAATTTCATCTCACTTCCTGATGATTTTCCCGTTCGCAATATTGCACCTCAGGTAAAAGAAGTTTTGAAGGATTTTATTGATGCGCTCAGCATTATAATATGTGATGAGGAGTGGCGTACGTCTTTAAACATCAATTCAAACACCAAAAAGATATTCAATAATCTTGATAACCTATCTTATATACAGAGGACAACTTTCCGAGATAACGACACGCTATACAATGAAAAGGTTCAATTTAAACTCACTTATCCTGTTAAGAATGGAAGACATAAAGAAAACATTGAATTTCAGGTAGTAATAAATTTAAGCCCTATTTATTTAGATAATTTTCGCCACGATGGGGAAATTAATATTTATTGTGCTCCCGACCCAAAGCCTGTCACTATGGGTCGGGCCTTTCAGACCGGCGTCGAGCGTGTGCTCTTTCTATTTCTTAATGACTTTATTGAACAATTTCCAATGATCAGCCCCGGCGTCCCCATCAAAAGGTCTCATACTCCACATATTGAACCTCTTCCTCCTGAGCATCATACCGCTGCAGATTACTTACGTCAGTTTGATTTATTCGTACTGAACTTTATCTCTCGTGGTAATTTTGTCATACTCCCACGACTATGGAATAAGCCGCAGGTCCACAGGTGGTTCGCGAATAAAAACCCAAACTTAATCACCGCCATCTACGACATAAAGGATAACCCATTAAAAGAGGAGTTATTACAAAACCTCATGGATTCATTAGGTTCTAACAAACAAGTACTACCTGAAGTTTGTATCTGCTTTTTATCGCTTTTATCAAACAAAGAAATACCTCACTTTCAGAGTCTATTCTTATTTTTTACAAATATGTTATTGCACTTTCAAATTTTTATGAAACCTAATGAAAATGACCTGAATGATGTGTTGATACCGGCATTATTAAGTGAAGATAAAAGTATCCATCGTATGGCACGCAAGATTTTAAAACTTTTTGTAAAAAATGAAATTCCGCCCAAAATTAGTAACGAAGAACTACTGGACAACAGGCCTCGTTCCCCTGTGAGGCCACCTTTACCATCAGCCACCAAAACGCCAGACCTTCCTGATCGTCATTAAAATGTGATGTTAACAACTCTCTGACGCGTGACAGAACAACCGTCAGAGAGATGGAAATGCGATCTAGATCACAAATGCATTGTATTCACATCATTAACCGTTTTAAGATCATTTCATTACTTTTCGCAACTCACCCGATAATCTGTTATGACAACAAACACTGTTTCCCGCAAAGTGGCGTGGCTACGGGTCGTTACGCTGGCAGTCGCCGCTTTCATCTTCAATACTACCGAATTTGTCCCTGTTGGCCTGCTTTCTGACATCGCACAAAGTTTCCATATGCAAACCGCTCAAGTCGGTATCATGTTAACCATTTATGCATGGGTAGTGGCGCTAATGTCATTGCCTTTTATGCTAATGACAAGCCAGGTTGAACGCCGCAAATTACTGATCTGCCTGTTTGTGGTGTTTATTGCCAGCCACGTACTGTCGTTTTTGTCGTGGAGCTTTACCGTTCTGGTGATCAGTCGCATTGGTGTGGCTTTTGCACATGCGATTTTCTGGTCGATTACGGCGTCTCTGGCGATCCGTATGGCTCCGGCCGGAAAGCGAGCACAGGCATTGAGTTTAATTGCCACCGGTACAGCTCTGGCGATGGTATTAGGTTTACCTCTCGGGCGCATTGTGGGGCAGTATTTCGGTTGGCGTATGACCTTCTTCGCGATCGGTATCGGGGCATTTATCACCCTTCTGTGCCTGATTAAGTTACTTCCCTTACTCCCCAGCGAGCATTCAGGGTCGTTGAAAAGCCTTCCGCTATTGTTCCGCCGCCCGGCATTAATGAGCATTTATTTGTTAACTGTGGTGGTTGTCACCGCCCATTACACGGCATACAGCTATATCGAGCCTTTTGTGCAAAACATTGCGGGATTCAGCGCCAACTTTGCCACGGCATTACTGTTATTACTCGGTGGTGCGGGCATTATTGGCAGCGTGATTTTCGGTAAACTGGGTAATCAGTATGCGTCTGCGTTGGTGAGTACGGCGATTGCGTTGTTGCTGGTGTGCCTCGCACTGCTGCTACCTTCGGCGAACAGTGAAATACACCTCGGGGTGCTGAGTATTTTCTGGGGGATCGCGATGATGATCATCGGGCTTGGTATGCAGGTTAAAGTGCTGGCGCTGGCACCAGATGCCACCGACGTCGCGATGGCGCTATTCTCGGGAATATTTAATATTGGAATCGGCGCTGGCGCGTTGGTAGGTAATCAGGTCAGTCTGCACTGGTCAATGTCGATGATTGGTTATGTGGGCGCGGTGCCTGCTTTTGCCGCGTTAATATGGTCAATCATCATTTTTCGCCGCTGGCCAGTGACACTCGAAGAACAGACGCAATAGTTGAAAGGCCCATTCGGGCCTTTTTTAATGATACGTTTTAATGATTTCCAGGATGCCGTTAATAATAAACTGCACACCCATACATACCAGCAGGAATCCCATCAGACGGGAGATCGCTTCAATTCCCCCCTTGCCCACCAGCCGCATAATTGCGCCAGAGCTGCGTAGACTTCCCCACAAAATAACCGCCACCAGGAAAAAAATCAGCGGCGGCGCAGCCATCAGTACCCAATCAGCGAAGGTTGAACTCTGACGCACAGTGGACGCCGAGCTAATAATCATCGCAATGGTTCCCGGACCGGCGGTACTAGGCATTGCCAGAGGTACAAAGGCAATATTGGCGCTGGGTTCATCTTCCAGCTCTTCCGACTTGCTTTTCGCTTCCGGTGAATCAATCGCTTTCTGTTGCGGAAAGAGCATCCGAAAACCGATAAACGCGACGATTAAGCCGCCTGCAATTCGCAGACCGGGAATCGAAATGCCAAATGTATCCATCACCAGTTGCCCGGCGTAATACGCCACCATCATGATGGCAAAGACGTACACCGAGGCCATCAACGACTGACGATTACGTTCGGCACTGTTCATGTTGCCTGCCAGACCAAGAAATAACGCGACAGTTGTTAATGGGTTAGCTAACGGCAGTAACACCACCAGCCCCAGGCCTATTGCTTTAAACAAATCTAACATTGGTGGTTGTTATCCTGTGTATCTGGGTTATCAGCGAAAAGTATAAGGGGTAAACAACGATAAAGTGTCACTCTTTAGCTAGCCTTAAATCGCATTGACCAAAACTTGAACCGATTTAGCAAAACGTGGCATCGGTCAATTCATTCATTTGACTTATACTTGCCTGGGCAATATTATCCCCTGCAACTAATTACTTGCCAGGGCAACTAATGTGAAAAGTACCAGCGATCTGTTCAATGAAATTATTCCATTGGGTCGCTTAATCCATATGGTTAATCAGAAGAAAGATCGCCTGCTTAACGAGTATCTGTCTCCGCTGGATATTACCGCGGCACAGTTTAAGGTGCTCTGCTCTATCCGCTGCGCGTCGTGTATTACTCCGGTTGAACTGAAAAAAGTGTTGTCGGTCGACCTGGGAGCGCTGACCCGTATGCTGGATCGCCTGGTTTGTAAAGGCTGGGTGGAAAGGTTGCCGAACCCGAATGACAAGCGCGGCGTACTGGTAAAACTTACCACCAGCGGCGCGGCAATATGTGAACAATGCCATCAATTAGTTGGCCAGGACCTGCATCAAGAATTAACAAAAAACCTGACGGCGGACGAAGTGGCAACACTTGAGCATTTGCTTAAGAAAGTCCTGCCGTAAACAAAAAAAGAGGTATGACGATGTCCAGACGCAATACTGACGCTATTACCATTCATAGCATTTTGGACTGGATCGAGGATAACCTGGAATCGCCACTGTCACTGGAGAAAGTGTCAGAGCGTTCGGGTTACTCCAAATGGCACCTGCAACGGATGTTTAAAAAAGAAACCGGTCATTCATTAGGCCAATACATCCGCAGCCGTAAGATGACGGAAATCGCGCAAAAGCTGAAGGAAAGTAACGAGCCGATACTCTATCTGGCAGAACGATATGGCTTCGAGTCGCAACAAACTCTGACCCGAACCTTCAAAAATTACTTTGATGTTCCGCCACATAAATACCGGATGACCAATATGCAGGGCGAATCGCGCTTTTTACATCCATTAAATCATTACAACAGCTAGTTGATAACGTGACAACGTCACTGAGGCAATCATGAAACCACTTTTATCCGCAATGGTAACCGCGCTTATTCTCTTCTCTGCGCAGAGCTTTGCGGAACAAACCACGCAGCCGGTTGTTACTTCCTGTGGCAATGTGGTGGTTGTTCCCCCATCACCGGAACAATCACCATTTGATTTTAACCACATGAGCACAGGCAGTGATAAATCGGATGCGCTCGGCGTGCCCTATTATAATCAACACGCTATGTAATTTATTCTGGCCCCGACATCTCGGGGCCTTTTAGCCTCTCACTTTCACGGCTTTACGCCACCGCATACCAAATACATTGATATACAGCCCGGTCATAATGAGCACCGCACCAAAGAATTGCAGACCCGTTAAGCGTTCATCCAGCAATAGTGCCGCACTTGCCAGTCCTACTACGGGCACCAGTAACGATAACGGTGCAACCCGCCAGGTTTCATAGCGTCCCAGTAACGTCCCCCAGATCCCATAACCAACAATTGTCGCCACAAACGCCAGATACATCAGAGACAAGATGGTGGTCATATCGATAGTGACCAGACTGTGAATCATGGTTGCGGAACCATCGAGAATCAGCGAGGCAACAAAGAAAGGAATGATCGGGATTAATGCGCTCCAGATGACCAGCGACATCACTGCCGGACGCGTTGAGTGTGACATTATTTTTTTATTGAAGATATTGCCGCACGCCCAACTAAATGCTGCCGCCAGGGTCAACATAAAGCCGAGCATCGCCACATGCTGACCGTTAAAACTATCTTCGATTAACACCAGTACGCCAAAAATCGCTAACGCGATCCCCGCCAGTTGCTTACCGTGCAGCCGTTCGCCAAAAGTAAACGCACCGAGCACAATAGTAAAAAACGCCTGTGCCTGTAACACCAGCGAGGCCAGTCCAGCAGGCATACCAAAGTTAATGGCGCAAAACAGAAAGGCAAACTGCGCAAAACTGATAGTTAATCCATACCCCAGCAGCAAATTCAGTGGTACTTTCGGTCGTGCGACAAAAAAGATGGCCGGGAAAGCGACCAGCATAAAGCGCAAACCGGCCAGCATCAGCGGTGGCATGTTATGAAGCCCCACTTTGATGACCACAAAATTTAGCCCCCATACAACCACTACCAGTAGCGCCAACACCCCATCTTTTCGCGACATTCTACCGCCTCTGAATTTCATCTTTTGTAAGCAATCAACTTAGCTGAATTTACTTTTCTTTAACAGTTGATTCGTTAGTCGCCGGTTACGACGGCATTAATGTGCAAATAAGTCGCTATACTTCGGATTTTTGCCATGCTATTTCTTTACATCTCTAAAACAAAACATAACGAAACGCACTGCCGGACAGACAAATGAACTTATCCCTACGACGCTCTACCAGCGCCCTTCTTGCCTCGTCGTTGTTATTAACCATCGGACGCGGCGCTACGCTGCCATTTATGACCATTTACTTGAGTCGCCAGTACAGCCTGAGTGTCGATCTAATCGGTTATGCGATGACAATTGCGCTCACTATTGGCGTCGTTTTTAGCCTCGGTTTTGGCATCCTGGCGGATAAGTTCGACAAGAAACGCTATATGTTACTGGCAATTACCGCCTTCGCTAGCGGTTTTATTGCCATTCCTTTAGTGAATAACGTGACGCTAGTGGTGCTCTTTTTTGCCCTTATTAACTGCGCCTACTCCGTTTTTGCTACCGTGCTGAAAGCCTGGTTTGCCGACAATCTTTCGTCCACCAGCAAAACGAAGATTTTCTCAATCAACTACACCATGTTAAACATTGGCTGGACCATCGGTCCGCCGCTCGGCACGCTGTTGGTCATGCAGAGCATCAATCTGCCTTTTTGGCTGGCTGCTATCTGTTCCGCGTTTCCCATGCTTTTCATTCAAATTTGGGTAAAGCGCAGCGAGAAAATCATCGCCACGGAAACAGGCAGTGTCTGGTCGCCGAAAGTTTTATTACAAGATAAAGCACTGTTGTGGTTTACCTGCTCTGGTTTTCTGGCTTCTTTTGTTAGCGGCGCATTTGCTTCATGCATTTCACAATATGTGATGGTGATTGCTGATGGGGATTTTGCCGAAAAGGTGGTCGCGGTTGTTCTTCCGGTTAATGCTGCCATGGTAGTTACGTTGCAATATTCCGTGGGCCGCCGCCTTAACCCGGCTAACATCCGCGCGCTGATGACAGCAGGCACCCTCTGTTTCGTCATCGGTCTGGTTGGTTTTATTTTTTCCGGCAACAGCCTACTATTGTGGGGTATGTCAGCTGCGGTATTTACTGTCGGTGAAATCATTTATGCGCCGGGCGAGTATATGTTGATTGACCATATTGCGCCGCCAGGAATGAAAGCCAGCTATTTTTCCGCCCAGTCACTGGGCTGGCTTGGCGCAGCAGTTAATCCATTAGTCAGCGGAGTGGTGCTCACGAACATGCCCCCTTCCACGTTGTTTATCATCCTGGCGATGGTAATCATTGCCGCGTGGGTGTTAATGCTGAAAGGCATTCGTGCAAAATCCTGGGGGCCGCCTGTGGCATGTTGATGGGCGTGCCTCACTGCCACGGCTTTACTCATTATTTTCCTGTTGCAAAGGCGTAGCCTTCATCTTCCCAGCCGGTGATCCCGCCGAGCATGATTTTAACTGGCCTTCCTAGCTGGGCCAGTTTGAGTGCCGCCCGGTCTGCTCCATTACAATGTGGTCCCGCGCAATACACCACAAACAGAGTATCTTTCGACCATTGAGCCATTCTCTCTGAGGTCATTTGCTTATGGGGCAAATGAATCGCGCCGGGAATATGCCTGCGGGCGAAGTTTTCTTCACACCCAACCACATGCAATAGAACGAAGTCATCACCAACGTACGCCAGAGAGTCATGAACATCGGCACAATCTGTTTCAAGACTCAGGCGTATGAGAAAATGCGCTTCGGCAATGTCCGGCGTCGCGGCTGTAAATTCAGTGACATAATGCATAGTGCTTTTTCCTATTGGTTTATTGTGTTAACAATAATGTAACCGACAAACCTTGCACTTACCGCCTCTCGATATGCCAGAAAAGCGCAAAATGATGACAATTTCACAACGCCCCCTGGTCGTTGTCTTGGCCTATGATGGGCTATGTACTTTTGAATTTGGCGTCGCAGTTGAAATATTCGGCCTTCCACGCCCGGAAATGGGTGATAACTGGTATCGGTTTGCTGTCGCTGCGGTAGAAGCCGGTGCGTTGCAAGCCACTGGTGGGATCCGGGTGGTTGCGGATGGAGGGCTGGAGTTACTTGCCGACGCCGATATGATTATTATTCCCGGTTGGCGTGGAGTAGATGAACCGGTGCCAGAGATGCTATGTGAGGCGTTACGCGAAACTCACCAGCGAGGAACTCGTCTGGTATCGATATGTTCTGGTGTATTTGTTCTTGCCGCCGCAGGCCTTCTTCACCAGCGTAAAGCGACCACCCACTGGCGCTACACTGAACAACTCCAACATCGTTACCCTTCTATTCATGTATGTGACAATGTTTTATATCAGGATGAAGGACAAGTCATGACTTCCGCAGGGAGTGCTGCAGGGATCGATCTGTGCTTACATATCGTGCGTAAAGATTATGGGCACGAAATTGCAAACAATGTCGCCCAACGGCTAGTCATCCAGCCGCATCGCCACGGAGAACAACCACAAAACATGACGCGTCCGATGGCTTCGTCGAGAGAAAGCCAGACGTTTGGCGCATTATTCGACTTTTTACAGCAAAATCTGGCGCAAACGCATACCGTTGCCTCTCTTGCCGGGCGAGTGAACATGAGCCAACGCACTTTTTTAAGACGTTTTGCCGCCTTAACGGGTATGACACCTGCCCGCTGGCTGCTTAATGAGCGGTTAATTCGCGTGCAGGATTATCTGCAAAATTCGGCTTTCAGCATCGATAAAATTGCCGAGCTGACGGGGTTTGGCAATTCAGCCTTACTAAGGCATCATTTTCTACAGCGTTTTTTATTATCTCCTTCGCAATACAGAAAAAACAGCCGTCCTCCTTCACATTAATCACCTAATTCATCCTTCGTTTAGGTTACCTCTGCTAATATCTTTCTCATTGAGATGAAAATTAAGGTAAGCGAGGAAACACACCACACCATAAACGGAGGCAAATAATGCTGGGTAATATGAATGTTTTTATGGCCGTACTGGGAATAATTTTATTTTCTGGTTTTCTGGCCGCGTATTTCAGCCACAAATGGGATGACTAATGAACGGAGATAATCCCTTACCTAACCGGCCCCTTGTTACAGTTGCGTACAAGGGGCCTGATTTTTATGATGGCGAAAAAAAACCGCCAGTAAACCGGCGGTGAATGCTTGCATGGATAGATTTGTGTTTTGCTTTTACGCTAACAGGCATTTTCCTGCACTGATAACGGATCGTTGACACAGTAGCATCAGTTTTCTCAATGAATGTTAAACGGAGCTTAAACTCGGTTAATCACGTTTTGTTCGTCAATAAACATACAGCGATTTCTTCCGGTTTGCTTACCCTCATACATTGCCCGGTCCGCTCTTCCAATGACCACATCCAGAGGCTCTTCAGGAAATGCGCGACTCACACCTGCTGTCACGGTAATGTTGATATGCCCTTCAGAATGTGTGATGGCATGGTTATCGACTAACTGGCAAATTCTGACACCTGCACGACATGCTTCTTCATCATTAGCCGCTTTGACAATAATGATAAATTCTTCGCCCCCGTAGCGATAAACCGTTTCGTAATCACGCGTCCAACTGGCTAAGTAAGTTGCCAGGGTGCGTAATACTACATCGCCGATTAAATGCCCGTAGGTATCATTAACCAATTTAAATCGGTCAATATCCAACAACATTAAATAAAGTTTCAGAGGCTCAGCGTTGCGTAACTGATGATCAAAGGATTCATCAAGAACCCGACGACCCGGCAATCCCGTCAAAACATCCATATTGCTTCGGATCGTCAGCAAATAAATTTTGTAATCGGTTAATGCCGCAGTAAAAGAAAGCAATCCTTCCTGAAAAGCGTCGAAATGTGCGTCATGCCAGCGATTTTCAACAATAGCCAGCATTAATTCCCGACCACAGTTATGCATATGTTGATGGGCAGAATCCATTAGCCGAACGTAAGGTAATTCATCGTTATCGAGTGGCCCCAGATGATCAATCCACCGACCAAACTGGCACAGTCCATAAGAATGGTTATCCGTTATTTCTGGCTTACTGGCATCTCTCGCGACCACGCTGTGAAACATACTTACCAGCCACTGGTAGTGGGCATCGATAGCCTTATTGAGATTTAACAAGATGGCATCAATTTCCGTTGTCTTCTTGATCATTGCCACTCCTTTTTCACAGTTCCTTGTGCGCGCTATTCTAACGAGAGAAAAGCAAAATTACGTCAATATTTTCATAGAAATCCGAAGTTATGAGCATCTCTGAGATAACATTGTGATTTAAAACAAAATCAGCAGATAAAAAAGTGTTTAATTCTATAAATTAACTCTGCATTATCGCAATTAAAAGGATGACAAATAGCATAACCCAATACCCTAATGGCCCAGTAGTTCAGGCCATCAGGCTAATTTATTTTTATTTCTGCAAATGAGTGACCCGAACGACGGCCGGCGCGCTTTTCTTATCCAGACTGCCGCTAATGTTGATCATCTGGTCCGGCTGAACTTCTCGTCCATCAAAGACTGCCGCAGGAATAACAACATTAATTTCACCGCTCTTATCGCGAAAAACGTAACGGTCCTCTCCTTTGTGAGAAATCAAATCACCGCGTAGTGAAACCGAAGCGCCATCATGCATGGTTTTTGCGAAATCAACGGTCATTTTTTTTGCATCATCGGTTCCGCGATAGCCATCTTCTATTGCATGAGGCGGCGGTGGCGCTGCATCCTGTTTTAAACCGCCCTGGTCATCTGCCAACGCATAAGGCATGACAAGAAAACTTGCTAATACAATGGACTGAAATTTCATACTAACTCCTTAATTGCGTTTGGTTTGACTTATTAAGTCTGGTTGCTATTTTTATAATTGCCAAATAAGAATACTGCCAATTGTTATAAGGCATTTAAAATCAGCCAACTAGCTGTCAAATATTCAGAGAATTTAACTCACTAAAGTTAAGAAGATTGAAGAGTCTTAAACATATTTTCAGAATAATCGGATTTATATGTTTGAAAATTATTATATTGGACGAGCATACAGAAAAAGCAAATCACCTTTACATATAATAGCGTGGACAAAAAACAGTGAACATTAATAAAGATAAAATTGTACAACTCGCAGATACCGACACTATTGAAAACCTGACATCCGCGTTGAGTCAAAGACTTATCGCGGATCAATTACGCTTAACTACCGCCGAATCATGCACCGGCGGTAAGTTGGCTAGCGCCCTGTGTGCAGCTGAAGATACACCCAAATTTTACGGTGCAGGATTTGTTACTTTCACCGATCAGGCAAAGATGAAAATCCTCAGCGTAAGCCAGCAATCTCTTGAACGATATTCTGCGGTGAGTGAGAAAGTGGCAGCAGAAATGGCAACCGGTGCCATAGAGCGTGCGGATGCTGATGTCAGTATTGCCATTACCGGCTACGGCGGACCGGAGGGCGGTGAAGATGGTACGCCAGCGGGTACCGTCTGGTTCGCGTGGCATATTAAAGGCCAGAACTACACTGCGGTTATGCATTTTGCTGGCGACTGCGAAACGGTATTAGCTTTAGCGGTGAGGTTTGCCCTCGCCCAGCTGCTGCAATTACTGCTATAACGAGGCTGGTCTGGCGATAAATCCAGGCCAGCCATTGGTTGTGTTTATACGTTCAAGCCACGATGTTGCAGCATCGGCATAATCTGAGGTGCCTTACCGCGCCATTGTCGATACAGGCGTTCCAGATCTTCGCTGTTACCTCTGGAAAGGATCGCCTCGCGAAAACGCAGCCCATTTTCACGCGTTAATCCGCCCTGCTCAACAAACCACTGGTAACCATCATCGGCCAACATTTGCGTCCACAGATAAGCGTAATAACCTGCGGCATATCCGCCCCCAAAAATATGGGCGAAATAACTGCTGCGATAGCGTGGCGGTATAGCAGGAAGATCCATATTTTCCGCCACCAGCGCCCGCAATTCGAAATCATCTACCTCCTGCATTGCTTCGTTTTCTTCCAGGCAATGCCAGCGCATATCGAGAAGCGCGGCGCTAAGCAGTTCGCTCATCTCATACCCTTTATTGAACAGGCTGGCATTACGCATTTTCTGTTGCAGTTCGTCAGGCATTGCTGCCCCGCTCTGATAATGCCGGGCGTAGCGAGCGAATACCTGCGGATACGTTGCCCAGTGTTCGTTGATTTGCGACGGAAATTCGACAAAATCACGCGGCGTGTTGGTACCGGAAAGCGTGGCATAACGCTGGCGGGCAAAAAGGCCGTGCAGCGTATGACCAAATTCATGGAATAAGGTTATCACATCATCCCAGAGTAACAACGCAGGTTCACCGGCAGCGGGTTTCTGATAATTGCAGACGTTATAAATTACCGGATGCGTTTCATTCAGCGTTGATTGCTCAACAAAATTGCCCATCCATGCACCGCCGCTTTTTGAATCACGGGCGAAGAAATCACCGTAAAATAACGCCAGCCCCACGCCATTATGATCAAAAATTTCCCACACACGAACGTCAGGATGGTAGACAGGAATATCAAAACGTTCGACAAACTTAATACCGAAGAGCTGATTCGCAGTCCAGAATACGCCTTCATTCAACACCGTGTTTAATTCGAAATAAGGTTTGAGCTGCGCTTCATCGAGATCGAATTTCTCACGTCTTACCTGCTCGGCATAAAATGCCCAGTCCCACGGCTGCGCGCTAAACCCGCCCTGCTGCTTATCGATAACCGCCTGTATGGAGGCTAATTCATCGCTCGCACGTTGACGCGCCGCTGGAACAATTTCCCGCATAAAGTTGAGTGCTGCTTCTGGCGTTTTTGCCATCTGATCGGCGATTTTCCATGCGGCATAATGAGGGAAGCCAAGCAGTTTTGCCTGCTGCGCGCGGATCTCCACAAGCCGTTGAATAATGGCACGGGTATCGTTAGCGTCATTTTTTTCTGCCCGCGTCCAGCCCGCAGTGAATAGTTTTTCACGCGTCGCGCGATCGCGAAGTTCAGCAAGCGCCGGTTGCTGGGTGGTATTCAGCAGCGGAATAAGCCATTTGTTATCCAGACCTTTCTCGCGAGCCGCCTCTGCCGCCAGCGCAATCTCCTGTTCGCTCATCCCAGCCAGTTGCGCAATATCGTCCAGAACCAGACCGCCGGATTTATTTGCTGCCAGTAACCGCTGGTTAAACTGGCTGGTCAGGGTCGCAGCTTCTGTATTAAGAACTTTTAATTTTGCTTTATCAGCTTGTGCAAGTTTGGCTCCGGCAAGGACAAAACGTTGATGAATAACCTCCACCAGGCGAATGGATTCACTATCAAGCCCCTCGGATTCACGTCGCTGCCAGACCGCATCTACTCGCGCGAATAATTCACCGTTCAGATAGATATCATTAGCCAGTTCTGCCAGTTCAGCGGAAAACTGCTCATCAAGACGCTGTAATTCATCATTGGTATGCGCCGCAGTCATCGCAAAAAAAACGCTGGTGACGCGGGTCAGCAGTTCCCCACTCTGCTCCAGTGCCAGAATAGTATTGTTGAAATCAGGTGTTTGCGGGTTGAGCGCAATGGCGGCAATTTCGGCCCGCTTTTGCTGCATTCCCTCATCAAATGCCGGTCGATAGTGACGATTGGCAATTTGATCAAAATGGGGAGCCAGATACGGCAGTGTGCTTTGCACAAGGAAAGGATTCATTGTTGTCATTTTCTTCTCCTGAACGCGAGGTGTTCCATAGCGTAGGCTTACTGATAACGGAGTGCAATCTTGCAAACCAGTATTACCCGCTCTTAAGCATCACGTGCTATGTTATTGACACACAAAAGCGTTGAGGAACAGTGAGATGATCGTTTTAGTAACTGGAGCAACGGCAGGTTTTGGTGAATGCATTACTCGTCGTTTTATTCAACAAGGGCATAAAGTTATCGCCACTGGCCGTCGCCAGGAGCGGTTGCAGGAGTTAAAAGACGAACTGGGTGATAATCTGTATATCGCCCAACTGGACGTTCGTAATCGCGCCGCTATTGAAGAGATGCTGGCATCGCTTCCTGCCGAGTGGTGCAATATTGATATCCTGGTAAACAATGCCGGTCTGGCGCTGGGCATGGAACCTGCGCATAAAGCCAGCGTTGAAGACTGGGAAACGATGATTGATACCAACAACAAAGGCCTGGTATATATGACGCGGGCCGTCTTACCGGGTATGGTTGAACGTAATCATGGTCATATCATTAACATTGGCTCCACGGCAGGCAGCTGGCCGTATGCTGGTGGTAACGTTTATGGTGCGACGAAAGCGTTTGTTCGTCAGTTCAGCCTTAATCTACGCACAGATCTGCACGGTACGGCAGTACGTGTCACAGACATCGAACCGGGACTGGTGGGTGGCACCGAGTTTTCCAATGTCCGCTTTAAAGGTGATGACGGTAAAGCCGAAAAAACCTATCAAAACACAGTTGCATTGACGCCAGAAGATGTCAGCGAAGCCGTCTGGTGGGTGTCAACGCTGCCTGCTCACGTCAATATCAATACCCTGGAAATGATGCCGGTTACCCAAAGCTATGCCGGACTGAATGTCCACCGTCAGTAATTTTTATACCCGGCGTAACTGCCGGGTTATTGCTTGTCACAAAAAAGTGGTAGACTCATGCAGTTAACTCACTCACAAGCAAGAACGAATGACCGTCGAAACGCAACTTAATCCCACACAGCCTGTCAATCAGCAGATTTATCGTATTCTTCGCCGCGACATTGTCCATTGCCTGATTGCACCAGGCACACCGTTGTCGGAAAAAGAAGTTTCTGTTCGTTTCAATGTGTCACGCCAGCCGGTTCGTGAAGCCTTTATTAAACTGGCGGAAAACGGCCTGATTCAAATTCGTCCGCAGCGTGGCAGCTACGTCAACAAAATTTCCATGGCCCAGGTGCACAACGGCAGTTTTATCCGTCAGGCCATTGAGTGCGCGGTGGCGCGTCGGGCGGCGAGCATGATTACCGAAAGCCAGTGCTACCAACTGGAACAAAATCTTCACCAGCAACGCATTGCCATTGAGCGCAAGCAACTGGATGATTTTTTTGAACTTGATGACAACTTCCATCAACTCCTGACGCAGATTGCCGACTGTCAACTGGCGTGGGATACCATTGAGAACCTGAAAGCGACCGTTGATCGCGTGCGCTATATGAGTTTCGACCACGTTTCTCCACCAGAAATGCTGTTACGCCAGCATCTTGAGATTTTCTCTGCCCTGCAAAAACGTGATGGCGATGCGGTAGAACGTGCAATGACGCAACATTTGCAGGAAATCAGCGAATCCGTGCGCCAGATCCGCCAGGAAAACAGCGACTGGTTTAGCGAAGAGTAATTCATTTCCTCTCATCCCATCCGGGGTGAGAGTTTTTCCCTCCGTCATCTGGCTCATGCATGCATCAAAAAAGATGTGAGCTTGATCAAAAACAAAAAATATTTCACTCGACAGGAGTATTTATATTGCGCCCGTTACGTGGGCTTCGACTGTAAATCAGAAAGGAGAAAACACCTATGACGACCTACGATCGTAACCGTAACGCAATCACCACTGGCAGCCGTGTTATGGTTAGCGGCACCGGTCACACTGGCAAGATCCTGTCGATTGATACTGAAGGTCTGACCGCTGAGCAAATCCGCCGCGGAAAAACCGTAGTTGTTGAAGGTTGTGAAGAGAAACTGGCACCACTGGACCTGATTCGTCTCGGCATGAACTAAGCGTGTGAATGCCGCCGATGGCGGCATTGCTTTTTTTACTTCACGGAATATTTCGCCACGGTCGCTTTCGCGCCATGCGCTAATAAAGATAAGTACGCTTCCGTTACTTTTGTCGTAAACAAACTATTGCCTGGTAAATCATCACCAAAGATCGCCTTAATTGCCAGCAATGACTGGACGCGCGCTGTCCCTTCAGCACTACTTTGTACTGCCTTCTGAATAACAGGTAACAGTGGGTCACTGATTTCTATCTGATTTCCCTGTTCATCAACACCACCGACATAACGCATCCAACCCGCGACGCCCAGCGCCAGCAGATCGAACTTGCTGTCATGCGCCAGATGCCAGCGAACAGAATCCAACATCCGCTGTGGCAATTTCTGGCTGCCATCCATCGCAATCTGCCAGGTTCGATGACGTAGCGCCGGGTTGCTATAGCGTTCAATTAATCGATTAGCGTAATCTTGCAAATCAACGCCCTGCACTTTCAACGTCGGCGCTTGTTCCTGCAACATCAAGGCATACGCTGCATGATGATAATGTTCATCTTCCATGCAGTCATTAATGTGCTGATATCCGGCAAGATAACCCAGATACGCCAGGAATGAATGACTGCCGTTGAGCATGCGCAACTTCATCTCTTCATAAGGCAGCACATCACTAACCAGTTCGGCTCCCGCTTTTTCCCATTCCGGACGTCCGGCAACAAAGTTATCTTCTATTACCCACTGGCGGAAAGGTTCACAGGCAACGCCAGCAGGATCACGCACACCGGTAAGTTGTTCGATTTTCGCCAGCGTATCCTCTGTCACTGCGGGCACAATACGGTCCACCATTGTTGATGGGAAAGTCACGTTTTCTTCGATCCATTGTGCCAGTTTTACATCAACAGCTTGCGCGTAGGAAGTGACAACGTCACGCATAACATGACCGTTTTCTGGCATGTTGTCACATGACATGACGGTAAATGCGGGAAGTCCTGCCGCTTTACGGCGAGCCAGCACCTCAACAATCACCCCTGTTGCAGTTTTCGGCTGGTGGGGATTTTGCACGTCGGCAACGACCATCGGGTGATCGAGCATTAACTGTCCGGTCGCCGGAGAGTGGAAATACCCTTTTTCGGTGATTGTCAGAGAGACAATCGCGATTTGCGGTTCACACATCGCAGCCAGCACGGTTTCTAAGCCATCTATTTGTACGTGCAAGGCTTTTTTAACGACGCCAACGACACGAGCCGTCCACACATCGGCCGACATTTCCGCAACGGTATAAAGATTATCTTGCTGTTGTAAATCGGCAATTTGCTGTTCGCCGCCGATTAAGTTGACCTCATAATATCCCCAGTCACTGTAATGTTCCGAAGCAAGAATATCGGCATACACGCCCTGATGCGCACGGTGAAATGCACCAAAACCTAAATGAACAATTCTTGGGGCCAGGTTATTACGATCATAAACAGGGAGCGTCGCTTTTGCTGATAACAAATTATTTCCCATAACAATTCCTTAAATTTAAATATGGCAAGCTGCATGTTTTGTTATATGAATAAAAAATCCCCTCTCCGGTAAGAGAAGGGATGGAGGATTTACAGACTTCTTGAAGGTTGCGCAGCTGTTACAACACGCGGTTGATCTTCCGCGGCATCTTCCAGTGCACTTAAATCACGGTCTTTCACTTCTGGCATTTTCAGCGCAGAGATTAAACCAATCACTGAATATGCCATGATCATAATGGCGATCGGATACCAGGATTCCGTCATGGTGCAGAAAATACCCGCCAGGATAGGACCAAAACCGGAAGCGATAAGACCACCAATTTCTTTTGAAATAGCCATCCGGGTAAAGCGGTTTTTACAGCCGAACATTTCTGCCATGGTAATGTTTTCCAGAGCAAATAATCCCAGCACCGCACAGTTATGAATCACAATCAGTGCAACCATAATGGTGCTCGGGGCATAGCTTTTATCTACGATGATAGAAAGCATTGGCCACGCCAGCACAATCGCAGAGGTATTCATAATAATATACGGGATCCGGCGACCAATTTTATCGGATAACCAACCAAGGAACGGAATGGTCATAAAGCCGAGAATCGAACTGATCATCAATGCATCTGTTGGAATTGCTTTGTTAAACAATAACGTCTGCACTAAATAGCCTGCAAGGAAAGTCTGAATTAAACCTGAGTTACCAGCCTGACCAAAACGCAGCCCTGTTGCCAGCCAGAAGGATTTGCTCTGGAACATGCTACCAGCAGGTGCAGGTTTTGCTGTCGGTTGGTTGCTGTCGTTAACCTTCTCAAAGACCGGGCTTTCTTTCAGATTCATACGCAACCAGATAGCAAAGACCATCACGACAACGCTCGCCAGGAACGGTATACGCCATCCCCACGCCAACAGTTCCTCTTTACTGAGAATGAAGAACATAAAGGCCCAGATTGCCGTTGCGCTCAAGGTTCCGCAGTTAGTCCCCATAGCAACAAATGAGGAGATAATTCCGCGCTTACCTTTTGGCGCATATTCCGCCAGCATCGTACCGGCACCGGAAATTTCCGCGCCTGCCCCCAGCCCCTGAATAATACGCAGCGTCACCAGCAAAATTGGCGCAAACACACCAATTTGTGCATAGGTCGGCAGCACACCAATTAAGGTGGTACAGATCCCCATCATAGTGATGGTAATAAAGAGCACTTTTTTACGCCCGATTCTGTCGCCCATTTTGCCGAAAATAAATGCTCCGACAATACGCGCCACATAACCTGCACCGTAGGTTCCCATTGCCAGAATTAACGCCATTGCCGTTGATGATTCAGGAAAAAATATTTCATGAAACACTAACGCTGCGCCGAGCGAATATAACTGGAAATCCATAATTCATAGGTGTTTTTTTTCATCCTGTGGTTTTCTTGGGGTTTTCTATGTTTTTTCAAATGGTTGCATCTTTTCAAAAATATCCTGATCTCAATATCACTGCCTATCTGAGGCCTGTTTCTGTCCCATATATGCCCCAAATAAAACTCCACAACATACGCAGTTATCCGGTATGCCGCAGCACATTCCTGCATACAATGTTCCGCGGCTTTTATCATCTCTGCCTGTAATTACTGATTAACGTAAAATCCTTTTCTCCGGTATTTACTGCTCTGGCTTTTGTGGCCATTCCGGGTTCGCTGAATCCACCCGGCTGAGCAGGACGCTGTAACGCTCCCATGCCGACAGCCGGGTTCGCTCTTCTTCCGTGGCCATACTCAGCCTTACCGACCGCTCCAGAAGCCGGATGATGGTATCTGCTTCACTGAGCAGCGTGGCCTTGCGTTGCTCTGTCTGTCTGTTGACTTCCTCTGACGAATACTCGCGTTTCCTCACCTGACCGTCCAGATACATCCACTGCCCCGAATCGTCTGCACGGCGGTTCGCCGTTATATCTGCCACCTCAACAACACTTAATCC
>NZ_CAWNSE010000051.1:0-44676 GCF_963876935.1 Escherichia sp. MOD1-EC4550
ACAACTGACCGGGGCGCATAGGGATTTCACGCAGCTCCACATCCCAGTAACGGGCGAATTTATGCCAGCAGATTTGTACCGGGCCGCACACCAGATTAGGTTTATCCGTTGGCTTGCCTGCGGCTTCCATACGCTTGCGCCAACGCCATTTCATCGCCATCCCGCCGAGCATACAGGCCTCGGAAGAGCCAATGGTGTTGGTGCCAACGGCCTGACCATTTTTCGGTGCAGGCGCATGCCACAGATCGGCAACCATGTTTACGCAACGCAGATCGATTGCTGCAGATTGCGGATATTCTTCTTTGTCGATCCAGTTTTTGTTAATGGATAAATCCATCAACTTATGGACATTTTCGTCGTCCCAGGTCTGGCAGAAAGTGGCCAGGTTCTGACGAGCGTTGCCATCAAGATATAATTCGTCATTGATAATCTGGAATGCGACATCATCACGCATTTCGTGCAGCGGAAAACGTTTTGATTCTGCAATAGTGGAAATAGACTTCGCACCAAAACGTGAATCGAGTAATTCCGACCTTAAATCCGTTACTTGCTTCTTATCCATTTTAAACTCCTTAAAATGATTGGATCGCATTAAAAAAGTAGGATTTATCGATAAAGTAAGCAAGTACAAAGGACTCGTGTTTAAATAACAAAATCCTAATGTTATTTATCGTGAGATATTATGCGAATAATATATTTTCATTGAAAATCAATATATTATTGAATTCTTGGGTGGTGGCAAGGTGTTTTATGTTGTTATTTTTATGCACTTTCTACGCCTCCTGAATTATCACGTAAAAATCAGACCTTAAAATATCACTATTAGTACTTGGTTATTATTTTGAACGCATTTATAAAATTATTACATAAAAATAGCGAATATTGATAAAATCCCCGCCAACGATGTGTTGACGGGGCTGTTATTATTTTGGCAATAATACTCCGGTATAAGTATTTACCGGATGAGAAAGATATTGTTTAACGGTAGTATTAACATTCTCTACCGTCATTTGTTTCAACAATTGCTCCTGCTCAGTCCATGCTGCAGGATCGTCATATTGAATAAGACTATTTACAATGGTGTTCGCTAATTGTTGAACGCTACGCTGTTGGATATCGAGGCTGCGCTGAACGTTTTGCTGGTATTCATTCAGTTCTTGCTCACTGATCCCTTTAGCCAGACGCTTAACCATCACTTCATTCGCTAACGTTAACAGTTCATCATGTCGTTCTGGTTGACAAGTAAAAGCCAGCAAATGACTGATATCTTTGGCCTGAGGATCAACCGAGAGGCGAGAAGAAACGCTGTATGCTCCAGATGCCTGTTCACGAATATTAACGCGTAGATCTTTTGCCAGTGCGACGTTAAAAGCATCGAGCGCCATACGCGTCGCCAGATTTACAGGTGTCCGGGAATCATAACGCTTCCACTGTGAAACCTGTGCCACAGGTTCATTTTGTTCTTTTACCGTAACCGATGCGTTGTCCGTCGCGCGAGTTAATGGTTTACCTGTGGCTAATGGCGAATCAGAGTGTTTGATTGATCCTAAGTAACGCGTAATTAACGGCAGGAGTTTGTCTTCTGCGACATTACCGACAATGACAAACGTGATATCCGCTGGAGATGAAAACAACTGGCGATCGGCAGCCAGCGCATCTGCGGCAGTAAACTGTGCAATCTGATTTTCTTGCAGTAATTTCGTGCGGTCATCAGCATAGCGCGTCTCATACATCTGCTGGGCGAATTTCTCCGCTGGACGCTGGTCGAGCGTTTTCAACGCCTGAATTTGAGCATTTTGTAGCGATGCCCAAATATTATCGTTAATCGTGCTGTGGGTGATTCGCTGGTTAATCAACTGGAAACCAGGTTCAGGGTTATTAGTTCGCGCGCTAACAGAGAGCAATGTATTCATGCCACTGACTTTACTGCTCATGGTTACCGAGTTTTCCGCACTCCAGCGTTTCAGGCTGGAAGAGGAGAGTTCACCAACGCCGCTTCCGCTTACTGCTTTATTTGCCAGCGCGATAAGTGCTTTTTGCTGCGCAGGGAAACTTAAATCGCCTTTATTAGATACGGCAGTAATTTGTAGCTTTTGCTCTTCACCCGCGGATTTTGCCAGAATAACCCTGGCACCATTGGAAAGTGTTAATGATGTCAGATTCTCAGCCAGCGTTTCTTTGCTGCTAATTTCCGCCTGTGGGTCAGCGTCTACTGTTAACGATAAATTTCTGCCTGGGAAGATGTAAGCTGCCAGCTTTTTGTTGGCGTACTCTTTTTCCAGCGCCAGGATAGCCGCAGGAGATAATGCTTTGTTGGCTGCAACCTCGTTATTCACCATTTGCTCCCAAAATGCGTCCTGGTTCTTTCTTAGCTGCTGCCATTTTTCCGCCAGACTTTGCACGGTAATTTGCTGCCACAGACGTTTCGAAAGTTGATATGTCTCTTCCGGCGACAAGAACGGCGTATTATTTAATGAGCTGGATGCCAGGCGACTGGTCAGCATACGTAAATCACGTTCAGCTTGCTGATCAACCGCATTTTTCAGCCAGGTGAGACGGGTAGATTTGACATCATCGAGTTCTTCAGCAGAAAAACCATGCTGATCAATAGTTGCCAACTCTGCCATTAATGCATTCGCAGCATCCTGCATATTATCGTCTCGTGCATTTACACGGAAAAACAGCGACTGATAATCGGGTGCAATTCTAACGCTGCGCGCAGTGCCGCCAGAAATAGTCTTCAACTCGCCCGACTGTATGCGTTCCTGCAGACGCTGATTGAACAGCTGAACCAACATGCTCCATTCAGCTTGTTCGATAAAGCTTTGCTCATCGCTCACTTGCACCATTGGCAGGCGATAATAGAGTGCGATGCCGTTCACCCGGTTTTCTTTATCATTAATGATATTAAAGCGCAGGTGGTTTTCGGCTTTTGTCGGCCAGACGCGATTTTCAGCTGCTTTGTTAGCCGGAAGCTTACTTAAATTATCCTTAATCAGCGCCAGCGCTTCTTTACTGTCAATATCGCCGACCACGATAAAGGTCATATTATTTGGTTGATACCAGCGTTGATAAAATTGGCGCAATTGTGCCGGTGTGACCGTGGCGACAGTATCCATCAGGCCGATAGGTTCACGCTCTAAATTACGGGTATTTGCCAGCAGGAAAGGGCGGCGCGCCTGAGAGGTGCGCCATTTCGCATCCTGATGGGCACGCCATTCCTCAGTAATTACGCCACGTTCAGCGTCTACTTCGAGTTTTTCAAAGGTTGCGGCATTACTCCATTCACTGAAGATTGCCATCACTTGTTGCAGATTTTGTTTCTGCGTAGTCGGCAAACTCACCTGATACACCGTTTCGTCATAGCTGGTATAGGCATTAACATCGCGACCAAAACGCAGGCCCATTGACTCAAATGTTTCGATGACTTTATTACCCGGCCATGTTTTTGTGCCGTTAAACATCATATGTTCTACAAAATGAGCCACGCCGCGCTCATTGTCTTCTTCCTGCAATGAACCGGTATGAATTTGCAGCCATAAATTTACCTGATCCTTAGGTTGAGCATGCGGATAAATCATATATCGCAAGCCATTGTCCAGTTGCCCGGTAATTAACTTTTCATCCTGCGGTAAGGCGGCGGCAATCAGTCGCCCGGGGAGCAACAGAGTTGCCACTAACGTCAGTAAGAAACAGAGGTTTCTCATAATTATCTCCATGCGAAAACCGGGCGAATTTACCCGGTTAAGTAAAATCCGAACTATTAAAATTTCATGCTGACATCAAGCCAGAAAGTACGGCCACTGGCGTAGGTCGCCACGCCGGTATTCGTTGTATCAACAGCGGTTTTGCTATCCAGTACATTGAGAATATCGGCACTGATCGTCAGGTTTTGTTGTTTCAGAAATTGTGGCGTCCAGGACAAGCGGGTGTCCCAGGTCAGGCTGCTATCCAGTTTTTCGTCAACATACTGCTTGTAATCTGAATATTCGCTGATGTATTGCGCATTCGTCTTACCCAGGATAATGCGAGCTTTACGCGCTTCTTGCCAGGCCAGCGTATTCGCCCACACCAACCCGCTCGGTTGATGCGTGAAATCCATGTTTAAGGAGATCTTTAGTGGATTATTAAAATCCGCCACTGGAACGCTATCGTAAGAGACCAGATTACCGTTATAAACCACCCGGTTATCACCGGTATTGCTCTCCTCATAACCATTGTTTAACGACAAGTTGCCCTTGCTCTTGATATAGCTAAAGACAATTTGCGGGTTAATATCTACCTGGCTGATATGCAGGGGTTCGGCCAGTTCAAAACTGAGGTTGAACGAATGCGTTTTGGTTTTACCGTCGTTGTTATATTCAGTAATGGTGGTTTTAGTCGCGCTGTCGGTACGACTGCTTTTGCTGATTTGATCATGCGCTTCACGGTAAACATAGTTTGCGCGCGCAATAACGTTCTTACCGATTTTTTGCTGCAATCCCATTGCCAGTTCATCGTTATAAGGCGTTTTCAAATCCTGATAGCGCGTCAGGGTTTTATTGCCTGATACCGATTCCGTCCAGCTATTGCGGATATCACGTAATCCCATATCAAGAATATTCCCGCCATAGTAACGGTTATAACCTGCGGTAATCATTGAGGTTTGATCAGCAAAAATATCCCATTCCGTCATAAAGCGCGGGGAGATATTGTGGTTTGACAGATAGTTATCATAGTCATACCGCACGCCGGGCATTAACGACACATTACGCCAGTTAATGCGATCCGCCATATACAGCGTGTAATTGTCTATTCCCAGGCTGCCTTTACCTTTATGGTAAATGGTATGGTTAGTTTTCTTTCCGGCAGCATTAATCACATAGGATTCAGACTGGTTATGGCGTTCAGTCCATGCATCGGAATAGATGTATTCCGCGCCGAAGTAGGGTTGATGCGAAACATTACCCACGGCGAATTTTTGCCAGTCAAGGCGTGTTTTGAAGGTGTAATTATCTACAGCCTGGGAAATGTGTCCTAATCCGCCACGGGTGCAACGCCCTGTAATATCACCATATGTACATGAAAGTTCGGTGTACCAGATGTCATGATCGTGACGGGTATAATCACTAATATGATCCCAACCAACGGTGGTACGCAGTTTGGCCCATGCGAGCTGGGTATCCATATCCCATGCCAGACCATAGGATTTATTACCCATTTCGCGATCAGACTCCGGGAAGGTGCTGGTATTATAATCACGGCTGGAGCCGGTATATTTTAAGGTTAAATCGTGGGTAAAGCGGTCGCTGGCAAACCAGGTAAATTTGCTCACTGCGGTATCGATAACGTTTTTGTACTGTGCCCGACCGGCGACAATGCCGTCATTCGAAACATAATCCGCGCGGGTGATATCAGACTGGCGGCGCGATAAACCGGCGGTAACGCCGAAGTTATCAGCGAGTTCCTGATTAAACGCCAAAGTATAAAAGTTCTTTTTAAAATCTGGAGAGTAATAAGTACTTCCTGAAGAACCTTGATTAAATGCGCTCTTGTTATTCTCATCGATATGCGATGTTAACCAGTTTGAACGCGTAGTGCGATAACCCAGTTTCACGCTGCTATCATCAGCATTGAAGCGTTTGATCTTTGCATCAATTACCCCGCCATTGAAGCGACCGAATTCAACCGGCACAAAACTGTCATAAAGCGTCACATTGTCCAGTAAGCTGACATCAAGATAATAGCCCTGTGACATCCCGCTAATATTGGTTGCACTACTGGCATCGGACTCATTCGCTGGGTTCAGGTTATTAGTTGTACTAATACCGTCAATCAGATAGGCATTCTGATAGGGCGACGCACCGTGAATAGAGATTTTCTCCGGGCGAATATCTCCCTGGTTCAACGAGGTACTTTGCGTTGAATCCATGCGCACCGCAGGGTTGGTTCTCAGCAGATCGCTGATATTGCCATTCCCGGTCGGTAAACGCTCGATGCTTTCACTGGTGTAATGCGTGTTGCCGTTTACGGGTACAGGGACAGGAGCATAGACCGTCATCTCTTCAAAAACATGCATGTACATGTTTTTGTCATCGACGGCCTGCGCCACATCAGCGCCACATAAAATGACGCCAGGAATAAGAACTCGCTTCATTTATTTTTATCTCCGTACAGCAGGGCTTTTATTGTTTTTATAAAACCGCGCTAATGTCACAAATATCATCGGCCAGGTTCCAGACACCGGGTTGATGTGTAACCATAATGACGCCGCTAGTGGGTAGTTTTTCACGCACTAAACGCAGTAAGCGGATAGCCTCTTGTTCCTCAAGATGAGAGGTAGTTTCGTCAAGAAATATCCATTTCGGACGTCGTAAAATTAATCGTGCCAGGGCGATACGTTGTTTTTCGCCGCTGGAAAGAATATCTCCCCAGCGATCGTGGTCATGAATACGCGCAGCCAATTTCCCCAGACCAACCTGATGCAGTACTTCGCTCAACGATTTATCGTCTACGGGCAGGGAAAGTGCTTTACAAATAATCTCTTTCAGTAAGCCGCTTTTGATTAACGGTGTTTGTGACACATACCAACTGTCAGCAGGAGACGAAATATCACCTTTAAACCACGGCCAGCAGTGGGATAATGTTTTAAGCAGTGTGGTTTTTCCCGCACCAGAGTAACCTTTCAGTAATAGCCATTTGCCTGGCGAAACATGAAAGTTCAGGTTCTCTAATATGATCTTATTATCAGGAGTACGAATACTCGCGTCAGCCACTTGTACCGCATGTTGGCAATTTTTAGGCTTATTCGTAGGGCGCTGTTCGGTGAGTTGATGGAACTCATACAAACGATCGATAACCGCAGCCAGTTCAGCAAGTTCGTCATATTTATAAATAAACCAGCTTAAATTGTTCGATACCAGCATAAATGCCTGGCGCGATTTCATCAGTCCGCCCAGATTGATCTGTCCGCTAATAAACTGCGGCAATAACAGAAAGTAGGGAAGAACGCTAAGCGAGCGCGAATAAATATTCTGCCAGTAATCAAGCCACCGCTGGCGATTCATTAAACGATGCCAGTTCTCTTTAATGATATGAAAATTGTCGCTCAACTCCTGCCGTTGTAGAGATTCAGCATTGCTTAGCGCAATCAGTTCTGCTTGTTTATTATGCTGCACAAGATTAGTTCGAAATGTCGCTTCGCTACGTTGTTTTTCCACGTTAAGTGGTCGAATGCGTTTTCCAACCTTATGGGTAAATAATGTTCCTCCGATCACAATAAGCACGACAGTATAGACCATATACCCATGGATATTCCATTCTGTTCCACTAACAGTGAATGAGAGCGTACCCGCGCTTTGCCAAAGAATAACGGTGAAGGTGACCAGCATGCTCAGTGACTGGATGAAGCCAAATGAAAGGCTGAGCGTTTTGCTGATCAGTAAGAGAATGTCTTCAGCGATACGTTGGTCAGGGTTATCTGTATTTTTATGCTCGCCGTAGATCTGCGTGAAGTAGTAGTTTTTATCTGCAAACCAGCGATTAAGGTAGTAATCTGTTAACCATTCGCGCCAGCGAATAGTCAGTAGTTTAATTAGCCATGTTTTGTTTACGGATATTAATACAAAGATCCCCAGCAGGGCAGGGAACCACAGAACAAGTTGCCAAAGTTTATCGGTTTCTTTCTGGCTTAGCGCATTGAAAAAATCATTGTTCCAGTCGTTTAACCAGACCTGAATTTTAACCACACCAAGGATCATGGCGAGGATAATAATGATTAACAACAGTGAAGTTTTATTGTTCTTACGCAGCCAAAAGGGCTTCAGCAGACAGAGATACTTTGCTATCAACATACGAAACGTAATGGGAATGGTTATCATTAGCGAAAATTGATTGTGCCATCCAATGATTATCTATGGCAATGATTTACTGATGAAATTTATTTAAGTATCATTTAACAATATGAAATATAAAGAAATATTTCATTTTCAGTGGTTATGGTTATGCTATTGATAATCAAGGATATTGCTAATACCCTGACGCATACCACGTAAGCCAGGATTTTCGCAAAGGAAGATGATGAAGACGAAACACCCGACAGGAATTTATGTCGGGTGCCTTGTTAAGGTCATAAGAAGGAGGCTAAGAATGGAACTAAGGGGGAGCGTTATTAATTATTCTCCATTTGTTTTGCAACATCCATAATGTGGTAAAGCGGAACTCTGTTCTTAGCTAACTCCACCATGGCGTTCATATAAGGCACCATGGTTGAAAAAAGGATTTTATAACCTTCACAAAAATAGGAAACAGTCTCATTGTTTACTTTAGTAATACGATGCTTAGGACAACCGCCATTGCAGATAGGTTTATATGCACATTGCTGACATTTCGCTGAAATCCGTTTTTTTTGCGCTGTCAGTTGAACACTATTCATCGTTTTGAGTTCAGATTTATTAATGTTTCCAATTTTGTACTGTGGATAGACAAAATGGTCGCATTCGTAAATGTCTCCATTACTTTCAACAACCAGATTATCCTTGCAGGACTCCTGGAAAATACAACTGGTATGCCCATTCCCCAAAAAACGGCTGACAAAGCTTTCAAACTGACGGATGAAAATTTCACCCACATCGTTTTTAACCCATTGCATAAAAATGGTTGACATAAACTTGCCATAAGCCGTGGGAGGCACAGAAAAATCAATGATACGGAATGTGTTCTCACTATGACCACTGAAATCAATATTCGGCGTCCCGGTTTCGAGCAATTCGATAAATTGCATATGTTTACTGCCGATAGATTTTAAAAAATGATAAACCTCAAGAGGGTAATGGACATTAACGTTATTAATGACGGTTAACGTATTAAACTCTACTTGATATGATTTCAGACGCTCGATGGCTGCTATCACTTTTGCAAAAGTACCGTTACCTGAATTACTGCGTCTGTAACGGTCATGTAGCTCCTGGGGTCCATCGATCGAGATACCAACCAGAAACTCATGTTCTTTGAGAAAGGCACACCATTCATTATTCAATAAAATGCCATTCGTTTGTAATGCATTAAAAATACGTTTTTGGCCTGCATAGCGTTGTTGATAGTGAATAACTTTACGGAAAAAATCCAGGCCAGCCAGAGTGGGTTCACCGCCTTGCCAGGTAAAATAGACCTGATTGCCAGACGCTGCGATATATTGTTTGATGAACTCTTTCAGAGTGCTGTCATCCATCCATTTTTCATGAGTAAACTGCGACTCTTTTTCAAGGTAAAAACAGTAATCACATTTGAGATTACATTGAAAACTGGAGGGCTTGGCTGTAACGTGCATCGCTATCTCGCTCAATAAGGCGGCGGAAAAATCCGCCGCATGAAGGTTTAGTTATTTCGCTTCGCTTAGTGCTTTCTTGATATTGTTAAACTTCGCCTGATTTACCTCGCTAAGCGGTGGCTGGCTTTTGTCGATAAACTCTCTTACCACACCTTGCATCTCTTTAACGACCTGCGGATTGGCGGCGGCAAGGTTATCTTTTTGCTGTAGATCTGTCAGTTTGTATAGACCTAACTGATTGTTTTCTACTGTATAGACTAGCGAATAATCGTTATTTCTCACCGTATAAGAGAATTGGCTTAAATCTTCGGTGTTGGGGTTATGCGGGTAATCGTCTGACTGATGGCGGACAAATTTGTGGTAATTATCCCAGAAGGGAATATTTTCCTCATCAAACCAGTGAGAATAAGATGTTATCCATGTCAGATTTTTATGTGGCTCACCTTGTTTCTTATCTTGCAACCAGGGCAGCAATGAAACACCATCCAATTTTAGCTCTTTTGGAATGCTGATATCGGCTGCATCAAGAGCTGTCGGGTAGAAATCCATTGCGGAAATCAGCTTGTCATAATTACCGGGCTGAAGTTTTCCTTTCCACCACATAAACATTGGTGTATGGGTACCGCCAGGATAAGTCTGGCTCTTATAGCCTTTTTGCGCTCCGTTCAGCGGCAGAGGACCATCGATAACTGCACCATTATCGGAGGTAAATAGAATAATTGTATTGTCATACTGTCCGTTTTTCTTTAGTTGTTCAAGAATGCGTTTTACGCCCTGATCAACAGAATAAACGGAAGCGTAGTAGTTATCTGCTGTTTGGCTACCGGTATTAAATTGCTTCTGATATTGCTCTGGTGCAGGGTTGTCGTTTGGCAGGTGCGGAGCATTATAAGCCAGGTAAAGCATAAAAGGCTGGTCAAGTGTTTTAGCACGATCAACAACGCCAATTGCCTCATCGGTTAACTGATCGCTGATATAACCTTTTGCGGGGACGCGCTCACGATTTTTGAACAGAGAAGGGGAGTTATAATATGCCGTTCCTGCAGCGTGGAATCCCATAAAGTAATCAAAACCACGGTTTTGAGGTTGCCATTCTTCCGCAGAAAATGTGGTGAAGTTGTCATGATAGTCACGCGTTTGTTTATCTTCTGGTACTGGCACATTACTGATTTTTGACAAGTGCCATTTACCTACTGCTGCAGTGTAATAACCATGATTCTGGAATAATTCAGGCAAGAAAGTTTCTGTCAGCGGAATACCATCCTGAGCATCAGTATTGGAGTACACACCAAAACGAGCGGGCGCTCGACCGGTCATTATTGCGGCGCGGGAGGGACCGGAAACACCGTGCGCCACATAGCCGTTAGTAAAACGTACACCTTCATCCATTAACGAAAGGAGTGTTGGCGTTGATTTTTGTGCAGCTTCAATGGCTTTATCTATCCCTATTTTGTAGGTATCGACAACTTCACGATTTTCCATTGTTTTTGGGTCAAAAGAACCCTTATCAAAAGGAAGTTGTCCATAACCCAGATCATCCATGGTCAGTACGATGATATTTGGCTTTCCTTTAGTACTGTATTCAGTCGGCGTAAAGTCTGAGAAAGCAACGTTTGTTTTAGTTGCTTTCAGCTTTACATCATCTGCCGCATGAGCGGTAAATGCAGCCATACCAGATGCCAGTATCAAAGATATCGAGGTACTTACGACACTTTTCTTCAATGCAGACTTCATAAATGTTCCTCTTCTTATTGTACTTAATTCCAAAGTAATTTTACGAAGAGAAATAAGATGATGTAAGTGAAGTGAGTCACATAAAGAGATAGCAGATTTGGCTAAAAAAAGAGAAACAACAGTCTGAAAAGCGTTGACATTGCTTTCTGTTGAGCCAAGTAATTTCTCAATGATAAATATCTAACTAATTGATATTTAGTGTATTTATGTGTTTTGATGGCAATTTATTGCATTGGGATCATAAATAAATATGAAACAGATTATTTA
Source organism: Escherichia sp. MOD1-EC4550 (assembly GCF_963876935.1). Lineage (NCBI taxonomy): Bacteria > Pseudomonadati > Pseudomonadota > Gammaproteobacteria > Enterobacterales > Enterobacteriaceae > Escherichia > Escherichia sp. MOD1-EC4550. Next base: position 11,309 of record NZ_CAWNSE010000051.1, read on the forward strand.
GATTCATAAATATGTGATGTATATCACCAATTCTCATCATAAAATACAATTCGTAATGACACATTGGGGCAGGTAATAGCTGCCCCTTTAATTCTTACTTAGCGTGTGGTTGACTATTTGTGAGCGAATAATCAATTAGCCAAAGCATTCATCGTGTTGCCCGTGTTCATATTCGTGTGCCTTTGACAACGGTACTCCTTTGAAACTCTCTTTGGACTGTTGCCGAAATGTTTGCGGAAAGCATAAATAAAATAAGATGTACTGGCATAACCACATTTTTCGGCAATTTTATTGACTGAACCTTCTACGCGTATCAAATTTTTTGCGTGTTGCATTCTGGCATCTAAAAGAATTTGTGAGAATGTCGTTTGCTCTTGCTTTAGTTTTTTCTTCAGCAGGCTTTCACTAATATACAGGCAATCACAAATATCTTTTAGTTTCCATGGGTGTGCCAGCTTCATATTGACAATGTTTCTCACTTTCCCTGATACGGATAGCACACCGTTAGTTAATAATGTAATGAAACCTTTGCATGCAGCAAAAATAGACAGGCAAGAAAAAAGCAAAAGTTCAGAAAAATTCTGATGATTGCGTTCTTCAGAGTTGAGATAAGCAATCATTTCATTAAGTAATCCAGTTGGTACATTTGAAGCACGTAAAAACTTCGCAGGAACAGGCATAGTCACTGTCTGAATATTAGTGCATTGTAGATATTTTTTAATGGTGTTTTCATTAAATCCAATTTCTTTGAAATGCCGCTCATAAGGTTCAAAATGCGTACGAACAGCGTTATCTACCATCAAGATCTCGCCGTCAGAGAAGGCGTAATCTTTATCTAAAATGTTAGCGTTGAAGGCATGATGAATAAATATAACAGAACAAACGAGCGACATTTTATCTCCTTAAAACAATAAAGTTTTTATCGATACTTTTTTAACATTTCATATTTATAATTTGCTGTTTATTTTCAGTCTTGCAAACTATTGATAATGAAATGTGTAAGATCTCTTGCAATGCGACCCATTTCTGAAATACCCAGCTGATCAATTGCCGAAAAAATGGCTATCAACGTAAGTGTCAGTAATAAGACAACCACAATTACAGACATGATTTCTTTATAGTTGTCTCTTTGCGTGATTTTGTTTTTCACTGTGGTCGCATGCATTTCAAATATGTTTATTTAGCGGATAACGTTAAAAATCGTTAATCAGTATGCTTAATATAACAGGCTGGAAAAAAGAGGAAATAGGACTGGTGCTTCAGTACTGAGCGGAGTTTCTTACAGCTGTAGGCGGAGGTATAAATCTTATAGCGAGCAGTTTAATTTAGCACATGTGAGTAAATTGCGCGACAATGGTCAATCAGGAATTCTTCTGCTGTGCGGATGACAGCAGAAGAAATGAGGAGGCGAATTAATTTGATGGTTCTAATTCAACCGGAATACTTTTATAGCCAGGAATGCCACTTAATGGATCGTGGTTATCAAGTGTTAGCATGTGATTCGATTCTGGAAAATAGGTCACCAGTGAGCGGTCAGCCATGGGGTAAATGACCACTTTTAATCTATCCATGCGGCGTGAGCTACGCTTACCCTCTGGCGTGAGTGCAATAAGATTAACTCTTTCGCCGTTTTTTACACCGCAAACTTTAGCTTGTTTAGCACTCATGAAGACCACATCTCGTTGACCGAATACCCCTCGATAGCGATCATCCATACCATAAATCGTCGTGTTGTACTGATCGTGACTGCGTACTGTCGCCATGACCAGCTTACTGTTAAACGCCGAAGAGGGATCTTCTAACAGCCCTTTGCTGGTAATGAAATTAGCCTTACCTGACGACGTCAGCCAGCGCCTTTCAGCAGCTGCGTTTATGAGGTGAAAACCACCAGGATGGCGGATGCGCTGGTTATAGTCGGCGAACTCTGGCAGCACAGCTTCAATGTCATTGCGAATGCGATCATAATCTTCCACCAGATGCTCCCAGGCCACCACGCTCTGAGGGAGCGCTGCCTGCGCGATTCCCGCGACCACAGCACACTCTGATTTCAGCATGACACCTGCGGGTTTTAACACGCCACGCGAGGCATGAATCATTGACATTGAATCCTCAACGGTTACCGCCTGCGCACCGCTTTTTTGCATGTCAATCTCGCTGCGTCCCAGAACCGGCAGAATATAGCTATGCCGTGCGGTCAGCAGATGAGAGCGGTTAAGCTTAGTGGCTACGTGTACCGTCAGATCTAATTGTGTTAACGGTACAGCGCTCGCTTCCCGATCTGGCATTGCCAGTGCAAAGTTGCCCCCCATGCAGATCAATGCTCGAGCCTGCCCCGTACATATTGCTTGCATGCTGGCAATTGCAGCATGTCCAGGTGCATGAGGTGGGGTGAAGCCATAGCGCTCACCCAGGCGAGCCAGAAACTCTGCAGACGGTTTCTCGGTGATACCGACGGTTCGGTCGCCCTGTACATTAGAGTGACCACGTAGTGGGCAGATACCCGCACCAGGCTTGCCAATGTTACCTTTCATCAACAGCAGATTGACAAGTTGCTGTACGTTCTGGGTACCATGTTCGTGCTGAGTGATCCCCATTCCGTAACAGATAATGGTTCGTTCGGCAGCGGCATATGCATCAGCAAGTTCGGCGATTTGTGTCTGACTTAGTCCAGAAATACGTTCGATATCTTTCCACTCGGAATTGAGAACGTCACGGCGTAGCTCGTCAAAGCCGACGGTATGCGTTTGAATGAATTCGTCATCCAGCAATGAGGGCCGACCCGCAGCACTTGCAGCATCATCGCGCTCAATTAACAGGCGCATCATCCCCTTTAGCAACGCCATATCGCCACCAATGCGCACATTATAGTAAGCACTAGCCAATTGAGTCTCGGAGTTCGTCAGCATTTCAAACGGGTTCTGTGGTGCGGTAAATCGCTCCAGGCCACGCTCCTGCAGAGGATTGATGGCAATCATTTTCGCTCCCCGTTTCACTAAAGCGCGCAACGAAGTCAGCATGCGAGGGTGGTTTGTACCAGGGTTATGCCCAATGCAAATGACTAAATCGCATTTCTCAAAGTCTTCCAGTAACACGGTCCCTTTACCCACGCCGATACTCGCTGCCAAACCCACGCTGGTCGGTTCATGGCACATGTTTGAGCAGTCGGGAAAGTTATTGGTACCGTATTCACGGGCAAAAAGCTGATAAAGAAAGGCAGCTTCATTGGAAGTGCGGCCCGAAGTATAGAATTCAACCTGATTTGGATCACTATAACTTTGAAGACGTGCGCCAATTTCGTCGAAAGCTTGTTGCCAGCTTAATGGCTGGTAACAGTCGCTGACGGCATCATATTTCAAAGGTTGAATGAGACGCCCCGCAGCCTCGAGTTCGTGATCTCCCCAGGTAAGTAATGATTGAACCGTATTCTCAGCGAAAAAAGAGGCATTCACCTGCTTATCGGTGACTTCCCAGGCGATTGCTTTTGCGCCGTTTTCACAAATGTCGAATGACGCGCTGTGCTTAGGATCTGGCCATGCACATCCTGGACAGTCAAAGCCTTCTGGCTTATTCATGTCAAACATGGCAATCACTTCCTGGCGTATATCCATCTGCTTACGGACTGCATTCGCTACAGATTTGACAGCCCCCCAACCACCGGCAGCTCCCTGGTAGGATTCAATTTTTTTCTTCATCAGCTTATCCTGTGTGGAAATGAATTATTAGGATTTGTAATAGCGATGATGCGCAGTATATATAATGGGTTTATCGGCCATTTGGATATATGAGAGTAGGGGGCTACTCTCATTCTATTTTTAACTCATTATCGTCACATAACAGAATAGTATAAATGCGATAAGTTAAGCATCATCTCTCATAGTCTTTAAGTTAACATACTTTTCAATATATAAAATAAGACTCTGACTTCAATTGTGCGCGGATTTTCTTACAGGTGTAGGATAATTTCTTTCAGGAAAGAATTATCCGCGTAATTTTAGTGAATGGAAAGCACAACCTAAAGTATAACAGGGTCAACATCACAATTATTCATAGATAAATGTAACGCCAATGACTGACTGTACTGCTCCAGCTGCGACCTTGCTTCCTGTCTGTCCATAAGTTGCACTTAAGCCCAGGGGTACTTTGCTTTTATTTACAGTTCCCAGGGAGACATTTTCTCCCGTAGCCAGTATTTTTCTATTACGCATCAGGGAGACACCGACTCCTGATGCTTTTGTTGCGTCAGGTGCGGTATTAGCAAACACTTGTCGGGCACTGTCAGTGGTAGCGCCCGAAAGATAAAATGAGAGCTTTTGCTCACTTGAGCAATATACGCCCAAGGGTATTTCTGCGCTTCCAGGAAAGTCCGGGAGACTCACTGTGACATTACGACTATCAACGGTACAGCCGCCCGTTGGCATAACAACACTGTTATTTGAAATAATATTCCATGTAAAGTTACGCGGATTTCCACTTCCTAACGTTGCAATTTTATACATATGAATGCGAGCAATAACTTCTCCCGCGTTTATGACAACGCCACCGGCCGCCCCGACAGGGGTAATATAGAGTTTTAACGGTAAGGGCATCGGTGTCTTATCACCAATATCCAGCACGTTGGTATTTGTCGTCAACGGAAAGGGGTAGGTCACATTATTCCAGTACAGCGATCCTTTATATGACTGTAGGGAGCCTGCGAAAGCTGAGCCTTGTACTAAGTTAATATGATCTGTGTCGTACCAGCCGCCGTAATCATTCCAGCAACTTATATGCTGAGACAAATCTACAACCAGATTCTGACCTGGTTGAATGACAGGATCGAGATTAACATACACAGAAGTTGTACCTGCGCCAATACTTGACCCACCATCAACATTACAACTGAAGGCGAAGACTTTACCTGCCATCAAAAGAAAATAAATACTGAACAGGACATTTATACTAATTTTTTTTCCCATGATAAATCCTTAGGTTAAAAATTGATTTAAAAAAGAGGCTTATAAAATCGAATCGATGTTATTGCCAGGTATAGATCACATTGATTAGCGCCTCGATCGTTCCCTGGCTTGCGTTTCCATTCACCGTGATAGCTCTTGCCTTAAGTGGAAACTGTGCATTACGTGTGATCTCATCAACAATAACCGTTTTGCTATCGCCATTTTTTAACGCAGCATCCTGGTCATCCCTCAGCTCTATCTGAGTATTTTCGGCACTACCTTCATTTTTGTAATAACCCGTATTGTCAGTTGAACCTGTTACGATTGCCGTCACTGCACTTGTTTCAATCGGACAATCGGTTAATGATAAAGTAATATTGTGCCAGCCAGATGCAGAACCAGGTTGTTGCAGATTGCGTGTATAAAGATCCCCGAGATTAACGCTAGCCTCTTTGGTTTGAATAGTGCAGGGTTTAGCAACTACCCGACCATTAACAGTGATAGTGACATCAGCGGCCTGGAGAGTTGCTGAAAATAGCGCACAGAGCGTAGCCAACAGAAATCTTTGGAAAGTTCTATTCATATCTCACTCTGATTATTGAAATTCAAGGGTAAATGTTGCCGAAGCGCTAACCAGACCTGGATTGACGGACTTTTGTGTTGACTTCAAACGGGCCGAGTAAGGCAAAATATTATCCTGATCAGGAGTCAGAGGGATCCACTGCATTCCGGTATGAAGGTCATTTAATTTTACTGGGCGCATATTTCCGTCCAGAATTTCAATACCCAAACCGGAAGCAGAATTGCTTCCTTCATCCAGTTTCAGCAGAGTATTATTTTCTAAATCCTCTATCCCGCTAAATGCAACCCGAACCCCTGTTGTCCCTTTGCTACATTCACTTAACGTAATCTGGAAAGGAACGGTTGGACTTGTGCTTCCAGTCGTTGGGAATTGCCTGGCACTGTGTTTTTGTAGGTCTACGGTAAAATTAAGCGAATCAGATGAAACTGTGCAGCCATAATCCAGGACGCGCCCGCTAATTTTAATAACGCTATCTGCAGATAAAGCAGAATAGGTGGTTAACCCCAGACATAAACCGAGGAAAATAATGCTATTGTGTTTCATAATCTAGTGTTCCTTAGCGACAGGCTACTGTTTGCTGACTCAGTAAGTTCCCAGGAGAGACTTCAGGAAGCTTGTAATTAACAATACATTTAGCGTTTGCATTGTTGCCCCATGAAACCTGTAATTTTCCTGATTGTGGAAGTCCTGTCAGATAGACCTGACCATTTTCAGCAACAATGCTGCCATTGTTATTGTCACCGTGAGTCACAATTGCACCGAATGGAACTGGTTTATTGCCGTATTTCAGAGTCATTAATACTTTACCGCCGATTTGTGCATTAAATGTTGCTCTGGCAATAGCACCATGAGTAGGGATGACCGTGACAACGGTTTCATCCAGTTCAACATTATCGGCAAGGGAATTAGCGTTAAGAGCGACACGATTTTCTCTATATTCTGTCGCAAATGGTAATATTGCATAGCCACGCCAGTCTGTATGTATTCCTGTCTGGTTCTCTATTTTAACATTCTCCGCGCCAGGAGCCTTAACCAGAACCATAGTGTCGCCCATCGGCTGTCCAAAGGTGACACCATCAGCATGAGCAATAATTCCACCACTCATTCCGTAGTAAAACTGGTTGCTATCGCCATTACGACTGTAACCGACATTAGTATTACCGTAAGCCCCTCGATAATTAAGAGAACTGTAACCACTGGTGCCAGATGATGCATTACCTCCGCGGGTATTACCGACCTGAACACTATAATTCAGGTTATTATCCGGCAGCAGTGTGCCATAAACCCCAGATAGATTGGTCATACCGCCTTTCAAATCGTTTGACATGCTATAACTAGCGTTTGAATTACGAAATGCCGACTGACTGTCTGTACGCATCCAATGACTGAAGGGAACATTAAGTGTAAAAGCGAGTAAATGATCCCGATCGTTTTGCCATATATTACTGGAATAGCTGTAATTCAGCGAAGTCGTAATATCGCCAAACGGTACATTTAACCCGAATGATATTTGCTGATCGCTGCGTGACGTGTTCCAGTAACTTTGGCGACTGGCACTGAAAAAGGTCGTACCGTAATTTCCAAGCTGCTGGGAAATACTTATTTGTTCCTGACCACGCTTACTATAGTACAGATTAAAATAATCAATAAATTGTATCTGTTCATTGGTGTCTACGGTCGGAGGCTTGACGGTGTAACCACTCATTCGACTGTATGCACTGTCAGATAAGTTATAAAATCCTTGCGTAGAATATCGATATCCTGCGACCTGGATATTCGTTCCCGTCTGATAGAAAGATTTACTGTAAACAGATTTTACCGATTGTCCGCTGCGACGAGTATCATCCGCAAGTGTCGTATTGGCTTGCGTGATATCGACAGAAAAGGCACCTAAAAGGCCAAGATCTTTACCAATACCCACGTTGAAAGCTTGATAATCTTCTGCAATTTGCATCCCGCCATAAGGTGTCCAGTTTCCCTCCAGACCATGCATTACGCTGCCCTGAATGAATTTGGGGGAGCTTTGCAGGTTATTTCCACTACGATATTCTCCCAAGGTAAGTGCATAACGCGTATAACCAGCACGTTGGAGAACCGGGACAGATGAATAAGGGACATATAAAGTCTGAATACTGCCGTCTGCCTCTTTTATCGTAACTTGCAGATCACCGCCATTAGCCGCAGAGTTAATATCATCAATAGTAAAAGGACCGGGAGGGACCGTAGTCTGATAAACATCGTATCCGTTCTGTTTAACACTGACTTGGGCTGTGCCACGGGCTATACCATGAATCACCGGAGCAAAACCATGTTGGCTATCGGGCAACATCGCTTCCGTTGAGTTTATTTTAAGGCCACGAAAGTTCACACTTTCAAAAATATCGCCATCGGTATAACTATCACCCACCGTTAACCGTGAGCGTAAGGGAATAATGTCACGTTCAGCCGACGTATTGATATGCTGCCATTTATTGCTGTCAGATGAATTGCTACTCCCACTGTTATAACTCCACGTTGAGTTATCACGTAGTCGCCAACTGCCAATGTTGATGCCACTCTGTAAATTCAAATATGCATAGTTGGATTTTCCTGCATTATGGTTACTACGATTATTAATAGCATTACCGTTAAAACTATAGTTCAGTAGGCCTGCGTTTATTCCTTCTTCCCACAGGTCAGGAGAGACATAACCACGGGCCATTCTGCCGACATAAATCTGCGGAACGGAGAGCGACAGATGTTGCTGACCAACATCAAACTCAGTAGATGCGTCGGCCAAACGATCCTGAAGTGGTGTACATGCGTTGTTATCCGGCACATTTTTTTCTGCCAAATGGCCCTTATTGGCTAATAGCGCTGATTTTTTTATGCCAAGACTGACAAGAAGGTCTGTACTCAGACATGGGGTGAGATCTGCGTTATTATCATCTGCAACAAAAGTAACATCCCGAGTGGTCATAAATTCGTCGTTCAAATAAATATCGACCCGATATGTACCAGGTGGTGCCTCGCGTCCCTTAGCAAAGGCAGATAAATCAACAGACTCAGCAAGATCATTGCTTAAAAACCGTGGATTAAAATAATACTCTGCGTCAACGGGAAAAACCGCAGTTGCTAAGCCAAGGGCAAAGGTAAGCTGTGCAAAGTGAGGCAGTATTAACACCTGATGCATACGATATGCCTTAAATGCGGCACGAAAGGCTGTCATTATTAATTCCGATTGAGTTTATTACTAATTAGGTCACTGGCTTACTGCATGGTTGCCTTAATACGCGGAGTTAATGCACCGTAATCATTGATCGTCTGAAAACTGATATCTCCGGATGCGGCATGCGGGATATCCACCGATACTTCACCTTTTGGCGGCACCATGGTGTTTGGGAGATTGCTATTTCCTGCTTTCATATTCGTTACGGTAATGAAGTAGGGCGTTGGATTAATAAGAGTAAGTTTGCTACCGCTGAGACGAAACCGAAGCATTGCAGGCGCTTCATCAGGTGCTATTGCCAGGTTCGTAGGGCGATAAAACATTTTTATGCGGCTAATAATTGCCAGCTGTAATGTATTCTCATTCTTCTGGTCTTTTTCCATAGCAGGAATAGCTTTGACATTAACCCAGAACAGGCTTTCACGGTCGCCTGGTAACTGATGATTAGTGGCGTTGATTATCCGCAGCGTATTCTCTTTTTTACCTTGCATGGAAAAAAGCGGTGGGGTAATGACAAACTGGGTGTCTTTTTGGTCACCTGCATTTTCTATCCATGACTGAATAAGATAGACACTGGCAGGATCATTATTCGTGACAGGCAATAAAACCTGTTTCTGATTTGCTGGAAAGATTACACGAGTTGCACCTAGAGCTACCGCTGCATTGGCAATGGTACTATGGCAAAGAAAGACCAATGAAAGTAATACTGTCGCCATAAAAGAAACAGAGTAGGGCGTACGAGTCGTCTGCATCTGATGTGTTCTCCATGTGTTGATAGGCTAAGCGGGGGAAACCGTCACATCAGAAAATGGTAAATATTGCTAATGCTATGGCGGATGGCCGGGTTTCCAGACTTAATGCGCTGGTAATAAAATTTGGTTCTCTATTGAAATAAAAATTGTCTTCAAAGTGATTTTTAAAATCACAGTAAATTTAACTGTCTTGTTTATTAATCGTTTAGATACTCTATGATTTTTTCATATCGTTCCAAAATATAAGTCATTCCTTAGTAATAATGAGATAAACATTGATGAATTTTTTCGGGTGTGAGTAGCCATGCCACACACACCCTGTTTCAATTTCAGATGACGTATAGCCACCTGAATACTCAATTATAGGTATTGGACTTTGAAGGTCGCATCTGCATTTGCAGTACCGGCCACTGACTGCCCGAGGGCAATATAACGAGCCTGGAATGGCAGTATATTCGTGCCATCAATCAAGTCAGTTTTAGCGCTAAAAGTTGCCCCATCCAGTATTAATACCTCCCCCGTACGGTCCAAAATTTGGATACCGACATTCTGGGCAGAGCCTGCCGCTGAACTCTGAAGCGCCAACGTATCGTCATTACTGGTGACAGTAGTCCCAAGGAATGCAACAGCCGCATTACTGGAAACATTGGTATCACAATCATTCAGCTTGATATTGAAGCCTACAGCGCTACTGAGGTCACCCGCTTTAGCCAGGCGAGAAGAACGGACCTGACCCAGCTCAACCGTTTGGTTCATTGATTCTGAGTCAATCGCACAAGCTGCATTTACCACTTCACCTTTAAAATGAATAACACCGCCATTTACGGTGGTCGCAACTGACTCATCACCTTCGGCTGCGTTAACCGCAGCCGAAGACATCGCCAACACAGAAACGACAATCATTCCGACATGTTTGAGTTTCATAATTCTCCAAAGTTTATATTTAAGCAGCTGAATAAAGAAATATAACAATTCAGTCATTCGGTTATTGTTTATAAAAAAGAATCATTCTTGATTAGCCTGTCACCCTGAAAATATAATTTCCTGAGTTATTACATCTGATGAAGAACGATAATATCTTTAAATCACAAGGACGCTCAGTCACAACAAGCTTATAACTGCACTTGTTGTAGAGAGTATTTTCAAAGACTTTTTTATATCGCCAAATAACATGACGATTTCATTATGCATGATGTTTATAAACAACGTCTAAACAGAATATGATTGCGAATATGGAAAATGTCAGGAAAGGTCAAGAGTTATTAATGTTTTATATGGCCAAATAACATTAGGAATGCTTGATGTTTTTTTGTTGTCATTATTTCTTGATGGATTATTATTTGGCAATCTATCATCCACGCACCAATCTTATTGTGAAGTATCAGGTTACCCGGTATTTGCGGCTGGGGAGGTATGGTTTTGAACGACGCCGCAATGGATGCCCGCGTGAAAGCGATGGCTACTAACGTGATGTACGACATGAGCCGGGCGCTGGGCCATGGCGTAGGTGAGGGCAAAGACCGTTATTTCACCGCCGACCGTCGTTCTGTTTACAGTCAGCAGGAAAGTCGTTGCCGCAGGCGACTGTGTGAATCGTCAGTTCGTGGCAGAACATCCTGACCAGCTGTGGGTGGCTGATAACTCCGATGGCGCGCTACTTTGAACTTGCTGAGAAAACGCCATACTCTGATGCCGTTCACGCAAACTATCAGCCCAATGAGGAGCATATACAGGAACAGAATAACCAGCTTGAACTTGAGCTGAGAAAATTGAAAGGATGTCTATGAATCACACAATTTATTATCGAATACGGTGACCGCCTGAGCGGCCACCTTTAATCGTGGGCAGTTACACAGAATTATTTACAGGGTCCGTCACTACGGCATTTCTCCTGCCACTAGCTACAAGTGGCTTAAACGTTGGACCGATGAAGGTTTATCCGGTCTTCAGGACCAGAAACGTACTCTTCAGCCTTCCCCGAACCGTTCGTCCTACGACCTCATTGCGCTTTTTCTTCCGCTTTCCATGCTATAGCCATGCAGGGGGCCACGGGATGTGCAGGGCCTTACCCTACAACAGTGAGCCCCGGCACTTTTACATCATCCCGCATCTCTTCGCCGAGGGGGGTAAGCCCGTCTGGGGTCAGGTAGGGTTTGACAGTGTCCACATTAATGTTTAGGTTCTGACAGTACTCCTCTAAACTCCCGGCCGCCCGCCGTACACTCAGATCACTCCATTGCCGGAGTTGTCCGTAGGTGAGGCTGGTTTCAGACTGCCTTGCTATTTCGTCTGTTTTTGGTTTTCCAGTTTCTGTCAATACAATATGGCTGACAATATTTAATTCCCTCAGCAAATCAACAGGAATATCTGACTTATTATCCATCAGTATGTTATCGAACAGCATTTTGTACATGCTTATCAGTTTGTCCTTATTCCCTCTGTCCATACCTTTGGTCCAACCCGAGATGTCTTCGTCGATTTTTGCAAACAGAAACTTTTGTATATCCGCGCCGGTAATGTCAAACTTATCATTCAGCATGGGGAGCGCGTCCAGTATGGTCTTCAGTATTTCCACATGTCCGTGCGCTATGGCTAAAGATATCCCTGTCCAGCCGTTGCCGTTTTTTGAAGCCAGTATATTATTGAGGACATAGTCTTTGGTAATATTAAACTCCCCCTTCATCGAGCAAAGACGGTCCAGCATGGTCTTCACTATTTCCACATGACCATAAGACATAGCATGCGCCATCCCCGTCATGCCATTCGCATTTCTTACAGCCAGGAAACCCAGAATATCCTCTTTGGTAAATACCTCCTCCGGTAGCGCGCAGAGATTATCCAGCATGAACTTCAGCATATTTACCTTCCCATGTGACATGACCTTAAATAAACCCGAGGGGTTTTGGGAAGTTTTATCGTTGAATGAAGACAGTATATTAAAGACATCCTCTTTGCTGAGTTGTAATTTCTCGGCATGGTCGGGGAGTAACCGTTGCATAGCGGTCACTATGTTTTCTTTCCCATTAAGCATGGCTTTGCTCAAAGCGCGATCATCACCCCTACGTGGATTGATTAAATCCCGCATCTCATCATTGGTAATTCCAAACCTCTTGACCACGTCGGGAAGCATTTCCAACATCGTTATCAGTATTTTATCATGTCCTTCCGTCATGGCAATTTCCAACCCTTCAATCGAATTAGATCTCGGATCAGAGTTTTTTGCTTTCAGTAACCTCAGTACATCATTTTTGTTAATGTCATAATTAACGGGCAGTTTGGCGAGCAAGCCCAGTATTGTATCCAGCATGTCATAGCGTCCGTTCTTCATGGCCATATACAAACCCGGGGTACCCCCTTCGCTTGACGTCTCCAATAATTTTAGCATCTTACTGGAGGTGAGTCCGCCTTTACCGGTAAGTTCGGACAGGTGAAGGCTTTCAATCAAATCTGTATCCCCGTCCCGCATAGCCCTGAACAAAATGCTCTCACCCCTGTTGTCGCAAGCCATCAGCTCTTCTAAAATGTCATACCTGTAAAGCTTGTTCGCAACCAGATCATAGGACGTTTGGTAATTTCTCGGACAATATTTTTCTATGAGGTTTTGTTTAACGTTTGTAAACTCTTTTTCTGTACAACATATTGATTCGTTCCCCCCGGCACAACTGATGGACAACTGTTTCGCTTCCGGGGCAAAGTTTATTTCTACATAAACCTCGCCACTCTCATCCCGGATGACATATCTGTACTTCTCTTCCTGAATGGCGCTTTGAAAAATCAACTTAAGATATTCCATGCCTTCCCGCATATTCTCATTGTTCGGAATTTTTTCGCTTCCTAACAAATGAGCAATAGCATATAATAACTTTTTGACCCAACTGGAAAATCCTCCGGTACTTGTATCAAGTATGGCTTTGACACCCGCCAGTGGCATCTTGTTTCCATCATAGTACAGGTCTTTTGTAGTATTTGTAGTAGAAGATCTGAGTATTATAGTGTGGACATCACCATTAACGGACATCATAATAATCACCTTTTAATTTATCGAACCCATTACTGACATTAACAGAAATCTGAATATTATCCCGGATAATGCCGGGATAAAGATTCACCTGATACTATTTTAAAACCGGAGAAAAACTATCAAATATCGCTCATTTTAAATGATTTCTTTTATGCTTTTGTCATTCAGAAGTTACCCCACCTGGGGCACCTGCCTCACGATATTCGAATTCGAGTTGCAACTGACTTGAACGAGAAATTTACGGGGTCACATGATGATACGATTCATTCCATTCTTCGTTCTAAGCATTCGAGGCAAATGAAGATGAATCAGTGTCTGAAAAAAATCCGATACCAGAGCGACTTAAGGAAGCGAGATGCAGGGCGGGATTATCACAGCGCTCTCTGGGTCTCCTTGTTGGCTTTGACCCTGCATCGGCTAGCAGTCGTATGAATCATTATGAGACAGGACGCCATGTTAAGCCGCCATTGACGATGCATCTTGGTTCATGAAGTAAGTTAACAGTCAATATGATTTAACTTATGTTGAGTATAAATGTGCCGTTGCTAGCGATTGTAGCTGGTGAACTGCAAAACCACCGGAAACGCACCAGATAAATTTTAACCACATGAATACCTGGCAAAATGCGCGAATTTTGATAGCCGGTTCACGGGAATATGGACAGAATCCGGCTTTTCATCAACACATTTTTGTGAGGTATCATGCTCCAGCCTACTTCTTTATCCGGTGCATCCGGTGTATATGTTAAACCCAATGAAAATGAATATTGGGCACCCGATGAATCCAGCCAGACAGCAAACCGTCTTCATATCGGCTATGTATTAACCGATTTATTAAACAATTCATTAAACGATATCGCAGCCAGCAAGACCAGCAAGACCAGCAAGACCAGCAAGACCAGCAAGACCAGCAAGACCAGCAAGACCAGCAAGACCAGCAAGACCAGCAAGATAGAAAACTGGGATGATTTATCCTCATCAGATTATACAACCATATTACACAACGCATCCGAAGAAACTTTCATCCACATGGTTTGTCGTTCCCTCCTTCACGATCAATGTTTGACCAAAAGTGATCAGCTGACAAATATGTTCCTGAGCTTCGAGTCCACAGACAATCCCAATATTTACACCATCCCGGCCAAAAAGGAAGACCCGCCGATAGGGCTCTTACTGAACCTGTCCGTCGTCGATGAGCCCATCATGACAATGTACATACCAGGTATGCCAAAAGTAGCGTTGTCTGTAACTCTGACTGGCGATAAACCACACTGTAAACTGCTCCGGAAGTATATCGATAAAGTCCCGGACTGGGTGGCCCAGATAACGGCATGGCGTGCCTGGGCCAAGGTGAATGCTCCCGGGGAATACAGGGCAGAAGCTCTTAGTAGGGTGAAGGCATATATATACAATAGAGCATGCAATAGTGCTTCGGCACTGGAACTAGAACTGGCAAATCTGATGCTGACCAGCCTGCCGGAGCTGCCCGCCGGGCTGGAGAAGCTTGATGTGAGTGGAAACCAGCTGTGCAGCCTGCCGGTCCTGCCCACCGGGCTGGAGGAGCTTTATGTGAGAAGAAACTTGCTGGACAGCCTGCCGGTCCTGCCCGCCGGGCTGAAGAAGCTTGATGTGAGTAGAAACCGGCTGTGCAGCCTGCCTGTCCTGCCCGCCGGGCTGAAGCACCTTAATGTGGGTGGAAACAATCTCTTCATGTCCACCGGGCTGGAGCTGCCCACCGGGCTGGAGGAGCTTGATGTGAGAAGAAACGGGCTGGACAGCCTGCCGGTGCTGCCCGCCGGGCTGAAGCATCTTTATTTGTGTAAAAACCATCTTTGCAGCCTGCCGGTGCTGCCCGCCAGTCTGGAGAAGCTTGATGTGAGTAGAAACCGGCTGTGCAGCCTGCCGGTGCTGCCCACCGGGTTGGTGATGCTTGATGTGAGTAATAATCAGCTGTCCGGCCTGCCGGCGCTGCCCGCCGGGCTGGTGACGCTTGATGTGCGTTTTAACCTCATGAGCAGCCTGCCGGAGCTGCCCGGCTATATGAGGACGCTTAATGTGAGTAATAACCAGCTGATCCATCTGCCGGTGCTGCCCGTCAGGCTGAAGGTGCTTGATGTGAGTAATAACCAGCTGACCAGCCTGCCGGACCGCCTGCCCAGCGGACTGGAGATGCTTAATGTGTGTTGGAACAATCTGACCAGCAAGCCCAGCCTGCCGCCCAGCCGGCCGAACGCTTGGTACTTTGGCTGTACGATTAATTATGAACCCCAGAGGCCTCGCTCCAGGGAAAACCCGTCTGCTGAGGTATCGGGCTATACGCCCTGAAGCAGTACAGAGAACAACCAGAACCGTTTGATTTTCCGGGGGGCACCGACTACATCGGTGAATTGCGCAATGGTAAAGCGGCAGTCATGAGGAAAACCATGCGAAGTCGACGCATTGCGCAACTGAAGGCTATAAAACAGGCGCACCGTAAAAACAGTTTGACCAGTACACCCGGATTAACCGGTGCGCAACAATTTCACCTCATATTCTGGTGGAGACAGATGTAGTGCGTATGGTGTTATATCAATAATTGAAGGAAGTCCACCCGCTGTCAGATATGTCAGTAAAACAGGGTATATATCATTGATTGAGCAATTCAGGAGCGTTACTTTTATCCGTATCAGTGCACTGTCTACACGTTTGTGGCTATTCGTTGTTTAATTTGTTGCGTTGAAGTGTTAAAGGTTGCATCTGGGACTGACTGAGATTATATTTTTCAGGTCTAGCATATAGTGGTACGCGCTGCTAACACTCCTATTAGTGAGGCTTATCAGTGCATGAAGGGAGAGGGCGGGGTCGGCTTTGCCCTCTCTTTTTTATGACTGTATTAAACTTCAAATCCTTTTTAAAATTCATTGCCTTATTGTAATATTTTTATTACCAATCCTAATCAGTGTTTTTATTTTTTCATTTATCTTAATATGTCTTTTATCTTGCTCAAGAGAAAGTTTCCGGAATTCATTTTCTCTGCTCGGCACGGCAATTATCAATTCTTCATGTTGGCTTTGATCCCGCATCGGCTAGCAGTCGTATGAATCATTATGAGAAAGGGCGCCATGTCCCCGATATTGATACGATTCGACGGATGGCGGCAGAGTTAAACGTGCCGTTGAACTACTTAGTCTTATCGAAGCACTCAAAACGTCTTCAGGTGTAAAACATGCTGACAAAAAATGATGTTCTTCAAAAGGCTATTGATCTTTTTGAAGGTAACGAAAGTGCAGCATTAAACTGGTGCAATGAACCAAACAGAGCATTACAGTGGAAAACGCCCTCTGAGATAATGGACTCAGAAGATGGGGTGTTGAAAGTTGCCATGCTCATTTTTCGAATAGAGCAAGGGGTTTATTCATGATTTACGACTCATCTAATTTCTCCAACTAACGGTTGGAGAAATTTGGGAAGGTAAGCAATATACAGAATGACGGAAAGAAATCGTCCATGCCCTTTGCCGAAAATTATAACCAGCATTATGACGACTTGTGTAACTCCCGAATTACATGTTTGGCCAACAGACTTTCCACCGGAATAACCGTATTGATTTTTACCGCTTTGACAATTTCTATCAACGATAGGGTATTCTGCGCCAGTTGGTCTTGCAGTTCACTGACTTCCGCCTGCAACTGCTGGTTTCTGGCCAGCAAGGCCTGACGGGTTTTGCGGTTGACGTATTGCTGTTTTTCTTTTGGGCGTAGATTCAACGGGCCAAGTTGCTGATCAACATAGGCAGCAATTAGGCGTTTTCGCTCAAGGCTGCTCAGCGTACTTAAACCACCGTTAACGATACCTTTTGCCTTGAGCCGAATATGCAGGGCCTTGGCGGAAATAGGGGACTTGTCAAAGCCTTCAGCCAGCATCAGTTGTAATTCGTGCTCGATCAGTGTGTCCAGTTCCTTTCGTGAGAGGCAATGGAGAGATATGAAGTTGTTTACCATCGTAGGCTATTTAACTTATGTTGAGTAAAAATTTACTTCACAAAATGTGGACTAGTATCTTATTGTTTTATATATGTTATTTAGTGTGATGGTGAATTCACCTGCAAAGAACTTCATGAACTAACAGGGAGTATCCATCTTATGAGCATTTTCTTACAGCATGTGTTACTTCAACTTTTTCCATCGCATTCGAAATCCTGACATATCAATGTAGTCAGACGACAATTCCGGCAGTAATACACGATGCTTTGCATCTCAAGCTCGGTGAGTATATTCATTACACTTTGCTTGCAGGTGGTAAGGTCATCATGTCACGACAGGATGAAGACTAGGACGACCCGCTGATTTCGCAGTTTCTGACTTTTCTTCAAAACGACATGAAAAAGAACCCACAGAAGATTGCTCCAGTTCCGACAATTTTCTGCGAAAGCATGAAAGCATGAAAGCATGAAAGCATGAAAGCATTAACTGCGAGAGTTGATGTTGATTTGGACGCACCGTTTGCCAATAATTAACGATTAAGAAACGCCGGTGACAAATGGAATACTTAGAAACGGCTGGAAAATCTGCTTTCATGAGTGTTTTTTAAGCCAGATTTCAGGACCGATGGAGTGAAAGGTGGTTAATCCACTGCATGACGGGATCTTATCGAATTTCCGTTAAGCCCAGTCACCGATTTTATGGATTGAGCCGTCTGAAATTTAACCTAGGCAAGTAATAAGCGAGCAATGATCATACGAAGAGTTTTAATGATATCAGTAATAACTGATATGTTTGCACTGAAATCATTATTACCATGGTATTCGATACTTCCATGCATAAATATAGCCGAAATTAAATGAAATTCGAAATTTTGATGATACTAGCACTTAGCTTATTCATTCATAAATGATATATCTCTGAAGAGAATATTACGTTACCTGCGCAATTATTATTCTTCCCTCTGAACATTGCTGGCATAACCAGTCATCGATGCACCGGCGAACTCACTGAAGTGTTGGTATATAGCCCGGTTACGTAACTCCCGTGTCACGGTGGCCACGGTTTTACGGCCCACTGGAGAAAGCAGGCAGAGATATTTCTCTGCCTGCTTGCGTTTCAGAGCTTATTCTCTACTGTCTGATAACCACTACTGAGACGAGCAAACAGCATTGTCGTCGCAGCGAGTCCGCACAGCGCAGCGCACATTAGCCACCATCCAGGAGAACTTTTATCTCCAGTCAACTGGACCAATGCGGTGGAGATGGCTGGTGTCAGGCCGCCGAAAATCGCCGTGGCGAGACTAAAGGCCAGCGAAAAACCCACAGTTCGGACATAAACCGGCATCACTTCAGTCAGGGCCGCCACCATCGCGCCGTTATACATGCCAAAAAAGAACGAGAACCAGAGCAGCACCAGCGTCATGCGGGTGAAGTCAGGGGCAGCGGTAAGCCAGTTCATCACCGGCAAGGTGGTGACGAGGGCGAGCAAGGTGATGCCCATCAGCACCGGGCGTCGCCCGATCCGATCAGAGATAGCGCCGCCAATCGGCAGCCAGATGAAGTTAGAAATCCCTACCAGCATGGTGACTACTAGGCTGTCACGTGCGCTCAGGTTCAACACCGTTCTCCCGTAAGTGGGGGTATAGACAGTAATAAAATAAAAGGTCGTGGTCGTCATCGCCACCAGCAGGGTACCCGCGGTGATGATGCGCCAGTTTTTAGCAATGGTGGTAAAAATTTCCCGGGTGTCCGGACGGTGTTTACGTTGTAAAAAGGCTTCAGTTTCCTGTAGCGAACGTCGAAGAACAAAAATCAGCGGAATAATCATGCAGCCAATGAAGAACGGGATTCGCCAACCCCATTCGGAGATTTCATCGTGTCCCAGCGTGACATTCAGACCGTAGCCGATCAGCGCTGCGACGACAATCGCCACCTGCTGGCTGGCCGATTGCCAACTGGTGTAAAAGCCTTTATTGCCTGGCGTGGCGATCTCAGAAAGATAAACAGAGACGCCGCCCAGTTCGACGCCAGCAGAAAATCCCTGTAGCAGACGCCCCACCAGGACCAGCACGGGAGCCAGCAGGCCGATAGTCTGATAACCCGGCACGAGGGCGATGAGCAACGTGCCGCAGCCCATAATCGCCAGGGTGACCATCAGCCCTTTCCGTCGGCCGATCCTGTCGATATATGCGCCCAACACCACGGCCCCGATAGGGCGCATTAAAAATCCGGAGCCAAAAACGGCAAAAGTAAGCATTAATGCGGCAAACTCACTTTCGGCAGGAAAAAACGTCTTTGCGATATAAGTGGCGTAAAAACCAAACAGGAAAAAATCGAACTGTTCGAGAAAATTACCGCTGGTCACACGCAGTATTGCGCCGAACGTGCCAGCGCGCGATGGTTGTTGAGTCATTGAAGTTGCTCCACTGTCTTATCATAATTATGTATAGAGGTAAGAGTTTGCGGGTTAGTCGCCTGCGACCCCCGCCTGTTTTCCACGTCGCTTCTCAATCGCCCATTTGAGTAAAGACGCGCAGCGGTAAAATCCGTGGGCAAATTTTCCGTATGGAATGGTCAAAAAAAGCGCCATGACCACGCCAAGATGGATGGCAAGCAGGATCCCCATCCATGAGGTGTCTCTTCCCGCCAGCAAACCTATACCGGTCAGGCTGGTCAGGAGCAGCAGTAAAATAAAACCGCGATCCATCGGTTTCTGTCGCGCGTCGCCATGCAGTGGCGAGCGCTTAAGGTTTAACCACAGCAGGCCTGCCGGGCCGACAATTAAACCGATTCCTCCGAGCGTGCCAAGCATGACCGGCACGCTGAAGAACGGGTAGGGGGCTTCCCAGCCGGCGAAGTAGTGGTAACCCGTCGCCACCACGGTCGCAGCGAAACAGAGCATAAAGCCGTAGAAGGTGAAATGGTGGAAACGACGACGCATCAATGTGAAAGCATCGTCCGCCTCGTTGCAGCCTTTTCCATGTCCGCCATCGAGGTATTTCAGCGTCAGCGCGTTGTGCGACGCTTCGGCAATTTCCACCGGACGCGGCCCGACGGGAGAGATCTCGCGCCAGAAGCGGATCACCCCTGCCATTAGTAAACCGATCGCCAGCATGAAAACCGATCCAAACATCCATGCCAGCAGGTTGTGCGGGAAGATTTGGTAGAAATCACCGGCCAGCGGCGGATGGAGTAGCGATCCCTTCAGCCCCATCGCGAGGAGTAAAAAGAGGATCAGACTAAAGACCAGTGCCAGCGTCACGGTAACGCCAGCCTGGCGATACAGCGCTCCGAAGGCCGCCGGTTGCGCGTAGTGTTGATACGTTTCCAGACGCACTTCCGCCATTGCTTTCGGCACGTTGATCGCAAACTCATGGGGTGGGGCATACTGGCAGGCGTGCAGGCAAGCGCCGCAGTTATGGCACAGGTTTGCCAGATAGTTAATGTCGGCTTTGCCAAATTCCAGTCGTTGAGTCATTGCCGGGAACACGGCGCAAAATCCTTCACAGTAGCGACATGCGTTACAAACCTGCATCACCCGCTCGACTTCAGCCTCTGGTTCGGTGAGAATTTTGGCCTCGATAATCAACTTTTCAAGCTGCTTCATGATGCGCCTCCTTGCGTGCTGCCTGCGCGGCTTCTTTACCTGCGATGCGACCAAACGTGGTGCCAATGGACATGCCGACCCCGGCGGTATAGCCCTTGCCCAGTACGTTGCCAGCCATCATTTCACCGGCAACGAAAAGGTTACAGCTGGGCGTGCCTGCGAAATGGACCGCAGCGTGTTCATTCACTTTCAGTCCGAGATAGGTAAAGGTGATCCCTGGTCGCAGGGCATAACCGTAGTAGGGGGGGGTATCAATAGGCCGTGCCCAGTGAGTTTTCGGTGGCGTCAGGCCCTGCGTCGCGCAGTTGTCCAGCTTAGTGTGATCAAACTGACCCAGCTGACAGGCCTGATTGTAGTGTTCCACGGTGTGGGTAAAGTGTTCGGGATCCAGCCCCAACTGGCGGGCCAGATCTCTTAGCGTATTGGCCTGTGCGCCGGGGAAAACTGGCGGCATAAAGTGACCGATCGCTTTGCTGTCGATAATGGAGTAGCCAATCTGCCCCGGTTGGTGGGCAACCAGTCGTCCCCAGATGGCATAGCGTTTCGGCCAAAAATCTTCCCCTTCATCGTAAAAGCGTTCTGCATCCCGGTTGACTACCACACCCAGTGAGACACAATCCACGCGGGTACAAATTCCGCCGTCGTACAACGGTGCCCGTGCGTCGATCGCCACACAGTGGGACTGAGACGGATCACCGATAATGTCTGCCCCGGCATTGATCATAAATTTGAGCAATACGCCCTGATTAAAGCGGGTGCCGCGGATAAGGAAATTATCGGCTGGCCATTCGCCACGAGTGTTCTCTCCCCAGGCGTCGCGTAGCCATTCACGGTTGGATTCAAACCCGCCGGCGGCGAGTACGCAGGCTTTCGCCTCAATGCGTTCGTGACCTGCCAGGGCTGCGACGAATTTGCCGTTGTGCAATTCAAGCGCCTGTACCGGCGTGCTGTAGCGAATCTGTACCCCCAGCTTTTCTGCACTGCGGTAATAGGCGTTCACGAGGGCTTTACCACCGCCCATGAAGAAGGCATTGGTGCGCGCCACATGCAGCGCGCCGGAAAGCGGAGGCTGAAAATTAACCCCATGCTTACGCATCCAGTCACGACACTGGGAAGAGGTTCGAATCACCAAGCGCGCCAACGCTTCATTGGTATTGCCTTCGGTGACACGCCAGAGATCCTGCCAGAATTCCTCTTCGGGATAACTCTCGACCAGCACATCCTGTGGTGCATCGTGCATACAGCGTAAATTGCGCGTGTGTTGGGAATTCCCGCCGCGCCATTCCCTAGGCGCAGCCTCTAACAGCAGCACGGAAGCTCCTGCCTCACGAGCGGTTAAGGCGGCGCATAGCGCGGCATTACCACCGCCAATCACCAGTACATCAACCATCGTCTACTCCACTACCTTTTAACTGTCTGTTAAATTTGTAAATGAAGTGTATATTTATGTGTTGTGTAAGCGCTATAACGAATAACTAAAGGGGGGTTTAGGGAGCGTAAATGGTTGCGCCCGGCCAATGGCCGATTTCAACAAGTTTACGCATGACTTTTGTAAGTATCACGCGGGCTGCAAGAGCGGCGGGTGGGAGTTCATCGTCCGATAGGCTGACCAGAAAATTGGGGCGACTGAGTATGGGATTATGGATGCCGATCACTCTTAATGATTCACTCTCAAGATGCGAAATGGCTGCTCCGGGTTGTAATGTTGCGCCGAGTCCGCTGCCAACGGCGCGCATCAGTAACGCCAGGCCGTCAATTTCCGTGGCGATATCAACCTTCAGCCCGTGTTCCTGACTAATAGCCTCCAGTAGGCCGCGCAAGCCGTGGCCTGAGCTTGGCATGATCAGGGGAATATTCGCCAGTTGAGCAGGGGTTATGGTGTCATCCGGAATATCCGTCAGCAGATCATGTGTGCCAATCAGAAAAAGCTGCTCTTCGAGAACTGGCCTGGCGCTCCAGCGCAGGTGCTTTTCTTTCCGAAAAACAACGGCCAGATCAATCTGACGGGTGTTGATCATCCGTTCCAGATTACCTGACAGGCTTTCCACCACATGCAGGCGAACGTCGGCGTAATGTGCCCGCATGGCATGAATAAACGGCACACCCAGGACGGAGGCTGTACTGGGGGCCATACCGACGCTGACGTGTCCGGACAGACGCGCATCGCGCGCAGCAAGAATGGCATCATCAGCATGACGCAACGCCAGCTGTGCCTGTGAGTAAAAGGCCAGACCCGAGTTAGTTGGCGTTACACCACGCGAGGTTCGTTGCAACAGACGAATGGCGAGTTCATTTTCCAGCCTTGTCATCTGTTGACTGAGCGCTGAGACACCGATGTCGAGATCAAGCGCCGCGCTGCCCATACTGCCGGTTTCCACAATACGGACAAAATAACGTAACTGGCGAAGTTCCATTTCGATTCTCCGGAGAAGGCTGAGTATATTTTACATTAAAGCAACATGCTGTCAGAAGAAAGCGCTGAGTGGCGAATGGCGCGCATAACAAAAAAACCGACAGGTTGGCTTTTCAAAATAGTGCAAATTATTTCGCTTCGTGCGAGTGTTCACTAACGACCTTCCGATCAATACTGAAGTGGCACACTGAATTTGGCCACCTGAACAGAGGTGATATGCTCACCTCAGAACAACATGAAGAGAATGTACTCTGTACCTAATGCAAGAAACGAGAGGGGAGATCAGAAATCCTAACGTATTGATTTATCAGTTAGTGGGAGTGTCTTATGAACTTAAGAGCAAACCCACCATATTTAACTTATGTTGATTGCAACGCTAGTTCACTGACATCGCGCCGATTAATGTATTGTTTTTATAATTGATTTCCATAAAAAAACATAATATTTTGTTACCTCGCTTCATGAACTGGTCCTGCACAACCCGTATGGATGTTTTTAGCTGATAGGCCTAACTACAGTTCATTAATCATTTCTCATCACATTTTCAAAACAATCATCTCATTGTTTTGATTAGTTATCTGATTGATCTATTGAATAAAGTGTAGGTTGCGCTAGCATAGAGTTTATCAAGGGCTCTTGCCTCTGAGGGCGGTAGCATTGTGCCATCAACATTGCACACGGAGCGCTAAGGCAACGGAATTTTAACAAATTAACAGGTTTTCCTACAAAACTGTGAAGCGAAAGGTTACTCCCTGACTTGAACAGGTGAAAACATACTAGGTCTGAACAGTTATTCCTGATACTGAATGAATAAATATGCCACCTTAAGTGGAGCCAAAAATGGCAAGAAAAATAAGCACTTTAGACAAAATATTCAAAAGCAGCGGAAATAAAAATGTTATCTTGAAAAAGGCATTTAAAGAACTAGAACCAAAAACTCTTCAAACTTTTTCTAAGATTATGTATAAAAAATTTCCTTTCAATAATGTGACTAGTATCGGCGAAGCAATTGAAAACAGAACGATATATGAATTCAAAATATTTATACCTGAGCCTGTGAAATCTGCTAGTAACAATGTACTATTTCATTATGTGATTGGAATTCTTAATCGAAATCAAAATTCAATATCTAAACTCATCTCTTTAGAGAAAAAATATATTGACAGTTTGCTATTCGATAAACCGAAAGATGCACTTGATATTTTAGACGAAATTGATTCGAGTTTTGGTCTAAGTTTTTGGAGTATTACCCAAAGAAATAACATAGAATACCTAATGTATGGAGAGGTTCGAATTGGTGATGAAACAAAAAATTATAATGATGTTGATGACATTTTAATAAAAATTCACCAAAGCAACTTAAATGAAATAAATGATGGGATTTTAATCGCCCCGGAAATAATAGACTCAGAAGCTTTGAAGAACGGTATTTATAGCTTCATCAACTATAGAATTTTTGGTTTAAATAGCAGTGATATTACGTTTGACATTTTTCAAGTAATTAAACATGAGTTAAGTTCAACATTAGTAGATTTATACAAGGCATTTGAAACACTCTGTTACATGACCATTACCGGCATATACAGTGGTTATGAACCATATTATGACGACATACTGAAATATATTTCTTCTATAGATCACTATCTTTTTAGAAACTTAAACTCAAATGAAGATTTATCAGAAGAAGCACAGTTGATTTATGATAGCTATACGCTGAATGATTATGCTGTCACTATCAATCTATTATCTAAAACAAAGGAGTTCGATCCTTCAAGATTCAAGATTTTCACAAAATCACTATCATTAACTGATACAAAATTACCTGAGGAATGTTTTTATTTCTTGCAATCAAATCTGATGTCTGATGTCTATTCAAAAAATGAAAAATTCCAACATTCGTCAACTAGACTATCTAATTTAAATTTGGCGTTTAGAGGAACCTTAGTTTTTAATTTGATAAAACACAGAATTAATATTGAGTCAAAAGGATATTATAACGAGAAAGAATCCTATATTATCAAGGCTGAACTTTTATTTTCAAAAGATAATACCCCTTTGAAGTCTATCATTTTATCTAATAGAGCACAGGGAAGTAATAGTTACAAACTAAAAGGAGTAACTGCAGACATCTTCATGAAAAAAGAAGAACCTCATGATATCCATCATAATGAAAGAAGGCTCAAGTACTTCATATTTCAGTTAATGAATGAAAATAAAGTCAGTGAGGCATCGAATTATCTTGTCGATAAAGTAACTTATAAAGACAAGGAATTATCTCAGCTATACATAAAAATCAAATCGATGACGGGAAGAATAGAAGATGCATGCAGATGTTTTTTAGATATGTACAAGATTTCGCCTTCAGCAATCAACTACTTTATTACTGAAGAATTTTACTCTGCACTTGAGTCAAGTGCTAAAAATGCAACTAATATTGACACGGCCATTTGCTTATATTTATGCAAAGATAGTTTTGTCGATAAAAAAATGAATATCAACGCTACAGGTATCGCTATAGGTAAATCAATTAGATATATGGGATTAAAACATCCTTCAGAATTGCCAATTGATAAGGCTGATGGAATGTTAAGTTTCTATTTATCTGATGTTTGCGAAAAGGATATATTAACTAAATCATGGTTGTATAGAACTCAAAGCGAAGCATATGATGAAAGAATTAGAATTTGCAACATACTAGTTAGCAACAAAATGGGCAATCAAGATAAATTAGTAAATGAGTCGAAGATATTGTCTAAAAGAAAAGTTCTAGAAGTTGCAGAAAAACAAGTTAATAGCACTAAGATCTATGCGGATAAAGATTATATACTAAATAATATTTGGGAGCAGTTGAACTTTCTTTTTAAAGACATAGTAGAAAAACGAAGTGAGTTTGGAGATATTCTCGATAGCGAGATTGAACGAGTTTTAAAAAACTTGGATCTAGAAAAGGTTGATATAAGCACCGTGACAAACATGGGGTTAAATATTTTACCCGTACACATACTCCAATATGCAGCTCTTGGACAAAATTATAAGTTAAAAGCAATATTTCAAATGATTAAGACGTACATTGAGGAGTATTGTTTTGGACTGAAAGGACTTAATACATATCTTAGTACAAGAATTCGACACGGCACGTTAGAATCAACCATTACAAGTAGTCTAGTAAGTAATGGGTTCATGCCTGCCGATGATAATGATGAAGATAGGCAATTCTACAATCTATTAAAAGATACGCCAGAAGATTTGATCGCGCAATTAAAAAGAAAAAGGAATGAGTTCAAGGAAAAACTTTACTTCATTATAAATGAGATTATTAATGACTGGTTGCAAATATCTATAGATTCGCCAATACCTACAAAACAAAAATTTAATTTTTATTTTGATGAATATGATTTAATTAGAATCACAAAGAAAATAGAACTCTCACAGAGTTTCAATGAATGCTGTGGTTATTTAGATGAATTTATTGAAGATAAACTTGCCTCTTCCTGTTTACGAGTAATATCATCATTAGATAATAAAAGCAGAACTGATATATTAGCGTTATTTGATGATTTTGAAGATTTTCTTTATGAAATACAGCGTGAAAGTGGCTGTAGTGTTTCATATGAATTCAATAGACTAGTAACAATTTCAAAACAACATGTCCTTAATCAACTAGATGTTATTATAAATTGGTTCAAGCTTAAGCAGGACTTCCATGAAGAAAGTTATGATATGGAAATAATAACTGGCATTATAAAAAACATGGTTCAAATTGAAAATATTAAAGTAATAGATAACAACAAAATTAAAATAAAATATGACATATTATCTGCAATTGTTGATATAGTTTATAATTTAGTGAATAATGCTATCAAATACTCTCTTTTGCATCCATCTAATGTAAATATTGAGATTGAATGTATCGCTGATAAAACAACCAACAAAGTTTCAATCGAAGTCAGAAATGACTGTTTAGCAGTCTGCAATTACGAAGAAAAAAACCAAGAGTTAATAAAGTATAGTGCTCCTGTTTCCTCTGAGAATCTAAGAAGTTTAATGCAGCGAGAGGGGGGGAATACTGGAATTGCTAGAGTTAAAAGTGCTATACGTTATGAATTAAACGCTCGCGAGGAAGTAACCTTACGTTATTTGTCAGAAAACAATTTCTCAGCTACTGCTTCCTTTAGAAATGCAAAAGGATTAATCTATGATTAAACTTTTAATAATAGAAGATGATTTGTATAAATCAAATGCAATTTCTGAATATCTTCGTGATGAACTAAATATAAATAACATTACATGCCGAGAATCTTTATCAAGCGGTGTATTTGAAGTGCTTGACAATCCTGACTATGATCTAATCCTATTAGATATGAGCATGTCAACATATGACATTTCTGACAAAGATCCCGTTGGTGGTATACCTGAGAGTTTTGCTGGTGAGGATTTTTTAGCTCAAATGGAATTATTAGGTTATAAAATTCCAATTCTCGTCGTTACTCAATATGATACGTTTGGTGCCGGAGATGATTCCTTTCCGTTGAAAATATTAGATAATAAACTTTCAAAAAAACACCCGGAAATTTACAAAGGATCTATTTTCTTTCGCTCAATTTCTAATGAGTGGAAAGTATTGCTTAAAGAAAAATTATACGAGGTATTAAATTGAATATTCTTTTAGTTGAAGATAATTACGACAAATATCCAATTATTAATAAAACGTTAAGTATTTTTGATAATATAAACTTTACCAAAGTAGCTTCTGTTTGTGATGCATTGGATGAGCTTAGTAAGACACTCTTTGATATCATGATTATCGATATTCAGATTCCTGATATAGATGGGGGCGATATAAACCCTCAAGGAGGCGTGGAGTTGTTGAATAATGTTGAACATCTGACTCATTCAAAAATACCACGATATATTTTTGGATTAACATCAAACTCCTCGGATGTAAGCTCACACTTTGATACTTTCAAAAAATTTGGTTGGCCTTTGTTTGACTTAAGAAACGATGCTGATTGTTGGAAAGACTTGCTTGTCACAAAAGCTCGTGCAATTGAAAAAAATATAAATTACATGAGTGCTGATGTTGCTATCATAACGGCGTTAGAAGATACAGAGTTAGAGGAATTATTAAAGCTAGCACCATCATACACTTCTTCAAATATTGATGGCTACAGGTATTATTTCTATGAAGTAACTACAGTTAATGGAACTAAACTAAAAGTTGTTTCATCTTCTGCAGAGAGAATGGGCGTTACATGGTCGTCACAACTAGCAACTAGAATTATTGAAAAATTCAAACCAAGAATAATACTGATGACAGGGATTTGCGCCGGTGTATCAGGAAAAACTTCGTTAGGAGATATTATCGTCGGCGATCCTGTTTGGGATTGGGGAGCTGGTAAAATATCTGAAGATCACGAAGGTAATACAATTTTCTTGCCAGACCCTCATCAATTGGCTCTCAACAGAAAAGTGAAGGAACAGCTAAGAGATTTATCGCAAGACACTGTTTTTTTGAAGTCTTTAGTTATTTCTTGGCCACACAACACTTTAACATCGGCACCGCAAATATTAATAGCCCCAATGGCTTGTGGATCATCGGTCATTGCAACTCAAGCTACTGTAGATGATATTGCAGATAAACATCGTAAAGTAACAGCTATTGAAATGGAGTCTTATGCAGTAATGGCCGCGGCCTTTTCTTATGATATTCCTTGTGCCGTTATTAAATCAGTTTGTGATTTAGGGAATAAGCATAAAGCTGATGAGATTCAAAACTACTGTGCTTATTCTAGTGCTTCCGTGGCTATAAAACTCATCATTGATAAGTATCATAATTTAATTTAATAAATGTTTATGTGATTTACTTTTCCATATTTGACTAGGCCATTATATGCAAATTAGTGTAGGGCGTTAACCAGCCTATGTACCGATAAGTACGGAGGTGAGGTGTGATTCTGTTGTACTAATTCAGAAAATAACCGCTAGTTTGTTGGCGGGCCTCGTTCTTGCCTGCGTAGCTATTAGTTGGCACCCATTCTTTTTTCATACTGCGGAAGAAACGTTCTATGGGACTGTTATCCAAACAGTTTTCCCGTCGGCTGACACTTGGCTTAATCCTCTAACGCCAAAGAAGTTATGATATTTCAGTCCTGTGTACTGACTTCCTTGAGCGCTTTGAAACATGACGTCCTGCGGCTGACCACACACCTCATACGCCATCCGTAAGGCAATGCTTATTAGAGCAGTATCGGTATTTGCTAACAGGCTCCTACCGATAACCTTTGAGGGAAAAGGTCTATAACCACTACCAGTGAGAACCAGCGATTTCCTGCTGAGAGTAGATTAGTAGAGGCTGTGTGTAGAGACGCCCAGACGGTCAGATACTTCAGCGACGGAATAACCGCGCTCCGTTATCTGACGGGCGGCTTCTTCCTTAAATTCAGGTGTAAATCGTGGTGTGTCCATACTGCGGCAGAGTTCACGGGCAGAAACCCCGGCTTCAGCTTCGCGGAGGATACTGACAATCTGCTCGTCGGAAAAACGCTTCTTCATGGGGATGTCCTCATGTAGCTTATGAAGACATTACTAACATCGCGGTGTATTAATCAACGGAGAGCAGGTCAGGATACTTACATTTTGAGCACCTGATATAGATCTTATTTCAACTACAAATTAGAATCAATACTGTTTTGACTAAACAGGGATTTTAAGGAACCTATGCATTCATTTTCTGAGTTAGCATACAGATGCACAAATTTCTCATTAGCAAAAATTAATGAAGGCTATGATTTATCAGTTAAAGCATTATCTGAAACTGGTGCCACACCACCTTTAAAAAATATGCAAGCTCTTAATCTGCAAAAAATGATTCATGCAGTGGGGTTGTTTTCTGTTTACGAAGCTCACTTACAGCGCAGGTTACACTGTAGAGACGGTTTCAAAGAGGCTAAATCTATTCTCGAACAGGCAGGCGAGATTTCGCTGAAAGATAAGTTTCATGATTACTATCTTGCAATCAATGCGTTAAAGCATGGTGATGGGGCTAGCTATAACAATTTGGTCGCTAAATTCAATAATCTTGATTTTGTAGTTGATACACCTACTACACCTGTTCAGGAAGAGGGTGATGTTTCAGGTGTTGAGGGTTTGGTCCTTGTGGATGATGATTTTATTCAAAATTGTCTTGCTGTGATAACCGAAGTATCAGAATGCATATCAAAGCAACATCCTGATTTCCTTGATTAATGCGTGGAGTTTAAATTCGAAATTTTTTATATGGGCTGGCGCTGCTGATCCATTCCCAATATCGGTGCCAGGTTAAATCAGAGATCCGGGCCTTTTTGCAGACTTCGGATAAATTCCTCCGGTGTCAGGTTGTTTAATGATGAATGAGGTCGTTGCTGGTTATATTCCTGTCTCCAGCACTCGATCTTCTCCTGAGCATCTTCCAGTGACAGGAACCAGTGCACATTCAGACATTCATCACGAAGTCTGTCATTAAATGACTCGACCAGTGCATTGTCTGTGGGCTTTCCAGGCCGTGAGAAGTCCATCGTCACCTTATTCTCATAGGCCCATCGGTCCAGAGATTTGGAGATAAATTCGCTGCCATTGTCCGTCTGCAACCGGAGTGGTACACGGCGCTTCATTTGCTTCAGACGCTCCATAACGACCACCACATCCTCACCACGTAACCCCTGTCCAACCTGGATCGCCAGACATTCCCGACTAAAATTATCGACTATAGCCAGCGCCCGGATCCGGCGTCCGTTGAACAGATTATCAGCAACAAAATCCATGCTCCAGCACTGATCTACTGCGCTAACTTCCGGACGGACGCGCCGGTGTCTGGCAGTGACATGTCGGCGGGGTCGTTTTGTCCGCAGATTCAGTCCTTCCAGACAGTAAATCTGATGTGTTTTCTTATGATTTATTAACCAGCCTTCCCGTCGTAAAAGAATATGAATACGCTGGCAACCGTAGCGAACTCGCGCTTCTGCAATCTCTCTTATCCTCTGAGTCAGGGCCCTGTCATCGCGGCAGCTACGGTAGTTGTATACCGTACGACTCTGCATCATCAGACGGCAGCCACGGCGCAGACCAATCCAGCAGATAAGCCACCGCTTCCCGTTTCTGGACGGGCCTCAGAACTTTTTTCGAATGACATCCTGGAGCATTTCCTTGTCCAGACTGAGGTCCGCCACCAAACGACGGAGGCGCTGATTTTCATCCTCCAGTTGCCGCAGACGGCGCAGTTCTGTCACGCCCATCCCGCCAAACTTCAGAAATGCCCATCTTTCTGCACACTTCTTCCACCCGAGTGCCAGTTTCGGCCTGTTTCAGCGCAAAAGCGATCTGTTCTTCTGTATAGCGGGTCTTTTTCATGACGGAATGGCCTCTTTGTTTGATAAAAGAAAGGGCTTTGTTGAATAAATCGAACTTTTGCTGAGTTGAAGGATCAGATCACGCATCCTCCCGACAACACAGACCATTCCGTGGCAAAGCAAAAGTTCAGAATCACCAACTGGTCCACCTACAACAAAGCTCTCATCAACCGTGGCTCCCTCACTTTCTGGCTGGATGATGAAGCGATTCAGGCCTGGTATGAGTCGGCAACGCCTTCATCACGAGGAAGGCCCAGCGCTATTCTGATCTCGCCATCACCACCGTTCTGGTGATTAAACGCGTATTCCGGCTGACCCTGCGGGCTGCGCAGGGTTTTATTGATTCCATTTTTGCCCTGATGAACGTTCCGTTGCGCTGCCCGGATTACACCAGTGTCAGTAAGCGGGCAAAGTCGGTTAATGTCAGTTTCAAAACGTCCACCCGGGGTGAAATCGCACACCTGGTGATTGATTCCACCGGGCTGAAGGTCTTTGGTGAAGGCGAATGGAAAGTCAGAAAGCACGGCAAAGAGCGCCGTCGTATCTGGCGAAAGTTGCATCTTGCTGTTGACAGCAACACACATGAAGTTGTCTGTGCAGACCTGTCGCTGAATAACGTCACGGACTCAGAAGCCTTCCCGGGCCTTATCCGGCAGACTCACAGAAAAATCAGGGCAGCCGCGGCAGACGGGGCTTACGATACCCGGCTCTGTCACGATGAACTGCGCCGCAAAAAAATCAGCGCGCTTATTCCTCCCCGAAAAGGAGCAGGTTACTGGCCCGGTGAGTACGCAGACCGCAACCGTGCCGTTGCTAATCAGCGGCTGAGCGGAAGCAATGCACGGTGGAAATGGACAACGGAATATAACCGTCGCTCGATAGCGGAAACGGCAATGTACAGAATGAAGCAGTTGTTGGGAGATTCACTGACGCAGCGTGACTACGATGGTCAGGTAGCGGAAGCTATGGCCATGGTGCGTGCGTTGAACAGGATGACAAAGGCTGGGATGCCAGAAAGCGTGCGTATTGCCTGAAAATCCAGCCAGCTACAGGGTCGTTCGCACGAAATCTTATTTATTCAACAAAGCCTTAGGATGATTGTTTTCGAAGGAGATTTTTACATTACTGCAAGCGCCGGAGCAAATGGGCAATGTGGAAAGAGCGAAGCTTACTGGCCCTGTTTTTAAACTCTTTTCTGAAAGCGCTTTCCCGTCAGACTGCATTGATCTTCCAATTGATAAAGTTGTTAACCTGACGGCATGATAAACACCATTTAGGGACTGTGCCTGATGTACAGGCTTATCAAATAGCCAGGCTTCTATCACCATTCTTCACGCCTTGCCGGTGAATCAAACTCCTTTTCTACAAAATTTGCAGGCTTTGTATAAGTAGAAAGTGGTGCAGAACTAAGCGAAATCTCCACTCCTAAAATATTTAAAACTTTGTATAGACGCTCAAGGTGATGACTCCAACTTATTGATAGTGTTTTATGTTCAGATAATGCCC
>NZ_CAWNSE010000052.1:0-162594 GCF_963876935.1 Escherichia sp. MOD1-EC4550
AGAATACAGGGGTTTTTGAAAGTGATGGTGGTGGGGGAAGGATTCGAACCTTCGAAGTCGATGACGGCAGATTTACAGTCTGCTCCCTTTGGCCGCTCGGGAACCCCACCAGGGATAATTCAAATTTTGATGTAATGCTTGAGATGGTGGTGGGGGAAGGATTCGAACCTTCGAAGTCGATGACGGCAGATTTACAGTCTGCTCCCTTTGGCCGCTCGGGAACCCCACCACGGGGTAATGCTTTTTACTGGCCTGCTCCCTTGTGGGGAAGCGGGGCGCATCATATCAAATGACACGCCGCTGTAAAGGGTTACGTTGAGAAAAATGAACTGGTTGCGTAATTTTCATCCGTAACGGATTAAAGGCAACCAGTTCTATTTTGCTGGCGATTAAAGAATAATCGTCCGATTACCGTAAACAAAGACGCGCTGCGCCAGTACTTTGTAGAGTGCGCGACTTAAGACGTTTTTCTCGACGTCACGACCTGCGCGCATCATATCTTCAGCTGTGTAGGTATGATCGACATGAATAACGTCCTGCATGATGATTGGACCTTCGTCCAGATTGTCATTCACATAGTGAGCGGTTGCGCCAATAATCTTCACGCCACGTTCATAGGCCTGGTGATAAGGACGTGCGCCGATAAACGCTGGCAGGAATGAATGGTGAATATTGATGATCTTATTCGGGAAGCGTGCCACAAATTCTGGCGTTAATACCCGCATATACTTCGCCAGCACCACGTAGTCAGGCTGATAAGCATCAATGGCATCCGCCATCTTTTGATCGTGCTCGTTGCGACTTAATCCTTCATGACTTACCAGCTCAAACGGAATATCAAAACGCTCAACCAGAGAACGTAAAGTATCGTGGTTACCAATAACTGCCGCGATTTCGACATCCAGGCCGCCGTAATTGGCTTTCATCAACAAATCGCCAAGGCAATGCGCCTCTTTAGTGACCAGAATCACTATCCGGCGACGACCGGCAGGATTCAGCTCACGTACGGAGCCTTCTGGCAATGCGCTGTCGAGATCCGCCAGCAGGGTGGAATCATTAAAAATTCCTTCCAGTTCCGTGCGCATAAAAAAGCGCCCGGTACGGTGATCAACAAATTCATTGTTCTGCACGATATTTAACTCGTGCTTGTAGCAAATATTGGTAATACGTGCGATCAGACCTTTTTGGTCCGGACAAATAGTACGCAGAACTTTACGTTGGAGTGAATGCATTGCTGGAAAAACCTTGTTGAGAGTGTTTGCTAAACCGTACCGTCAACCATTATTGGCCGCAGCACTTTTTAAATTTTTTACCTGAACCACAAGGGCAGGGATCGTTGCGGCCAAACTGCGGACGTGTACCGTCAATATAGTACCATTGACCGTTTTCTTTCAAAAATCGCGAACGTTCAATTATTGCACCTGTTTTGCCACCTTCGGTAAATCGAGCAACAAAACTGACAAATCCGATATTGTCGCCGTCCTGCCAACAATGTTCAAATACGGTCAATCCCAACCATTCAGTATGCGCAAATCCGGCAATCAATTCGGCACGTAACGCCGCCGCTCCACAAGATGGATGCCAGGTCTTTATTAAATAATCTGCGTCTTGCATCACAAAAGCGCAGTAACGCGAACGCATGAGATGTTCTGGATCAGGTGCAACCTTTTCACCAGACACATAAGGGTGGCAACATAGGCTATACTCGACAGCACTACCACAGGGACAAAGCTGAGACACAAATAATCTCCCTGGAAACAATAACGGCGTATTAACCGCCTGAGTAGCACTATGTTAACCGAGCAGTAGCGATGTTGCTACGATTGCATTCCAGGGGAATCTTGCGGGAATAATGATAAAGATAAAAATAGGGCTGGCGCTGGGATCTGGCGCGGCGAGAGGTTGGTCGCATATTGGCGTTATTAATGCGCTAAAAAAAGTGGGTATTGAAATTGATATCGTTGCAGGATGCTCAATTGGTTCGCTGGTGGGCGCGGCCTATGCATGCGATCGATTATCTGCGCTGGAAGATTGGGTAACCTCTTTCAGTTATTGGGATGTTTTACGCCTGATGGATCTCTCCTGGCAGCGCGGTGGGTTACTGCGCGGCGAGCGTGTCTTCAATCAATATCGCGAAATAATGCCGGAAACAGAGATCGAAAATTGTTCCCGTCGCTTCGCGGCTGTTGCCACCAATTTAAGTACTGGGCGCGAATTATGGTTTACTGAAGGCGATCTCCATCTTGCTATTCGTGCATCATGCAGTATTCCAGGACTAATGGCACCCGTTGCGCATAACGGCTACTGGCTGGTTGATGGGGCAGTAGTTAACCCAATTCCTATTTCGCTCACGCGTGCATTGGGTGCTGATATTGTGATAGCGGTCGACCTGCAGCACGATGCTCATTTGATGCAACAAGATCTGCTCTCCTTTAATGTCAGTGAAGAAAATAGCGAGAATGGTGATTCTCTGCCGTGGCATGCGCGTCTGAAAGAAAGGTTGGGCAGCATAACGACACGTCGGGCGGTGACAGCGCCAACGGCAACAGAGATTATGACCACTTCTATCCAGGTGCTGGAGAACCGCCTTAAAAGGAACCGCATGGCAGGTGATCCGCCCGATATTCTGATTCAACCTGTTTGCCCGCAAATATCTACGCTTGATTTCCATCGCGCGCACGCTGCCATTGCGGCTGGGCAGCTGGCAGTGGAAAAGAAAATGGACGAACTTTTGCCGTTGGTACGCACCAACATTTGACCAGAATTTTTATCTACACTTAAGTTAATTCTGACAGGCGCAGGTGGCAATAGCATGCCACTATTGAGTAAAGCCAGTCAGGGGAGAGAACATGACGCAGCCATTGGTCGGAAAACAGATTCTCATTGTTGAAGATGAGCAGGTATTTCGCTCGCTTCTGGATTCGTGGTTTTCCTCATTGGGAGCGACAACGGTACTGGCGGCTGATGGGGTGGATGCCCTTGAGTTGCTGGGAGGTTTCACTCCAGACCTGATGATATGTGATATCGCGATGCCACGAATGAACGGGCTTAAACTGCTGGAACATATACGCAACAGAGGTGACCAGACACCGGTTCTGGTGATATCTGCCACTGAAAATATGGCAGATATTGCCAAAGCGTTACGTCTGGGCGTTGAAGATGTTTTGCTGAAACCAGTTAAAGATCTGAATCGCTTGCGCGAGATGGTTTTTGCCTGTCTCTATCCCAGCATGTTTAATTCCCGCGTTGAGGAAGAGGAGAGGCTTTTTCGCGACTGGGATGCAATGGTTGATAACCCTGCCGCAGCGGCGAAATTATTACAGGAATTGCAACCGCCGGTTCAGCAGGTGATTTCCCATTGCCGGGTTAATTATCGTCAATTGGTTGCCGCGGACAAACCCGGCCTGGTGCTTGATATTGCCGCACTTTCGGAAAACGATCTTGCATTTTATTGCCTTGATGTCACCAGAGCTGGACATAATGGCGTACTTGCTGCCTTGTTATTACGCGCATTGTTTAACGGATTATTACAGGAACAGCTTGCACATCAAAATCAACGGTTGCCAGAGTTGGGCGCGTTATTGAAGCAGGTAAACCATTTACTCCGTCAGGCCAATCTGCCGGGGCAGTTTCCGCTATTAGTTGGCTATTATCATCGCGAACTGAAAAATCTCATTCTGGTTTCTGCGGGTCTGAATGCGACGTTAAATACTGGCGAACACCAGGTGCAAATCAGTAATGGTGTTCCGTTAGGCACTTTAGGTAACGCTTATTTGAATCAATTGAGCCAGCGATGCGATGCCTGGCAATGCCAAATATGGGGAACCGGTGGTCGGCTTCGCTTGATGTTGTCTGCAGAATGAGCAAACGATAACGCGGGCTAAATTTGCATTACCTGCTAATGTCGGCTGGTGGTACTATCGTCGCCATTCGTATAAGTAATTGTCTTAATTATGCTAACTCGCCTCCTTTTCAGAACTTAGCCCCTTCGGGGTGCTGATATACTGGGATGCGATACAGAAATATGAACACGTTCAAAACACGAACAGTCCAGGAGAATTTAAATGGCTGCCATTAATACGAAAGTCAAAAAAGCCGTTATCCCCGTTGCGGGATTAGGAACCAGGATGTTGCCGGCGACGAAAGCCATCCCGAAAGAGATGCTGCCACTTGTCGATAAGCCATTAATTCAATACGTCGTGAATGAATGTATTGCGGCTGGCATTACTGAAATTGTGCTGGTTACTCACTCATCTAAAAACTCTATTGAAAACCACTTTGATACCAGTTTTGAACTGGAAGCAATGCTGGAAAAACGTGTAAAACGTCAACTGCTTGATGAAGTGCAGTCTATTTGTCCGCCGCACGTGACTATTATGCAAGTTCGTCAGGGGCTGGCGAAAGGCCTGGGACACGCGGTATTGTGTGCTCACCCGGTAGTGGGTGATGAACCTGTGGCTGTTATTTTGCCTGACGTTATTCTGGATGAATATGAATCCGATTTGTCACAGGATAACCTGGCAGAGATGATCCGCCGCTTTGATGAAACGGGTCATAGCCAGATCATGGTTGAACCGGTTGCTGATGTGACCGCATATGGCGTTGTGGATTGCAAAGGCGTTGAATTAGCGCCGGGTGAAAGCGTACCGATGGTTGGCGTGGTTGAAAAACCAAAAGCGGATGTTGCGCCGTCTAATCTCGCTATTGTGGGTCGTTACGTTCTTAGCGCGGATATTTGGCCGTTGCTGGCAAAAACCCCTCCGGGTGCTGGTGATGAAATTCAGCTCACCGACGCAATTGATATGCTGATCGAAAAAGAAACGGTGGAAGCCTATCATATGAAAGGGAAGAGCCATGACTGCGGTAATAAATTAGGTTACATGCAGGCCTTCGTTGAATACGGTATTCGTCATAACACCCTTGGCACGGAATTTAAAGCCTGGCTTGAAGAAGAGATGGGCATTAAGAAGTAACTTCCGTATCGGTGTTATCCACGAAACGGCGTTGAGCAATCGACGCCGTTTTTTTATAGCTTATTCTTATTAAATTGTCTTAAACCGGACAATAAAAAATCCCGCCAATGGCGGGATTTTAAGCAAGTGTCATCTACAAAAGATTATTGCTTGATCAGGAAATCGTCGAGGGATTTACCTTGCTCATCCATTGCTTTTTTGATTACAGCTGGAGTACGACCCTGGCCAGTCCAGGTTTTAGTTTCGCCGTTTTCGTCAACGTAGCTGTATTTTGCCGGACGCTGAGCGCGTTTAGCTTTGGTGCCAGATTTAACGGCAGCAAGGCTATTCAGCAGTTCGTTCGGGTCAATACCGTCAGCGATCAGCATTTCGCGATATTGTTGCAGTTTACGAGTGCGCTCTTCAACTTCAGCAGCAGCCGCGCTTTCTTCTTCGCGACGTTCGTTAACAACAACTTCTAATTTTTCCAGCATTTCTTCCAGCGTTTCAAGTGTACATTCTCTTGCCTGCGCACGAAGAGTACGGATGTTGTTCAGAATTTTAAGTGCTTCGCTCATTGTAGTAATCTCAAACTTATATTGGGGTGGTTTGTTGAGGTAATAATAGAGCCTTAAATTCAGTTGTGCAATAGCCAGGAATGTAAGGAATTCAAAATTGTTCTTTATTTTGTGCCGCCAATAAATATCTTTTCATAAAATTAGCCAGAAAAGACGCGGCATATAGCCCTATTTGCGCCGATGATTTCGCAGCACATGAGGTTAAAACTTCCTGATTCATGTCACATTTTATGGGGAGATTATCGTAGGCTGACGACCTTTCAGTCTTCTGTATTAGTCGTGTTTACGTGAATTCCCTATTAAGCGAATGATGAAAAGTAGAACAGTCGCAATAAGAGCAGGGACTTAGTATTGCACTATCTCCAGGAGGTCAACAGAGGGCTATTACTTGCGCAACAGGTTAAAGATTGTGAATAGTTACCAGCAGTCATTTACCCGCTTATAACAAGCGAGGCAGTTGTAATGATAGCTCAGAAGGATTATGCAAGGCTTCGTAAGGGAGAACGCATATACCACTTCTATGCATACTGTTGAGCTGAAAAACTGACGAATTATGATAAACTCCAGCCAACTTTAATTCATATCATTGAGGGCCTGTGGCTGATGGCACAGCTATATTTCTACTATTCCGCAATGAATGCGGGTAAGTCTACAGCATTGTTGCAATCTTCATACAATTACCAGGAACGCGGCATGCGCACTGTCGTATATACGGCAGAAATTGATGATCGCTTTGGTGCCGGGAAAGTCAGCTCGCGTATAGGTTTGTCATCGCCTGCAAAATTATTTAACCAAAATTCATCATTATTTGATGAGATTCGTGCGGAACATGAACAGCAGGCAATTCATTGCGTACTGGTTGATGAATGCCAGTTTTTAACCAGACAACAAGTATATGAATTATCGGAGGTTGTAGATCAACTCGATATACCCGTACTTTGTTATGGTTTACGTACCGATTTTCGAGGTGAATTATTTATTGGCAGCCAATACTTACTGGCATGGTCCGACAAACTGGTTGAATTAAAAACCATCTGTTTTTGTGGCCGTAAAGCAAGCATGGTGCTGCGTCTTGATCAAGCAGGCAGACCTTATAACGAAGGTGAGCAGGTGGTTATTGGTGGTAATGAACGCTACGTTTCTGTATGCCGCAAACACTATAAAGAGGCGTTAGAAGTCGGCTCATTAACGGCTATTCAGGAAAGGCATCGCCACGATTAATAAGAATTTCTTTACTGACAGGGTGAGCAGGGCGCTTTTATCCTGTCAGTTCATTTTACGCACTTCATCCGGTGTATATACCCTTCTCGACAGTTCTTTAACGCCACTATACCCCTCACAGATCGCTTTTACAGTGACGTTGACTTGTGACCTGTAAAGTACAATATCGCTGTGTGTAGGCGTTATACATCGCCGTAAATATGATGAAGGCAAATGCTGTCGGTTTATGGGAAAGTTGTTTTGGGTAAAACAAAAAAACGGCCCCAGAAGGGACCGTTTATGTTGCCAGACAGCGCTACTTA
Source organism: Escherichia sp. MOD1-EC4550 (assembly GCF_963876935.1). Classification (NCBI taxonomy): domain Bacteria; kingdom Pseudomonadati; phylum Pseudomonadota; class Gammaproteobacteria; order Enterobacterales; family Enterobacteriaceae; genus Escherichia; species Escherichia sp. MOD1-EC4550. The sequence continues at coordinate 7,054 of NZ_CAWNSE010000052.1, forward strand.
TTAAGCGGATTTCTTCGCTTTTTTCTCAGCTTTAGCCGGAGCGGCTTCTTTTTTCGCTGCAGTTTCACCTTCTACATAATCACGACCGTAGTAGGTATCCAGCAGAATCTGTTTCAGCTCGGAGATCAGTGGGTAACGCGGGTTAGCGCCGGTGCACTGGTCATCGAATGCATCTTCAGACAGTTTATCCACATTCGCCAGGAAGTCTGCTTCCTGAACGCCAGCTTCACGGATAGATTTCGGAATACCCAGTTCAGCTTTCAGCGTTTCCAGCCATGCCAGCAGTTTCTCGATCTTAGCAGCAGTACGGTCGCCCGGTGCGCTCAGACCCAGGTGGTCAGCAATTTCAGCATAACGACGGCGAGCCTGCGGACGGTCATACTGGCTGAATGCAGTCTGCTTGGTCGGGTTGTCATTCGCGTTGTAGCGAATAACGTTACAAATCAGCAGGGCGTTTGCCAGACCGTGCGGAATATGGAACTGGGAACCCAGTTTGTGCGCCATTGAGTGACATACACCCAGGAAGGCGTTCGCAAACGCGATACCCGCGATAGTTGCTGCACTGTGAACACGTTCACGCGCTACCGGATTTTTAGATCCTTCGTGGTAGGACGCTGGCAGATATTCTTTCAGCAGTTTCAGTGCCTGCAGTGCCTGACCATCAGAGAACTCAGATGCCAGTACAGAAACATAAGCTTCCATGGCGTGAGTTACTGCGTCCAGACCACCGAAAGCACACAGGGACTTCGGCATGTCCATAACCAGGTTGGCATCGACAATCGCCATATCCGGGGTCAGCGCATAGTCTGCCAGCGGATATTTCTGACCAGTAGCGTCGTCAGTTACAACCGCAAACGGAGTGACTTCAGAACCTGTACCAGAAGTGGTGGTGACAGCGATCATTTTCGCTTTCACGCCCATTTTCGGGAACTTGTAGATACGTTTACGGATATCCATAAAGCGCAGCGCCAGTTCTTCGAAGTGAGTTTCCGGATGTTCGTACATGACCCACATGATCTTCGCGGCGTCCATCGGGGAACCACCACCCAGCGCGATAATCACGTCTGGTTTGAAGGAGTTTGCCAGTTCTGCACCTTTACGAACGATGCTCAGGGTCGGGTCAGCTTCTACTTCGAAGAAGACTTCAGTTTCAACGCCTGCTGCTTTCAGTACGGAAGTGATCTGATCAGCATAACCATTGTTGAACAGGAAGCGGTCAGTCACGATGAGCGCACGTTTGTGGCCATCAGTAATCACTTCATCCAGCGCGATTGGCAGAGAGCCACGGCGGAAGTAGATAGATTTCGGAAGTTTGTGCCACAACATGTTTTCAGCTCGCTTAGCAACGGTTTTCTTGTTGATCAGGTGTTTCGGACCAACGTTTTCAGAGATGGAGTTACCACCCCAGGAACCACAACCCAGAGTCAGGGAAGGTGCGAGTTTGAAGTTATACAGGTCACCGATACCACCCTGAGACGCCGGGGTGTTGATCAGAATACGGGCCGTTTTCATTTTCTGACCGAAGTAGGCAACGCGAGCCGGTTGGTTATCCTGGTCAGTGTACAGGCAAGAGGTATGACCGATGCCGCCCATAGCAACCAGTTTCTCTGCTTTTTCTACCGCGTCTTCGAAATCTTTAGCACGGTACATTGCCAGAGTCGGGGACAGTTTTTCATGTGCGAACGGTTCGCTTTCATCAACAACGGTCACTTCACCGATCAGAATCTTGGTATTTTCTGGTACAGAGAAGCCTGCCAGTTCAGCAATTTTATAGGCTGGCTGACCAACGATAGCTGCGTTCAGTGCGCCGTTTTTCAGGATAACGTCCTGAACTGCTTTCAGCTCTTTGCCCTGCAGTATGTAACCGCCGTGGGTAGCGAAACGCTCACGTACCGCGTCATAAACAGAGTCAACTACAACAACAGATTGTTCAGAAGCACAGATTACGCCGTTGTCGAAGGTTTTAGACATCAGTACAGATGCAACTGCACGTTTGATATCAGCAGTTTCATCGATAACGACTGGAGTGTTACCCGCGCCTACGCCGATAGCTGGTTTACCGGAGCTGTATGCGGCTTTAACCATACCCGGACCACCGGTCGCGAGGATCAGGTTGATGTCTGGGTGGTGCATCAGCGCGTTAGACAGTTCAACAGAAGGTTGATCGATCCAGCCAATCAGGTCTTTCGGCGCACCAGCAGCGATAGCAGCCTGCAGAACAATATCTGCAGCTTTGTTGGTTGCATCTTTAGCACGCGGGTGCGGGGAGAAGATAATGGCGTTACGGGTCTTCAAGCTGATCAGCGATTTGAAGATAGCCGTTGAAGTCGGGTTAGTAGTCGGAACGATACCGCAAATAATACCGATTGGTTCAGCGATAGTGATGGTACCAAAAGTGTCGTCTTCAGACAGAACACCACAGGTTTTTTCATCTTTATAGGCGTTGTAGATATATTCAGAAGCAAAGTGGTTTTTGATTACTTTATCTTCGACGATACCCATGCCGGATTCGGCAACGGCCATTTTCGCGAGTGGGATTCGAGCATCTGCAGCTGCCAGGGCGGCGGCGCGGAAGATTTTGTCTACTTGCTCTTGAGTGAAACTGGCATATTCACGCTGGGCTTTTTTTACACGCTCTACGAGTGCGTTAAGTTCAGCGACATTAGTAACAGCCATAATGCTCTCCTGATAATGTTAAACTTTTTTAGTAAATCATCTGCTCGAATACGAGAGTATAGTCAGTGCGGTGATGATTTGCTTAACCGATGAAAATCAAAAGCTTACTCGCGCTCACACTCACTGTGATTTACTAAAAGAGTTTAAACATTAGAGCTATTTATCTCTAATGCGTCACTTCCAGGTGGCGTAAGCAAGATTACTCACTTCTGGGTACTGATTACGTGATCCAAATCAAATTTTTGCGAAGCTGACACCTTTCAGCATCGCTTTTCGCCATTATAGCTAACAGTTAATAAATTGTAGTATGGTTTGTTGGTTACATTAGCATGTTTTGTACAACTAGATAACAATAACGAATGATAGCAATTTTAAGTAGTTAGGAGGTGAAAAATGCGGTTAAAAGGCGTATTGTCAGCGCGTCTTTTTAACCTTTTTATGGCTAACATTATCCGGCTTTTGCTTCGGAGCTAACCGTGATTCAGACCCTTTTTGATTTTCCCGTTTACTTCAAATTTTTCATCGGGTTATTTGCGCTGGTCAACCCGGTTGGGATTATTCCCGTCTTTATCAGCATGACCAGTTATCAGACAGCGGCAGCGCGAAACAAAACGAACCTTACAGCCAACTTGTCTGTGGCCATTATCTTGTGGATCTCGCTTTTTCTCGGCGACACGATTCTACAGCTTTTTGGTATATCAATTGATTCGTTCCGTATCGCCGGTGGCATCCTGGTGGTGACGATTGCGATGTCGATGATCAGCGGCAAGCTCGGCGAGGATAAACAGAACAAGCAAGAAAAATCAGAAACCGCGGTACGTGAAAGCATTGGTGTAGTGCCATTGGCGTTGCCGTTGATGGCGGGGCCAGGGGCGATTAGTTCCACCATCGTCTGGGGTACGCGTTATCACAGTATTAGCTATCTATTTGGTTTCTTTGTGGCTATTGCATTGTTTGCTTTATGCTGCTGGGGATTGTTCCGCATGGCACCGTGGCTGGTACGGGTTTTACGCCAGACCGGCATCAACGTGATTACGCGTATTATGGGGCTATTGCTGATGGCGTTGGGGATTGAATTTATCGTTACTGGTATTAAGGGGATTTTCCCCGGCCTGCTTAATTAATTCCTTTCAAATGAAACGGAGCTGACATGCTCCGTTTTTTCGTCATTATTTTTACTTTGTTCCCGCGCAGTTATCAAAAGCAAAAGGAATAGGTAAGAATATTCCTCTGAAATTACAGTTAGTTATAAGGATTTCCTTAACTGCTTCGCCTCACCATCATGTTATTTTCGCCACATCATAATCCTGGGCTTGCTGAAGAATAATTGAAATGATATTAGTAATTCCACTGCCTTTGGTAGAGGAAAGTGCTAAATAATAATCATTTGTTAAATTATTGTGTATTTCACGGCTTAATCTATAGCTAGAAAAGATAGACATGCTTAACAGTTCTCTATTTGATTGAATTGAAAGATGTTTGTTAAAGCATGGACGCGCGCTGTAGATTCTGACACTGTCAATAAAAGAGAATTGCTTAACAATTTTGCAAAATGTATTGGCGAGTAAGAAGCGCATTTGGTACTTTCCGACCAACCGCCAGGCGATTTTTATTGGTAATGAGAATAATTAACAATTAAAGAGCGTCGCAAAAGAATAATGTGTCTCGACAGGGGAGACACAGTACGAATCGACATAAGGTGATCGTCTGAATCACCAGAATAAATAAAGTCGGTGATAGCAATCCGTAACGATAAAGTAACCTGACAGCAGAAAGTCTCCGAGCCTGTGCAGGGTCCCAATCCGGGATTACACATGCTGGTTAATACCAGTAATTATAATGAGGGAGTCCAAAAAACAATGACCAACATCACCAAGAGAAGTTTAGTAGCAGCTGGCGTTCTGGCTGCGCTTATGGCAGGGAATGTCGCGCTGGCAGCTGATGTACCCGCAGGCGTCACACTGGCGGAAAAACAAACGCTGGTACGTAACAATGGTTCAGAAGTTCAGTCATTAGATCCGCACAAAATTGAAGGTGTTCCGGAGTCTAATATCAGCCGAGACCTGTTTGAAGGCTTACTGGTCAGCGATCTTGACGGTCATCCGGCTCCTGGCGTCGCTGAATCCTGGGATAATAAAGACGCGAAAGTCTGGACCTTCCATTTGCGTAAAGATGCGAAATGGTCTGATGGCACGCCAGTCACAGCACAAGACTTTGTGTATAGCTGGCAACGTTCTGTTGATCCAAACACCGCTTCTCCGTATGCCAGTTATCTGCAATATGGGCATATCGCCGGTATTGATGAAATTCTTGAAGGGAAAAAACCGATTACCGATCTCGGCGTGAAAGCTATTGATGATCACACATTAGAAGTCACCTTAAGTGAACCTGTTCCGTACTTCTATAAATTACTTGTTCACCCATCAACTTCACCGGTGCCAAAAGCCGCTATCGAGAAATTCGGCGAAAAATGGACCCAGCCTGGTAATATCATCACCAACGGTGCCTATACCTTAAAAGATTGGGTCGTAAACGAACGAATCGTTCTTGAACGCAGCCCAACCTACTGGAACAACGCGAAAACCGTTATTAACCAGGTAACCTATTTGCCTATTGCTTCTGAAGTTACCGATGTCAACCGCTACCGTAGTGGTGAAATCGACATGACTTATAACAACATGCCGATCGAATTGTTCCAGAAGCTGAAAAAAGAGATCCCGGACGAAGTTCACGTTGATCCATACCTGTGCACTTATTATTACGAAATTAACAACCAGAAACCGCCATTCAACGATGTACGTGTGCGTACCGCACTGAAACTGGGTATGGACCGCGATATCATTGTTAATAAAGTGAAAGCGCAGGGCGACATGCCCGCCTATGGTTACACTCCACCGTATACTGATGGCGCAAAATTGACTCAGCCGGAATGGTTTGGCTGGAGCCAGGAAAAACGTAACGAAGAAGCGAAAAAACTGCTGGCTGAAGCGGGTTATACCGCAGACAAACCGTTGACCATCAACCTGTTGTATAACACCTCCGATCTGCATAAAAAGCTGGCGATTGCTGCCTCTTCATTGTGGAAGAAAAACATTGGTGTAAACGTCAAACTGGTTAACCAGGAGTGGAAAACGTTCCTCGACACCCGTCACCAGGGCACTTTTGATGTGGCCCGTGCAGGCTGGTGCGCAGACTACAACGAACCAACCTCCTTCCTGAACACCATGCTGTCGAACAGCTCGATGAATACCGCGCATTATAAGAGCCCGGCCTTTGACAGCATTATGGCGGAAACGCTGAAAGCGACTGACGAGGCGCAGCGCACAGCTCTGTACACTAAAGCAGAACAACAGCTGGATAAGGATTCGGCCATTGTTCCTGTTTATTACTACGTGAATGCGCGTCTGGTGAAACCGTGGGTTGGTGGCTATACCGGCAAAGATCCGCTGGATAATACCTACACCCGGAATATGTACATTGTGAAGCACTAATGGCAATACGTGGGGCAGGAGTGTCCTGCTCCACGGTGTCTGATTTTTATCGCATTACAGAAGGCACAGGCCAGAAGGTAGGGCAATGTTAAAATTTATTCTACGTCGCTGTCTGGAAGCGATTCCGACGCTATTTATTCTTATTACTATTTCGTTCTTCATGATGCGCCTCGCGCCGGGAAGCCCTTTTACCGGCGAACGTACTTTACCGCCAGAAGTGATGGCCAATATCGAAGCGAAATATCATCTTAATGATCCGATCATGACACAGTATTTCAGCTACCTGAAACAACTGGCGCATGGCGATTTCGGTCCATCGTTTAAATATAAAGATTATTCGGTCAACGACCTGGTTGCATCCAGTTTTCCCGTTTCTGCCAAACTGGGAGCCGCAGCATTTTTCCTTGCGGTAATACTGGGTGTTAGTGCTGGCGTTATTGCCGCATTAAAACAAAACACCAAATGGGACTATACCGTGATGGGGCTGGCAATGACCGGGGTTGTTATCCCCAGTTTTGTGGTTGCACCATTATTAGTCATGATATTTGCGATCATTTTGCATTGGCTGCCGGGCGGTGGCTGGAATGGTGGTGCGCTTAAATTCATGATACTGCCAATGGTGGCGTTGTCACTCGCCTATATCGCCAGTATTGCGCGTATTACCCGTGGCTCTATGATTGAAGTATTACACTCCAACTTTATTCGTACTGCCCGGGCGAAAGGGTTACCTATGCGGCGGATCATTTTACGCCACGCATTAAAACCTGCTCTGTTACCCGTGCTCTCCTATATGGGCCCTGCATTTGTCGGCATTATTACCGGTTCTATGGTCATCGAAACCATTTATGGTTTACCGGGGATTGGGCAATTGTTCGTTAATGGCGCATTGAATCGTGACTATTCCTTAGTGTTAAGTCTGACCATTCTGGTTGGCGCGTTAACCATTTTGTTTAATGCCATTGTCGATGTGCTATATGCGGTTATCGACCCGAAAATCCGTTACTGATACTGGAGCTCGCGATGATGTTAAGTAAGAAAAACAGCGAGACGCTGGAAAATTTCAGTGAAAAGCTGGAGGTCGAAGGGCGCAGCTTGTGGCAGGACGCACGTCGACGTTTTATGCATAACCGTGCGGCGGTTGCCAGTCTGATAGTGCTGGTGCTAATCGCGTTATTTGTAATCCTGGCACCGATGCTTTCGCAGTTTGCCTATGACGATACTGACTGGGCGATGATGTCCAGCGCCCCAGATATGGAGTCCGGTCACTACTTTGGTACTGACTCATCCGGTCGCGACCTGCTTGTGCGTGTTGCGATTGGCGGGCGTATCTCACTCATGGTCGGTGTTGCTGCGGCACTGGTGGCAGTGGTCGTGGGGACACTTTATGGTTCGCTTTCCGGTTATCTGGGCGGTAAAGTGGATTCGGTAATGATGCGTCTGCTGGAAATCCTCAACTCCTTCCCATTCATGTTCTTCGTCATTTTGCTGGTGACCTTTTTCGGTCAAAACATCCTGCTGATTTTCGTGGCGATTGGCATGGTTTCCTGGCTGGATATGGCTCGTATTGTGCGTGGGCAAACCCTGAGTCTGAAGCGTAAAGAGTTTATTGAGGCGGCACAAGTTGGCGGTGTATCGACGCCAGGCATTGTTATTCGCCACATTGTACCGAACGTACTCGGTGTGGTGGTGGTCTACGCATCGCTACTGGTGCCCAGCATGATCCTCTTTGAATCTTTCCTTAGCTTCCTGGGGTTGGGGACGCAAGAGCCGTTAAGCAGCTGGGGCGCATTGCTGAGCGATGGCGCGAACTCGATGGAAGTCTCTCCATGGTTACTGTTGTTCCCAGCGGGATTCCTCGTGGTGACGCTGTTTTGTTTCAACTTTATCGGCGATGGCTTGCGTGATGCCCTCGACCCGAAAGATCGTTAAGGAGTGCAGCCATGAGCGTAATTGAAACTGCAACTGTGCCGCTCGCACAACAACAGGCTGACGCACTGCTGAACGTGAAAGATTTGCGTGTCACCTTTAGTACCCCGGATGGCGACGTCACGGCGGTCAATGATTTGAATTTTTCTCTACGTGCCGGGGAAACGCTGGGCATTGTAGGTGAGTCTGGTTCGGGTAAATCGCAAACTGCATTTGCGTTGATGGGCCTGCTGGCTGCCAACGGACGTATTGGCGGATCGGCAACCTTCAATGGGCGTGAAATCCTCAATTTGCCAGAGCGTGAACTCAATAAACTGCGTGCTGAACAAATCTCAATGATTTTTCAGGATCCGATGACTTCGTTGAATCCCTATATGCGCGTCGGTGAGCAGTTGATGGAAGTGCTGATGTTGCATAAGAACATGAGCAAATCTGAGGCGTTTGAAGAGTCGGTGCGGATGCTCGATGCGGTAAAAATGCCGGAAGCGCGTAAACGCATGAAGATGTTTCCGCATGAATTTTCTGGCGGCATGCGTCAAAGAGTCATGATTGCGATGGCATTGCTATGTCGACCTAAGCTGCTGATTGCTGATGAACCCACTACTGCGCTGGACGTCACCGTACAGGCGCAGATCATGACGCTATTGAATGAACTGAAGCGGGAATTTAATACCGCCATCATTATGATCACCCACGATCTTGGCGTGGTGGCAGGGATCTGCGACAAAGTGCTGGTAATGTACGCCGGGCGCACGATGGAATATGGCAACGCGCGCGATGTCTTTTATCAACCCGTTCATCCTTATTCTATCGGTTTACTCAACGCGGTGCCGCGTCTCGATGCGGAAGGTGAAACAATGTTGACCATCCCGGGTAATCCGCCAAACCTGTTGCGATTACCGAAAGGTTGCCCGTTCCAGCCACGTTGTCCGCATGCGATGGAAATTTGTAGTAGCGCACCGCCGCTGGAAGAGTTTACACCTGGCCGTCTGCGTGCTTGCTTTAAACCGGTGGAGGAACTGTTATGAATGCTGTAACCGAAGGAAGAAAAGTCCTCCTCGAAATCGCCGATCTGAAAGTGCACTTTGAAATCAAAGATGGCAAACAGTGGTTCTGGCAACCGCCGAAAACGCTCAAAGCCGTAGATGGTGTAACTCTTCGCCTGTATGAAGGGGAAACATTAGGTGTGGTAGGGGAGTCGGGATGCGGTAAGTCCACCTTTGCTCGCGCCATCATTGGCCTGGTTAAAGCGACCGACGGTCATGTTGCCTGGTTAGGTAAAGAGTTGCTGGGCATGAAGCCCGATGAATGGCGTGCCGTTCGCAGTGATATTCAGATGATTTTCCAGGATCCATTGGCATCGCTTAACCCGCGTATGACCATCGGCGAGATCATCGCTGAACCACTGCGTACTTATCATCCGAAAATGTCACGCCAGGAAGTTCGCGAGCGCGTGAAGGCGATGATGCTGAAAGTCGGGTTATTGCCTAACCTGATTAACCGCTATCCGCATGAGTTCTCTGGTGGGCAGTGCCAGCGTATCGGGATTGCTCGTGCTCTTATTCTTGAACCGAAGCTGATTATCTGTGATGAGCCGGTGTCGGCGCTGGACGTGTCAATTCAGGCGCAGGTGGTCAACCTGCTCCAGCAGCTGCAACGCGAGATGGGATTGTCATTAATTTTTATCGCTCACGACCTGGCCGTGGTAAAACACATTTCCGATCGTGTGCTGGTGATGTATCTCGGCCATGCGGTAGAACTGGGGACCTATGATGAGGTCTACCACAATCCGCTACATCCTTACACCAGGGCATTGATGTCGGCAGTCCCCATACCTGATCCGGATCTGGAGAAGAACAAAACTATCCAGTTACTGGAAGGGGAATTACCGTCGCCGATCAACCCGCCTTCCGGTTGTGTTTTCCGTACCCGTTGCCCGATTGCCGGTCCAGAGTGTGCCAAAACACGTCCTGTGCTGGAGGGGAGTTTCAGACACGCCGTGTCTTGCCTGAAAGTCGATCCGCTTTAAACAAAATAAGGGCTGACAATTGTCAGCCCTTTTTCACGCCGAAAGCGATTATTTATTCCCGCCAGATGATATGGCACAGTTTGTGATCTTTTTCGCGGCATAACAGAATGCGGGCGAAAACATCGTTGATTTCACCATCTTCACTGTCCGCCAGACCAATCACCACTTCGGCAAAAAAGTCCGGGTTCAAATCGAAATCAACATGTTCCTGCCAGTCTTCTGCCGGATCGAATAACTCCGCGCCGCCGCGCTCTTCAAACTGAAGATTGAACAGCAGAACATCCGCTGGATCGAGATTGTCGGCAGCCAGTTCGAGAAAAATATCGTAGGCCTGCTCAAGCGTTTCATCTTCAGTCAGGCGATTGTTTAGATCCATATCCATAGTCACTACCTGTTTAACCTCTGTTGGCGACGTTTTACAGCAACGGGCTGAAGAAGTAAAACAGTCGCTCGGCGACACGTTGCCATAATGGGCGTTTTAGCCATAAACGGGCATCGAGCAGACGAGAACGCGAAATATAATCGTCCTGAACGGCGGCGAGGTCAGCACCAAACCCTTTATCGTCGATTGCCAGGGTAATCTCGAAATTCAGCCACAGACTACGCATATCAAGGTTAACGGTACCAACCAGACTTAATTCGCCATCGACCAGCACGCTCTTGGTATGCAATAACCCGCCTTCAAACTGATAAATTTTAACCCCAGCAGCCAGCAGTTCCGTAAAGAACGCGCGACTGGCCCAGCCAACCAGCATTGAATCATTTTTTCGCGGAAGGATAATACTGACATCCACCCCGCGCTGCGCCGCCGTGCAAATCGCATGAAGTAAATCATCGCTGGGCACAAAGTAGGGCGTTGTCATGATCAAATATTCACGTGCCGAATAAGCCGCAGTCAGTAATGCCTGGTGAATGAGATCTTCCGGAAAGCCGGGGCCAGAAGCAATTGTGTGAATGGTGTGACCGCTGGCCTGCTCAAACGGCATAATATTGACATCTGGTGGTGGCGGCAGAATTCGTTTCCCGGTTTCAATCTCCCAGTCGCAGGAATATATAATCCCCATCGCGGTGGCGATCGGACCTTCCATACGCGCCATCAGATCAATCCATTGCCCTACACCCGCATCCTGTTTGAAGTAGCGAGGGTCGACCATATTCATGCTGCCGGTGTACGCGATGTAATTATCGATCATGATCATCTTGCGATGTTGGCGCAGATCCATACGGCGTAAAAACACACGCATCAGATTGACCTTTAATGCTTCGACCACTTCAATGCCGGCATTACGCATTAGCTCTGGCCACGGGCTGCGGAAAAAAGCCACACTTCCGGCAGAGTCGAGCATTAGTCGGCAATGAATACCACGACGTGCAGCGGCCATTAATGATTCTGCCACCTGGTCCGCCATGCCGCCGGGTTGCCAGATATAAAACACCATCTCAATATTATGGCGAGCGAGTTGGATATCGCGGATTAACGCCTGCATCACATCATCTGACTCGGTCATCAGTTGTAGCTGATTCCCTTTAACCCCAGCGATACCCTGACGACGTTCACAGAGCTTGAATAATGGCGCTGCGACACTGCTGTTTTCTTCGGCGAAGATATGCTTACAGGCTTTAAGGTCGTTAAGCCATTTTGCGGTGGAAGGCCACATCGCTCTGGCGCGCTCAGCGCGGCGTTTGCCTAAATGGAGCTCGCCAACGGCAAGATAGGCAATAATTCCGACTAAGGGCAGAATGTAAATGATCAACAGCCAGGCCATCGCGGAGGGAACTGCGCGTCGTTTCATTAGAATGCGTAAAGTTACGCCTGCAATGAGCAACCAGTATCCCAGAATGGCCAACCAACTCACCAACGTATAAACGGTTGTCATAGATTAGAAATCCTTTTGAAAGCGCATTGTTATGAGTTTACGCATATGGATTCATCTGGCAAATAAAAACGCGGGAAAAGCACTGGTCAGCATCGGGGGCGGGGGTATAATGACCATTCTGTTATTGCATAGAGTAGTTAACATGAAGCGGAGTAGAACGGAAGTGGGGCGCTGGCGCATGCAGCGTCAGGCTAGCCGACGTAAATCGCGTTGGCTTGAGGGGCAGTCGCGCCGAAATATGCGTATCCACAGCATCAGGAAGTGCATTCTAAACAAACAGCGTAACTCGTTATTGTTTGCGATCTACAATATCTAAATGTTCTGGGCACCATTGCGGTGCCCAATAAGTTTGCCCTTTCGTCTTCAAACTCTATTTTTGCGCCGATTCTTTGCTGTCAGTTTTCGTTTCTTGTTCATCGTTATCGCTGAAAATGCCATGACCGGAGTTCAACAACATTGAAACGAGCATATCATTATTAATCTCTTCACCATTTAAGACCCGCGCCAGAATTTCGCTGCCAAACAGTTGCGGCGAGAGAATAATATCCGGATGTACCATCTTAATCTTATTAAGGTTTTTGCTATCACTGACGGCGAGAACTGTTTTGACATCATTGCTCATATCTTTTGCCGAGAGCACAACAAACGCGTTATCTGCGTCGTTATCACTCAGCGCCAGAATGGCCCGGCATCGATCGATTCCTGCTTTCTTTAATACTGAACTGTCATTACTGTCACCGGGGATAACATCAGCGTTATCACCTAAGCGTTGCTCAAGTTGCTTGATATCATCTTCAGGCAAGTTGCTGATAACCGTTACATTTTGTCCGCGTTGATTCAGTTGCAGAATCGTATTGATGGCGAGAATCGAATGCCCGCAAACAATAAAATGATCTTTACGATGCATTGTATGATTTTTTCCTTTTACAAGTTTGTTGAATCCCCCGCGGATAAGCGGACCAAAAATTGAAGTCATGGAGGTGGCAAAAACGGTAATGCCGGAAATAATGACCGAAATAGTGAATAATCGTGCTGATTCAGAAACAGGGACAATATCGCCATAGCCGACGGTTGACATGGTTTCTATCGAAAAATAGAACGCGGTCATCAAACTTTCTATTCGCGGATTAAAACCTTCGCTTAAATAAAGCGCACCGTAGGTGGAGTAAAACAGTAACGTCGTGAAACTAATAAATGCGAAAATTGTCCCGGCTGCAGCGCTACTGTGGGAGAAGTCTTTGCGCAGTATCAGCAAAAACACCAGCGTAAAAATGCAAAATCCAATACTAAATTTCAGCCAGGGATAAAAATGCAGGGTGTAAATTAGCGCTATCAACAACAAAATGATACTGATTGCCCATGCGAGCTTTGCCCGGAACAGTAAGCCAATGGAGTTCAGGACAAGAAAGACGCCGAGCATAAAGAGTGGGGCATTTGCCAGCAAGGAGAGATCTAACTCTGAAAAGGCTTTGATATGGAAAATATCAAGCAAATTGACCGACATACCATAGATTGTTTTAAAAATAAGCAATCCATTTAAAAAGACGGCCAGCGCGAGAATGTCGTGCCGTAGGGTCACCCATAAATTTGTTGCTGTTTGTTTGAATGTAGTCCAGTGACTCACTGATACCTCTGTAACCACAATTTTGTTTAATTATCTCAACGTGCACATTTTCTGAACATACATGCAGCACGTGAATGTGTTAAACAATAGTAGATGACTTTATCTGAAGTAATCAAAGGTTTTGAGTGAGCAACTCTGCGTCAGGAAAGGGCATTTTTCCTGAATATGCTCACATCATATAAAGAAATACAGATAAAGTTATTATCTGCTTGTGGGGGTGAATGCACTGACCGACCTATAAGGAAAGGCCAAACTAGAACACGGTTGCTAAAACCGTGCCCTTAAATATTGAATCTCTATTCAGAACACTTTCTTAAATGGTTTCACTGAAACGTGTTCATAGACTCCTGCCGCTACGTACGGGTCAGCATCGGCCCAGGCCTGAGCTGCTTCCAGCGATTCAAATTCAGCAATAACGGTTGAGCCAGTAAATCCCGCAGCCCCTGGATCGTTACTGTCTACTGCTGGCATTGGACCTGCGGTCAACAATCGACCTTCATCATGCAGTAACTGTAAACGTGCTAAATGTGCCGGACGAACGGAAAGGCGTTTTTCGAGGCTATCAGCTTTGTCTTGAGCGTAAATAACATACAACACGGGCACAACTCCTTGTTCGGGAAAGTTGTAAAGTACGTTATTTGAAAGGGCGAAGATCTGCAACGGAAAGATGATGTCTTTGTTAAGACCATGCATAAAGTAAGGTCAATTACGCCAAAAATGACATTTTCACTGATCCTGATCGTCTTGCCTTATTGAATATGATTGCTATTTGCATTTAAAATCGAGGCCTGGTTTTTCTACTGAAATGATTATGACTTCAATGACCCTTGATTTACCTCGCCGCTTCCCCTGGCCGACGTTACTTTCGGTCTGCATTCATGGTGCTGTTGTGGCGGGTCTGCTCTATACCTCGGTACATCAGGTTATTGAACTACCTGCGCCTGCGCAGCCAATTTCTGTCACGATGGTTGCGCCTGCGGATCTCGAACCGCCACAAGCCGTTCAGCCGCCACCGGAGCCGGTGGTAGAGCCAGAACCGGAACCTGAGCCGATCCCTGAACCGCCAAAAGAAGCACCGGTGGTCATTGAAAAGCCTAAGCCGAAACCTAAGCCAAAACCGAAGCCGGTGAAAAAGGTACAGGAGCAGCCAAAACGCGATGTCAAACCCGTAGAGTCGCGTCCGGCATCACCGTTTGAAAATACGGCACCCGCGCGCCCGACATCAAGTACGGCGACGGCTGCAACCAGCAAGCCGGTTACAAGTGTGGCTTCAGGACCACGCGCATTAAGTCGCAATCAGCCGCAGTATCCGGCACGAGCACAGGCATTGCGCATTGAAGGGCAGGTTAAAGTTAAATTTGATGTCACGCCGGATGGTCGCGTGGATAACGTGCAAATCCTCTCAGCCAAGCCTGCGAACATGTTTGAGCGTGAGGTGAAAAATGCGATGCGCAGATGGCGTTATGAGCCGGGTAAGCCAGGCAGTGGGATTGTGGTGAATATCCTGTTTAAAATTAACGGCACCACCGAAATTCAGTAAGCAGAAAGTCAAAAGCCTCCGACCGGAGGCTTTTGACTATTACTCAACAGGTAAGGCGCGAGGTTTTCCTTCAGGATCAACCGCGACATACTTAAATAATGCTTCTGTCGCTTTATAGCGTTGCCCGATGGGTTCAGACGCGACTTTTTTCACCCACACTTCAATATTAATGCTGACCGATGTCGTCCCTTTCTGGACACAGCGTGCATAGCAGCACACCACATCGCCGACCGCAACCGGTCGTAAGAAAGTCATTCCTTCAACCCGCACGGTCACTACGCGACCGTGCGCAATTTCTTTCGCCAGAATAGCGCCGCCAATATCCATTTGTGACATTAACCAACCACCAAAGATGTCACCATTGGCATTGGTATCGGCGGGCATGGCTAAAGTACGTAAAACAAGATCGCCCTGAGGGACGTTATGTGTTGTAGACATGGTAAAACCGACTTAAAAGGAAAATCACAGGCGCGATGCTACTATGATTTTCCTGAGGAGAACAGAGGAGATACAGTGCCAGCCCCGAAGGACTGGCAGTCTGGTTAGGATTTATCTTCCTGCGGCATGTGGCGGTAGATATAGATACCGCTTAACAATGTGAAGATTAAGGTAAGAGCGGTCAGGCCAAACACTTTAAAGTTGACCCAAATATTTTGCGGCAGCCAGAATGCGATGTAGATGTTTGCCAGACCGCAAAGGATAAAGAAAACAGCCCAGGCCAGATTCAGCTTCGACCATACCGGTTGCGGCAGCGTGAGTTCTTTACCCAGCATCCGCTGAATTAGCGGCTTTTTCATCACCCATTGGCTGACTAACAGGGCACCTGCAAACAGGGCATAAATGACAGTAACCTTCCATTTAATAAACTCATCATTGTGGAAGAACAGCGTCAAGCCACCGAAGACGACCACCAGAACAAAAGTGATCAGGGCCATCTTCTCAACCTTACGAAAGCGAACCCAGCTATATATAAGCACAATCGCCGTGGCGACGATCAGCGCCGCAGTAGCCGCATAGATGTCATAAATCTTGTAAAACGCGAAAAAGACAACCAGCGGTAAAAAATCAAGAAACTGCTTCATTTTACGATTCCGTAATCAAATGCTTAAGGTTATTGGCGAATCAACATATACAGGCGGAACAGATAGATGAGCAGTACGGCTGAAATCAGATTGCTCAAGGTGTTCGCCAGTACGGCACCAATTTCCGGGGTTAATGCGGCAAAAGAAGAGGCAAAAAGTAGCAATAGTGTTTTTGCCAGCAACCAGCTCAGTACCGCGGGTGCCACCAGACGCATATTCGCCCATGTCAGCCGCATACTGCTGCGCATCGAGGCAAAAATGCCCATTTTGTCCTGTACCAACATCACCGGTGCCAGAGCCAGTAAAATGGCCATGATAATTCCCGGAACGACCACCAGCATGATGCCAATCTGTACTAAAAGGGTAGTCAGAAAAATCAGAATAAATAACTTTGGCAATATCGGCGCACTGGCACCAATAGCTCGAAGCGCACTGACTCTCTGACCCGCAGACACCAGTTGGATAATTAATATTACGCCTCCGGCGAGAATGGCGTTACCGATTAATCCTGAAAAAGTGGACGCCGCTGAAGCCTGCAGCAAAATTTGTTGCTGTTCAGGTGACATATTCTGAACCAGGTCGAACAATCCACTACTGCCGCTAACGGGCACGCCGTCATTGAGCTGAGCAAGCTGTGCATCACTGGGTGAGAAAACATGCCCTAACACCACTGTGATAAACGCACATAGCAACGATACCAACAGAATGGTCATAAATTGATTACGGAAGAAATTTCCGGTGTCACGGTATACGGACTGCGCCGTGATAGACATGCACTCTCCTTGAGTTTTATGCAGGTGTTAATTAGCGGGCAATTGTACCCTGGTTAAGCCTCGGGTGGCAGCATCAGGTCTTGTATGGAAAAGCATATCTTTGTAAAGCGGAGGTAATTGCTGGCCTTCAGGCGTGGGCAAACCGCTGCAAGTGGCGAGCGAGTTAATATTTGCGTAGCGAAAATATTTAAAAATTGATTTAAATCACATTAACCAGGATTTCCAGTGCAACTTCTAAATTAATCCAGATCAATAAATGGTGAATTATCATATGTAATGTGATCTATGTAGGATCATTTGTTACTCCAATGTGGGTATATTCGTCACGTTTTTATAACCATAACGACGGAGCGGATATGAAAAAGTTAACAGTGGCGGCTTTGGCAGTAACAACTCTTCTCTCTGGCAGTGCCTTTGCGCATGAAGCAGGCGAATTTTTTATGCGTGCAGGTTCTGCAACCGTACGTCCAACAGAAGGTGCTGGTGGTACGTTAGGAAGTCTGGGTGGATTCAGCGTGACCAATAACACGCAACTGGGCCTGACGTTTACTTATATGGCGACCGACAACATTGGTGTGGAATTACTGGCAGCGACGCCGTTCCGCCATAAAATCGGCACCCGGGCGACCGGCGATATTGCAACCGTTCATCATCTGCCACCAACACTGATGGCGCAGTGGTATTTTGGTGATGCCAGCAGCAAATTCCGTCCTTACGTCGGGGCAGGTATTAACTACACCACCTTCTTTGATAATGGATTTAACGATCATGGCAAAGAGGCGGGGCTTTCCGATCTCAGTCTGAAAGACTCCTGGGGAGCTGCCGGGCAGGTGGGGGTTGATTATCTGATTAACCGTGACTGGTTGGTTAACATGTCAGTGTGGTACATGGATATCGATACCACCGCCAATTATAAACTGGGCGGTGCACAGCAACACGATAGCGTACGCCTCGATCCGTGGGTGTTTATGTTCTCAGCAGGATATCGTTTTTAATTCCGCACAAAAACGACCCCGTAATATACGGGGTCAATAAGGACATGGTATAAAGGGTATTATTTCTTCGCTTCTACGCCATCAGTTTCAGAGCGAATTAAAAATTTCTCAGTTGTTTGCGGAATATGCTGAAGCAGCCACTCGGCCATTTCTTTTTCCTCATTTAAAATCGCTTCGATGGTTGGAATTGAAGCTGTATCACCGGCATTTTTTGCTGCTGCTAATAGTGAGGTGTAACAGGCGATTTCAAATTGCTCGAAGACATATCCGCTAATAGAGCCTTTGACTATTTCATCAGAAGGGAATATACCACCGATTGACTGCCCAAGCGCAGCCATTTTACTCATGGAATCTTTAATGACTGAACGTGAAATGTCATTACGGTCAAGAATAGTTTCCAGTTGAACAATCTGGTTTTTGGTTTC
Organism: Escherichia sp. MOD1-EC4550; assembly: GCF_963876935.1. Lineage (NCBI taxonomy): Bacteria > Pseudomonadati > Pseudomonadota > Gammaproteobacteria > Enterobacterales > Enterobacteriaceae > Escherichia > Escherichia sp. MOD1-EC4550. The sequence goes on from NZ_CAWNSE010000052.1 coordinate 25,492, forward strand.
ACTAAGATGTTGTTCAATACGAGCGCGTAGTTCAGGATAATTATCTATACGACTGGCCATGGATTCAAGCATAGATTCGGCTTGCTTTTCCATTGCGTGGGCGTCACGTAACCAGTCGTGATAATGTTCAATACGATTCATGAAAATGTCCTCTTTATAAAATGACTAAAAGTTAAAGTTCATATTTCAGGCTTTATTTTCTGCTTTCTTATTTACGTTATTAAGGGCCAGATCAGTTAGTTTCATGTCGGTGGCCTTTTCTTCTTCCAGAGTTTCTTTCAGAAGCTTCGCTGCTTTACGATAACCTAATTGCTCAGCCAGTGTCGCTAATGTCCCATAACTGGCGATCTCATAGTGCTCAACTTTCTGTGCAGCGGCAATTAGTGCGGCATCACGTACTTCGTTTTTCTCGGTACTTTCGATGACCTCATTAGCTTCTTCAATGAGACCTTCCATTGCCACACATTTCATGCGCTTAATTTTCAGATTCGGTTCAGATTCCACAACTTGATCAATACGTTCAATCTGTCCATGAGTTTCCTCGAGGTGTGCATGAAAAGCCTGACTTAATTTTTCGTTTGATGTTGCTCTGGCGAGTTTTGCTAGTGCCCGTGTTAATTGTTTTTCTGCACTGTAGGTGTCTGAAAGCAGGTGAATAAATACATCTTCAATGGACTTCATATTCATATTTTTCTCCAGTGAAATCACTGCGAGCCATACGGCCCGCAGATGCAATTATCTTTCTCAGCTGATATTAATAATTAACGGTGAATCAGGATTTTCCTGATTTATTTCCACCGCTGTGCTGACCGCCTTTTTTACCCGCTTCGGATGCACGTTGCGGATCATTTTTAAAATTACCGCCGCTGTGTTGACCGCCTTTACGGCCTGCGTCGGATGCCTTCTCACGATCTTCGGCGAAATTTCCTGAACCACCACGATGTTCGGCCATGTTATTTCTCCCGTTACGTTGTATTGTTTCATAAATATGAGTGTTGTGTGTCGACACTCATTAAAATTAGTCGGTAATGAGAATTAGTCAAATTGAGCAAAGTGAGAAGGAATGTGAAAAATATATTTTGAAAAAGGCTTTCGATATATTCATAAATACCCAAGAAATAAGTGGGTTAGAGAAAATTATTGATTTTAGTAGTGTTTTGTTGCGGGATTAATTTGTTTGATTATATTACTTTTGGGCGGAAAAATGACGTAAGTTGACGTACCTCTGTTGTAAGCGGAACGGTAAAAGGATAAATAATAAATGAATTTAGGATTTTTCCTGCTTCATTAAAGATAGTTAAAATGCCGCCAGCGGAACTGGCGGCTGTGGGATTAACTGCGCGTCGCTGCTTTCATCGGTTGTACAAAAGCTTTCAGTGCCGCCAGCATTTTCTCTGGCTCATTAATATGTTGCTCGATGATTTTAACAATTGCCGAACCAGAAATCGCGCCCGCAGCTCCTGCATCAATCGCTGCTTTTACCTGATCCGGGGCGGAAATACCAAATCCTTGCAGTGGAGGCGCCGCGTTGTACTCCTTCAGCTTCGCAACCAGATGATTGAGAGGTAACGCGGCACTGTTTTCAGCTCCGGTCACACCCGCACGCGACAATAAATAGGTGTAACCACGACCGTATGAGGCAATCTGGCGCAGTAAATCATCATCAGCATTCGGCGGGCAGATGAAGATAGGTGCGACATTATGGCGCAACGCGGCCTGGCGGAAGGGCGCAGACTCTTCCACGGGCACATCGGCAACCAGCACCGAATCGACGCCGACTTTCTCGCACTCGGCATAAAACTCATCAATGCCTTTGTTAAACACCAGGTTGGCATACATCAAAAGGCCGATGGGAATGGTCGGGTACTTCTGGCGAATGAGTGCCAGCATCTCAAAGCACTGCGCCGGGGTCACACCTGCCGCAAAGGCACGCAGTGTGGCGTTTTGAATCGTCGGGCCATCTGCCAGTGGGTCGGAGAAGGGGATGCCTAACTCCAGCGCGTCGGCACCAGCTTCGATCAAAGCATCGATAATTTTCAGCGACTGCTCTACGCCCGGATCACCGAGGGTGACGAAAGGAACAAATGCGCCTTCTTTGCGTTCCTTCAACTGGGCAAACAGAGTTTCATAGCGTTCCATCAGATTTCCCCTCGAGCTTTCAAAATATCGTGAACGGTGAAGATGTCTTTATCGCCGCGACCGGAAAGGTTAACCACCAGCAACTGCTCTTTTTCCGGGTTTTCGCGCATCATTTTCAGTGCGTGAGCCAGCGCATGTGAGGATTCCAGCGCCGGGATAATCCCTTCGTGCAGGCACAGCGTTTTGAAGGCTTCCAGAGCTTCATCATCGGTGATTGACACATAATCAGCGCGTCCAATGCTGTTGAGATAAGCGTGTTGCGGGCCGACTGACGGGAAATCCAGTCCGGCAGAAATCGAGTAAGATTCTTCAATCTGCCCGTCTTCGGTTTGCATCATTGGCGCTTTCATACCGAAATAGATGCCCACGCGACCATGTTTTAACGGTGCGCCGTGCTCGCCAGTTTCGATACCGTGACCACCAGGCTCTACACCAATCAGGCCGACGTCGGTTTCGTTGATGAAATCAGCAAACATGCCGATGGCATTCGAACCGCCGCCAACACAAGCAATAACGGCATCCGGCAGACGACCTTCTCTTTCCAGAATCTGCGCTTTCGTTTCTTCGCCAATCATCCGCTGAAACTCACGCACAATGGTCGGGTAAGGATGCGGGCCAGCTGCAGTGCCCAGCATATAGTGCGCGGTTTCATAACTGCCGGACCAGTCGCGTAGCGCCTCATTACAGGCATCTTTCAGCGTCGCGGAACCGCTATGCACCGGGATCACTTCCGCACCCATTAAGCGCATACGAAAAACGTTAGGCGACTGGCGTTCAACGTCTTTGGCACCCATATAAATACGGCATTTCAGGCCGAGCAGGGCGCTGGCAAGCGCAGAAGCCACGCCATGCTGACCTGCACCGGTTTCGGCAATGATTTCAGTTTTACCCATCCGCTTCGCCAGCAAAGCCTGGCCCAGAACCTGGTTAGTTTTATGCGCGCCGCCGTGCAGCAAATCTTCACGCTTCAGATACAGCGTGGTGTTCGTCCCGGCTGTAATGTTCTGACATTTGGTCAGCGCGGTTGGGCGCCCGGCATAGTTTTTCAGCAGGTCGTTGAACTGGGCCTGAAATTCAGGATCTTTTTGCGCGCTGACAAAAGCTTCTTCCAGCTGGCGCAGAGCAGGCATCAGGATTTGTGGCACGTACATGCCGCCAAACTCACCAAAATACGGGTTAAGTAATGTTGTCATTGTTCCTTTCCTTAATATGCGCGCAGCGTCTGGAAAACCGAGGCCAAAAGACGTGCGTCTTTGATGCCCGGTTGCGACTCTACAGCAGAATTAAAATCAAGCCCGGCGCAGCCGGTTTGTGCCGCTTCCACGCAGTTATCTGCGCCTAAGCCACCCGCCAGCAGAACGTTGCCAAGCGATTGACCGTTTAACAGTGACCAGTCGAAACGTTGTCCGCTCCCGCCCTGACCGTTGTCGAATACATATTTATCGATGTGCTGAAAATCGCGCGCGGGAAGAGTTTCACCGACACTTAAAGCCTTCCAGATGGCGACGTTTGCTGGCAGAGCCTCACGCAGAGTGTCGATATACAGCTGATCTTCATTACCATGCAGTTGCACTGCCGCCAGCGATAACACCTTAGCTTTGTCCACCACATCGGCAATATCGTGATTGCGGAACACGCCAACGTATTGCAACGGTGCCGCAGCCATCACTTCCTGCGCCTGTTCAACGCTGACGCAACGGGGTGACGTTGTAACAAATATCAATCCACCGTAAATCGCGCCCGCGTCATGAGCTGCTTTAGCATCTTGCCCACGCGTCAGACCACATACTTTATTATCACCCAGCAACACCCGGCGCACGGCGGCGTTCAAATCATCATGGGCCATTAGCGCCGAACCAATCAGAAAGCCGTTAGCGAAGTGGCTTAACTCACGCACCTGGGCGTAAGTATTGATGCCGGATTCGCTGATTACCGTCACGTTGTGCCCCAGTTTCGGTGCAAGCTCGCGGGTATGGTTAAGATCAATCGACAAATCACGCAGATCGCGGTTGTTGATGCCAACGACTTTTGCTCCCAATGCAATGGCGCGCTCCAGTTCCTCTTCATTACTGACTTCGGTCAGCACGCCCATCTCCAGACTGTGGGCTACAGCAGCAAGCTGGCGATACTGATCGTCGTCCAGCACCGACAGCATTAATAAACAGGCATCGGCCTGGTAATAGCGCGCCAGATAGATCTGGTAAGGGTCGATAATAAAGTCTTTACATAAAATCGGTTGCGGGGCGATTTGGCTGACGATGGGGAGGAAATCAAAGCTCCCCTGGAAATATTTCTCATCAGTCAGTACAGAAATTGCCGAAGCGTAATGCTTATAAATGGCGGCAATGCGTGCCGGATCGAAATCATCACGTATCACGCCTTTTGACGGCGACGCTTTCTTGCACTCCAGAATAAACGCCGTGCGTGCACCCTGTAGCGCATCATAAAAATGTCGCGTGCTCGGCTGAACCTTATTCTGAAAACTGGCCAGCGGTTGCTGCTGTTTGCGGGCTTCTACCCAAATCGCCTTGTCTGCGACGATTTTCGCTAAAACGGTTTGCATCATTTACCCTCGTGCCGCCAGTGCGGTGACTCTGTCGTAAGCGGAACCACTGCGCAGTACCTCAAGAACGGTTTGCGCATTGGTTTGCAGATCTTCCTGGCCATGCAGGCGCATTAACATGGCGACATTCGCCGCGACAGCTGCTTCATGGGCGGCGTCGCCTTTACCTTGTAACAAGCGTGTTAAAATGTCACGGTTTTCTTCCGGTGTTCCGCCTGCCAGTTGCTCCTGATGGTAGGGTGTCAGGCCAAAATCTTCAGCGGTCAACTGATAGCTCTTAATTTCGCCGTCATGCAGTTCGGCAACGATTGTCGGCGCGTGTAATGAAACTTCATCCATCCCCCCGCTGTGCACCACCGCTGCGCGTTGATACCCCAGCACGCGCAAGGTTTCGGCAATTGGCAGCACCAGTTCCGGGCTGTAGACACCAATTAGCGCCAGCGGCGGATGCGCCGGGTTAATCAGTGGCCCCAGCACGTTGAACAGGGTGCGGGTTTTCAGTTGCTGGCGAACCGGCATCGCATGGCGAAATCCGGTGTGATATTTCGGCGCAAAGAGGAAACAGACGCCTAACTCATCCAGCGCCTGGCGCGATTTATCGGCGTTCATATCAAGATTAATACCGAATGCCGCCAGCAGATCCGACGAGCCGGATTTACTGGAGACGCTGCGGTTACCGTGTTTCGCCACTTTCAGCCCACAGGCCGCGGCGACAAACGCACTGGCGGTAGAAATGTTGATGCTGTTGCTGCCGTCACCACCGGTGCCGACGATATCAGCAAACAGATAATCCGGGCGCGGGAACGGCGCGGCGTTTTCCAGTAGCGCCGTTGCTGCTCCGGCGATTTCGTTCGGGTGCTCGCCGCGAATTTTCATGCTGACCAGTGCTGCCGCCAGTTGTTCCGGCTTCAGTTCACCACGCACCACCGCAGAAAAAAGCTGGTGGCTTTCCTGCTGGCTAAGCGTCTGCGCCTGATACAGTTTTTCCAGAATTGGTTGCAGTGTGTTGGTCGGCTCCAGTTTCTGTTGTGCCCAGGCCAGCGTTTGTTCCAGCAGGCGAGCCCCCTGGGTGGTGAGAATGGATTCCGGATGGAACTGGAATCCGCAAACACGATCCGCATCATGACGCACCGCCATCACCATGCCGTTAAAATGGGCATTGATGGTTAAACCTGCCGGAATGTTACTGCCAACCAACGAGTGATAACGCGCTACCGGCAATGGATTTGTTAATCCGGCAAACATCGCCTGACCGTCGTGTTCAATGCTGGATGCTTTACCGTGCAGAATTTCGCCCGCCTGACCGACATACCCCCCGTAAGCTTCGACAATCGCCTGATGACCGAGGCAAATGCCGATAATTGGCAGCTTGCCGCGCAGTCGGGTGAGGAGTTCCGGCATACAACCCGCTTCACTCGGCACTCCGGGGCCAGGAGAAAGCATCAGCACCGGATTGCTCATGGTCGCAAGACGTTCAATTAAGGTTTGCGCCGGAATATGGTTGCGGTAAATCACCACGTTATGACCATTGCTGCGCAACTGATCTGCCAGGTTATAAGTAAAAGAGTCGATATTATCGAGCAGCAGAATGTCAGCCATCAGAAAGTCTCCTGTGCATGATGCGCGGTGGCGATAGCGCGCAGTACAGCGCGGGCTTTATTACGGGTTTCGTCGGCTTCCGACTGCGGAACAGAATCAAGGACTACGCCAGCACCGGCTTGCACGGTGGCGATACCGTTTTCCACCAGCGCCGAACGGATGACAATGCAGGTGTCGAGATCGCCATGTGCGGTGAAATAACCTACCGCGCCGCCGTAGCTGCCGCGTCGACGACCTTCCGCTTCGGCAATTAACTGCATGGCGCGCACTTTCGGGGCACCGCTTAACGTGCCCATATTCATACAGGCGCGGTAAGCGTGCAGGGCGTCAAGATCGTGGCGCAGCTCACCGACCACGCGGGAGACGAGATGCATCACGTAAGAGTAACGGTCAACTTTGGTGAGATCGGCTACGTAGCGGCTGCCAGGAGTGCAAATGCGCGCAAGGTCATTTCGGGCGAGATCCACCAGCATCAGATGTTCAGAAAGCTCTTTATGGTCGGTACGCATCTCCAGTTCAATGCGGCTGTCCAGGTCTCTGTCCAGTGAACCATCGGCGCGACGTCCTCGTGGGCGTGTTCCGGCAATCGGGTAGATCTCAATCTGGCGGCTGGAGGCGTCATACTTGAGCGAACTTTCTGGCGACGCACCGAACAGGGTGAAATCATTATCCTGCATAAAAAACATGTACGGGCTGGGATTACTCTTTTTCAGCACGTAATAGGCCGCCAGCGGTGACGGACAGGGCAGCGAGAAACGGCGAGATGGCACGACCTGGAAAATTTCTCCGGCGCGAATCGCTTTTTGCAACGAACGCACTACGCCACCGAACTCTTCATCGCTCTGATTACATTCACAACGCATATGCGGCACGGAAACTACCGGCAGCGGTGGCGCGGTTTCGGTCAGTTGCTGGCGAAGTTCGTTCAGGCGAGCAGTGAGACGTTGTTTTTCTTCTTCATTTTGACCAAACAGGCTGGCCTGAATACGGGTACTTTTTTTCTGATGATCGATAACCATCAGCGTTTCAGCGAGATAAAAACAGAAATCAGGGCAGTTATTTTCCGCTGCCAGTTGCGGTAAATCTTCAAACCCCGCCACAAGGTCATAAGAGAACAGGCCGCCGAAGAACATTGCTTCTCGTTCTTCCTTCGGTACATTCAACAGATTCTGCAATAAGCGGAAAGCGTCAAAAACCGAAAGAGAGCATAAGCGGGCGTCTTCATCCAGCAATGGACTGACAGGAGGGAAGCGCAGCACGCGGCAGTTTGGTGATTGTTCATTTTCCACACCCGCGGGCAGGGCGTTATCCAGTAATGCCAGCAGAGCTTCGCCATTGCCGGAGAGCGCCTTAATTGTGACAGTGTCACCTAATGCTGTAATGCGCAGCGCACTGTCCACTAGCAGCAGGCTTTTTAAATCATCCTTGCTGTCGATATCTGCGGATTCCAGCAGCAGCGTCGCCGGACGATCCCCACACAACTGATGAAAAAGCGCGGTCGGATTATCGCGATAAGCACCTTCGCAGGTTAACAGTTCGAGAGTCGGTTTTTGTGTTTGCATTGTTATTCTCTAATTTTGTTCAAAAAAAAGCCCGCTCATTAGGCGGGCTGGGTATCTGATTGCTTTACGCATGGTGAATACACTGCCCGTTTCAGGAAGTGCGCCACCAACCTTTCAGTACGAAAATCGCTTTCATTGTCGATACCCTTTTTACGTGAACTTGCGTACTAGTTAACTAGTTCGATGATTAATTGTCAACAGCTCATTTCAGAATATTTGCCAGAACCGTTATGATGTCGGCGCAAAAACATTATCCAAAACGGGAGTGCGCCTTGAGCGACACGAATTACGCAGTGATTTATGACCTGCACAGCCATACCACAGCTTCCGATGGCTGCCTGACGCCAGAAGCATTGGTGCACCGTGCAGTCGAGATGCGCGTCGGCACCCTGGCGATCACCGACCATGACACCACAGCGGCAATCGCGCCAGCAAGAGAAGAAATTTCACGTTCAGGACTGGCACTGAATCTTATTCCTGGCGTGGAAATATCCACCGTCTGGGAAAATCATGAAATTCATATTGTCGGGCTGAATATTGATATTACTCATCCGCTAATGTGTGAGTTCCTCGCGCAGCAGACAGAACGGCGCAATCAGCGGGCGAAGTTAATTGCCGAAAGACTGGAAAAAGCGCAAATACCTGGGGCGCTGGAAGGCGCGCAACGACTGGCGCAGGGCGGTGCGGTGACGCGCGGTCATTTTGCTCGTTTCTTGGTTGAATGTGGCAAAGCCAGTTCAATGGCGGATGTCTTTAAAAAATATCTGACACGCGGGAAAACCGGATACGTTCCACCACAGTGGTGTACAATAGAACAAGCTATTGATGTCATTCATCATTCTGGCGGTAAGGCAGTGCTTGCTCATCCTGGGCGGTACAATCTTAGTGCTAAATGGCTGAAAAGATTGGTTGCGCATTTTGCCGAACACCACGGCGACGCGATGGAAGTCGCGCAATGCCAGCAATCGCCCAATGAACGCACCCAGCTGGCGACACTTGCGCGTCAGCATCATTTATGGGCATCACAAGGATCTGATTTTCATCAGCCATGCCCGTGGATCGAACTGGGTCGTAAACTCTGGCTGCCCGCAGGCGTTGAAGGCGTCTGGCAGCTATGGGAACAGCCGCAGAACACCACAGAGAGGGAATTATGAGCCAGTTTTTTTATATTCATCCTGATAACCCGCAGCAACGTCTGATCAACCAGGCGGTGGAAATCGTGCGTAAAGGCGGGGTGATTGTTTATCCAACTGATTCCGGCTATGCGCTCGGCTGTAAAATTGAAGATAAAAACGCCATGGAGCGTATTTGTCGTATTCGCCAGCTGCCGGACGGTCACAACTTTACCCTGATGTGTCGCGATCTTTCTGAACTCTCGACCTATTCATTTGTCGATAACGTTGCGTTTCGTTTGATGAAAAACAATACGCCGGGTAACTACACTTTCATCCTGAAGGGGACGAAGGAAGTGCCACGCCGTCTGTTGCAGGAAAAACGCAAAACCATCGGTATGCGTGTGCCTTCTAACCCGATTGCGCAGGCGTTGCTTGAAGCATTGGGCGAACCGATGCTTTCCACATCACTGATGCTACCAGGCAGCGAATTTACCGAGTCTGATCCGGAAGAAATTAAAGACCGTCTGGAAAAACAGGTGGATTTGATTATTCACGGCGGCTATCTCGGGCAGAAACCGACAACGGTTATTGATCTCACCGATGATACGCCGGTCGTGGTGCGTGAAGGCGTAGGTGATGTGAAGCCTTTTTTATAAGTGCTTAACTCTGTATACTACGCGGCCTTAAAATGGCGCTCTACTGCGCCATTGATTCTCCTGTTCGACGCCTGGGAAGGCGACACCAAAAGGAAGCTCTATGAGCGAAAAGCTACAGAAAGTGCTGGCGCGTGCCGGCCACGGTTCTCGCCGTGAAATCGAATCTATTATTGAAGCCGGTCGTGTGAGTGTAGATGGCAAAATTGCTAAGCTCGGTGATCGCGTTGAAATTACCCCTGGATTGAAAATCCGTATCGATGGTCACCTGATTTCGGTACGTGAGTCCGCTGAACAAATTTGTCGCGTTCTGGCCTATTACAAACCGGAAGGTGAGTTGTGTACCCGTAACGATCCGGAAGGGCGTCCAACGGTATTTGACCGTCTGCCAAAGCTGCGTGGCGCACGCTGGATTGCCGTAGGTCGTCTGGACGTTAACACCTGTGGTCTGCTGCTGTTCACCACCGACGGTGAGCTGGCAAACCGTTTAATGCATCCAAGCCGTGAAGTTGAACGTGAATATGCCGTGCGTGTATTTGGTCAGGTTGACGACGCGAAACTGCGTGATTTGAGTCGTGGCGTGCAGCTGGAAGATGGTCCGGCAGCCTTTAAAACCATTAAGTTCAGCGGCGGCGAAGGGATCAACCAGTGGTACAACGTTACTCTGACCGAAGGCCGTAACCGTGAAGTTCGTCGTCTTTGGGAAGCTGTTGGTGTGCAGGTGAGCCGTCTGATCCGCGTGCGTTACGGTGATATCCCACTGCCGAAAGGTCTGCCACGCGGTGGCTGGACTGAGCTGGATCTTGCCCAGACTAACTATCTGCGTGAGCTGGTGGAACTACCGCCAGAAACCAGCTCTAAAGTTGCTGTAGAAAAAGACCGTCGTCGTATGAAGGCGAATCAAATTCGTCGTGCGGTGAAACGTCACAGCCAGGTCAGCGGCGGTCGTCGTTCTGGTGGACGTAATAATAACGGTTAATTTAAGTTAAGTATTAAATAAAGGCCCTGCGGGGCCTTTTCTTCATTTGAAGCATGATAAATAGTCGCAGTATTTTAATTTAATTTCATACTTGCTTATGAATAATGCCAGGGAATAGCCACATTACTATTTAATTATCTGAGATAAACTCAACGTCAAGAGGTGGGTTATGATTAGATATAGTGGATTATTTCTATCGCTGTTAATGCTTTCAGGTTGTGCAACTGAAGCATTGAAAAATGAACAAGCTGAAACTGTTATTACTGCGGGTAACAAGGCGGTTGCGGCGAATGCAAGTTTCTTTAAACAATACTATGCTTCTCGTGAAAACTTTCTTGTTAATTTTTATGCGACTAATCCGGATTGTGCATTGCGACCTGATTATGAAACGATTATGGAAAATAATACTAATAAAGAGTCCTTATGTATGCAATCAGAGAAAGGGGACAAAACATCGTATAAAGACGTTACTAAAGTTCAATTGGCAACCACAGAAAAACAAAAGCTACTGGCTTCACTTGAGGTCGTTAACAGTATGAGCTCCTATGTGGAGTTGTTGACGGTGGATATGGATGTTGACGATAGTAAACAAATTATATTACTTAATCAGGCGCTCGATCATGCAAACAACGCCCAAAAACTATTTGGCCTTTCAGAAGGTGAAGAACTGACTAAGTCAGCTGTAGCTGTTAAAGATTTAGTTCAATATTTCAATGGATTATATAAAGAGAAGATTAAATCAGAAAATGTTGGTAAAACGGTAGGTAGTGACTGGCCACGACTTCAAAGAAATTTACAAGATTTACTCGATGATATAGCAACGAAACAGCAGCAAATGGATTGGAATAATTTTGCGAACATCAGCAATAATTTTTATTACTATAATAAGGCCCGAGCAAATACTAAAAACATAGAATTTAAAACATTAAAGAGTAGACAGGAATTTTTGAGTGCAGTAATTAATCTTAATGAAAGCAGATTGCGTTCATCTGATCCGGCGGCTCCAGCAATACAAGCTATTAATGCCTTCATGGATAAAGGAAATCATCTACAAGATTTATACTCTAATAAATCTCTTTCTAAAGCGGATTTAGAGCGTAGGAATGAGATCCTGCGTTCTCAAGTTATTAGTGGTCTACAGGCGTCAGAGGAGCTGGCAAAACTTCTTATTGCCAGCGGAGTTATGTTATAGGAGGTCATTATGAACGATGTGCAAAATCGACGAATACTGGCATTGCTCAATATGCTGTACTATGCCTTAGGAAACCGAACAACTTGCGATATATGTCACAAATATTTTATTCTGGTTTTGTCGGTAATGAATAATCTGACAATTAATTATGGCTCGCAAACGTCACCAGAACTGACTGGTATTAGTTATGAAGATGCTAATGATTTGATCACTGAATTAATACTGTTTATTGAAGACGTCAATGCGGATAATGACATGGTATATCCCGCACACTTGAATAAAATTCAAGCTCTTCTTAATTTTGCCGTGGCTAATTAAGCCATTCAGTATCTAAAATTAGCACCTCAAGAGGCGAACTTTTGAGGTGCTTTCACTTAATAATCAATCCCGATTTGCGCCTTAACACCAGCATCAAACGCATGTTTGACGGGGCGTAATTCACTTACCGTATCCGCCAGTTCAAGAATATCCCGATGACAACCACGCCCCGTGATAATCACCGTCTGTTGATGTGGACGTTCATTTAACGCCTGCACCACTTCTTCCAGTGGCAAATAGTCATACGCCACCATATAAGTCAGCTCATCGAGCAAAACCATATCCAGTGAAGCATCTGCCAGCATTCGTTTGGCATGTTGCCAGACTTCACGGCAGGCCGCGGTATCAGATTCGCGGTTTTGCGTATCCCAGGTAAAGCCCGTTGCCATCACCTGAAATTCAACGCCGTGTGGTTCCAGCAGATTTCGTTCGCCATTAGGCCAGGTGCCTTTAATAAACTGCACGACGCCCACTTTTTTTCCGTGACCAACTGCGCGTGTTGCCGTACCAAATGCTGCGGTGGTTTTGCCTTTTCCATTGCCGGTAAAGACGATGATAATACCGCGTTCATCCTGGGCCTGGGCCACACGGGCATCCACTTTATCTTTTACACGCTGCTGACGCTGTTGGTAGCGTTCATCACTCATTGGGATATTCCTGGTTTACGGCCCGGTTGGGCGTCAAAGGTCATGCCGGTTTTACGGCGGCTGTCATCGCCCATCAGCCAGAGGTAGAGCGGCATGATATCAGCGGGTGTTTTAAGTTTCTGTGGATCTTCGGTCGGGAAGGCGCTTGCGCGCATTGCGGTGCGCGTACCACCTGGGTTAATGCAGTTGACGCGCAGGCGCTGCTGATATTCATCGGCCAGTACCTGCATCATCCCTTCGGTGGCAAATTTCGACGCTGCATAAGCGCCCCAGTTTGCACGCCCCTGACGTCCAACGCTTGATGAAGTAAAGACCAGTGAACCGGCGTCCGATTTGAGTAATAAAGGAAGCAGTGCCTGGGTGAGCATAAAGGTGGCATTAACGTTGACCTGCATGACGTCCTGCCAGACCTGCGGATTTTGTTCGCTCATTGGGCAAACATCGCCGAGCAATCCGGCATTATGCAAAACACCATCCAGACGCGGATAATTAACGGCAATGCGCTGTGCCAGTTGTTGGCAATCTTCGGACGTGCAGGTCAGCAAATCGAGAATAAACCACTGTGGCTGACGCCCAGTTTCTTCGTTTATGTGGCTGGCTACCTGACGTAATTTTTCTTCATTACGGCCCAACAGAATCACTGTCGCACCATAGCGTGCATACGTCATCGCGGCTTCACGACCAATACCATTGCTGGCTCCCGTCACCAGGATAATGCGATCATTGAGTAAATCTTGTTTTGGCTGGTAATGCATGGCTACTCCTCAACGACGTTGTCTGTCGCGCTGCCAGTGTACTTTAAGACTTTGGGGCTTTATGCCTGAAACAGAAGGGCATTTCAATCAGCCTGGGGCGATAACACCGCAAAATGGATACTTTGTCATACTTTCGCTGCAATAACATCTCTGCGAGACGGCTTAACATGCCTGTTGTAAACTGTGAGCCAAAGCGTTGTTTAACCAAGGTGGGGACTCGTGGAATTGTTGTCTGAATATGGTTTGTTTTTGGCGAAAATCGTTACCGTTGTGCTAGCGATTGCGGCGATTGCCGCCATTATTGTCAATGTTGCTCAACGTAATAAACGCCAGCGTGGCGAGTTACGGGTCAACAATCTCAGCGAACAGTATAAGGAGATGAAAGAAGAACTGGCCGCGGCGCTGATGGACACTCATCAGCAAAAACAGTGGCATAAAGCGCAGAAGAAAAAGCACAAGCAAGAAGCGAAAGCCGCAAAAGCGAAAGCCAAACTGGGCGAGGTGGCAACTGACAGTAAACCTCGCGTCTGGGTGCTGGATTTTAAAGGCAGCATGGACGCCCATGAAGTGAACTCGCTACGTGAAGAGATAACGGCGGTACTCGCAGCATTTAAACCGCAGGATCAGGTTGTGCTACGTCTGGAAAGCCCTGGTGGCATGGTGCATGGTTACGGGCTGGCGGCTTCGCAGCTGCAGCGTCTGCGTGATAAAAACATTCCTTTAACTGTTACGGTAGACAAAGTTGCTGCCAGCGGCGGTTACATGATGGCCTGTGTGGCGGACAAAATTGTTTCCGCACCGTTTGCTATTGTGGGTTCCATTGGGGTGGTGGCGCAAATGCCCAACTTTAACCGCTTCCTGAAAAGCAAAGATATTGATATCGAACTGCACACCGCCGGGCAGTATAAGCGCACGCTGACCTTGCTGGGTGAAAACACCGAAGAAGGGCGGGAGAAATTCCGCGAAGAGCTGAACGAAACGCATCAGTTATTTAAAGATTTTGTGAAGCGTATGCGTCCGTCTCTGGATATTGAACAGGTGGCAACGGGTGAACACTGGTACGGACAACAGGCGGTAGAGAAAGGCCTGGTTGATGAAATCAACACCAGTGATGAAGTTATTCTTAGCCTGATGGAAGGCCGTGAAGTGGTCAATGTACGCTATATGCAGCGTAAACGACTCATTGACCGATTCACCGGCAGCGCGGCAGAGAGCGCTGATCGATTGTTGCTACGCTGGTGGCAGCGGGGGCAAAAGCCATTGATGTAAAAGACAAACGCGAGGGTAAGACCTCGCGTTTTGCTTTAATCAACCAGGTGATATTTTTCTGAAAGCACATGGGCCAGGTGTTTGAACATATTAAACACCGCGGTGCTTTTGGCTGTTGGCAATCCTTGTTCATCTAAAAAGTAGTCGCCGGTAAATACCAGCACGCCATTACGCTGCGTGACGCCGGTGGCTTCAATCCCTGCGAGCGTATCCTCATGCTCACGAATGATTTTATTGGCCTCTTTCAACAGCGTTTCGCGGTCGATGGGTTGTGTCTCTTTGTTCATTATTTACTCCTTAAACAAGGACATTAGTCTACGCCAGGCATGGCTTGCAGACAAATATACCACGCTGGTGGCAAGAGCGCCTTACTGGTAACTTTGGATTTTGCATGCTAATAAAGTTGCGTATCGGATTTTATCAGGTACAGTGTGACGCTTTCGTCAATCTGGCAATAGATTTGCTTGACATTCGACCAAAATTCCGTCGTGCTATAGCGCCTGTAGGCCAAGACCTGTTAACTCAGTCACCTGAATTTTCGTGAACAGAGTCACGACAAGGGGTTGATATCCGCAGAGAACGAGTCCATATCGGTAACTCGTTGCCAGTGGAAGGTTTATCAACGTGCGACGCATTCCTGGAAGAATCAAATTAGGTAAGGTGAATATGGGTAAAGCTCTTGTCATCGTTGAGTCCCCGGCAAAAGCCAAAACGATCAACAAGTATCTGGGTAGTGACTACGTGGTGAAATCCAGCGTCGGTCACATCCGCGATTTGCCGACCAGTGGCTCAGCTGCCAAAAAGAGTGCCGACTCTACCTCCACCAAGACGGCTAAAAAGCCTAAAAAGGATGAACGTGGCGCTCTCGTCAACCGTATGGGGGTTGACCCGTGGCACAATTGGGAGGCGCACTATGAAGTGCTGCCTGGTAAAGAGAAGGTCGTCTCTGAACTGAAACAACTGGCTGAAAAAGCAGACCACATCTATCTCGCAACCGACCTTGACCGCGAAGGGGAAGCCATTGCATGGCACCTGCGGGAAGTGATTGGTGGTGATGATGCGCGCTATAGCCGAGTGGTGTTTAACGAAATTACTAAAAACGCGATCCGCCAGGCATTTAACAAACCAGGTGAGCTGAATATTGATCGTGTTAATGCCCAGCAGGCGCGTCGCTTTATGGACCGCGTGGTGGGATATATGGTTTCGCCGCTGCTGTGGAAAAAGATCGCTCGTGGTCTGTCTGCAGGTCGTGTGCAGTCGGTGGCGGTCCGCCTGGTGGTCGAGCGTGAGCGTGAAATTAAAGCGTTCGTACCGGAAGAGTTCTGGGAAGTCGATGCCAGCACGACCACGCCATCTGGTGATGCGTTGGCGTTGCAGGTGACTCATCAGAACGACAAACCGTTCCGCCCGGTCAACAAAGAACAAACTCAGGCTGCGGTAAGTCTGCTGGAAAAAGCGCGCTACAGCGTGCTGGAACGTGAAGACAAACCGACAACCAGTAAACCTGGCGCTCCTTTTATTACCTCTACGCTGCAACAAGCTGCCAGCACCCGTCTTGGTTTTGGCGTTAAAAAAACCATGATGATGGCGCAGCGTCTGTATGAAGCGGGCTATATCACTTACATGCGTACCGACTCCACCAACCTGAGTCAGGACGCAGTAAATATGGTTCGCGGTTATATCAGCGATAATTTTGGTAAGAAATACTTGCCGGAAAGTCCGAATCAGTACGCCAGCAAAGAAAACTCACAGGAAGCGCACGAAGCGATTCGTCCTTCTGACGTCAATGTGATGGCGGAATCGTTGAAGGATATGGAAGCAGATGCGCAGAAACTGTACCAGTTAATCTGGCGTCAGTTCGTTGCCTGCCAGATGACCCCAGCGAAATATGACTCCACGACGCTGACCGTTGGTGCGGGCGATTTCCGCCTGAAAGCACGCGGTCGTATTTTGCGCTTTGATGGCTGGACGAAAGTGATGCCTGCGCTGCGTAAAGGCGATGAAGATCGTATCTTACCGGCAGTCGATAAAGGCGATGCTCTGACGCTCGTTGAACTGACACCAGCCCAGCACTTTACCAAGCCGCCAGCCCGTTTCAGTGAAGCATCGCTGGTTAAAGAGCTGGAAAAACGCGGTATCGGTCGTCCGTCTACCTACGCGTCGATCATTTCGACCATTCAGGATCGTGGCTATGTGCGAGTAGAAAATCGTCGTTTCTATGCGGAAAAAATGGGCGAAATCGTCACCGATCGCCTGGAAGAGAATTTCCGTGAGTTAATGAACTACGACTTCACCGCACAGATGGAAAACAGCCTCGACCAGGTGGCAAATCACGAAGCAGAGTGGAAAGCTGTACTGGATCACTTCTTCTCGGATTTCACCCAGCAGTTAGATAAAGCTGAAAAAGATCCCGAAGAGGGGGGTATGCGCCCGAACCAGATGGTTCTGACCAGCATCGACTGCCCGACCTGTGGTCGCAAAATGGGTATTCGCACAGCGAGCACCGGGGTATTCCTTGGCTGTTCCGGCTACGCTCTGCCACCGAAAGAGCGTTGCAAAACCACCATCAACCTGGTGCCGGAAAACGAAGTGCTGAACGTGCTGGAAGGTGAAGACGCTGAAACCAACGCGCTGCGCGCAAAACGTCGTTGCCCGAAATGCGGCACGGCGATGGACAGCTATCTCATCGATCCGAAACGTAAGTTGCATGTCTGTGGTAATAACCCAACCTGCGACGGTTACGAGATCGAAGAGGGCGAATTCCGCATTAAGGGTTATGACGGCCCGATCGTTGAGTGTGAAAAATGTGGATCTGAAATGCACCTGAAAATGGGGCGTTTCGGTAAATACATGGCCTGCACTAACGAAGAGTGTAAAAACACACGTAAGATTTTACGTAACGGCGAAGTGGCACCACCGAAGGAAGATCCGGTGCCATTACCGGAGCTGCCGTGCGAAAAATCAGATGCTTATTTCGTGCTGCGTGACGGTGCTGCCGGTGTGTTCCTGGCGGCCAATACCTTCCCGAAATCGCGTGAAACACGTGCGCCACTGGTGGAAGAGCTTTATCGCTTCCGCGACCGTCTGCCGGAAAAACTGCGTTATCTGGCCGATGCGCCACAGCAGGATCCGGAAGGTAATAAGACCATGGTTCGCTTTAGCCGTAAAACCAAACAGCAATATGTCTCTTCGGAAAAAGACGGAAAGGCGACTGGCTGGTCAGCATTTTATGTTGATGGCAAATGGGTTGAAGGGAAAAAATAACCTTTAATTCTGTCAGGTTATTATAAACAAAGGGTCGCGAAAGCGGCCCTTTTTTATTGCATATTATTTTTTCTTCACACCTATACACTAAGGCTATAAATGATATAGTGGTTATAGTTAGCACCTTTTTTATTATTAAATCGTATTAGTCACCCGCCAGGTGTGACGAAAAAACGATGTTCTGATGGCGTCTAAGTGGATGGTTTAACATGAAATTACAACAACTTCGCTATATTGTTGAGGTGGTCAATCATAACCTGAATGTCTCATCAACGGCGGAAGGACTTTACACATCACAACCCGGGATCAGTAAACAAGTCAGAATGCTGGAAGACGAGCTAGGCATTCAAATTTTTTCCCGAAGCGGCAAGCACCTGACGCAGGTAACGCCAGCAGGACAAGAAATAATTCGTATCGCTCGTGAAGTCCTGTCGAAAGTCGATGCCATAAAATCGGTCGCCGGAGAGCACACCTGGCCGGATAAAGGCTCGCTGTATATCGCCACCACGCATACCCAGGCACGCTATGCGTTACCAAACGTCATCAAAGGCTTTATTGAGCGTTATCCTCGCGTTTCTTTGCATATGCACCAGGGCTCGCCGACACAAATTGCTGATGCTGTCTCTAAAGGCAATGCCGATTTCGCTATCGCCACAGAAGCGCTGCATCTGTATGAAGATTTAGTGATGTTACCGTGCTACCACTGGAATCGGGCTATTGTAGTCACTCCGGATCACCCGCTGGCAGGCAAAAAAGCCATTACCATTGAAGAACTGGCGCAATATCCGTTGGTGACATATACCTTCGGCTTTACCGGACGCTCAGAACTGGATACTGCCTTTAACCGCGCAGGGTTAACGCCGCGTATCGTCTTCACGGCAACGGATGCTGACGTCATTAAAACTTACGTCCGGTTAGGGTTGGGGGTAGGGGTTATTGCCAGCATGGCGGTGGATCCGGTCGCCGATCCCGACCTGGTGCGCGTTGATGCTCACGATATCTTCAGCCACAGTACAACCAAAATTGGTTTTCGCCGTAGTACTTTTTTGCGCAGTTATATGTATGATTTCATTCAGCGTTTTGCACCGCATTTAACGCGTGATGTCGTTGATGCGGCTGTCGCATTGCGCTCTAATGAAGAAATTGAGGTCATGTTTAAAGATATAAAACTGCCGGAAAAATAATTTCTTGCGTTATTTTCGGCACCTTTTATGTAGCGAAGGTGCCGGAATATATTCTCTTTTGTTGCTTATTTGTATACCGTGCACAATATTTTTATCCCTCATATTTATAGGGTAAATTACCTGTAAAGTAGTGTCTAATTACCCGCCTCGCAAACTCCAGTTTTCAAATATCTATTTCAGGTCAAAAGATTGAATTATTCACTGGAGACGATTCGTAAATTCGCTGGATTTTTGACTAAAGTTTCTTTAGGATTTGTCTCATCGTATGATTAATTACACCAATCGTTCAACGTCTTGCTGATAAGTGATGGCGATTATATGAGGTTAGCAATGCCTTCTGGAAATCAGGAACCCCGCCGGGACCCTGAATTAAAACGCAAAGCCTGGCTAGCGGTATTTCTTGGTTCTGCACTTTTCTGGGTGGTTGTCGTACTGCTGATTTGGAAAGTGTGGGGATAACTATGGTCGGTCAGGAGCAACTGGAGTCGTCACCATTATGTCAGCATAGTGACAATGAACCAGTAACGAAACGGGAATGTTCCGTCGTTATTCCAGACGACTGGCAACTAACAACGCAGCAGCAAGCCTTTATAGAACTGTTTGCTGAAGATGATCAGCCGAAACAATAATTATCATCATTCTTATTACCCATTTTTAATGAATTAAAGGGCTTTTAATACACCGCAGCAATAACAGGTTAAGTTATCTCAACACAAAGTAATAACCGTTAAGGGTGTAGCCTATGATCAACACAAATATGAAATATTGGTCCTGGATGGGCGCATTTTCTCTGTCGATGCTCTTCTGGGCCGAACTCCTCTGGATCATTACTCACTGATCCCTGACCCCGCTGCGGCGGGGTTTTCATTTGCTTTGCCACAAGGTTTCTCCTCTTTTATCAATTTGGGTTGTTATCAAATCGTTACGCAATGTTTGTGTTATCTTTAATATTCACCCTGAAGAGAATCAGGGCTTCGCAACCCTGTCATTAAGGAGGAGCTATGTCGTCAACCCTACGAGAAGCCAGTAAGGACACGTTGCAGGCCAAAGATAAAACTTACCACTACTACAGCCTGCCGCTTGCTGCCAAATCACTGGGCGATATCACCCGTCTGCCTAAGTCACTCAAAGTTTTGCTCGAAAACCTGCTGCGCTGGCAGGATGGTAACTCGGTTACCGAAGAGGATATCTACGCGCTGGTGGGATGGCTGAAAAATGCCCATGCTGACCGTGAAATTGCCTACCGCCCGGCAAGGGTGCTGATGCAGGACTTTACCGGCGTACCTGCCGTTGTTGATCTGGCGGCAATGCGCGAAGCGGTTAAACGCCTCGGCGGCGATACTGCAAAGGTTAACCCGCTCTCACCGGTCGACCTGGTCATTGACCACTCGGTGACCGTCGATCGTTTTGGTGATGATGAGGCATTTGAAGAAAACGTGCGCCTGGAAATGGAGCGCAACCACGAACGTTATGTGTTCCTGAAATGGGGAAAGCAGGCGTTCAGTCGTTTTAGCGTCGTGCCGCCAGGCACAGGCATTTGCCATCAGGTTAACCTCGAATATCTCGGCAAAGCAGTGTGGAGCGAATTGCAGGACGGTGAATGGATTGCCTATCCGGATACACTCGTTGGTACTGACTCGCACACCACCATGATCAACGGCCTTGGCGTGCTGGGGTGGGGCGTTGGTGGGATCGAAGCCGAAGCCGCAATGTTAGGCCAGCCGGTTTCCATGCTTATCCCGGACGTAGTGGGCTTTAAACTCACCGGAAAATTACGTGAAGGTATTACCGCCACAGACCTGGTTCTCACCGTTACCCAAATGCTGCGCAAACATGGCGTGGTGGGGAAATTCGTCGAATTTTATGGTGATGGGCTGGATTCACTACCGCTGGCGGATCGCGCCACCATTGCCAATATGTCGCCAGAATATGGTGCCACCTGTGGCTTCTTCCCAATCGATGCTGTCACCCTCGATTACATGCGTTTAAGCGGGCGCAGCGAAGATCAGGTCGAGTTGGTCGAAAAATATGCCAAAGCGCAGGGCATGTGGCGTAACCCGGGCGATGAACCGATTTTTACCAGTACGTTAGAACTGGATATGAATGACGTTGAAGCGAGCCTGGCAGGGCCAAAACGCCCACAGGATCGCGTTTCACTGCCCGATGTACCAAAAGCATTTGCCGCCAGTAACGAACTGGAAGTAAATGCCACGCATAAAGATCGCCAGCCGGTCGATTATGTTATGAACGGACATCAGTATCAGTTACCTGATGGCGCGGTGGTCATTGCTGCGATAACGTCGTGCACCAACACCTCTAACCCAAGTGTGCTGATGGCCGCTGGTTTGCTGGCGAAAAAAGCTGTAACTCTGGGCCTCAAGCGGCAACCGTGGGTCAAAGCGTCGCTGGCACCAGGCTCGAAAGTCGTTTCTGATTATCTGGCAAAAGCGAAACTGACACCGTATCTGGATGAACTGGGATTTAACCTTGTGGGATACGGTTGTACCACCTGTATTGGTAACTCTGGTCCATTGCCCGATCCTATCGAAACGGCAATCAAAAAAGGCGATTTAACCGTCGGTGCGGTGCTGTCCGGCAACCGTAACTTTGAAGGCCGTATCCATCCGCTGGTTAAAACTAACTGGCTGGCCTCGCCGCCGCTGGTGGTTGCCTATGCGCTGGCGGGAAATATGAATATTAACCTCGCTTCTGAGCCTATTGGTCACGATCGTAAAGGCGATCCGGTATATCTGAAAGATATCTGGCCATCGGCACAAGAAATTGCCCGTGCGGTAGAACAAGTCTCCACAGAAATGTTCCGCAAAGAGTACGCAGAAGTTTTTGAAGGCACGGCGGAATGGAAAGAGATTAACGTTGCGCGATCCGATACCTACGGTTGGCAGGAGGATTCAACCTATATTCGCTTATCGCCTTTCTTTGATGAAATGCAGGCAACACCAGCACCTGTGGAAGATATTCACGGTGCGCGGATCCTCGCAATGCTGGGGGATTCGGTTACCACTGACCACATTTCTCCGGCGGGCAGCATTAAGCCCGATAGCCCGGCGGGGCGATATCTACAAGGTCGGGGTGTTGAGCGCAAAGACTTTAACTCCTACGGTTCGCGGCGTGGTAACCATGAAGTGATGATGCGCGGCACCTTCGCCAATATTCGCATCCGTAATGAAATGGTGCCTGGCGTTGAAGGGGGGATGACGCGGCATTTACCTGACAGCGAGGTCATCTCTATTTATGATGCCGCGATGCGCTATAAGCAGGAACAAACGCCGCTGGCGGTGATTGCCGGGAAAGAGTATGGATCAGGCTCCAGCCGTGACTGGGCGGCAAAAGGTCCGCGTCTGCTTGGCATTCGTGTTGTGATTGCCGAATCGTTTGAACGAATTCACCGCTCGAATTTAATTGGCATGGGCATCCTGCCGCTGGAATTTCCGCAAGGCGTGACGCGTAAAACGTTAGGGCTAATCGGGGAAGAGAAGATTGATATTGTCGATCTGCAAAGTCTACAACCCGGTGCGACGGTTCCGGTGACGTTTACGCGCGCGGATGGTAGCCAGGAAGTCGTACCCTGCCGTTGTCGTATCGACACCGCGACGGAGTTGACCTACTACCAGAACGACGGCATTTTGCATTATGTCATTCGTAATATGTTGAAGTAACGAGTATTTGCTTGCCGGTTATTTTGCTTCCGGCAAGCAAATGAATTACACAATGCAAGAGGGTTATTTGTTCAGCAAATGACCCATTTTCTCGGCTTTGGTATCGAGATAATGTTCGTTATTGGGGTTACGACCTACAATCAACGGTACGCGTTCAACAATATTAATCCCTGCTTCGGTCAGAATTTCGACTTTTTTCGGGTTGTTGGTTAACAAGCGGACTTCATTGACGCCAAGGAGTTTGAACATATCAGCGCAAAGAGTGAAGTCGCGCTCATCAGCGGCGAAGCCTAACTGGTGGTTAGCCTCTACAGTATCGTAACCTTGATCCTGCAGTGCATAAGCGCGGATTTTATTCAGCAGACCAATGTTACGACCTTCCTGACGGTGATACAGCAAAATACCACGGCCTTCTTCGGCAATTTGCGTCAGTGCCGCTTCGAGCTGGAAGCCACAATCGCAGCGCAAGCTGAACAGGGCGTCACCGGTCAGACATTCGGAATGGACGCGCGCAAGTACCGGGGTATGCCCGGAAATATCGCCATAGACTAGCGCGACATGATCGTGTCCGGTTGCCAGTTCTTCAAATCCCACCATCAGGAAATCGCCCCATGGGGTTGGCAGTTTGGCTTCTGCCACACGTTTAAGCTGCATGAAATTCTCCAGATAATGCTGGTTCTGTATTGGCTTATTTTGCCATAACGAGAAGGGGTTCACCTAATCACGACGCGTCGATCATTCACGGAATGGCACAAATCTGTCAATTTTTCCCGGAACTGGCATTTTCAGTTATGATTGTGGGACTTATCAAAAAGGAGAGGCCATGCGTTCAATTGCCAGACGTACCGCAGTGGGAGCTGCACTATTGCTTGTTATGCCAGTAGCTGTATGGATTTCTGGCTGGCGTTGGCAACCAGGAGAACAAAGTTGGCTGTTAAAAGCGGCTTTTTGGGTTACTGAAACCGTTACCCAACCCTGGGGTATCATCACGCATCTGATTTTATTCGGCTGGTTTCTCTGGTGTCTGCGTTTTCGCATTAAGGCCGCCATTATGTTATTTGCCATTCTGGCGGCGGCGATCCTTGTGGGACAAGGTGTTAAATCCTGGATCAAAGACAAAGTTCAGGAACCACGACCTTTTGTTATCTGGCTGGAAAAAACACATCATATTCCGGTTGATGAGTTCTACACTTTAAAGCGAGCAGAACGCGGAAATATAGTGAAAGAACAGTTGGCTGAAGAGAAAAATATCCCGCAATATTTGCGTTCACACTGGCAGAAAGAGACGGGGTTTGCCTTTCCTTCGGGTCACACGATGTTTGCTGCCAGTTGGGCGCTGTTGGCCGTTGGGTTGCTGTGGCCGCGTCGGCGAACGTTAACCATTGCTATCTTGCTGGTCTGGGCAACAGGAGTCATGGGAAGCCGCCTGCTACTCGGGATGCATTGGCCGCGCGATCTGGTGGTAGCTACGTTGATTTCGTGGGCGCTGGTGGCGATAGCAACGTGGCTTGCACAACGAATTTGTGGGCCATTAACACCACCTGCGGAAGAAAATCGCGAAATTGCGCAACGAGAACAAGAAAGTTAACGCTGGTTGATTTTCCGAATTTAGCCCTTAAATCATCAACAATGCGCGTGGTTGCCATTTCGCAGACGGCGCGAAAATGGTACTTTAAAGGGCTATTGCGGTAAGTTGACCATAATTTATTCGCTCTAACCACATAACGGGAAGTAATGTGAAATATTTACTCATTTTCTTACTGGTGTTAGCGATCTTCGTGATTTCGGTCACGTTGGGTGCGCAGAACGATCAACAGGTGACGTTTAATTATCTGTTAGCGCAAGGGGAGTACCGTATTTCCACATTGCTGGCGGTATTGTTTGCTGCGGGGTTTGCTATCGGTTGGCTGATTTGCGGCCTGTTCTGGCTGCGAGTTCGTGTTTCCCTGGCGCGCGCTGAACGTAAAATAAAGCGACTGGAAAACCAGCTTTCACCCGCGACTGACGTGGCTGTAGCGCCGCATTCGTCAGCGGCGAAGGAATAACTTTCTATGCTGGAGTTGTTGTTTCTGCTTTTGCCTGTAGCCGCTGCCTATGGCTGGTATATGGGCCGCAGAAGTGCGCAACAAAACAAGCAAGATGAAGCCAACCGCTTGTCGCGTGATTACGTAGCGGGGGTTAACTTTCTGCTTAGTAATCAACAGGATAAAGCGGTAGACCTGTTTCTCGATATGCTTAAAGAGGATACGGGTACCGTTGAAGCCCACCTTACGCTCGGAAACCTGTTCCGTTCGCGTGGCGAAGTTGATCGCGCTATTCGCATCCATCAGACCCTAATGGAAAGCGCCTCGCTGACCTATGAACAGCGTCTGTTGGCGATTCAACAACTGGGGCGTGATTACATGGCCGCCGGGTTATACGACCGCGCGGAAGACATGTTCAATCAACTGACCGATGAAACTGACTTCCGCATTGGCGCGCTGCAACAGTTGCTACAAATCTATCAGGCTACCAGCGAGTGGCAGAAAGCAATTGATGTTGCCGAACGCCTGGTGAAGCTGGGTAAAGATAAGCAGCGCGTCGAAATTGCTCATTTCTACTGCGAGATAGCCCTACAGCATATGGCCAGCGACGATCTCGATCGTGCCATGGCCTTGTTAAAAAAAGGTGCGGCGGCAGATAAAAACAGCGCCCGCGTATCCATCATGATGGGGCGCGTATTTATGGCGAAAGGAGAATACGCCAAAGCCGTCGAAAGTTTGCAACGCGTGATATCCCAGGACAGAGAACTGGTCAGCGAAACGCTGGAAATGCTGCAAACCTGCTACCAGCAGTTGGGTAAAACTGCCGAATGGGCAGAGTTCCTGCAGCGCGCGGTGGAAGAGAACACCGGTGCCGATGCTGAACTAATGCTTGCGGACATCATCGAAGCGCGCGACGGTAGTGAGGCCGCACAGGTCTATATTACGCGTCAGCTTCAGCGTCATCCGACCATGCGTGTGTTCCATAAGCTAATGGATTACCACTTAAATGAAGCGGAAGAAGGGCGTGCCAAAGAGAGTCTGATGGTGCTGCGTGACATGGTTGGCGAGAAGGTGCGTAGTAAGCCTCGTTATCGCTGCCAGAAATGTGGTTTTACCGCATACACCCTCTACTGGCATTGTCCATCTTGTCGGGCCTGGTCAACCATTAAACCGATTCGCGGTCTTGATGGCCTGTAATTTTTAAAAAAATCCGACTTTAGTTACAACATACTAATTATTGATGTTCCATTGTGCTCCGGTAACTCGGGCGCAGAAAAGCCTGCCAGGGGAGAAATCGCAACTGTTAATTTTTTATTTCCACGGGTAGAATGCTCGCCGTTTACCTGTTTCGCGCCACTTCCGGTGCCCATCATCAAGAAGGTCTGGTCATGACGTTAACTGCTTCATCTTCTTCCCGCGCTGTTACGAATTCTCCTGTGGTTGTTGCCCTTGATTATCATAATCGTGATGCCGCGCTGGCCTTTGTCGACAAGATCGACCCACGCGATTGTCGTCTGAAAGTCGGCAAAGAGATGTTTACGCTGTTTGGACCTCAATTTGTACGCGAACTTCAACAGCGTGGTTTTGATATCTTCCTCGACCTGAAATTTCACGATATTCCCAACACTGCAGCGCACGCTGTCGCTGCTGCAGCTGACTTAGGCGTGTGGATGGTGAATGTTCACGCCTCCGGTGGGGTGCGTATGATGACCGCAGCGCGTGAGGCACTCGTCCCGTTTGGCAAAGATGCACCGCTTTTGATTGCTGTGACGGTGTTGACGAGCATGGAAGCCAGCGACCTGGCCGATCTTGGCGTGACGCTGTCACCTGCAGATTATGCAGAACGTCTGGCGGCACTGACGCAAAAATGTGGCCTTGATGGTGTGGTGTGTTCTGCTCAGGAAGCTGTGCGCTTTAAACAGGTATTCGGTCAGGAGTTCAAACTGGTTACGCCGGGCATTCGTCCGCAGGGGAGTGAAGCTGGTGACCAGCGCCGCATTATGACGCCAGAACAGGCGTTGGCGGCTGGTGTTGATTATATGGTGATTGGTCGCCCGGTAACGCAATCGGTAGATCCAGCGCAAACGCTGAAAGCGATCAACGCCTCTTTACAGCGGAGTGCATGATGAGTGATTCCAACAGCCGTCTGGTCTACTCAACGGAAACCGGACGTATTGATGAGCCAAAAGCGGCCCCTGTACGCCCTAAAGGCGACGGTGTGGTGCGTATTCAGCGTCAGACTAGTGGACGTAAAGGTAAGGGCGTTTGCTTGATTACCGGTGTCGATCTCGATGATGCCGAACTGACAAAACTGGCAGCGGAACTGAAGAAAAAATGCGGCTGCGGCGGGGCAGTTAAAGATGGAATTATTGAAATCCAGGGTGATAAGCGCGATTTATTAAAATCACTGCTTGAAGCGAAAGGGATGAAGGTAAAACTCGCCGGCGGTTAACATAAAAAGCCACGGATATATCCGTGGCTTTAGAATATTTTACTGTGTGTATTATTCAGTTATTTCGTACTGAACAGAATCAAGCGTATTATAATTGCGAGTCGATAATCGACATTTATTTACGATTATTTACCGACCTGGTGACCAATAACACCACCGACGGCTGCACCACCTAATGTACCCAGCGTACTGCCATCGGTCAGTACTGCACCGCCTAATGCACCTGCGCCCGCGCCAATTGCGGTGTTACGGTCTCGTTTAGACCAGTTAGAACAGGCACTCAGAGACATTGCCAGGGTAATTGCCAGAACAGCCGCGGTCATTTTTTTGCTCGTTACAAACATAATACTCTCTCCTGAATTTATGATTCACGGAAGTAAGCTCTCTATAACTATAATAGCTAAGAATAAGCCTGGTGAAATTATTCCGTGAAATCCGCTCGCGCGCAGGGTTATATCACGCAGGTGATAATGACTTCCTGTTATATCGCTGATAATAATTTTATATCTTGAGAGTGTTAATAACAGGTAAATAGTCTTAATTATCAACCAGGAATCATCTTAGAGCGGATGATTTGCAAAACAGCAAATCATCCGTAGAGAAGGGAAATGGTTAAATGTCAACGACGTGAACGGTGAGTTTACTGTGCTCAAGATGCATCAGATCGCTGGCGCGTATTTTCGAATCGGTAATCACGCGATTGAATCGCTCAACGGGGCCGATGGAGTATGAATGTACAGCACCAAATTTCGAACTGTCAGTCAGGACTATCGCTTCGCACTCTTTTTCCAGCACGGCATTGACCACATCGGTACGCATCATATCGCGACCGGTAAACCCAGTTTCAGGCTGCCAGCCATCAATACCAATAAATGCCTTGCTGAAATGCACCTGTTGGATGCACTGGCGTGTCAAAGGACCAACCATACTTTCGCTTTTTTTCTGGTACACGCCACCGAGCAAAATGACTTCACAAGGCGCGTCTTTCAGCAAATGCGCGATGTAGCTGCTGACCGTGATGATCGTGACATTTTTCTTCTGCTCGCCCAGAGTCCGGGCGAGCAGGGCATTGCTGCTGCCATTTTCGATAAAGATGGTTTCGCCCGGTTGAACCAGTGACGCGGCAAACTCGGCGAGTTCACGCTTCAGTGTATAGTTGCTCATCATACGGGTTTCGACGTCATCACTATCAAGCGAAACTGCAAAACCATGTGCACGGCGGAGGTAACTCAGTTTTTCGAGGGTGTTGAGATCCTGGCGAATGGTAACTTCAGAAACTCCAGTGGCTTTTGCCAGATCGGTTACGCTAACCTGACCCTGGTCAATGACCATCTGTAGAATAGTTTGTTGTCGGGAATTCATCGCTGTAATTCTTATAACGTTATAATACTTAATAAAAAAATACTGACGCGCCGGGCATCCTCAAATAGGAAAACCTGAAGGCACGATTGTTAAATCTCCCACGGTGCCTTCGGGATGTCTGGCGTAGATTCAGCAACCTGGCGCAAGAGTTCTGCTTTAAGTATCTCGAGATTATGGATCGCAGAGTGGTAATCGCCTGCCACAAGGATATCTAACACAATATCAATACGTTCGGCAACGCGCTGGGCATCAAATTCAGACATCAAGGACATCCTTTTAGCAAAAGGGGGAAAATGAATAATGCAAAAATTGCCGCTAAAAGAGAAGTGTTTAACGGCAACGGCTAATTATCATCCGGGAATACGATATATAATGACGGAATATATCGCTAAGTATATATATTCATCTGCTTATGAGCGCTTCAGATAGCGTTTATACCAGCGTTCGAAGGCGACGGCGGGCATCGGTTTGGCAAACAAAAATCCTTGCCGCTCATTGATCCCGTTCTTGGTTAAAAAAGCATCTTCCTTTTTACTCTCCACTCCTTCAGCGATCACCTGAAGATTCAATGCCTGGGCCACAGCGACGATCGCCCGGACCAGCGACTGCGATACAGGTTGTTTGTGAATATCTCGAACAAAAACCTGGTCAAGTTTAATCGCATCGATCGGAAAGCGCGCCAGTTGCGAAAGTGAAGAGTAGCCGGTACCAAAATCGTCCAGATGCACTTGCGCACCTAGTTGGCTAAATTGTTGAATAACAGACAGTGCCAGTTCATCATTCTCAATCAGGCAGCTCTCCGTCAGTTCAACATCAATAGGGCAGTATTCAAAATTGAGTTCCTGGAGAACCTGTTTCAGGGCGGTGAAAATGGTTTGATCGGCGAGCTGACGTGCAGAAATGTTTACCGCCACTCGCAGGTTAATGCCTTTATCCCGCCACTTCGCCACCTGGCGTACGACATCGAGAATCACCCAACGGCCTAAAGGCACAATTAGCCCTGACTCTTCGGCGTAGGAAATAAAGTCCAACGGTGGAATCAACCCACGTTCAGGTGACTGCCAACGTACTAAAGCTTCCAGACTGCGTACTTCGCCACGCCAGGTGATTTTCGGTTGATAGTGAATAACCAACTGATCGTTTTCCAGTGCTTTACGCAAGTTGGTATCCAGCCAGAGATATTCAAATACCCGCTGATTCATTTCTGGGGTAAAAACGCAAAATTGTCCTCGTCCGCCTTCCTTCGCTGTGTACATTGCTGTGTCGGCGTGACGAATAATAGCCGCGCTGTCCGAACCATGTTCGGGAGAGAGTGAAATACCCACTGAACAGCTGGTATAAACTTCAATTAAACCAATGCGGAAGGGGAGTCGTAAGCGGGTCAAAATTCGTGATGCCATTGCTTCCAGCGCGCTTTGTGAGGTATTGGATGCCAGTACCAGAAACTCATCGCCACCTGGACGCGCCAACACCTGATCATGTTCGAGACAGCTTAAAATGGCCAATGACACTTCGCGTAATAGCTGGTCACCAAACAAATGCCCATAAGCGTCGTTGACCTTTTTAAAATTATCCAAATCAAGATACACAACCCCAACTTTATTGTTATCTGCCTGATTAATGGCGTGATCGATTAACTCCTGCATTGCGTTACGATTCGGCAGTCCGGTGATACTGTCGGTATTTGCCAGAATACGCAGTCGCTCCTGAGCGCGGCGCTCTTCGGTAATGTCGGTGCCGGAACAGATTAAAAAAATCTCGTTCTTGCCACTGCCGCTGTGGACAAATTTATTGCGAAACAGAAACAGCCGCTGGCCTTTACGTGTTGGTATCCACAGTTCGACTTCATATGCATTGCCGCTTCGAAAAAATACACGGTTATTGCGCCTGGATGCCGCAGCTTCACGTCGGCTCATAAACAGTTTAAACACGCTTTGCCCAATGACGT
The DNA here is from genome assembly GCF_963876935.1 of Escherichia sp. MOD1-EC4550. NCBI lineage: Bacteria > Pseudomonadati > Pseudomonadota > Gammaproteobacteria > Enterobacterales > Enterobacteriaceae > Escherichia > Escherichia sp. MOD1-EC4550. The sequence goes on from NZ_CAWNSE010000052.1 coordinate 56,194, forward strand.
CGTGTTCTTTCAACCCTGTGTAATCTTCACATAACCGATTGAAGCGTTGGATATTCCCCCGACTGTCGAGAATCACTATTGCGGAATGTGCTTCAGAAACTACCTGCTCAGCAAAGGAAAGCCCGTGTGATAAATCACGAGCAACCGCCGGTGTGTCATGCCATGCCGACGCGTTGCCAGCCCATTCCCGTTTATTGATTTTTCGTCCTACCAGATGCACAGAAAGATCGCTTTCATCGACGGTCAGACTCATCATCAGGCTGGAAGTGATGACCGTCATTTCCCTGATGCGAGCAGCCTGTTCGGCAGATAACTGCAACGTACGTTCAGGTTCTGTGGTTTCGGTGGTAGAAAAGCGCAAAACATCGCTGCTTTCCGTCAACCGCCAGTATGGATTGTGCGATCCGAGAAAGTTGTACAACGTTGTGGACTCCCTAACGGTTTTCATGATGCATATCCTCCGGTTAACAGCGGAGTCCGCGGTTAAATAAAAGGAACAACATGACTTACATGAAATTAACGGCGGCTAAACGCATTGTTTTTTTTATCTATTTATTTGTAATCCAGTTTTGGAAAAACGCCAGTTTTCAAACGAAAGTCAGTTAAAAATCTGCCGGGATATGGCGAAGGTGGAGCGGGGAAATAAACGGCCCATTCATGAGGAATGGGCCGTGAAAGGAGATTACGCGACCGGGCGTGCAATAATGCTGCGGGTTTCCATGCGGACTTCGGCAATGGTGACGTCAATAACGTCGGTCACTTTGTAAGCCGTTTCACCTTTAATTTGTACAGTGCCGTTTTCCTGGCTGCAAACCAGTTCATCGCGCACAGCGTGTAAGAAAGGTGCTGGAATAAAGGCGATAGCGCCGTTATCAACCAAACGCACACGCATGCCGCCACGGCTGATATCGACAATTTCCGCCGCGAAACGGGTGTCAGTCCCGGCTTTGTCTTTCAGGAAGCGCGCGTATAACCAGTCGCCAACATCACGTTCTGCCATTCGGTTGAGACGGCGACGCTCGGCCATTTGGACAGTGATTTCATCCTGCGGGCGCGTCGCAGTTTCGCCTTTGATAACCGCTTTCAGCAGACGGTGGTTGATCATGTCGCCATATTTACGGATTGGCGAAGTCCAGGTGGCGTATGCTTCCAGACCGAGGCCAAAGTGAGGACCGGGTTCAGTGCTAATTTCAGCAAATGACTGGAAGCGACGAATGCGGCTGTCGAGGAAACCAGTTGGTTGCGCATCCAGTTCACGACGCAGTTTGCAGAAACCGTCCAGCGTGAGCACTTCTTCGGCATCGACATGCAGACCGTGGGTTTTCAGCAACGCCGCCAGCGCGTCGGCATTCGCCGGATCAAAGCCCATATGCACGTTATAGATGCCAAAACCGAGCTTATCGCGCAGTACGCGGGCCGCACAAATGTTAGCGGCAATCATCGCTTCTTCGACGATACGATTGGCAATGCGACGAGGCTCGGCGACGATATCCAGCACTTCACCTTTTTCACCGAGAATAAAGCGGTAATCCGGGCGATCTTTAAATACCAGTGCGTGGTTATTACGCCACTCGCCACGGCGTTGGCAAATTTGCGCTAACAAACGGACTTGTTCGGCAATTGCTTCACTTTCAGGCTGCCAGTCACCGGTATTTTCCAGCCAGTCAGAGACCTGGTCATACACCAGCTTCGCTTTGGATTCGATGGTGGCGGCAAAGAATTCGATATTATCTTCAATGGTGCCATCAGCGGAGAGCGTCATGCGGCATGCCAGTACCGGGCGGACTTCATTGGCGCGCAGTGAGCAGAGATCGTCAGAAAGCTCGCGAGGCAGCATAGGGATGTTGAAGCCAGGCAGATAGTTGGTGAATGCGCGAATTTTCGCGGCTTTGTCCAGCTTGCTGCCTTCAGCAATCCACGCGGTTGGATCGGCAATCGCCACAATCAGCTGAAGTTTGTCATCCGGCAACGCCTTAGCGAAAAGGGCATCATCCATATCTTCTGTGCTGGCACTGTCGATGGTGACAAAATCCAGCGCTGTCAGATCTTCACGAACCAGACCTTCATCGAGCATTTCGGTAGCGACGCCGTCTGGTGCTTCTTTTTCCAGGTTATGGCGCGCCAGGGTAACCCACCACGGTACAAAGTGGTCGTCACCAAAAGTGATGTATTGTGTTAGTTCAGCATAGAAAGAACGATCGCCTTTCAGCGGATGACGGCGCATTTCGGCAACCGCCCAGTCGCCTTCTTTAAACTCGTGGTTCAGGCCACGGGCTGCGCGGCAAGGAATGGCGTCTTTTAAGAGTGGATGATCAGGAACGATGGCCAGACGGTCATTTTTGCCCTGAACTTTACCCACGAAACGAGTCAGAAACGGTTCAACCAGTTCTTCTGGCTCTGCGGATTCACGATCTTTTTCACTGTGGATCACTGCGATAATTCGGTCGCCATGCATGACTTTTTTCATCTGCGGCGGCGGAATGAAATAACTTTTTTGCGCGTCGACTTCCAGGAAGCCAAAGCCTTTTTCTGTGGCTTTTACCACCCCTTCAGCGCGTGGCGTCTGGGAATGCAGTTGCTGTTTAAGCTGCGCTAGCAGCGGGTTGTCCTGAAACATAATTGTCTATTTTGGTGGCCATTAGAGCGGCTGACAGTTTTACGCGAATCTGTCTGACGCAGCAAGGTTAATATGTCTCACCCAACGCGATTTTTAAGCGATTTATCCAGCCACACAGCCCGCTCCATACCAGCAGATTAATAATCTGCGTTGATGATTTTTCGTGTTCGAGTAATGGGCTGAACTGGGCGGCGCTAAAGCGATCGGGTGCTCGGGTCAGCCATTGTATCGCCTGAACGGTAGCGCGCTCAACAGAATCACGGTCAGCCCATTGGTTAATTTCATTTTCGCCCTTGCGCAGAAGGGGGCTGATTTTTTTATATTCATTTGATGAATTCATACAGGCAGCAAAACAAGCAGGACTGCCATTAATACGCGCGCATAACAACGCCGCAAGCTTATTATCCGGCTGTGTATTGACCCGTGTGCTGTTTAACAACTTTTCGAGAAGGGAAAGTGAAATAGGGTGGAGAGAGAGTGTTTCGGTCAGTTGGCAAAGTTCTGCATTAGAACTTTTTGTGTGCTCTTCAGGTAGTTTTTCCACCTCATAGCTGCTTCGCCAGCGTATTGATTCATCAGCAAACAGTGACGCGTCGGCGTAGTTTTGTATCTCCAGACCGGGTAACCAGCGTACCGAATGCCCGAGATAAGCCTGAAATGTCGCAATTGTCCGCGCCTGAAAGCCAATAAAACCAATTATTTGGTTGATTATCACACAGTCCCAGGCAGTAAGACCGACGTCATTCAGATGTTGGCGCGATCGGTTGTCGATAATAGAAGGCGAGCTGGCCAGTTGGCGGGCATATTGCGTGATTTGTGCCAACCGATGATTGCTTTCCCTGGAGGAATCAGGTCCGGGGAGCGGTGTAAGTCGCGCCGAATAGTAGTTGCACAACCGCTGGACGCCGCAAACCTGAGCAACCGTCAGGGCCGTCGACAAACGTTCATAAGCGGTGAAGGTCTGTGAACGGGTCACAGTAAGCTGGTCAGGGAACAACTCCGCTGCAAGAATGCGCGCCGGGACCATCCATGAAAGGAAGGGGGCCAGCGTTTCTTCATCAAGGATCACGTCGAGCAGAAAGGGATCGCGAACCTTTGCGGCTTCCGGGACCAGAGGCAGAACGTCATTCTCCGCAGTACTGGATTGCGTTTCATGATACCAGTGGCTTTTGCCGGTGATGTGGCGTTGTTCCATGGGCGCTCCTTGGTCGTAAAGGAAATCGTTATCCTGACGCAAGGCGGGAAGGGGAGAAAGACGGATCGGCGATAACAAATATCAGAAAGGTATAACAGAGATAACGGGCGGCAGAACGCCGCCCATCTTGACCAACAGAACGATTATTTCAGTTCGAGTTCGTTCATTGCAGCGATGCTGAAACCGCCGTCAACGTGGACCACTTCACCGGAGATACCGGCAGAGAGATCGGAGCACAGGAATGCCGCAGAGTTACCCACATCTTCAATAGTAACGGTACGGCGAATCGGGGTAACGGCTTCGCAATGAGCCAGCATTTTGCGGAAATCTTTGATACCGGAAGCCGCCAGAGTACGGATCGGACCAGCAGAGATGGCGTTAACACGCACACCTTCCGGACCCATCGCGTTCGCCATATAGCGCACGTTCGCTTCCAGAGACGCTTTTGCCAGACCCATAACGTTGTAGTTCGGGATAGCGCGCTCAGCGCCAAGGTAGGAAAGGGTCAGCAGGGCAGAACCCGGATTCAGCATGGAGCGGCAAGCTTTTGCCATTGCAACGAAGCTGTAGGAGCTGATGTCGTGGGCAATTTTGAAGCCTTCACGGGTGACGGCGTTAACATAGTCACCATCCAGCTGATCGCCAGGTGCAAAACCAATAGAGTGTACGAAACCGTCAAATTTCGGCCAAACTTTCCCCAGTTCAGCGAACATGGTGTCGATGCTGGCATCTTCGGCAACATCGCACTGCAGAACGATGTCAGAACCCAATTGAGCGGCAAATTCTTCTACGCGGCCTTTCAGTTTGTCGTTCTGGTAGGTGAATGCCAGTTCAGCTCCTTCGCGGTGCATCGCCTGAGCGATACCGTAGGCGATGGACAGTTTGCTGGCAACACCGGTTACCAGAATGCGCTTACCGGAAAGAAAACCCATAGCTTTAATCCTTATTGTTGATGCTTGTTGTTGCCTGAAAATCAGGCGATTCGTCGTTTGAATAAACAGTACGAACAGATAAACGGTTATTATAATCAACCTGGGTGTGAGTGGCTATAGTTGGCAGGTCTGACCGGAGCAGGGCGCGGGCAGGGTGGGCGCTTTTCCCCTCACCCTAACCCTCTCCCCAGAGGGGCGAGGGGACCGATTGTGCGCGTTGTCACCCCAGCAACAAACAGGCACATACAGCCCCCTCGCCCTTTCAGGGAGAGGGTTGGGGTGAGGGTGACCGGCGGCTCAGTTCCTGCAGAATCTCCCCCAGAACCGCCTCTTCATTATGATCGATCTCGTTATTCCAGAAACGCAGCACGGTCCAGCCCTGGGACTCAAGCCAGCGCGTGCGCCTGGTATCATACGCGATAGCTGAATCATGTTGCCCACCATCAAGCTCTACCGCTAAACGTGCAGAGCAACAGGCAAAATCGAGAATGTAATTCCCCACCGGATGTTGACGGCGAAATTTGAAATCAGCAAAACGTCGGCTGCGAAGATATCGCCAGAACTTTCGCTCCTGCGGGGTGAGGTTGCGTCTTAAATCGCGGGCATTTGCTTTTATTTTATCCATCCCTTCATTCTGACAGGATGAATTTCCCTGTCAGAATGAGGTGAATATTCTGCAAGCTTGATTCAGAAAATTAACGGTCCTTACGCCACGCATCCGCCGTCAATGCCTCGCCAAAATGACCGGCAATCAGTCGTTTAGTGAGGTCGTGCAGCGGAGAGGCGAGCACATCCGCAGTACTACCTCGCTCGACAACCTCTCCCTGATGCATCACCAGCACCTGGTCGCTAATGTGCTTCATCATTCCGATATGCTGGGTAACATAAATATACGAAATGCCCTGTTTTTCCTGTAATTCCAGCATCAGATTAATCAACTGCGAACGCATCGACATATCCAGTGAGGCGAGGGCTTCATCGGCAATAATCACTTTTGGACGCAATATCAGCGCGCGTGCCAGACCCAGACGTTGTTTTTGTCCGGGCGCCAACATATGCGGATAGTAACTGACGTGATCCGGTAGCAGCCCAACCATCCGCATCGTTTCAATAATCTGTTTGCGACGCTGTTCAGGTTCCAGATCGGTGTTCAGACGCAGTGGAAAATCAAGAATCTGCGAGATACGTTGACGGGGATTCAACGAGGTCGAAGGATCCTGAAAAATCATGCGAATACGCTGACTACGGAAGGAATAATCGCCAAAATGCAGCGGATGATCGTCAATCAATAACTCGCCGCTGGTCGGTTCTATCATTCCCGCCAGCATTTTCGCCAGTGTGGATTTACCCGACCCATTCTCACCAATAATCGCCAGTGTCTGGCCTTCACGTAGCGTAAAGCTCAAAGGTTTTACCGCTTCTACGGTCTGACGACGAAACCAGCCGGTCCGGTAGCGGAACGTTTTACTTAAATTACGCACTTCAAGTAGCGTTTCGATCATCTCATTCTTTCTCCATGTTCAGTGGGAAATGACAGGCATAGAGATGATTTTTCGCCCCCATCAAACGTGGCGTCACAATGCATTCTCGTTGTGCATACGGGCAACGCGGCCCCAGCCGACACCCAATCGGTAACTGTTCCAGCAGTGGGATAGCGCCGGGCAGCGTATTGAGGCGACTTTTATGCGGCATCGCGCTGCCGAAGTCTGGTATCGCGCGGATCAGCGCCTGGGTATAAGGATGATGTGGCATTGTCACCAACTCCTTACTTGGCGCGGTTTCCACCGTTTGACCGCAGTAAAGCACGTTAATTTTATCCGCCCATTGGCTAAGCATTTGTAAGTCATGGCTGATAAGCAAAATAGTGGTATTGCTGTTTTGGTTGAGACGCGTCAGCAGGCGAAAGATTTGCGCCTGGGTTGTTGGCTCCATTGAGTTTGTCGGTTCGTCAGCAATCAGCAGACGCGGTTGATTCGCCAGTGCAATGGCTATCATCACTTTCTGACATTCACCTTCGGTCAACTCATAGGGAAAACTGCGCATCGCATCTTTGTGATCTTTAATCCCCACACGGTGCAGTAGTTCAATGGCACGGCGTTTGCGCCAGCCAAAACGCTGCCACCAACGGCCTTTATAGGTCCAGGCTGGGATGTTTTGCATCAACTGGCGACCCACACGTTCTGAAGGGTCAAGACACGACTGCGGTTCCTGGAAAATCATCGACACGTTGTGACCAACCAGCTTGCGCCGTTCGCGTGCGGAGAGACGCAGCAAATCGATATCATCAAAACGCATACGGTCAGCAGTAACACGCCAGTTATCTTTATTCACCCCACAAATTGCTTTTGCAATCAAACTTTTGCCGGAACCGGATTCGCCAACAAGACCGCGGATTTCACCTTCGGTTAAGGTCATACTTACGCGGTCGACGGCTTTAACCCACTCATCACCGGTTTTAAATTCAATGGTCAGGTTACGAATATCGAGTAATGGCATTATTCCACCCCCGCAATAATTGCACGACGGACACCGTCGCCAAGGAGGTTAACCAACAGCACGCTAATCATAATTGCCGCACCTGGCAGCATGACAGTCCACGGGGCGACATAAATCAGTTCCAGCGCATCACCGAGCATCGCTCCCCATTCAGGTGAGGGGAGTTGTGCGCCGAGATCGAGAAAGCCCAGCGCGGCGATGTCAAGAATTGCCATCGACAGTGCGCGGGTGATTTCGGTGACCAGCCCGGCGGTGATGTTAGGCATCACCGCAAACCAGAGAATATTCAGCGTTGATGCGCCATCCAGACGGGCGGCGATAACATACTCTTTTTCCAGTTCATCATGCACCATGCTGTAAATCGAACGTACCATACGAGGCAGCAGCGCCAGCCAGACGGCAAACATGGCGTGCGACAAACTCGGTCCGGCAAACGCTACAACGATAATTGCCAGCAACAGAGAAGGGATCGCCAGTAAGGTATCCAGAATATGGTTTAGTACTGCTGAGCGTAGACCGTGCGTCGACCCGGCAAAGGTGCCAAGTACCAGGCCACAGATCGTCGCGGCAAGCGTCACCACAAATGCCCCCCCCACGGTTGGTGCAGCTCCACTCAGTAAACGACTTAAAACATCGCGTCCGAGGTCGTCAGTCCCCAGGAAGAAAGAAACTTCGCCATAGCGTGACCATGAAGGCGGCAATAATTGATAGCCGAGAAATTGCTGATCGATTCCGTAAGGCGCAAACCAGCCGCCAAAAATACACAGTACAGCCAGTCCCGCGCAGCCGTACAGACCGACCATCGCAGAGGCATCACTATAAAACTTGCGCCAGGCGGTACGCAGCGTGCCCGGCGGGCGCTTTTCGCTGTATACGCTATCGTAAGGCATACCATTCCTTATGTTTCAGAGGGTTAGCCATGGCACCCAAAATATCAGAAATCACGTTAACAATAATGACCAGTGAGCCACACACCATCACTCCGGCGGAAATGGCTGCGTAATCCTGCTGACGGATGGCGTTAATTAACCAGCGCCCTAAACCCGGCCAGCTAAAGACCATTTCGGTGATCATTGCCAGCGTCAGCATGGTGGAAAACTGTAAGCCCAGGCGAGGAATAACCGGAGGTAACGCGTTATGCAGAACGTGGCGACGCAAAATAGTAAAGCGTGACAAACCGCGGGTCGCCGCCGCTTTTACATAATTCTGGTCATACACTTCGATAGTGCTGATACGCATTAGTCGGATCACTTCAGTTGTTGGCGCAACCGACAGGGTGATAACGGGCAATATCATATGGCGGATTGCGCTCATGACCATTTCATCCCGCCATGGTGAGTCCGAAAGCCAGGCATCAATCAACGCAAAACCGGTAATCGGTTTCACTTCGTAGAGCAGATCGAAACGCCCTGAAACGGGCAACCAACCTAGCGTGAGTGAACAAAACAGCGTCAACAGAAGCGCCAGCCAGAACACCGGGATTGAAAAGCCCAGTAAGGCGATGGCGTTGATCAAGTTATCCTGCCACTTATGGCGCGTAATCCCGGCAATCATTCCTACGGGGATGCCAACAATCAGCGCAAAACCGAAGGCGAGGATGCACAGTTCCATCGTCGCCGGGAAGACCTCTTTTAACTGTTCGGCAATCGGTTGACCGTTAATGCTGGAAACACCAAAATCCCAGTGGATCAGGCCGTTAAACCAGAACACCCAGGCATTCCACAGTGACGCGCCTTGTAACGGCGCATGTGGGGTGAAATAGCTCAAGCTAAAGCCAACGAACGTCAGCAGGAACAAGGTGACAATCAATAACAAAATGCGGCGTAAGGTGAAGATAATCATGGTTTTTTCACCTCATCCTGTTTCTCGCGATACACACCAGCAAAGGAGGCGTTACCAAACGGACTAAGTACCAGACCTTTGATATCGTAACGGTAGGCTTGCAAGCGCAATGACGACGCCAGCGGCAAAATGGGCAATTCCTGCGCCAGAATACTTTGCGCTTCGTCATAGGCTTCAATACGCGCCGCCAGCTGTTGCGAGGAGAGCGCCTTACGCAACACGCTGTCGAATTTCGGATCGCACCAGTGGGCGAGGTTGGTCTGGGAATGTATTGCTGCGCAGCTCAGTAGCGGACGAAAGAAACTGTCCGGATCGTTACTGTCTGTCGCCCAACCGGATAACGTCAGATCATGGCTCATATCCATCAACCGCGCCTCCTGAAAACGACCTTCTACCGGCACAATCACCACTTTTACGCCAACCTGCGCCATATCCGCCTGAATCAGTTCGGCGGTTTTCAGTGGACTGGGGTTCCACGCCTGCGAACGTGTGGGCACCCAAAGTTTCAGCGTTAAGTTTTCCAGCCCCAACGCCTTCAACTGTTCGCGCGATTTCGCCGGATTGTATTCAGTAATTTTAGCCTCGTTGTCATAGGCCCACGAGGCGCGCGGTAAAATAGAGGCTGCCGTTTCAGCCGTACCATAATAGATGGATTGCATCAGACGCTGGTTATTGATCGCCAGTGCCAGCGCATGGCGGACAGCGGGATTATTTAGCGGCGGTTTAGCAGTGTTAAATGCCAGATAGGCGACATTCATCCCCGGGCGCAGCGTTAAACGCAAGCGTGGGTCGTCACGCAAAATGGATAGCTGACTGGCAGCAGGCCAGGCCAGAACGTCGCATTCACCTGTCAGAAGTTTCGAAAGACGTCCGGTGCCGCCGGAGCCTAAATCCACCACCACCTGCGGCATTAACGGTTTGCCGCGCCAGAAGTCATCATGACGTTGTAGGCGAATAAATTGCCCGGCGCGGTATTCCGATAACTGATACGGTCCAGTGCCGACCGGCTGACGGTCGAGTTGTTCCTGGCGATCTTCTTTCTCTAACTTCTGGGCATATTCTGCCGACATGACCGATGCATAATGGGTCGCCAGGTGCCACAAAAAAGAAGCATCTGGCTGGGCGAGTCGGAACTCAACGGTATGATTATCCAGTTTGCGAACGCTTTTAACGTTATCGGCAAATTGCAGGCTGTCGAAGTAGGGAAAGTTGCTGCCGTTGACGTTATGCCACGGGTTGTTACGGTCAAAAATTCGCTGGAAGGTAAACACCACATCGTCGGCATTCATTTTACGAGTGGGAGTAAACCAGTCGGTTTTTTGAAACGGAACATCGCGACGCAGGTGGAAGCGATAGGTCGCGCCGTTGTCGAGCACTTCCCAGCTTTCGGCAAGTTCCGGCATCAGGCGATAGGTATAGGGATCGACATCCAGGAGTCGATCATAAAACTGGGCGGCAAGGGTATCGACAATTAACCCACTGCTCGCTTTGGATGGGTTAAAGGTGTTGACTTGCCCGCTGACGCAATAGACAAAACCGCTGTCGCGGATATCAGCATGCGGGGGGGATTCAGGCGCGGCGATTGCCTGACCACTCACAAGTCCAGCAATCACCAAAAGAGACGATAATACCTGGCGCATAATATTAAGAGATTTTATGTAAAGAGGCTATCTTACTAATATTTAATGACATTTGCCATTACCGTTTGTGTTCAGGGGTCGTAATGAGGGCCGTGTGGTTGGTCGTTGAACAGGTGACGTCGCCATCTGTTCAACATTCGTACCCGTGATTTCTCTATAACTATAACTCACAGAACAACTTAGCGAGGAGCAGAGCGGTACGATCGTGAGAAACCCATTAAAGCACGCTGCAGTGCGTGTCATTTTTAGCCGGATGCGGCGTGAACGCTTTATCCGGGCAACGATACTGACCGAGCGTCTGCAATGAAATAATTACTCATTACCCCATTGATTCAAAAACTCTGCGATCTCATCAATGCGTACGGGATTAATCCCCGCTTCAGCAGCCATTTCATGTTGGGCTTCTTCGCTGATCTCTTCATTGTTCATCAAACGGGTGAGCAGTAACTGGAAGTAGTGGGCCAGCGGTGTGCGTTCAGCGTCTGCGACAGGCTCTGCGCATTCGGTCGCGTACTCATCGGCAATATCAAAATATTTTAGCGGGATATCGTGGTTCATTATTTGCCCCTGGGGTTAATGCGCTAAGCATAAGGGCGGATGATAGCACTCGTGATCCGGGTCATACATCTTTTTATAGTTAATGGCGCGGCGCATTACCCTCAGGCAGGATAATGCGCCGCGCATCCGACTATTACGTTTCGCTCACCGGCGTTCTGTCACCATCATACAACGGCACTTTGCGATAGCGGCGGATCAGATACCACAAATATGCGCCGCCTAATGAAGCCCATACCAGACCGAGTGTCAGTGACGTTGACTCGAGGTTAACCCACAGCACACCCACCGTCAGCGCGCCAACCAGCGGCATCAGCAAATAGTGGAAGTGATCCTTCCAGCTTTTATTCATTCCTTTACGCCGCCAGAAATGATTAAACACCGACAGGTTAACGAAGGTAAACGCCACCAGAGCACCGAAGTTAATCAATGCTGTCGCGGTGACTAAATCAAAGAACAGCGCTGACAACGCGACAATCCCGACCATAATGACATTCAGTGCCGGAGTCCGCCATTTCGGGTGCACATAGCCAAACACGCGTTCCGGAAACACATTGTCGCGCCCCATCACATACAGCAGACGCGACACGCTGGCATGTGACGCCAGGCCAGACGCTAACGTGTTCACAAACGTCGTGCAGAGGAAAATCGACTGGAACAACTTGCCGCCAACGTACAGTGCGATTTCCGGCAGTGCGGCGTCCGGATCTTTAAAGCGGCTGATATCCGGGAAGAACAGCTGCATAAAGAACGACGCGGCGATAAAGATAACGCCGCCGTACACCGCCGTCAGGAAGATGGCTTTCGGGATCACGCGTGCGGCGTCCGGCGTCTCTTCTGAAAGCGTGGTCACCGCATCAAAACCGAGGAACGAGAAACAGACAATCGTCGCCCCGGTAATAATCGGGATCAGGTGCGCGTTCTCGCTGATAAACGGCTGAAGTGACCAGACGGTGCCAACGCCTTCTCCTTTATGTAGTCCCTGAACCACCAGGAAGATAAACACCACCATGATGGAGATTTGCACCAGTACAAACAAGGTATTGAAGTTAGCGACCAGGTTGACGCTCTTCAGATTCGCGGCGGTTAAAATGGCGACGAAGGTTACCACCCACACCCACGGCGGCACTTCCGGGAAGAGGGCGGAGAGATAGATTTTCGCCAACAAAACGTTGATCATCGGCAAAAAGAGATAATCCAGCAGCGATGACCAGCCGACCATAAATCCGACGTGCGGGTTAATCGACTTTTGCGCGTAGGTATAGGCCGAACCGGCCTCCGGAAACTGGCGAACCAGTTTGCCGTAGCTGATCGCGGTAAACAGCACACCCGCCAGTGCCAGCAAATAGGACGCCGGAACGTGACCGTCGCTAATGCCGGAAACAATGCCAAAGGTATCGAACACAGTCATCGGCGTGAGATAGGCCAGACCCATCATCACCACCTGCCACAATTTCAGTGATTTTCGCAGACGGGTTTTGCCGGGTTGCGCAGCAATATTCAGTGGTGAATTAATAGCCATAATTGCTGCCTCCCCTGCGTAATAAGGTTTGCGGTCGTATCGACCTGAAATCAAACCTGTTTAGCGAGGGAAGCAAAGGGGGCGGAGTCCAGTCAGTCGCAGGAGGGGCGCATACGCAGCCTCCCTCGCCATGCGGGGATTTAATCATCGGCATCATCTCATTTCCTCGTCACAGTCTTAATCGTTAACGGAAGCCCGTTGCCGCCTGCGCTCCATAACGCGACATCCGGGAAATGTCTGGATTACCAGCAAATGTCAGGCCTGGCTCCGCTCAGGCCGCTGAAACAACCCCGCAAGGGGTATTACGCGTTTTTCAACATCCACTCAATTTCTGTTTCTGTGATGAGGCGCTCAAACTGCAACAGCTCATCATTTTTACAGGCGTGATAGACATGGCAGAAGCGTTCGCCTAAATAGCGGCGAAGGTGATCATTCTCGATAAACTCACCCAGGGCATCGCTCTGGCGAATCGGGAAGGGTAAGCCTTCCTGTTCCAGCCCGTTGCCTTCGACTTCTTCCTGTAATGGCAGCGCGTTATCAAGACCGTGCAAAATACCGGCAAAAATCGCTGCCATCACCAAATACGGGTTGGCATCGGCACCCGCCACGCGATATTCCACGCGGTGATTATGGCGATCGCCGCAGGGAATACGCAGGGCGACGGTGCGGTTGTTATGGCCCCACGACGCCTGCGTCGGTACATACATCCCCGGCTGGAAGCGGCGATACGAGTTCACGTTTGGTGCCAGCAACGCCATTGATGACGGCATCAGGTCAATCATCCCGGCGAGCATCTTTTTCAGCAGCGGCGAATCTTCGCCTTCCGCGTCAGAAAGCACGTTCTCGCCACGATTATTTTGCATACTGATATGGATATGCATCCCGCTGCCCGCGTGCTCTTCATACGGCTTCGCCATAAAAGTGGCGTGCATCTTATGCTTTTCTGCCATCAGACGCACCAGGCGTTTTAGTGCCAGCGCATCATCGCAAGCTTCCAGCACGTTATCGGTATGGTAAAGATTGATTTCAAACTGACCTGGCGAGGCCTCGGCGACCGCGCCATCTGCCGGAATCAGCTGTAACTGCGCCAGCTCATCAATATCATTGAGCACGTCGGCGAAGTGGTTGAGGTTATCAACGGAGTAAACCTGACTTTGTGTATTGCGGTCATCGGTGCCGGGCGCGCAGGGCGGTTGCAGATACCCTTCAGCGTCGCGCTGGCGATCCAGTAAATAGAACTCCAGCTCTACCGCTACGACCGGGAACAAGCCGCGCTGGCGTAGCTGCTGCCACAGGCGGTTGAGAACGTTCCGCGGCTCAACGTCAAAGGGAGCGCCATCTTCATCGACCATGGTCAGGAGCATCTGACCGATAAACTCAGGATCTGCAGCAGAAGGGGTTAAGGAACCGAGAACAGGAACACAGGTACGATCCGGCTCGCCCATTTCCTGACCCAGGCCCGCTTCTTCTACTACGTTGCCCAGAATATCCATTGCAAACACCGAGGCCGGGAAATAACACCCTTTCTCGAGCTTCTTCAGGCTTGAAACAGGAATACGTTTCCCACGAAAACAACCATTCAGATCGGTAAGTAAAACATCAACATATTGCGTATTTGGGTAGCGCTCCAGGTAGCGTTTCACTTCCTGCGTAAAGGCGCTACCCCGCCTCTCTTCTGACTGCTGAACAAAGTTTTCTACTTCAACGATATTGGTTTCCATGATTCTTCGCCTTTGGTTTGTTTTCCGCTCGTTATCAAAGCGTAAAATATAATGACCACTCTTCGAATCTGTATGCAAACTAAATGTTTGTCAAATGTTAAATTGAGTTTGCAAAAATGAAAACCCACTGCTAGATTGAAAAAATATTGAACATAAAGGTCATTTAAAGCGCAGTAATGGCGATAATTTAGTCCACTTTGTGAGATTGAGCATGGAAAATATAATGAACAATCCGGTTATCGGTGTCGTAATGTGCAGGAACAGGCTTAAGGGGCATGCGACCCAGACTCTGCAAGAAAAGTACCTGAATGCCATCATCCACGCAGGCGGCTTGCCAATTGCGCTGCCACATGCGCTGGCGGAACCGTCATTACTTGAACAACTTTTGCCGAAACTCGATGGTATTTATCTTCCTGGTAGTCCCAGCAATGTGCAGCCGCACCTATATGGTGAAAACGGCGATGAGCCTGACGCCGATCCCGGGCGTGATCTTCTGAGCATGGCGTTAATTAATGCCGCACTCGAAAGGCGCATCCCCATTTTCGCCATCTGCCGGGGTTTACAGGAACTGGTGGTGGCAACCGGTGGTTCGTTGCATCGCAAGCTGTGCGAACAGCCTGAATTGCTGGAACATCGGGAAGATCCCGAACTGCCGGTGGAACAGCAATATGCACCGTCGCATGAAGTTCAGGTTGAAGAGGGGGGATTGCTGTCTGCGTTGTTACCTGAATGTAGCAACTTTTGGGTAAACTCTCTGCATGGACAAGGGGCGAAGGTCGTTAGCCCACGGTTGCGTGTTGAAGCTCGCTCGCCGGATGGCTTAGTTGAGGCGGTTAGCGTCATCAATCATCCTTTTGCGCTGGGCGTACAGTGGCACCCGGAATGGAACAGTAGCGAGTACGCGCTTTCGCGTATATTGTTCGAGGGCTTTATCACCGCTTGTCAGCACCATATCGCTGAAAAACAGCGACTCTGACCACTACAGTTTAAGGAAATGCAAATATGAGTGATGAGGGACTGGCGCCAGGAAAACGCTTGTCGGAAATCCGCCAGCAGCAGGGGCTTTCACAACGTCGTGCCGCCGAACTCTCCGGGCTGACTCACAGTGCTATCAGTACGATAGAACAAGATAAAGTCAGCCCTGCCATCAGTACGCTGCAAAAGCTGCTGAAGGTGTATGGTCTGTCACTCTCGGAATTCTTTTCCGAGCCGGAAAAACCTGATGAGCCACAGGTCGTCATTAATCAGGACGACTTAATTGAGATGGGCAGTCAGGGTGTGTCAATGAAGCTGGTTCATAACGGTAACCCGAATCGCACGCTGGCGATGATCTTTGAAACTTACCAGCCGGGCACAACCACTGGGGAAAGAATTAAGCATCAGGGTGAGGAAATAGGCACTGTACTGGAAGGTGAAATTGTTCTGACGATTAATGGTCAGGATTACCACCTCGTCGCGGGGCAAAGTTATGCCATTAATACCGGCATCCCGCACAGTTTCAGTAATACGTCGGCAGGCATTTGCCGAATTATCAGCGCCCATACGCCCACCACGTTTTAATCTTTTTGTTCTGTAAGCCGGGTAAGCGCAATGCGCCCGGCAATCCATAAAGAATGTCGCCAGAAATAAACGGGCATACGGCCCGGGGATCTCTGCGCCCTGACGTTCACAAACTGCATATATCTGATACACGTGAAACAGGAGTCATAATGAATTTTCATCATCTGGCTTACTGGCAGGATAAAGCGTTAAGTCTCGCCATTGAAACCCGCTTATTTATTAACGGTGAATATACTGCTGCGGCGGAAAATGAAACTTTTGAAACCGTTGATCCGGTCACCCAGGCACCGCTGGCGAAAATTGCCCGCGGCAAGAGCGTCGATATCGACCGTGCGGTGAGCGCAGCACGCGGCGTATTTGAACGCGGCGACTGGTCACACTCTTCTCCGGCAAAACGTAAAGCGGTACTGAATAAACTCGCCGATTTAATGGAAGCCAACGCCGAAGAGCTGGCACTGCTGGAAACCCTCGATACCGGCAAACCGATTCGTCACAGCCTGCGTGATGATATTCCCGGCGCGGCGCGCGCCATTCGCTGGTACGCCGAAGCAATCGACAAAGTGTATGGCGAAGTGGCGACCACCAGTAGCAATGCCCTGGCGATGATCGTGCGTGAACCGGTGGGCGTGATTGCTGCCATTGTACCGTGGAACTTCCCGTTGCTGCTGACCTGCTGGAAACTCGGCCCGGCGCTGGCGGCGGGAAACAGCGTGATTCTAAAACCGTCTGAAAAATCACCGCTCAGTGCGATTCGTCTCGCCGGGCTGGCGAAAGAAGCAGGGCTGCCGGATGGTGTGTTGAACGTGGTGACGGGTTTTGGTCATGAAGCCGGGCAGGCGCTTTCGCGCCATAACGATATCGATGCCATTGCCTTTACTGGCTCAACCCGCACCGGGAAACAGCTGCTGAAGGACGCGGGCGACAGCAACATGAAACGCGTCTGGCTGGAAGCAGGCGGCAAAAGCGCCAACATCGTTTTCGCCGACTGCCCGGATCTGCAACAGGCAGCGAGTGCCACCGCCGCGGGCATCTTTTATAACCAGGGCCAGGTGTGCATCGCCGGAACGCGTTTGTTGCTGGAAGAGAGCATCGCCGATGAGTTCTTAGCCCTGTTAAAACAGCAGGCGCAAAACTGGCAGCCGGGGCATCCGCTTGATCCCGCGACCACCATGGGCACCTTAATCGACTGCGCCCACGCTGACTCGGTGCATAGCTTTATTCGGGAAGGCGAAAGCACAGGGCAACTGCTGCTGGATGGTCGTAACGCCGAGCTGGCTGCCGCCATCGGCCCGACCATCTTTGTGGATGTAGACCCGAATGCGTCCTTAAGCCGCGAAGAGATTTTCGGTCCGGTGCTGGTGGTCACGCGTTTCACATCAGAAGAACAGGCGCTACAGCTTGCCAACGACAGCCAGTACGGACTTGGCGCGGCGGTATGGACACGCGACCTCTCCCGCGCGCACCGCATGAGTCGCCGCCTGAAAGCCGGTTCCGTCTTCGTCAATAACTACAACGACGGTGATATGACCGTGCCGTTTGGCGGCTATAAGCAGAGCGGCAACGGTCGCGACAAATCCCTGCACGCCCTTGAAAAATTCACCGAACTGAAAACCATCTGGATAAGCCTGGAGGCCTGAAATGACCGAACATACCAGCAGTTATTACGCCGCCAGTGCGAATAAATACGCGCCATTCGACACGCTGAATGAGTCGATTTCCTGCGACGTTTGCGTGGTCGGCGGCGGCTATACCGGGCTTTCCTCCGCGCTGCATCTGGCGGAAGCGGGCTTTGACGTGGTGGTTCTTGAAGCCTCACGCATCGGCTTCGGCGCAAGCGGACGCAACGGCGGGCAGCTTGTGAACTCCTACAGCCGCGACATCGACGTTATCGAAAAAAGCTACGGCATGGATACCGCCCGTATGCTCGGCAGCATGATGTTCGAGGGTGGCGAGATCATCCGCGAACGTATCAAACGTTATCAGATTGACTGCGACTATCGCCCCGGCGGCCTGTTTGTGGCGATGAATGATAAACAACTCGCCACACTCGAAGAGCAGAAAGAGAACTGGGAACGCTACGGCAATAAACAGCTGGAGCTGCTGGACGCCAACGCTATTCGCCGCGAGGTCGCCAGCGATCGCTACACTGGTGCGCTGCTGGATCACAGCGGTGGGCATATTCATCCGCTAAACCTCGCCATTGGTGAAGCCGATGCCATCCGCCTGAACGGCGGGCGCGTGTATGAGCTTTCCGCCGTGACGCAGATCCAGCACACCACGCCAGCCGTGGTGCGGACTGCCAATGGTCAGGTGACGGCGAAGTATGTGATTGTCGCCGGGAATGCGTATCTGGGCGATAAAGTTGAGCCGGAACTGGCGAAACGCAGCATGCCGTGCGGCACGCAGGTGATCACCACCGAGCGGCTGTCGGAAGATTTAGCCCGTTCGCTGATCCCGAAAAACTACTGTGTGGAAGACTGTAACTATCTTCTTGATTACTACCGCCTGACTGCCGATAACCGCCTGCTGTACGGCGGCGGCGTGGTCTACGGCGCGCGCGACCCGGATGACGTTGAGCGTCTTGTTGTGCCGAAACTGCTGAAAACCTTCCCGCAGCTGAAGGGCGTGAAAATTGATTACCGCTGGACGGGCAACTTCCTGCTGACCTTGTCGCGCATGCCGCAGTTCGGTCGCCTTGATACCAACATCTATTACATGCAGGGTTACAGCGGCCACGGCGTCACCTGTACCCATCTTGCCGGGCGTTTGATTGCTGAACTGCTGCGCGGTGACGCCGAACGCTTCGACGCCTTCGCCAATCTGCCGCATTACCCGTTCCCCGGCGGGCGCACGCTGCGCGTGCCATTTACCGCGATGGGCGCGGCTTATTACAGCCTGCGCGATCGTCTGGGCGTTTAATTTCCGATTAACAGTGAAGAGTCAAAAGGTGTGAAACATGAGCAACAATGAATTCCATCAGCGTCGTCTTTCTGCTACCCCACGCGGGGTTGGCGTGATGTGTAACTTCTTCGCCCAGTCGGCAGAAAACGCCACGCTGAAGGATGTAGAGGGCAACGAATATATCGATTTCGCCGCAGGCATTGCGGTGCTGAATACCGGGCATCGCCACCCTGATCTGGTCGCGGCGGTGGAGCAGCAATTGCAACAGTTTACCCACACGGCGTATCAGATTGTGCCGTACGAAAGCTACGTCACCCTGGCGGAGAAAATCAACGCCCTTGCCCCGGTAAGCGGGCAGGCTAAAACTGCGTTCTTCACCACCGGTGCGGAAGCGGTGGAGAACGCGGTGAAAATCGCCCGCGCCCATACCGGACGCCCTGGCGTGATTGCGTTTAGCGGTGGCTTCCACGGTCGTACATATATGACCATGGCGCTGACCGGAAAGGTCGCGCCGTACAAAATCGGCTTCGGCCCGTTCCCCGGTTCGGTGTATCACGTACCTTATCCGTCAGATTTACATGGCGTTTCAACGCAGGACTCCCTCGATGCCATCGAACGCTTGTTTAAATCGGACATTGAAGCGAAGCAGGTGGCGGCGATTATTTTCGAACCGGTGCAGGGCGAAGGCGGTTTCAACGTTGCGCCAAAAGAGCTGGTTGCCGCCATTCGCCGCCTGTGCGACGAGCACGGTATTGTGATGATTGCCGATGAAGTGCAAAGCGGCTTTGCGCGTACCGGTAAACTGTTTGCCATGGATCACTACGCCGATAAGCCGGACTTAATGACGATGGCGAAAAGTCTTGCGGGCGGGATGCCGCTTTCGGGCGTGGTCGGTAACGCGAATATCATGGACGCGCCCGCGCCGGGCGGGCTTGGTGGTACCTACGCCGGGAACCCGCTGGCGGTGGCTGCCGCGCACGCGGTGCTCAACATTATCGACAAAGAATCCCTTTGCGAACGCGCTAATCAACTGGGCCAGCGTCTGACAAATACGTTGATTGATGCCAAAGAAAGCGTTCCGGCCATCGCGGCGGTACGCGGTCTGGGGGCGATGATTGCGGCAGAGTTTAACGATCCGCAAACGGGCGAGCCGTCAGCGGCGATTGCACAGAAAATCCAGCAACGCGCGCTGGCGCAGGGGCTGCTCCTGCTGACCTGTGGCGCATACGGCAACGTGATTCGCTTCCTGTATCCGCTGACCATCCCGGATGCGCAATTCGATGCGGCAATGAAAATATTGCAGGATGCGCTGAGCGATTAATAGCCCAACGCAATAATGTCTGATGCGCTGCGCTTATCAGGCCTGCAAACGACGTATTGATTATGTATGCCGGATAAGGCGTTCACGCCGCATCCGGCAAGTTGTATTGCCCAACTTCGCTAAATCTGGTGCTTTTTCAACAACGCGCGGAACTGATGATAGGTTAACCCCAGTAATTCAGCCGCGCGCTTCTGGTTATATTTCCCTTGTTGCAAACTGAGTTGCAGCAACTCTTTTTCCTGCTGCATCTGAAACTCACGTAAATCCAGCGGCAGCGTTGGAAGCGAGGTGGTTTCTGAAACGGCGATAGCGTCTTCAGGCGGACGCCGTTTAAAGGGATCAATAATAATGTCATCAAGCGGATAATCGCTGGTGCCGTGGCGATACACCGAACGTTCCACCACGTTTTTCAATTCACGAATATTTCCCGGCCAGCGATAATTCAGCAATGTTTCTCTGGCGTGCTCGGTAAAACCCGGGAACAGAGGCAGCTTGATTTCCCGACACATCTGAATGGCAAAGTGTTCTGCCATCAGCATAATGTCGCTTTCGCGCTCGCGCAGGGGCGGCAGTTGCACTACATCGAAAGCCAGCCGGTCGAGCAGGTCAGCGCGAAAAGTACCTTCATTGACCATCGCCGGGAGATCGGCATTCGTCGCGCATACCAACCGCACATTCACCTGCAATGGCTGGCTGCCGCCAACGCGCTCCAGTTCACCGTACTCAATCACGCGCAATAATTTCTCCTGTACCATCATCGGTGCCGTAGCGAGTTCATCAAGAAATAGCGTACCGCCGTCGGCACGTTCAAATCTCCCTGGATGACGTTTTTGCGCACCGGTAAACGCGCCCGCTTCGTGACCAAACAGTTCGGAATCCAGCAGATTTTCATTTAACGCCGCGCAGTTAAGGGAAATAAACGGCCCCTGCCAACGGGAGGAGAGATAATGCAGACGGCTGGCAATCAGCTCTTTACCTGTGCCGCGCTCGCCGATGATGAGCACCGGTTTGTCCAGCGGTGCGAGATGCGAAACCTGTTCCAGCACTTCGAGAAAGCTGTTCGCCTCACCGAGTAAATTATCTTTGTATTCTGCCATGATGAAATTCGCCACTTGTTAGTGTAATTCGCTAACTCATCCTGGCATGTTGCTGTTGATTCTTCAATCAGATATTTATAAATCAAAAAGATAAAAAATTGGCACGCAAATTGTATTAATAGTTCAGCAGGACAATCCTGAACGCAGAAATCAAGAGGACAACATTATGGGTATTTTTTCTCGCTTTGCCGACATCGTAAATGCCAACATCAACGCTCTATTAGAGAAAGCGGAAGATCCACAGAAACTGGTGCGTCTGATGATCCAGGAGATGGAAGATACACTGGTTGAAGTACGTTCTACTTCGGCGCGTGCGCTGGCAGAAAAGAAACAGCTGACTCGCCGTATTGAACAAGCGTCGGCGCGTGAAGTTGAATGGCAGGAAAAAGCCGAACTGGCGCTGCTGAAAGAGAGAGAAGATCTGGCGCGTGCGGCGTTAATTGAAAAACAGAAACTGACCGATCTGATTAAGAGCCTGGAACATGAAGTGACGCTGGTGGACGATACGCTGGTGCGTATGAAGAAAGAGATCGGCGAGCTGGAAAACAAATTGAGTGAAACACGCGCTCGCCAGCAGGCATTGATGTTACGCCATCAGGCGGCAAACTCGTCGCGCGATGTGCGTCGTCAGCTGGACAGTGGCAAACTGGATGAAGCAATGGCTCGTTTCGAATCTTTCGAACGTCGAATTGACCAGATGGAAGCGGAAGCAGAAAGCCACAGCTTCGGTAAACAAAAATCGCTGGACGATCAGTTTGCCGAACTGAAAGCCGATGATGCAATCAGCGAGCAACTGGCACAATTAAAAGCCAAAATGAAGCAAGACAATCAATAATAACATCCTGGCGGCGTCTGAACGCGCCGCCGCTCATCGTCTAAGGAGTCCTTATGAGCGCGCTATTTCTGGCTATTCCGTTAACCATTTTTGTGCTGTTTGTTTTACCGATCTGGTTATGGCTGCATTACAGCAATCGTTCCGGTCGCGGTGAATTGTCGCAAAGTGAGCAGCAGCGATTAGCGCAACTGGCTGATGAAGCAAAACGGATGCGCGAACGTATTCAGGCGCTGGAATCCATTCTTGATGCAGAACATCCGAACTGGAGGGATCGCTAATGGCGGGCATTAATCTCAATAAAAAATTATGGCGTATTCCACAGCGGGGCATGGTACGCGGCGTCTGCGCCGGGATTGCCAACTATTTTGATGTACCGGTAAAACTGGTACGTATCCTGGTGGTGCTGTCGATTTTCTTCGGCCTGGCGCTGTTTACCCTGGTTGCTTACATCATTTTGTCATTTGCGCTTGATCCAATGCCGGACAACATGGCCTTTGGTGAGCAGCTACCTTCCAGCAGCGAATTGCTGGATGATGTCGACCGTGAACTGGCGGCCAGTGAAACGCGTTTACGCGAGATGGAACGTTATGTCACTTCCGATACTTTCACGTTACGTAGCCGTTTCCGTCAACTGTGAGGAAAGTTATGAATACTCGCTGGCAACAGGCCGGGCAAAAGGTGAAGCCTGGTTTCAAATTAGCAGGCAAGCTGGTACTTCTTACCGCACTGCGCTATGGCCCGGCGGGTGTGGCTGGTTGGGCGATAAAATCAGTTGCTCGCCGACCGCTGAAAATGTTGCTGGCTGTGGCGCTGGAACCGCTATTAAGTCGGGCTGCCAATAAGCTGGCGCAGCGTTATAAAAGGTGAGGGGAGTTTCGCAAAAATTGTTAAAGCTAAGGCGTATTATGGATGGCAATTTTCATCCATAGAAGGACGCTTACATGTTTAAAAAAGGCTTACTTGCTCTGACACTGGTGTTTTCACTGCCCGTTTTCGCCGCTGAACACTGGATCGATGTTCGTGTTCCAGAGCAGTATCAGCAAGAGCACGTTCAGGGAGCCATCAATATTCCCCTGAAGGAAGTGAAAGAGCGCATTGCCACAGCCGTTCCGGATAAAAACGACACCGTGAAAGTGTATTGCAATGCCGGACGCCAGTCAGGGCAGGCAAAAGAGATCCTTAGCGAGATGGGATATACCCACGTTGAGAACGCTGGCGGCCTGAAAGACATCGCAATGCCGAAGGTCAAAGGTTAAAAGAATCCACCCTAAGCGGCGCTTATGCGCCGTTTACTTTTTCTGTCACACCTTATTTACATCCCCATAGATTATTTGCGTCAGCTCACAAATACGCTTTTTCCCTGGTAAAAAATGATTTCCTGCGTGACTAAAACCCTTGTGCTCAATTGACAGTTTATTTTCTGCGGAGTAGTCTCTCGTTTCATGGGACCGCTACCACAGAAAGGCAACATGAAACAGAAAATTACGGATTACCTGGACGAAATCTACGGTGGAACATTTACCGCGACTCATTTACAGAAACTTGTAACGCGTCTTGAGAGTGCGAAAAGATTAATTACACAGCGACGTAAAAAACACTGGGATGAAAGTGATGTCGTGTTAATTACCTATGCCGATCAATTTCACAGTAATGATTTAAAACCACTACCCACATTTAATCAGTTTTACCATCACTGGCTGCAAAGCATTTTTTCACATGTCCATTTGTTGCCATTTTACCCATGGTCATCTGATGATGGATTTTCGGTAATTGATTATCATCAGGTCGCCAGTGAAGCAGGGGAGTGGCAGGATATTCAGCAACTCGGTGAATGCAGTCATTTAATGTTTGATTTTGTCTGCAACCATATGTCGGCAAAAAGTGAATGGTTTAAAAACTATTTACAACAGCAGCCAGGTTTTGAAGATTTTTTTATTGCCGTTGACCCGCAAACCGATCTTAGCGCCGTCACGCGCCCACGCGCGTTACCCTTATTAACGCCGTTTAAAATGCACGATAATTCAACGCGCCATTTATGGACGACCTTTAGCGACGATCAAATTGACCTCAATTATCGCAGCCCAGATGTATTACTGGCGATGGTAGATGTGCTGTTGTGTTACCTGGAAAAAGGCGCAGAGTATGTCCGTCTGGATGCCGTTGGCTTTATGTGGAAAGAGCCGGGAACAAGCTGCATCCATCTGGAAAAAACACATCTGATTATCAAGCTGTTACGGTCGATTATTGATGACGTAGCACCAGGTACAGTGATCATTACCGAGACCAATGTTCCGCACAAAGACAACATTGCTTACTTTGGAAACGGTGATGACGAAGCGCATATGGTGTACCAGTTCTCACTGCCGCCGCTGGTGTTACATGCGGTGCAAAAACAGAACGTCGAGGCGCTGTGCCAGTGGGCGCAAAGTCTGACGTTGCCTTCCAGTAAAACCACCTGGTTTAACTTCCTCGCGTCTCATGATGGTATTGGGCTTAACCCACTGCGAGGCTTGTTGCCTGAAAGCGAGATATTAGCGCTAGTCGAGGCGTTACAGCAGGAAGGGGCATTAGTAAACTGGAAAAATAATCCCGATGGTACGCGCAGTCCGTATGAAATGAATGTCACTTATATGGATGCGTTAAGCCGCCGCGAGAGTAGCGATGAAGAACGTTGCGCCAGGTTTATCCTTGCCCATGCGATTTTGTTAATTTTCCCCGGTGTGCCAGCGATATATATTCAAAGTATTCTGGGCTCGCGTAATGATTACGCAGGTGTCGAAAAACTGGGATATAACCGTGCGATTAACCGTAAAAAATACACCAGCGAAGAGATCACGACCGAACTGAACAATAAAGCGACGTTAAGGCACGCGGTATATCATGAATTGTCGCGACTAATTAAAATTCGTCGCAGTCATAACGAGTTTCATCCAGATAATGATTTTACCATCGATACGGTTAATTCATCCGTAATGCGTATTCAAAGAAGCAACGCGGATGGTAATTGTCTGACAGGATTGTTTAATGTCAGTGAAAATATTCAGCATATAAATATTACTGACCTGCACGGTCGGGATCTGATTAGTGAAGTTGATATAGTGGGTAATGATATAACGCTGCGCCCCTGGCAGGTTATGTGGATTAAATAAAAAGGAACATCTCATGATTAAATCAAAAATCGTGCTGTTATCAGCACTGGTTTCCTGCGTCCTGATTTCAGGTTGTAAAGAAGAAAATAAAACGAATGTTTCCATCGAGTTTATGCATTCTTCGGTGGAACAGGAACGCCAGGCGGTAATTAGTCAGTTAATTGCGCGTTTTGAAAAAGAAAACCCAGGCATCACTGTTAAACAAGTGCCGGTGGAAGAAGATGCCTATAACACCAAAGTCATCACCCTTTCCCGTAGCGGCTCGCTGCCGGAAGTGATCGAAACCAGCCATGACTACGCGAAAGTGATGGACAAAGAACAGCTTATCGATCGCAAAGCGGTTGCTACGGTCATCAGTAATGTCGGTGAAGGCGCGTTTTATGACGGCGTTCTGCGGATTGTGCGCACCGAAGATGGTAGCGCCTGGACCGGTGTTCCTGTCAGCGCATGGATTGGCGGTATCTGGTATCGCAAAGATGTCCTGGCAAAAGCCGGGCTGGATGAGCCGAAAAACTGGCAACAGTTGCTGGATGTCGCACAGAAACTGAACGATCCGGCGAATAAAAAATACGGTATTGCACTGCCGACGGCAGAAAGCGTACTGACGGAACAATCGTTCTCCCAGTTTGCGTTATCCAATCAGGCCAACGTTTTTAACGCCGAAGGCAAAATCACCCTTGATACGCCGGAGATGATGCAGGCGCTGACCTATTACCGCGACCTTGCTGCCAACACCATGCCGGGTTCTAACGACATTATGGAAGTGAAAGACGCCTTTATGAACGGCACCGCGCCGATGGCGATTTACTCCACCTACATCCTTCCGGCTGTGATTAAAGAAGGCGACCCGAAAAATGTCGGTTTCGTGGTGCCAACCGAGAAAAACTCGGCGGTCTACGGCATGTTGACATCGCTGACCATTACCGCCGGGCAAAAAAGCGAAGAGACGGAAGCGGCGGAAAAATTTGTCACCTTTATGGAGCAGGCGGACAACATTGCCGACTGGGTGATGATGTCGCCAGGCGCGGCGCTGCCGGTGAACAAAGCGGTTGTGACGACTGCCACCTGGAAAGATAACGACGTGATTAAGGCGCTGGGAGACTTGCCGAATCAGTTGATTAGCGAACTGCCAAACATTCAGGTCTTTGGTGCGGTAGGGGACAAAAACTTTACCCGCATGGGCGATGTCACGGGGTCTGGTGTGGTGAGTTCAATGGTGCATAACGTCACCGTGGGGAAAGCCGATCTCTCAACCACGCTGCAAGCGAGCCAGAAAAAGCTGGATGAACTGATCGAACAGCACTAATCCCAGGACAGGAATCCGCAATGAACAGGCTTTTTTCAGGTCGTTCCGATATGCCCTTTGCGCTGCTGCTTCTCGCGCCCAGCTTATTACTGCTGGGCGGTCTGGTGGCGTGGCCAATGGTGTCGAATATCGAAATCAGTTTTTTACGTCTGCCGCTTAATCCCAACATCGAGTCAACGTTTGTTGGGGTGAGCAACTATGTGCGTATTCTCTCCGATCCCGGCTTCTGGCACTCGCTGTGGATGACGGTCTGGTATACCGCGCTGGTGGTGGCAGGTAGCACCGTGCTCGGCCTGGCGGTGGCGATGTTTTTCAACCGCGAGTTTCGCCTGCGCAAAACCGCGCGTTCGTTGGTGATCCTCTCCTACGTAACGCCGTCCATTTCGCTGGTGTTCGCCTGGAAATACATGTTCAACAACGGCTACGGCATTGTGAACTACCTCGGCGTCGATCTTCTGCATCTCTATGAGCAGGCGCCGCTGTGGTTCGATAACCCGGGCAGTAGTTTTGTGCTGGTGGTGCTGTTCGCCATCTGGCGCTACTTCCCTTATGCCTTTATCTCGTTTCTGGCGATTTTGCAGACTATTGATAAATCGCTGTACGAAGCGGCAGAGATGGACGGCGCGAATGCCTGGCAACGGTTTCGCATCGTCACGCTGCCCGCGATTATGCCGGTCCTGGCGACGGTGGTGACTCTGCGTACCATCTGGATGTTCTACATGTTCGCTGACGTTTATTTGCTGACGACCAAGGTCGATATTCTCGGCGTCTATCTCTACAAAACCGCCTTTGCCTTTAATGATTTAGGGAAAGCGGCGGCGATCTCGGTGGTGCTCTTCATCATTATTTTCGCTGTCATTCTGCTGACCAGAAAACGGGTGAACCTCAATGGCAACAAATAAACGCACACTCAGTCGCATCGGTTTTTACTGCGGGCTGGCGCTGTTTCTCATCATCACGCTGTTTCCGTTTTTTGTGATGTTGATGACCTCGTTCAAAAGCGCGAAAGAGGCGATCTCGCTGCATCCTACGCTGCTGCCACAGCAGTGGACGTTGGAGCATTACGTCGACATTTTTAATCCGGTGATTTTCCCGTTTGTCGATTATTTCCGTAACAGCCTGGTGGTGTCGGTAGTTTCATCCGTGATAGCAGTATTTCTCGGCATTCTCGGGGCTTACGCGCTTTCCCGCCTGCGCTTTAAAGGGCGAATGACCATCAACGCCAGCTTCTACACGGTGTACATGTTCTCCGGCATTTTGCTGGTGGTGCCGCTGTTCAAAATCATCACTGCGCTTGGCATTTACGACACCGAGATGGCGCTGATCATCACCATGGTGACGCAAACCCTGCCTACCGCCGTGTTTATGCTGAAAAGCTACTTCGACACCATCCCCGATGAAATCGAAGAAGCGGCGATGATGGATGGCCTCAACCGGCTGCAAATCATCTTCCGCATCACGGTACCGCTGGCGATGTCCGGGCTGATATCCGTGTTCGTCTACTGCTTTATGGTGGCGTGGAACGACTATCTGTTTGCCTCGATTTTCCTCTCCAGCGCCAGCAATTTCACTTTACCGGTAGGCCTGAACGCGCTGTTCAGTACCCCTGATTACATCTGGGGCCGAATGATGGCGGCCTCGCTGGTGACCGCATTGCCGGTGGTGATTATGTATGCACTTTCGGAACGTTTTATTAAGAGTGGTTTGACCGCCGGTGGAGTGAAGGGCTAAAGCGGCCAGTTTCTTGACAAGGAGTTTTACATGAAAAAGTTAGTAGCCACAGCACCGCGCGTTGCCGCGTTGGTGGAGTATGAAGACAGGGCGATTTCAGCCAATGAAGTGAAGATCCGCGTGCGGTTCGGCGCGCCGAAACACGGGACGGAAGTGGTCGATTTCCGCGCCGCCAGCCCGTTTATTAATGAAGACTTTAATGGCGAATGGCAGATGTTCACCCCCCGTCCGGCAGATGCGCCGCGCGGCATTGAGTTTGGCAAGTTCCAGCTTGGCAACATGGTGGTTGGCGACATTATCGAGTGCGGCAGCGAGGTTACCGACTACGCGGTGGGCGACAGCGTATGCGGCTACGGCCCGCTTTCCGAAACGGTCATCATTAACGCGGTGAATAACTACAAACTGCGCAAAATGCCGCAAGGTAGCTCGTGGAAAAACGCCGTCTGTTACGACCCGGCGCAGTTTGCCATGAGCGGCGTGCGCGATGCCAACGTGCGCGTGGGCGATTTTGTGGTGGTAGTCGGGCTTGGTGCGATTGGTCAAATTGCCATTCAACTGGCAAAACGCGCTGGCGCGTCGGTGGTGATTGGTGTCGATCCTATCGCTCATCGCTGTGATATTGCCCGTCGCCACGGTGCGGATTTCTGCCTTAACCCCATTGGCACGGATGTAGGCAAAGAGATTAAAACGCTGACCGGCAAGCAGGGTGCCGATGTGATTATCGAAACCAGCGGCTACGCCGACGCGCTGCAATCGGCACTGCGCGGCCTGGCTTATGGCGGCACCATCTCGTATGTCGCATTTGCCAAACCATTTGCCGAAGGTTTCAACCTCGGACGTGAAGCGCATTTCAACAACGCCAAAATTGTCTTCTCTCGTGCGTGCAGTGAACCGAACCCGGATTATCCGCGCTGGAGCCGCAAGCGTATTGAAGAAACCTGCTGGGAACTGCTGATGAACGGTTATCTCAATTGTGAAGATTTAATCGACCCAGTGGTGACCTTTGCTAAAAGCCCGGAAAGCTACATGCAGTATGTCGACCAGCATCCGGAACAGAGCATCAAAATGGGCGTAACTTTTTAATTCTAAGGACGGAAAAATGAAAATCGGTACACAGAATCAGGCCTTCTTTCCGGAAAATATTCTGGAGAAATTTCGTTATATCAAAGAGATGGGTTTTGATGGCTTTGAGATTGACGGCAAACTGCTGGTTAACAATATCGAAGAAGTCAAAGCAGCGATCAAAGAAACCGGTTTACCGGTGACCACCGCCTGCGGCGGCTATGACGGCTGGATTGGCGACTTTATTGAAGAGCGTCGTCTTAATGGTTTAAAGCAGATCGAGCGCATTCTTGAGGCGCTGGCAGAAGTGGGCGGTAAAGGGATTGTCGTTCCGGCTGCGTGGGGCATGTTTACCTTTCGCTTACCGCCGATGACCTCGCCGCGCAGCCTGGACGGCGATCGTCAAATGGTGAGCGATTCCCTGCGTTTCCTGGAAAAGGTAGCCGCGCGTACCGGAACGGTGGTGTATCTCGAACCGCTAAACCGCTATCAGGACCACATGATCAACACGCTCGCCGATGCTCGTCGTTACATCGTCGAAAACAACCTTAAACATGTGCAGATTATCGGCGATTTCTATCACATGAACATCGAAGAGGATAACCTGGCGCAGGCGCTGCATGACAACCGTGACCTGCTTGGTCATGTGCATATTGCCGATAACCATCGCTATCAGCCGGGCAGCGGCACCCTCGATTTCCACGCGCTGTTTGAACAGTTGCGCGCCGATAACTATCAGGGCTATGTGGTGTATGAAGGGCGCATTCGGGCAGAAGATCCTGCTCAGGCGTACCGTGATTCTTTGGCCTGGTTGCGCACCTGCTAAGAGGTCTTTGTGAAAAGTGCAATGACAAGCTCTCCGCTGCGGGTCGCGATAATAGGCGCGGGCCAGGTGGCGGATAAGGTTCATGCTTCGTACTACTGCACCCGCAACGATCTGGAACTGGTGGCTGTCTGTGACAGCCGCCTTTCCCAGGCGCAGGCGTTGGCAGAGAAATACGGGAACGCATCCGTGTGGGACGATCCGCAGGCCATGCTGCTGGCGGTAAAACCTGACGTGGTAAGCGTCTGTTCACCTAACCGTTTTTATTACGAGCATACCCTGATGGCGCTGGAGGCAGGCTGCCATGTGATGTGCGAGAAACCGCCCGCCATGACGCCAGAACAGGCGCGGGAAATGTGCGATACCGCGCGCAAACAGGGCAAGGTGCTGGCCTACGACTTTCACCATCGTTTTGCCCTTGATACGCAACAACTGCGTGAGCAGGTGACCAACGGCGTTTTGGGTGAGATTTACGTGACGACCGCTCGCGCCCTGCGTCGCTGCGGCGTTCCCGGTTGGGGTG
Organism: Escherichia sp. MOD1-EC4550; assembly: GCF_963876935.1. Lineage (NCBI taxonomy): Bacteria > Pseudomonadati > Pseudomonadota > Gammaproteobacteria > Enterobacterales > Enterobacteriaceae > Escherichia > Escherichia sp. MOD1-EC4550. The sequence goes on from NZ_CAWNSE010000052.1 coordinate 87,022, forward strand.
TCTTTACCAATAAAGAACTGCAGGGCGGCGGCCCGCTGATCGACATTGGCATTCATATGCTGGATGCCGCGATGTATGTGCTGGGCTTTCCGGCGGTGAAAAGCGTGAATGCGCATAGCTTTCAAAAGATCGGCCCGCAAAAGAGCTGTGGTCAATTTGGCGAGTGGGACCCGGCAGCCTACAGCGTCGAAGATTCGCTGTTTGGCACCATTGAATTTCATAACGGCGGCATTCTTTGGCTCGAGACATCATTTGCACTCAACATCCGCGAACAGTCGATTATGAACGTCAGCTTTTGCGGTGATAAAGCCGGAGCCACGCTGTTTCCGGCGCATATCTATACCGATAACAACGGTGAATTAATGACGCTGATGCAACGGGAACTGGCCGACGACAACCGTCATTTGCGCAGCATGGAAGCCTTTATCAATCACGTACAGGGCATGCCAGTGATGATTGCCGACGCCGAGCAAGGGTACATCATCCAGCAACTGGTGGCGGCGCTGTATCAATCCGCAGAAACAGGGACGCGTGTGGAATTATGACCAGGCCAGTAACATTAACGGAACCCCAATTCAGCCAGCATACCCTGAATAAATATGCCTCATTAATGGCGCAGGGGAACGGCTATCTTGGGCTTCGTGCCAGCCATGAAGAAGATTACACGCGGCAGACGCGCGGCATGTATCTGGCAGGGCTTTATCATCGAGCCGGGAAAGGTGAAATCAACGAACTGGTGAATCTGCCAGACGTGGTGGGAATGGAAATTACCCTAAACGGCGAGATTTTTTCATTATCCCGCGAAGCGTGGCAGCGTGAGCTTGACTTTGCCAGTGGAGAATTACGCCGCAGTGTTATCTGGCGCACGAGCGACGGCGCAGGGTTCACCATTGAAAGCCGTCGTTTTGTTTCGACAGATCAACTGCCGCTGATCGCGCTGGAAATCAGTATTACCCCGCTGGACGTCGAGGCATCAGTGCTGATCTCAACAGGCATTGACGCCACGCAAACTAACCATGGTCGCCAGCATCTTGATGAAACCCAGGTGCGCGTGTTTGGCCAGCACCTGATGCAGGGGATCTACACCACCCAGGATGGGCGCAGTGATGTGGCCATCAGCTGTCACTGTCAGGCGAGTGGTGACGTTCAGCAGTGCTATACCGCAAAAGAGCGCCGTTTGCTGCAACATACCAGCGCGCAACTTCGCACAGGTGAAACACTGACCCTGCAAAAGCGGGTGTGGATTGACTGGCGGGACGACCGACAAGCCGCTTTAGACGAGTGGGGCAGTGCGTCGCTTCGCCAGCTCGAAAGGTGCACGCAACAGAGTTATGACCAACTTCTTGCAGCATCCACAGAAAACTGGCAGCAATGGTGGCAGAAACGTCGTATCACGGTAAACAGTAGCGATGCGCACGATCAGCGGGCGTTAGACTATGCGCTTTATCATTTGCGTATTATGACGCCCGCCCATGACGAGCGTAGCAGCATTGCGGCGAAAGCCTTAACCGGCGAAGGCTACAAAGGCCACGTTTTCTGGGATACGGAAGTGTTCCTGCTGCCGTTCCATCTGTTTAGCGAACCGACGATTGCCCGAAGTTTACTGCGCTATCGCTGGCACAACTTGCCTGGCGCGCAGGAGAAAGCGCGACGCAATGGCTGGCAGGGCGCGCTGTTTCCGTGGGAGAGCGCACGTAGCGGCGAAGAAGAAACGCCGGAATTTGCCGCCATTAACATTCGTACTGGGCTGCGGCAAAAAGTGGCCTCAGCGCAGGCAGAACATCATCTGGTTGCCGATATCGCCTGGGCGGTTATTCAATACTGGCAGGTAACGGGGGATGAAATCTTCATTGCTCACGAAGGCATGGCGCTACTGCTGGAGACCGCAAAGTTCTGGATTAGCCGCGCGGTAAGGGTTAACGATCGTCTGGAAATTCATGATGTTATTGGGCCAGACGAATATACCGAACACGTTAATAATAACGCATACACCAGTTATATGGCCTGCTACAACGTCCAACAGGCGCTGAATATTGCTCGCCAGTTTGGCTGTAGCGACGACGCGTTTATTCATCGTGCCGACATGTTCCTCAAAGAGCTGTGGGTGCCAGAAATTCAGCCCGACGGCGTTTTGCCGCAGGATGATTCGTTTATGGCGAAACCGGCGATAGATCTGGCGAAATACAAAGCGGCGGCAGGCAAACAAACCATTCTGCTGGATTATTCACGCGCAGAAGTGAACGAGATGCAGATCCTCAAGCAGGCCGATGTGGTGATGCTCAATTACATGCTACCGGAGCAATTTTCAGCGGCCTCTTGTCTCGCCAATCTGCAATTTTATGAACCGCGAACCATTCATGACTCGTCATTGAGTAAAGCGATCCACGGCATTGTTGCCGCGCGTTGTGGCTTGCTTGCGCAGAGTTACCCGTTCTGGCGCGAGGGGAGTGAAATCGATCTTGGTGCTGATCCGCATAGCTGCGATGACGGTATCCATGCCGCCGCAACTGGCGCTATCTGGCTGGGGGCGATTCAGGGTTTTGCCGGAGTCAGCGTGCGCGACGGCGAATTACATCTGAACCCAGCGTTACCTGAGCAGTGGCAACAGTTGTCTTTCCCTCTGTTCTGGCAGGGCTGCGAATTACAGGTCACTCTCGACGCGCAGCGTATTGCGATTCGAACTTCTGCGCCCGTTTCAATGCGGTTGAACGGTCAGCTTATTTCCGTGACTGAAGAGTCTGTTTTCTGTTTGGGTGATTTTATTTTGCCCTTCAATGGGACCGCTACCACGCATCAGGAGGATGAATGAAACTACAAGGGGTAATTTTCGATCTGGATGGCGTGATCACCGACACCGCACATCTGCACTTCCAGGCCTGGCAGCAGATTGCCGCCGAAATCGGCATCAGCATCGATGCGCAATTTAACGAGACGTTAAAAGGGATCAGCCGCGATGAGTCCCTGCGACGCATTCTGCAACACGGGGGCAAAGAGGGCGACTTTAACGTGCAAGAGCGGGCGCAACTGGCGTATCGCAAAAATCTGCTCTACGTCCACTCACTGCGCGAACTGACGGTTAACGCTGTTCTGCCGGGAATTCGGCCTTTGCTGGCAGATCTCTGGGCGCAAGGCATCCCGGTAGGGCTGGCCTCCGTCTCTCTGAATGCGCCAACGATTTTAGATGCACTGGAGCTGCGTGAGTTTTTCACCTTCTGCGCGGACGCTTCCCAACTTAAACACTCGAAACCGGATCCGGAAATCTTTCTCGCCGCCTGTGCCGGGCTGGACGTGCCGCCGCAGGCATGTATCGGCATTGAAGATGCGCAGGCGGGCATTGACGCCATTAACGCCAGCGGTATGCGCTCGGTGGGGATCGGCGCGGGCTTAACTGGGGCGCAATTACTGTTGCCCTCAACGGAGTCCCTGACCTGGCCGCGGTTATCGGCCTTCTGGCAAAACGTATAGCAAAGGAATCAACATGGCACAGCTTTCGTTACAACATATTCAAAAGATCTACGATAACCAGGTGCATGTGGTGAAGGACTTCAACCTGGAAATTGCCGATAAAGAGTTCATTGTATTTGTCGGCCCGTCGGGCTGTGGTAAATCGACGACGCTGCGTATGATTGCCGGGCTTGAGGAGATTAGCGGCGGCGATCTGTTGATCGACGGTAAACGAATGAATGATGTTCCGGCCAAAGCACGCAATATCGCGATGGTGTTCCAGAACTACGCGCTGTATCCGCATATGACGGTCTACGACAACATGGCGTTTGGCCTGAAGATGCAAAAAATCGCCAAAGAGGTGATAGATGAGCGGGTTAATTGGGCGGCGCAAATCCTTGGCCTGCGTGAGTACCTGAAACGCAAGCCGGGCGCGCTTTCCGGCGGGCAACGCCAGCGTGTGGCGCTCGGACGGGCGATTGTGCGCGAAGCGGGCGTGTTTTTGATGGATGAACCGCTCTCTAACCTGGATGCCAAGCTGCGCGTACAAATGCGCGCGGAAATCAGCAAGCTGCACCAGAAACTGAACACCACCATGATCTACGTGACCCACGATCAGACCGAAGCGATGACCATGGCGACGCGGATTGTCATTATGAAGGATGGGATTGTTCAGCAGGTCGGTGCGCCGAAAACGGTCTATAACCAACCGGCGAATATGTTTGTTGCCGGATTTATTGGGTCACCTGCAATGAATTTTATTCGCGGCACGATCGATGGCGATAAATTCGTTACGGAAACGCTTAAATTAACCATTCCCGAAGATAAATTAGCGGTTCTGAAAACGCAGGAAAGTTTGCATAAACCCATTGTGATGGGAATACGCCCGGAGGATATTCATCCGGATGCGCAAGAGGAAAATAACATTTCCGCCAAAATTAGCGTGGCGGAATTAACCGGTGCGGAATTTATGCTCTACACCACGGTTGGGGGGCACGAGCTGGTGGTCCGTGCCGGTGCGTTAAATGATTATCATGCAGGAGAAAACGTCACTATTCATTTCGATATGACCAAATGTCATTTCTTTGATGCAGAAACGGAAATAGCAATTCGCTAAATACAGGGGGAAGGCATTCCCCGAGGATAATACAAGGAACAATAATGAAAAAGTTATTACCCTGTACCGCACTGGTGATGTGTGCGGGAATGGCCTGCGCACAGGCTGAGGAAAAAAACGACTGGCACTTTAATATCGGCGCGATGTACGAAATAGAAAACGTCGAGGGTTATGGCGAAGATATGGACGGGCTGGCGGAGCCTTCCGTCTATTTTAATGCTGCCAACGGGCCGTGGAGAATATCGCTGGCTTATTATCAGGAAGGGCCAGTAGATTATAGCGCGGGTAAACGTGGAACCTGGTTTGATCGCCCGGAACTGGAAGTGCATTATCAGTTTCTCGAAAGCGATGATTTCAGTTTCGGCCTGACCGGTGGTTTCCGTAACTATGGTTATCACTACGTTGATGAACCGGGTAAAGACACGGCAAATATGCAGCGCTGGAAAATCGCGCCAGACTGGGACGTGAAACTGACTGACGATTTACGTTTCAACGGTTGGCTGTCGATGTATAAATTTGCCAACGATCTGAATACAACCGGTTATGCTGATACCCGTGTCGAAACGGAAACGGGTCTGCAATATACCTTCAACGAAACGGTTGCCTTGCGGGTGAACTATTATCTCGAGCGCGGCTTTAATATGGACGACAGCCGCAATAACGGTGAATTCTCCACGCAAGAAATTCGCGCCTATTTACCGCTGACGCTCGGCAATCACTCGGTGACACCGTATACGCGCATTGGGTTGGATCGCTGGAGTAACTGGGACTGGCAGGATGATATCGAACGTGAAGGCCATGATTTTAACCGTCTTGGTTTGTTTTACGGTTATGATTTCCAGAATGGTCTTTCCGTTTCGCTGGAATACGCGTTTGAGTGGCAGGATCACGATGAAGGCGACAGCGATAAATTCCATTATGCAGGTGTCGGTGTGAATTACGCGTTCTGATAATGTGCTAAATTGCCGGATGCAGCGCGAGTACTTTATCCGGTTTATAAATGTAGGCCGGATAAGATGCGCCAGCATCGCATCCGGCATTCAGGCAACGTAGCTGGCATTTATTTCAACGACATATGCGTGGCAACGGTAATATTTTGCGGTGACGGTTTTCCGGCAATTAAGCGGAATAATAACTCACAGCTTTGTTGACCTAACTCCTGCGTCGGGATATCGATACCACCCGGTGCAGGCGTTAAAATAAATGACAGCGTTTCATTGCTATAACCCACTACCGCTAACTGCTGCGGAATGGCAAGATTTTTCTCTGCCGCCGCACGATAAATGCTCATTAATTTCAGGCTGTCTGTGGCAAACACCGCCTCAGGCAACGGTGACTGACTTAATAATTGCCGTGCTGCTTTTAATGCTGTTTCATGGGTGTAACCGCCATCAACAATCCATTCATCGCGCACTGCAATATTATGCTCAGACAGACTTTGCTTATAACCATTAACGCGGTCAACCGAAACATGGACATCAAGCGGAGCATGCAGGCAGGCAATATTTTTATGTCCACTTTCAATTAATGCATCGGTCAGCGCAATACTGTCGCCAAAATTATCGGTATCGACAGAATAAACATGGGCATATTCACCTTCAACTTTGCCAATTACTACCACCGGAATATCGTATTTATCGAGTTGGGCAAAAAAAGACTCATCTGCTGGCGAACTTAGCATAATAATGCCTTTAATCATTTTCTGCTTAATTTTGCTTTCACATTTTTGTAAGTCTTCAGCCGGGTTGTGCGACGTCTGCAATATCACGTCGAAACCCTCATCTTCCGCTTTGGCGGTAATGGCATGCAAAACTTCGGAGAAAAACGGGTTACCCGCCGTAGTTTTGGTCGAGCGGGTAGAAATCACCATAATGGCATCAAAGCCCGAAGAGGTCAGCGCGCGGGCCAGTTTATTTGGCTGATACTGTAATTCTTCAATGGCCCGTAACACTTTTTCGCGCGCTTCCGGGGAGATATTGGTTTGCTTATTCAGCACGCGTGATACGGTGGATTTTGATACGCCGGCAACCCTGGCAATATCATAAATAGTAGGGGACATAGGTCAGGAACTCCGTCCGAACGTGAATGCTGCACATCTTATGGAGTTCGCCTCAAGATGACAACACGGGCAGTTGATAATCAATGGCATGGCCCCCACATTCATATCCTTACGAATGATTTTTTTCTGGTCTTCAGAGCAGCACAGGACAGCAATGAAGCGACTTAAAAATGAACTTAATGCGCTGGTGAATCGGGGTGTCGACAGACATCTGCGCCTCGCTGTAACCGGACTTAGCCGCAGCGGCAAAACCGCGTTTATCACTGCGATGGTCAATCAGTTGCTCAATATTCATGCCGGAGCACGCTTGCCGCTATTAAGTGCGGTGCGTGAAGAGCGCCTGCTGGGCGTAAAACGCATTCCCCAGCGTGACTTTGGCATTCCGCGCTTCACCTACGATGAAGGGCTGGCGCAGTTATATGGCGATCCTCCCGCCTGGCCGACCCCAACACGCGGCGTCAGTGAGATTCGCCTGGCGCTACGCTATAAATCGAACGATTCGCTGTTGCGTCACTTCAAAGACACTTCCACGTTGTATCTGGAGATAGTGGATTATCCCGGCGAATGGTTACTCGACTTGCCGATGTTGGCGCAGGACTATTTAAGCTGGTCGCGCCAGATGACGGGCTTACTCAATGGTCAGCGCGGCGAATGGTCGGCAAAATGGCGAATGATGTGTGAAGGGCTGGATCCGTTAGCACCTGCCGACGAAAACCGTCTTGCAGTCATTGCTGCCGCATGGACCGATTATCTCCACCACTGCAAACAGCAGGGGCTGCACTTTATTCAGCCTGGACGTTTTGTCTTGCCGGGCGATATGGCAGGTGCGCCCGCGCTGCAATTCTTCCCGTGGCCAGATGTCGATGCCTGGGGCGAATCAAAACTTGCACAGGCCGACAAGCACACCAATGCCGGAATGCTGCGCGAACGGTTTAATTATTACTGCGAGAAAGTGGTGAAGGGGTTCTATAAAAATCATTTTCTGCGCTTTGATCGGCAGATTGTGCTGGTGGATTGCCTGCAACCTCTCAACAGTGGACCACAAGCATTCAATGATATGCGTCTGGCGCTGACGCAGCTGATGCAAAGCTTCCACTACGGGCAGCGTACCTTGTTCCGGCGCTTGTTTTCGCCGGTTATCGATAAGCTATTGTTTGCTGCCACTAAAGCAGACCATGTGACCATCGATCAGCACGCCAATATGGTTTCATTACTGCAACAACTAATTCAGGATGCCTGGCAAAATGCGGCGTTCGAAGGGATCAGCATGGACTGCCTGGGGCTGGCGTCAGTTCAGGCGACCACCAGCGGCATTATTGATGTTAACGGTGAGAAAATCCCGGCGCTGCGCGGTAATCGACTCAGCGATGGCGCACCGCTCACTGTTTATCCTGGCGAAGTTCCCGCACGTTTGCCTGGTCAGGCGTTCTGGGATAAGCAAGGCTTCCAGTTTGAGGCGTTTCGTCCGCAGGTGATGGATGTCGACAAACCGCTGCCGCATATTCGTCTTGATGCTGCGCTGGAATTTTTAATAGGAGATAAATTGCGATGACCGAACCGTTAAAACCACGTATTGATTTCGACGGTCCACTGGAGGTCGATCAGAATCCAAAATTCAGGGCGCAGCAGACCTTTGACGAAAATCAGGCGCAAAATTTTGCCCCGGCCACGCTCGACGAAGCGCAGGAGGAAGAGGGGCAAGTTGAAGCGGTGATGGACGCAGCGTTACGTCCGAAACGCAGCCTGTGGCGCAAAATGGTGATGGGCGGGTTGGCTCTGTTTGGTGCAAGCGTTGTCGGGCAGGGCGTGCAGTGGACGATGAATGCCTGGCAAACTCAGGATTGGGTAGCGCTGGGTGGATGTGCCGCTGGGGCATTGATTATCGGTGCTGGCGTAGGGTCTGTGGTGACAGAGTGGCGACGCTTATGGCGCTTGCGCCAGCGTGCTCATGAACGCGATGAAGCGCGCGATTTGTTGCACAGTCACGGCACGGGTAAAGGCCGTGCATTCTGCGAAAAACTGGCGCAGCAGGCGGGCATCGACCAGTCGCATCCGGCACTGCAACGCTGGTATGCCTCAATCCATGAAACGCAGAACGATCGTGAAGTGGTCAGCCTGTATGCTCATCTGGTCCAGCCGGTTTTAGATGCCCAGGCGCGGCGCGAAATCAGTCGCTCAGCGGCGGAATCAACGTTAATGATCGCCGTTAGCCCGCTGGCGCTGGTGGATATGGCATTTATCGCCTGGCGCAATCTGCGTTTGATCAATCGCATCGCCACGCTGTATGGCATTGAACTGGGATATTACAGCCGTTTGCGCCTGTTTAAGCTGGTATTGCTGAATATCGCTTTCGCCGGAGCCAGCGAACTGGTGCGCGAAGTGGGGATGGACTGGATGTCGCAAGATCTCGCTGCGCGTTTGTCTACCCGGGCAGCTCAGGGGATTGGTGCTGGACTTCTGACGGCACGACTGGGGATTAAAGCTATGGAGCTTTGCCGCCCGCTGCCGTGGATTGACGATGACAAACCTCGCCTCGGGGATTTCCGTCGCCAGCTTATTGGTCAGGTGAAAGAGACGCTGCAAAAAGGCAAAACGCCCAGCGAAAAATAATGCAATATCGGGTGCTGACCGGATATCTTTACGCCGAAGTGCCCGTTTTTCCGTCTTTGTGTCAATGATTGTTGACAGAAACCTTCCTGCTATCCAAATAGTGTCATATCATCATATTAATTGTTCTTTTTTCAGGTGAAGGTTCCCATGCGTCTGGAAGTCTTTTGTGAAGACCGACTTGGTCTGACCCGCGAATTACTCGATCTACTGGTGCTGAGAGGCATTGATTTACGCGGTATTGAGATTGACCCCATTGGGCGAATCTACCTCAATTTTGCCGAACTGGAATTTGAAAGTTTCAGCAGTCTGATGGCCGAAATACGCCGTATTGCAGGTGTTACCGATGTGCGCACTGTTCCGTGGATGCCTTCCGAACGTGAGCATCTGGCGTTGAGCGCGTTACTGGAGGCGTTGCCTGAGCCTGTGCTTTCTGTTGATATGAAAAGCAAAGTGGATATGGCGAACCCGGCGAGCTGTCAGCTTTTTGGGCAAAAATTGGATCGCCTGCGCAACCATACCGCCGCGCAATTAATTAACGGTTTTAATTTTTTACGCTGGCTGGAAAGCGAACCGCAAGACTCGCATAACGAGCATGTCGTTATTAATGGGCAGAATTTCCTGATGGAGATTACGCCTGTTTATCTTCAGGATGAAAATGATCAACACGTTCTGACCGGTGCGGTGGTGATGTTGCGCTCGACGATTCGTATGGGCCGTCAGTTGCAGAATGTCGCTGCACAGGACGTCAGTGCCTTCAGTCAAATTGTCGCCGTCAGCCCGAAAATGAAGCATGTTGTCGAACAGGCGCAGAAACTGGCGATGCTAAGCGCGCCGTTGCTGATTACGGGTGACACCGGTACAGGTAAAGATCTCTTTGCCTACGCCTGCCATCAGGCAAGCCCCAGAGCGAGCAAACCTTACCTGGCGCTGAACTGCGCGTCTATACCGGAAGATGCGGTCGAGAGTGAACTGTTTGGTCATGCTCCGGAAGGTAAAAAAGGGTTCTTTGAGCAGGCGAACGGTGGTTCGGTGCTGTTAGATGAGATAGGCGAGATGTCGCCAAGGATGCAGGCGAAATTACTGCGTTTCCTTAATGATGGTACTTTCCGTCGAGTTGGTGAAGATCATGAAGTGCATGTCGATGTAAGGGTTATTTGCGCTACGCAGAAGAATTTGGTCGAACTGGTGCAAAAAGGCGTGTTCCGTGAAGATCTCTATTATCGTCTGAACGTGTTGACGCTCAATCTGCCGCCGCTACGTGACTGTCCGCAGGACATCATGCCGTTAACCGAGCTGTTCGTCGCCCGCTTTGCCGACGAGCAGGGCGTGCCGCGTCCGAAACTGGCCGCTGACCTGAATACTGTACTTACGCGTTATGCGTGGCCGGGAAATGTGCGGCAGTTAAAGAACGCTATCTATCGCGCACTGACACAACTGGACGGCTATGAGCTGCGTCCTCAGGATATTTTGTTGCCGGATTATGACGCCGCAACGGTAGCCGTGGGCGAAGATGCGATGGAAGGTTCGCTGGACGAAATTACCAGCCGTTTTGAACGCTCGGTATTAACTCAGCTTTATCGCAATTATCCCAGCACGCGCAAACTGGCAAAACGTCTCGGCGTTTCGCATACCGCGATTGCCAATAAGTTGCGGGAATATGGCTTAAACCAGAAGAAAAGCGAAGAGTGATTGTGCTGGCTGCGCCGTTCAGGCGCAGCGGCAACGTTCATTTGATGCCAAACTTTTTATGCCAGGCTTCCACATGGCGCGCCGTTTGACGCAGCGGCGCATTCACTAAATAGTTCTGAATCCAGGGTGTTTCCATCCAGTAGCGGACTTTTTCCGGCGCGTGCGTGAGGCAGTGCATCACGGCGGCATGATGAAATGAATTTGCTGAATTATCATAACCATCATAGGCACCTTCACCGATCCCACGCACTAATACGCCATGTTCCAGCATGGTCGCCAGAACGGGAATTTGTTCTGGAATATGCACAAAGAAATTTAAAAGTTGACCGCCTTTTGCCAAAGCATAGTGTTCCAGCCCCTGAAGGAACCAGTTAACCTGAGGCATATAGTTTGAGTAGATGTGCAGGTTGTAACGCAGGAGGGCCGTTGCTAGCGCATGTGAAAATCGCGGCTGATTTTTACCAAACTCAGCGATGGTAAGGACGCTGTCGAGCGATAACCTCGAACTGAAAGCCAGTGCCATTATTTCCGGTAGTTCCGGTTGTCCAAAGTGCGCGGCGGCGGCGCTACGGCAATCAGCGCGGTCAAACGTGGCGAGCATGGCGTAAATAGGGTCAGCAACGTCATGCGGCTCGTGGGCCAGTTGTTTGAAAATGTCGCCAGCATGTCCGCATTTCATAGCCATCCAGCAGAGATTAACAAATTCACCCGCCATATTGTCATTTACGAAATAGGCATCCGGATACTGATGTAATTCAAAGGACAACCCGGCAACCCATATGAAACGCATCGGAAAGACAAACGGTTCCGCAATCAGTTGTATAAACTCTGCGGCATCAAAGCATTTTCCTTCCTGGCGCTCAAACAAATAACGGGCAATATCTGGGTGAGAAAGTGAACCCCGACGAGGCCATTGGGCGGCAAATTCATGCCACTGATAACTATCATTATGATGCCGGTGGGCGATATTATTTAGCTCAGATGTCTGAAAGGCCGCTTTCGCTGCAATATATTCCACACTATCCAGCTGACGATATTCATAAACCGCTTCGCCGGGCGAGATTAATTTTCGACTAATCGCGCAGCGCTTTCGGGACTTTCCGCCAAGAACCTTTTCATAAACTGACATGAAGGGACCAGAATGCACAACATCATGTCCGACGGTGAGATATTTATCCTGCAACGCCTGAAACTCTGCGCTGTGCAAGAGATTATTCAGCAAGGTACTAAGTTCAGGCTTTATGCGGCGCTTTGCGCCAGTTGAAACGAAAAGATCATGGAAATGACCATCATTGTTGCGGATTAATTGTTTTACCCAGGTTAGCGCTTCACTTAGCTGATCAGTAGAAGAAAATAAACCAATCGCATAGAGATAAAAGTCTGAGTAGGTATGGATATGATTTAATGGTTCTTTTTTACTGCGTACAAAAGAGATCGCATCGGAAAACTGTGCATTGTGGATCAAATGGCGCAAGTGGCGGGTATATTGCTTCCAGGTATTGCAGGTTCGCTCATCCAGAACGCCCGCATTAATTAACCACGCTTGTTTTGCCAGCAACCAGGTTTCATCATAATAAGCAGGCCCTAACGGGTGGTAATCCGCGATAAACGCTTTCAGCGCATAAGGGGTAAAATTTGGGGCGACAGGGTTATCTTCCGGGACATCGCTGGCATGGAAAAGCGATTCAAGAACAGCGGATGCTTTATTCCAGTCTTCCATTGCGCAAGCGGCGTTAAATAACACCATTCTTAATGCCGGGTAACGCGATAATGCTGTAAAAACAGGCGTACTGCCTTTCCATGAACTATATCCGTTTGGATTAAAGAAATGGTAATCAGTAATGGCTGCTTCGAGCCAGGTTTCTGCACCACTAGCCTCGCCGCAGTGAACCATCGCCGCTGCGCCAAGAAAAATACCAGCTGCAGCTGCCGGCGGTAAACATGAACTACCTTGTTCAATAGGATCTGGCGCTAGCTCTAAAAGCCATTCTGCATGGTTCGTTAGTGCCTCGGCAATGGCAGGAATGTCCGTTGAACAGCAATTGTGTTTAAGCCAGACCGTAATTTGTTTATCATCCATAATAGTCATCACTCCGCTGGGCTAATAATGGCAAAGAGCAATCTTAATGCACAACAGTTAGGGGGAATAGTGGCAGGAACTCTGGAAAATAGTGGGACTGGTAGATCAAAAACTGCCGTTCACCGGTGGTGATTCAGTGAACGGCACAGTTGTTTAGCGCAGTACAGCCAGAGCTGCTTCGTAATCCGGCTCGGTGGTGATTTCATCCACCAGCTGGCTGAAAATCACATTGTCATTTTCATCGATAACCACAACGGCACGCGCTGCCAGACCTTTCAGTGGGCCATCAGCAATTGCCACACCGTAGGCTTGCAGGAATTCAGCGTTACGGAAAGTGGAGAGGGTGATAACGTTGTTCAGACCTTCTGCGCCGCAGAAACGAGACTGGGCGAACGGCAGATCGGCAGAGATACACAGCACAACGGTGTTGTCGATCTCGGTTGCCAGTTGGTTAAACTTACGTACTGATGCGGCGCAAACACCGGTATCAATACTCGGGAAAATGTTCAGCACTTTGCGTTTACCCGCAAACTGACCGAGGGTGACGTCAGACAGATCTTTTGCCACGAGAGTAAAAGTCTGCGCTTTGCTACCCGCCAGCGGGATGGAATTGGCGACTGTAACCGGGTTGCCCTGGAAATGAACGGTTTGTGACATGATTATCTTTCCTGTTTACATATAGTTAACGTCACACCTAGTTTATGCTAACTGTCAATAACACAGCAAACGCTATTTGCGCTTAATCCGCAGACCACCGCGACAACAAGGAGTAAAGATGAGAACCGTTAAGGTATTTGAGGAAGCCTGGCCCTTACATACCCCGTTTGTGATTGCTCGGGGAAGTCGTAGTGAAGCGCGCGTGGTGGTGGTTGAACTGGAAGAAGAAGGTATTAAAGGCACCGGTGAATGCACGCCGTATCCGCGTTATGGAGAAAGTGATGCCTCGGTAATGGCGCAAATTATGAGCGTCGTGCCGCAATTAGAGAAAGGGCTGACACGGGAGGAGTTGCAAAAAATTCTCCCTGCCGGCGCAGCACGTAATGCGCTGGATTGTGCATTGTGGGATCTGGCGGCGCGAAAACAGCAGCAATCGCTGGCTGATTTGATCGGCATAACGCTTCCCGAGACAGTCACCACTGCCCAGACGGTAGTCATCGGTACGCCTGATCAGATGGCCAATAGTGCATCAACACTCTGGCAGGCAGGCGCGAAATTACTGAAAGTGAAGCTGGATAACCATCTTATCAGTGAGCGGATGGTAGCAATTCGCACGGCTGTACCCGATGCGACGCTAATCGTTGATGCAAATGAATCCTGGCGTGCAGAAGGGTTGGCGGCGCGTTGCCAGCTATTGGCGGATTTAGGCGTTGCGATGCTTGAACAACCGCTTCCTGCGCAGGACGATGCGGCACTGGAGAATTTTATTCATCCGTTACCGATTTGTGCAGATGAAAGTTGTCATACTCGTAGCAATCTGAAGGCGCTGAAAGGGCGCTATGAGATGGTTAACATTAAGCTCGATAAAACGGGTGGCCTGACGGAAGCGCTGGCGCTGGCGACCGAAGCACGTGCACAAGGTTTTAGTCTGATGCTGGGCTGCATGTTGTGTACTTCTCGTGCCATTAGCGCCGCTTTACCGCTGGTGCCGCAGGTCAGTTTCGCCGATCTTGACGGACCGACCTGGCTGGCGGTAGATGTGGAACCGGCGCTTCAGTTCACAACGGGCGAATTGCATCTTTAGGATGCCAGCGCAGCAAGTTAGCCATCGCAAAGAGATATTTTTCGCTGGCTTCGTCGGAGGAGATGGGCGGAAACTCTGCGGTGATGCAATGCAGGTTGAGATCCGCACACCAACTGCCGAAAGAGCCAGGCGTTTCATAACCGACGCTGGTGACCAGTGGCAATTCAAACGCCTGGGCCAGCCATTCACCTAATTCGCTGTGTCTGGGGTCTTCAATACAGGCCAGTGGATCGTGGAATGAGACCACCCAGGCAGGTTGAATGCGATGTATAAGCTGGCACAGCGCCTGAGTTTCAGGTTCGGAGCCAGGTTTGTCACCTGTCAGTAAAACGACATCACGTTCTTCAGCGGCGCTGTTCCAGCGATAAACCGTTTCACCTTCCTTCCAGTTTGCTGCCGGAAAGTTTCTATTTAAATCCACGCCATTAGCATTGGCCCGTAACCCTAACTGGCAGCCGTCAGGATTCACACACAGCACCACATGATGGCGGCGCAAAGAAGGTGTCAATGTCCGCAGAGCACAGGAGAGGGTCACGACCGAAGAGTTTTCATCACCGTGGGTGCCAGCCAGAATCAAACCACTTTCGTGACTGGCGGCTGGGGCCGGAAACCAGATCAAAGGCGCGCCCAATAATGAACGTCCGTAATGTTCTGTACCGGGCGGAAATGCGCCGCGTTCGGCGCGTGGGCGAGTTACGGTCATGATCGTCTCTGGTTCAGGAAGTATTACAGGCAGTGTTGTGCAAATTTTGCGGATTATCAAATCCTTTTCTTCAACGCTATGTTATCGATCTCGTATCACTTTTTTGCCGGAAGTTGTTTGCATTTCTTTAAGGCGAAACAAATAATTACGCATCAATTTTAATGTCGGTTAGAGGGAAACTTATGAAGCACTCTATTTCAGTCACGTGTTGTGCGCTGTTGGTCAGCAGCATTTCTCTTTCGTATGCTGCAGAAGTTCCGAGCGGCACAGTACTGGCAGAGAAGCAGGAGCTGGTGCGCCACATTAAAGATGAGCCTGCGTCGCTGGATCCCGCTAAAGCCGTGGGCCTGCCAGAGATTCAGGTCATTCGCGATCTTTTTGAAGGACTGGTGAATCAGAACGAGAAAGGGGAGATTGTCCCCGGCGTTGCGACTCAGTGGAAAAGTAATGACAACCGTATCTGGACTTTCACCCTGCGTGATAACGCAAAATGGGCGGATGGCACACCGGTAACGGCACAGGATTTTGTCTACAGCTGGCAACGTCTGGTTGACCCAAAAACGTTGTCGCCGTTTGCCTGGTTTGCCGCGCTGGCGGGAATCAACAACGCACAGGCGATTATTGATGGTAAAGCTACGCCTGATCAGCTAGGCGTCACCGCGGTTGATGCCCGTACTTTGAAAATCCAGCTTGATAAACCGTTGCCATGGTTTGTGAATTTAACAGCCAATTTTGCCTTCTTCCCGGTGCAAAAAGCTAACGTAGAAAGCGGGAAAGAGTGGACGAAACCCGGAAATCTGGTCGGCAATGGCGCTTATGTTCTTAAAGAGCGTGTAGTCAATGAAAAACTGGTCGTGGTGCCAAATACTCATTATTGGGATAACGCCAAAACGGTGTTGCAAAAAGTGACCTTCCTGCCAATTAATCAGGAATCCGCAGCCACTAAGCGTTATCTTGCGGGGGATATTGATATCACCGAATCCTTCCCGAAAAATATGTATCAGAAGCTGTTGAAGGATATTCCGGGGCAGGTTTATACACCGCCGCAGCTCGGGACCTATTATTATGCGTTTAACACGCAAAAAGGGCCGACGGCAGATCAGCGCGTTCGTCTGGCATTAAGTATGACGATAGATCGCCGCCTGATGACCGAAAAAGTGTTGGGGACGGGCGAAAAACCAGCGTGGCATTTTACGCCAGATGTTACTGCCGGATTCACGCCGGAGCCTTCGCCGTTTGAACAAATGAGTCAGGAAGAACTGAATGCGCAGGCAAAAACTTTGTTGAGCGCAGCCGGTTATGGTCCGCAAAAACCGCTGAAGCTGACGCTTTTGTATAATACTTCAGAAAACCATCAAAAAATTGCGATTGCTGTGGCATCGATGTGGAAAAAGAACCTTGGTGTAGATGTCAAACTGCAAAATCAGGAATGGAAAACCTATATCGATAGTCGTAATACAGGTAATTTTGATGTTATCCGCGCCTCGTGGGTGGGGGATTATAATGAACCCTCCACCTTCCTGACATTATTAACGTCAACGCATTCAGGGAACATTTCACGTTTTAACAACCCGGCCTACGACAAAGTTTTGGCCCAGGCATCGACGGAAAATACCGTTAAAGCGCGTAATGCCGATTACAACGCGGCAGAAAAAATCCTCATGGAGCAAGCACCGATTGCACCAATTTATCAATATACCAATGGACGATTAATCAAGCCGTGGCTGAAAGGTTATCCCATTAATAACCCAGAAGATGTGGCGTATAGCCGGACTATGTATATTGTGAAACATTGATGTGAACTGGCGTTACCCTTGTGGGTAACGCCAGTGATGTCTGAATTAACGACCCAGGTCTGGTGGTGTAATGTTATCCATATACAGCGTCTGGCTGGGAAAGGCAAAATCCGCGCCGTGTGACTGTACAATATCGATAATCTTCAAATAAACATCCTGCTGGGCGGCAAGCCATTCAGCCCATACCGTGGTTTTGGTAAAGCAATAAACCATAATATTCAATGACGAGTCAGCAAACTGGTTGAAATAAACCAGTAAGGTTTGTCGCTGGTCGATGGCCGGGTGATTTTTCAGCATCTCACGTACGGCTTCGACAATGGCTCCCACTTTTGCCGCATCCTCATAACGTAAACCGATTGTCGTGGTAATACGTCGGTTGGTCATTCGCCCCGGGTTTTCTACGCTGATAGACGAAAACAGCGAGTTCGGGACGTATAACGGACGATTATCAAAGGTCGTAATTTTGGTAATTCGCCAGCCAATTTCCGCTACTGTACCTTCGATATTTCTGTCCGGTGAACGGATCCAGTCGCCAATACTAAAAGGACGGTCGAAATAGAGCATAATCCCGGAAAAGAAGTTACTCAAAATATCTTTACCGGCCATACCGACAGCCAGACCACCAATACCACCAAAGGTCAACAAGCCAGAAAGGCTCATACCGAAATGTTCGCCATAAAGCAAAACAAGTACCACAATAATGGTGATTTTGATAATACGCGACATAATCCGCGCACTGGTGATATCGCGACCTTTTTTAATCTGCTGTTTTTCAAACTGATTTATCAGCAGAAATAGTTTAATCGTCAGAATAACCGCAATCAGGGACGTACAGATAAAATCGATAACGCCTGGGGTGATAAATTGGAGTTTGTAGTTTTCTATAACATAATTAATGATGCTACCAACAGCACTGATAATTATGGTGTAGATTAAAAATTGCACCGCATGGAATAAAAATCCTTTTCTTTTACGATTTCCGCGGCGAAACCAAAAGCTCATCAGAATCAATGCTGCGCAGCTACCGAAAATAATGACCAGATTAAGCGCATTATTTGTAAACAGTTCAGCGATCATTGTTTTATCAGGC
This sequence comes from Escherichia sp. MOD1-EC4550, assembly GCF_963876935.1. Classification (NCBI taxonomy): domain Bacteria; kingdom Pseudomonadati; phylum Pseudomonadota; class Gammaproteobacteria; order Enterobacterales; family Enterobacteriaceae; genus Escherichia; species Escherichia sp. MOD1-EC4550. The sequence goes on from NZ_CAWNSE010000052.1 coordinate 105,351, forward strand.
TCCTCCAGATAATTGTCGTCATGCCGGAAACCCCTGGCGGGGCTATTTTACCGCGACAATTCATTCAGATCATCAATAGTCAGGGAAGGAAGTAGCAACATTAGCTAACTAATCAATGCGTTGATTGTAAATCCAGCTAAGAGGTGAGGTTTTCAGAGCAGACAACGGTGAAATGTCATGGTATTGTTACGGTTAGGTAACAAAAAATTTGTCTGCACAAGGATTACATCATGATCATGGCGAAACTGAAGTCAGCGAAAGGGAAGAAATTTCTCTTTGGTTTGTTGGCGGTTTTCATTATTGCGGCGTCGGTTGTGACTCGCGCGACCATCGGCGGCGTTATAGAACAGTACAATATTCCGCTGTCTGAGTGGACGACATCAATGTATGTGATTCAGTCATCGATGATTTTTGTTTATAGCCTGGTCTTTACTGTATTGCTGGCAATCCCGTTGGGCATTTATTTCCTTGGCGGCGAGGAGCAGTAATTAAAAAAATAGGCCCGATAAATCGGGCCTTGTCAGTTATTGAAGAGTCATTAATCGTCTTCTTCGTCATCCAGTTCAACGGGTGTTTGATACTGGTCAGGTTTAATGACCAGCAGGTCGCAGCGAAGATGATCAATCACCTGTTCCGCCGTGTTGCCGAGGAATGCTGCTGAAATACCGGTGCGTCCGACCGTACCCAGAACCACAATCCCCGCCTGTAAGTGCTCCGCCAAATCAGGAATCACCTCTTCTGGTAGGCCTTTTTCTACGTGCGTCATGTTTTCATTAATGCCGAATTTCTGCCGTAGGGCTTTCATTGCCAGCAAATGTTGCCCACGAATGGCATCGTTATAAACGCTCGGGTCAAATTCCGGCAGTTCAATTGCGATATTAATTGGCGTTACCGGATAAGCGCCAACCAGATGAACTTCGGTATGGTTGACTTGTTCCGCCAGTTCGATCGTCTCTTTAACCAGTTTTTCATTGAGCGCATTATGGTACGGCTCTTCACTGGCGAGATTCACCGCCACCAGCGCCTTACCCCCTTCCGGCCACGGCTGGTCTTTCACCATCCACACCGGGCTTGGGCATTTGCGTAACAGATGCCAGTCCGTTGGCGTAAAAATCACCGCTTCCAGACGGTCATGTTGGTGCGCCATTTTTAGCACCAAATCGTGTCCGCCGCTGATCACTTCCTGAATGATGGCTTCGAATGGACGGTTATGCCAGACCACTTTAATTTCAATGGGAACGCCAGCATTGAGATAATATTTTGCCTGCTCGTGGATCCAGGCTGTTCGCTGACTGATGACGCCCTGACGCATAGCGGTACGTTCGTCCGGGGAGAGCAGGGTGGTCATTTCGTATGAGAAGTCATAGATCGGCAAAAAGGCTTTAATTTTGCCACCAATCCGTTGATGTAAATAAACAGCTCGCCGCAATGCTGGTTGGTCGTCCTGGTTAGGATCGATAACAACGAGCATGTTCTGATACATAGCCATACAGGGTCTCCTTACAACAACTGTCAACGCAGTTTGTAATTAAAAGATTAACCCATATCTGGTGAATGAAACAGTGATGAACCTTCTGCCAGATCAATAAATCAGAAAAATTTAATGATATGACAGAAGGATAGTGAGTGATGCGGAAAAATCAGGCAACGTTACGCGTGTGACCAGCAAGCTGGGCCAGCGCATCGTTATTTTCGATGGTGATGTATTTACCTTTGACTGCCAGCATGCCGCTTTTCTGGAAGCGACCCAGCAGACGGCTGATGGTTTCTACCGTCAGGCCCAGATAGTTACCGATATCGCCACGAGTCATCGTCAGGCGGAATTCACGAGGGGAGAAGCCGCGTTGGGCAAAACGACGGGACAGGTTGTAGATGAATGCAGCCAGACGTTCCTCGGCATTTTTCTTCGACAACAGCAGGATCATGTCCTGATCGCCTTTGATTTCACCGCTCATCAGACGCATCATCTGCTGACGCAGATTCGGCATTTTACCGGACAAATCGTCCAGCGTTTCGAACGGAATTTCACATACCATCGAGGTTTCCAGCGCCTGCGCGAAGCTCGGGTGATGACCGCTGCCGATGGCATCAAATCCCACCAGGTCACCAGCTAAATGGAAACCAGTGATTTGCTCGTCGCCTTGCTCAGTAATGGTATAACTTTTAATCGTACCGGAGCGGATGGCATAAAGCGATTTAAGTTCATCACCAGCCTTAAACAGCGTCTGGCCTTTCTGAATAGGCTTCTTTCGCTCAATGATATTATCAAGCTGATCAAGCTCATGTTCGTTGAGTGTGAACGGGATGCAAAGCTGGCTGATGCTGCAATCCTGGCAATGGATAGCACAACCGCCAGACTGAATGCGCCGTATAATTCGCTTTTCCGGGATCATAGGTCTGCTCAAGCCGTAATTGATATTTGTCAATTTTAACATCTTTTTAGGGAGCAAGTAAGTCTAAGCAAACCTTAACAGCAGAGAATTCCGATATTAGATGTAAATATATGTCTATCTATTTGAAAACCCTTAAGTTGTTAAGGGTAACTTTACATAAAAGTGTGAACAAGCTGGCACAAATTGTATAAGGTTTACAGCAAAAGATAACCTTCGTGGCGTAATAACCACTCTTTTCGCTGAACTCCGCCTGCATATCCGGTCATGGTACCGTTTCTGCCAATGACCCGATGACAAGGCACAACAATGCTGATGGGATTCGATCCATTTGCCGCACCTACGGCACGCGCCGCGCCGGGGCGGCCCAATTGTTTAGCCAGTTGGCCGTAATGCATTACCTGCCCGCAGGGGATTGTGCGTAATGTTTTCCAGACTTCGCGCTGAAATGGCGTCCCCCCCGTGGCAGTGGGAAGCGTATCAATAATGCTAAGATTACCGGCAAAATATTCACGAAGCTTGTCGCTTAAACCACCTGGGTTGGTGGCAGAAATGCGTTCATAGCCTTCTTTGCGGTAATGGATGTCCAGCAGCTGCACCATGCGTTCGCTGTACTCTTCCCATTCAACCGCCCGCAAGTGAAATTGCTCATCGCAAATCACCCACAGTGGACCTAGTGGCGTGGCAATTTTTTCTTCAAGTAATCTCAGCATCCGTTCTCTCTTAAGACAAACGAGGGTAAATCCCCGGACCTATCGGCAGACCGACAAGATACCACGCCAGCAACATCAGCAGCCATACCACCAAAAAGATAAGTGGATAGGGCAAAACTAACGAATAGTAAGTACCCAGTTTCGCGTCTGGTTTGTAGCGTTGCAGGAATCCAAGAAACAGTGGAACAAAAGGAGATACCGGCGCTAAAGGCAATACGGATGAGTCGGCAATACGAAAGAGGATTTGCGCAAATGCCGGGTGAAAGCCAAGTAGCATAAACATCGGTACGAAAATGGGGGCCAGAATCGACCAGATTGCGGAACCGCTGGCGATAAACATGCATAAGAAAGAGGAAAGCAACGCCAGACCGACAAACGCCGGGATGCCGCTAAGCCCTGAACTTTCGAGTATATCGGTCAACCCCACAGCGATGAATTTCCCCATGTTGCTCCAGTTAAACATGGCGACAAACTGGGCGAGGGGAAAAACCATCACGATAAATCCCGCCATCTCTTTCATCGGTTCAATCATTAAATGCGGTAAATCCGCCTGACGTCGAATTGTGCGGGTAGCGATGCCATAAGCCAGCGAAACCACAAAGAAAAAGAGAATGATCAGTGGCACGATACCTTTAATAAAGGGGGATGGCATCACGGTGTGGTTGATCGGATCGCGCAATATACCGTTTACCGGGATCACCATCAGCGCAATCGCAGCAATAAAAAGTAGCGATACGACACCTGCTATGCGTAAACCAAAACGCTGACTTTCGGTCAATGTCTGCAGTTTCTCATCGCTGTTTCCCTGCCATTGACCTAACCGTGGCTCAATGATTTTGTCGGTTATCAGGCCGCCAACAACCGTCAGTACGACTACGGAGCTGGCCATAAAATACCAGTTATCAATTACACTGACGTGCATTTGCGGATTGAACGCAGCCGCAGCCTCCGTGCTGATCCCCGACAGCAACACGTCGGTTGTGACAATCAGTAAATTAGCCGTAAAGCCGCAACCGACGCCTGCAATGGCGGCCAGTAAACCTGCAACTGGATGCCTGCCCACCGCCAGAAAAATCAGCGCCCCCATCGGTGGCATGATCACTAACGCCGCATCGGAAGAAATGTGGCTGAAAAAAGCAATAAACAGCACCATATAACTGGCGTAGCGAGCATTCACATGCGATGCCATTTTAACCATCAACGCTGGCAGTAAGCCGACGCGCTCCGCCAGACCGGCACCTAAAACCAGCGCCAGGATCGCGCCTAGTGGGGCAAAACCGCTAAAGTTTTTAATCACATTGGGTAAAAACCAGTGTAATCCTTCCACACTGAGCAGGTTTTTCACGACCACTGGCGTACCATCGGTCGGGTTTTTCGCACTGACGCCAAAGGCCGACAAAATTGCCGTCGTCACCATGAGTACGATAATCAAATAGATAAAGAGCAAAAAAGGATGGGGAACCTTGTTACCAATTCTTTCGACCCAGCCATAGAGCTTCCCGGATTGGGAGGACGACGGTATGGATGACATACTCATGGGCATTCCTCGTTTGTTGTGTTTGCGTTGTTGTTGTTATTTTAAAGGTGACGGTGTCACGTTTTTCGGGATAGGGCAGTGATACGGTTGCGTGTCCGTAACTTGCTGATGCTCTTGTTGGCATTCTTGCAATAGCCCTGAATCAATGAAGAGATTAAGTGTGGTTGCTGCTATAGTTTTCGCCGCCAGCAGCATTCCTTTATGAGCAATAGACGTTCGCCCCTGGCTAACCAGTTGCCACGTATGTAGCGGTGTACCGACGGCGAAACAGGGGCTGAAACACTGGGCAACAGGCAGTTTCCAACTGACGTCGCCGACATCAGTTGATGCCGCAAGCACGTTATCGGTGGCGGCATATGGAGCGACTTCATTCGCCAGTACCGTTTCACGATGACGTAGTGCAAAAGCCTTGCCGTTTTCTCCACCGGTTGCGGCGATATTATTCAGACTGTTTTGCCGATCGTTGGGGGTGAGCGTAGCCTGAATTTGTTTCGCAAAAGCCAGTTCTTCGGATTTCCATTCAGGGGTTCCAAAATGGGACAGAGCCTGGTACATGGCCTTTTCTAAGGTGCGATTAGGGAGATAACTGGAACAGGCTTTGTCGAAGCGGCATTCAACCGTGGTTTCGGTCATCAATGCCGCACCTTCGGCGATTTTGGCTACCCGATCATAAATATGCTGCACGTCGGTCATTTCGGGGGCGCGGATAAGATAAAGCACTTCTGCCTGCGCCTGGACCACGTTGGGCGAGATCCCGCCGCTCTCTGTGATGGCATAGTGTACGCGCGCTTTTTCAATAATATGTTCGTTGAGGAAGTTGGTGCCAGTGGTCATCAACGTTACGGCATCAAGGGCGCTGCGTCCCAAATGAGGGGAATTTGCAGCATGTGCTGCGATCCCTTTAAAGCGCCATGATGCCTGAATGTTTGCCAGCGTGCGGGTATTGAACATACCGGCAAAGGCTTCCGGGTGCCAGGTGAGTGCCGCATCCACATCATCAAATACCCCCTCGCGGACCATGAACGTTTTACCCGAGCCGCCTTCTTCGCCAGGACAACCATAAAAGCGCACCGTGCCGCCTTGCCCATATTGTTCCAGCCATTTCTTGACGGCTATTGCTGCGGCAAAGGCGGCGGTTCCGAGCAAATTGTGTCCGCAACCGTGACCATTTTCACCGGGCGTCGCGGATGTAGGTTGCGCGCACCCTGCTTGCTGACTTAAACCTGCCAGGGCGTCATATTCCCCCAGCAGGGCGATAACCGGTTTGCCTTGACCAAACGAAGCAATAAAGGCATTTGGGATATTGCCTACGTTGCGGGTAACGGTGAAGCCTGCAGATTCCAGCGCCGAAGCCAGATGTTCCGCTGACCAGAACTCTTCAAAACGTGTTTCTGGATGATCCCAGATTTGATCAGCAATATCGGTATAACGTTGGCGATCGGCTTCAATCGCATCGTCGATAAAACGATAGATTTCCTGCATCAGATACCTCGCGTCCAGGGAAAATTAAGCGCGGTGCGCGCCAGCGTTTCGACGGTAATAGCGAGAACCTGCTCGTCAAAATCGAATTTTTCGTTGTGATGACCTGCCGCCAGCTGTGTGCCAAATACCATGTAGGAGGCTTGCCCTTGATGTCGCTGCACGCGGGCCATCATTAATGTGGCATCTTCGGAACCCGCAGGCGCTTCAACACGTTCAATGGCCTGATTGACCCCCGCGACCTGAGCCGCCTGGCTTTGTAACCATGCGACCCATTTCGGCGAAGGAGAACTGGCGGTAGCTGCACCCATCAGCCGAGTTTCAACGCCGACACCATACATGGCTGCTGCGCCCTGAATCGCTTGTTGTGCACGGTCAAAAACATATTGATTGATGACGTCGCTGACCCCTCGAGTTTCAACTTTCAGCAACGCCGAGGCAGGAACCACATTACGACCGCTTCCTGCCTGCATAACGCCCACGTTTACTCTGGAAGCCCCTTCGCTGTGCGGGGCGATTCCATGCAGCGCAAGAGTTGCTTGTGCTGCCGCCAGTAAGGCATTGTGACCGTCTTGTGGTTTTGCGCCTGCGTGAGCGGCGGTACCAGTGAAGTGCGCGTCAAATTTGGTTGTTGCCATAAAATTATCACTGCCGCACACCACGGTGCCCGCAGGTACGCCAGTGCCAATGTGCACGGCAGTAAAATAATCAACATCATCCACTACACCTGCATCGACCATCGCCCGCGCGCCACGCGTACCTTCCTCTGCAGGCTGAAAAATCAGTTTGATGACGCCGTGAAGTCCGGACTCGAACTGTTTAAGGGTGTGCGCCAGCCCAAGCCCAATAGCGGTATGTCCATCATGACCACAGGCATGCATCATTCCGGCGTTACATGACGCAAAACCGTCGCGGTAGGGGCGATGGCTGACATCCCGTTCTTCACTGAGATCCAGCGCGTCCATATCGACACGGAAAGCCATCACCGGACCGGGGCGACCGGTATCCAGGGTGGCGACGATGCCAGTGAAACCACCTTCAAAAGCCGCGATCCATTGTGCTAACGCACCTTGTTGAAGAGCGCGCTCGAATTCGCGCTGTAGAGTGAGTTCATCAGGTAGTCCCATCCGACTACTTTCATTAACGACTTCGCGGCCCAGCGCCAGTGAATAGCCGAGCTGGTGCAATTCTTCTGCAACAAGGGTGGCTGTGCGGAATTCCACCCAGCCAGACTCTGCATAGCGATGAAAATCACGTCGCCAGTGCGATAATTTTGGGGCAAGCGAATTAATAAATTGATTCAAAGACTCCATAACCTTTCCCGTCATCAGTAAAAAGTGTGACCCGGTTCACGTAGCGATAGTTTTTACTTATCACTAACTGATTTTTCACAGTTTTAACCGTTCATAAATTACCCTGACACAATCATCTGCATTAAAGTAGATGCCAGTTTCTTTGGTCTGATAAATAACGGTTATCGGTGGCGTCATGGCTTTTCAGGTAAAAATTCATCAAATTCGGGCTTTTGTTGAAGTGGCTCGTCAGGGGAGCATTCGCGGAGCGAGCCGCATGTTGAATATGTCGCAACCGGCACTGAGTAAATCTATTCAGGAGCTGGAAGAAGGGTTAGCGGCGCAACTCTTTTTTCGCCGTAGTAAAGGCGTGACGTTAACTGATGCCGGCGAAAGTTTTTATCAGCACGCCAGTCTTATTCTTGAAGAGCTGCGCGCAGCGCAAGAGGATATTCGCCAACGACAAGGGCAACTGGCAGGGCAAATTAATATCGGCATGGGGGCCAGTATTTCCCGCAGTCTGATGCCAGCTGTCATATCTCGTTTTCATCAGCAGCATCCGCAGGTAAAAGTACGCATTATGGAAGGGCAACTGGTGTCGATGATTAATGAATTGCGACAGGGAGAACTGGATTTCACCATCAATACCTATTATCAGGGACCCTACGACCACGAATTTACTTTTGAGAAATTACTGGAAAAGCAATTCGCGATCTTTTGCCGCCCGGGACATCCCGCCATTGGTGCCCGTTCGATCAAACAGTTACTGGACTACAGCTGGACAATGCCGACGCCACACGGCAGCTACTACAAACAGTTGAGTGAATTGCTTGACGATCAGGCGCAAACGCCACAGGTCGGCGTAGTCTGCGAGACGTTTTCAGCCTGTATCAGTCTGGTGGCAAAAAGCGATTTTCTCAGCATACTACCTGAAGAAATGGGCTGCGATCCCTTGCACGGACAGGGGCTGGTGATGTTGCCGGTTATCGAAATTTTACCGAAAGCGGCCTATTATTTGATTCAGCGGCGTGATAGTCGCCAGACACCACTGACCGCGTCATTAATCACGCAATTTCGGCGAGAATGCGGCTATCTGCAAAGTTAAAACTGCATAAAAAAATAGAGTCTGTCGACATCCGCCAGACTCTACAGTACACACAGCAGTGCATCCGCGTCTTAAATCCGGCATGGTCTCCTCTGCGCCGGTGACTGTGTTATAACGGTTTTAACCTTTAGTTGCCAATTTTCTTCAGTGACAGATTTCACGAAAATATAAGTTACATTATTAATATCGTGAATGAATAATCATGCATAAGCATTTTGCTTAAAATATCGGCAATATTTGGAACTTATTACTGGAATTTTGGGTAATACGTTGTTGGACCGACCCGGTCTGGTTATCATATCGCGCTCTTAATTGCGGGAGGATGTAACATGAACCTTGACGACAAATCGCTGTTTCTTGACGCCATGGAAGATGTCCAGCCGCTGAAACGTGCTACAGATGTCCACTGGCATCCAACGCGTAACCAACGTGCGCCGCAGCGTATCGACACGCTGCAACTTGATAATTTCCTCACCACCGGATTTCTCGACATCATTCCGCTAAGCCAGCCGCTGGAGTTTCGGCGGGAAGGGTTGCAACATGGGGTGCTGGATAAGCTGCGCAGTGGTAAATATCCGCAACAGGCGAGCCTGAATCTTTTGCGCCAGCCGGTGGAAGAGTGCCGCAAAATGGTGTTCAGTTTCATTCAACAAGCCCTGGCGGATGGTTTGCGTAATGTGCTGATTATTCATGGTAAAGGGCGGGAAGATAAATCGCATGCCAATATTGTCCGCAGCTATGTGGCGCGCTGGTTGACCGAATTTGATGATGTCCAGGCATATTGTACCGCGCTACCGCATCATGGCGGCAGCGGGGCGTGTTACGTCGCACTACGTAAAACGGCGCAGGCAAAGCAAGAAAACTGGGAGCGCCACGCTAAGCGCAGTCGTTGATCTCGAGACGCATCCGCGGCTTATGCCGCCAGCACGCGGTTGCGTCCATCATTTTTCGCCCGATACAAAGCATCATCAACGCGTTTAAACAGTTCATCGATGCTTTCATTTCCTTCGTGATGCGCCACACCAATGCTGACGGTAAAGCGTGGTAAGCCCGAAATACTCACTTTTGTCACGCTTACGCGGATAGTTTCAGCCAGCGAAAGCGCGGTATCCAGTGGGGTTCTTGGTAGCAATAAGACAAACTCTTCGCCTCCCCAACGAAACACCAAATCGCCTTTGCGGGCGCAACTTTCGAGAGTGCGGGCGAGGGCGCATAACACCTCATCACCTTTAGAATGCCCATAGAGATCGTTAATGTGTTTAAAACGATCGGTGTCGATGAGCAATAAGCTGTAATCCTGAGCGATGGCGAGGTGCTGCATTTGGCCTGGCTCGGTAATGTGATAAAACTGTCGCCGATTCAGTAATCCGGTCATCGCGTCATGGTGGGCAGCATGTTCCAGCTGCTCCTCCAGCCGTTTTTGCTCAGTAATATCATGCACAATACATAACATGAGCTTGTCGCCATAAATTTCAATCGGCCCAGCATAGGTCTGCACATGACGAGTCGAACCATCCGCCAGTTTATGAACAAAATTCAAAGGCTTATGACCACCGGGTAAATGCGAGATTTCATGCATGATAGGCATGACGCGACGCCCGAGCATATTAATTTCCCAGGTATGTTTCTGGCACATCGTTTCATGGTTATAACCATAGAAATTGAGCGCGGCGAGGTTAGCATCGACGATTTGGCCATCTCGTGAGGGGTCAATCAACAACATTGGTGCAGAGTTAGTCAGAAAAAAGCGCGCATAAAAACCTTGTTTTTTGCGCTGATAATTTGCCGAACGACTGGCTTTTAAACCCAGCGTTGCCGGCGCTTCGATACCTTCGAAAATAATCACCGGTTCTGCTTCTGTCAGCTCTCGCAAAACAAGCCGACAGCTTAATGCTGTTTCCTCTTCTTTACGTTGAACAGTGAGGATTTCGATAATATCGTGTTGGTTTTGCAGATCGGAGAGGTATTTCGGTAGTTCTTTTTGTGAGGAGACGGAATAGGGACCGGTTCGTAGCTGACTAAACGTGAGGTCTTGCATCAACAGTCGCGCCGCGCTGTTGGCATAAATTAACTGTTCCTCAAAGGGCGAAACGATCCAGACAGGACTGGTGAGTAAGTCCAGGGTATTGAAGTTGTGCGTAATCATTGAGATCCCGTTATTTTTATCAATTTTTGTTGCTATCCGATCGCAAAAAAGCCACGTCATATGATCAGATAATTCTGATAATGATAGACGCTATTTAACACTTCACACGGTTTGTATATGGAAAAGCATTTTGCTTTTTGTATTCAATTTAGACAGAATTTTATTAATCATTTCAGGGTAATGGGGTGATGAGATGTTGCGTAACAGGGCCAGAAGGCTAGACTACAAAATAATGCGTTGATGATGGAGGCACTGTGGAAGCGATTAAGGGATCGGACGTTAATGTCCCGGATGCAGTATTTGCCTGGATGCTGGATGGTAGAGGCGGCGTTAAACCGCTGGAAAATACAGATGTGATTGATGAAGCGCATCCCTGCTGGCTCCACCTTAATTATGTACACCATGATAGCGCCCAATGGCTGGCGACAACACCGCTGCTTCCCAATAACGTACGTGATGCGCTGGCGGGCGAGAGCACACGGCCCCGAGTCAGCCGTCTCGGTGAAGGTACGCTGATTACATTGCGCTGTATAAACGGCAGCACCGATGAGCGCCCCGACCAACTGGTCGCCATGCGTGTATATATGGACGGGCGGTTAATTGTTTCGACCCGACAACGCAAAGTGCTGGCGCTGGACGATGTGGTAAGCGATCTGGAAGAAGGCACTGGTCCGACCGATTGCGGGGGATGGCTGGTGGATGTGTGCGATGCGTTGACCGATCATTCCAGTGAATTTATTGAGCAGCTGCACGATAAAATTATCGACCTTGAAGATAATCTCCTCGATCAACAAATTCCACCGCGTGGATTTCTGGCGCTGCTGCGCAAACAATTAATTGTTATGCGTCGCTATATGGCACCGCAACGTGATGTTTATGCTCGTCTTGCCAGTGAGCGTCTGCCGTGGATGAATGATGATCAACGCCGCCGAATGCAGGATATTGCCGATCGCCTTGGGCGCGGCCTGGACGAAATTGACGCCTGTATAGCACGGACTGGCGTGATGGCGGATGAAATCGCTCAGGTGATGCAGGAAAATTTAGCCCGTCGCACCTATACAATGTCATTAATGGCAATGGTCTTTTTACCCAGTACGTTTCTGACCGGGTTATTTGGTGTCAACCTTGGTGGGATCCCAGGTGGCGGGTGGCAATTCGGATTTTCAATTTTTTGTATTCTGTTAGTCGTTCTTATTGGTGGTGTTGCTTTATGGTTGCATCGTAGTAAATGGTTGTAACAACAGCAATTTTCCCTACTATCTGTATACAAAAACGCCGCAAAGTTTGAGCGAAGTCAATAAACTCTCTACCCATTCAGGGCAATATCTCTCTTGCAGGTGAATGCAACGTCAAGCGATGGGCGTTGCGCTCCATATTGTCTTACTTCCTTTTTTGAATTACTGCATAGCACAATTGATTCGTACGACGCCGACTTTGATGAGTCGGCTTTTTTTTGCCTGTTATATATCAGCGTCTACCCTTTAAGAGTCCACCCAATGACCGGAGGGAAATATGACGACACTCATTTATTTGCAAATTCCTGTCCCTGAACCGATTCCTGGCGATCCTGTTCCAGTGCCCGATCCAATCCCTCGCCCGCAACCCATGCCTGACCCACCACCCGATGAAGAACCGATTAAATTGTCGCATCGTGAGCGTAGATCTGCGAGGATACGCGCTTGCTAATTTTTGCGTCGATGACCACGAGAACAGATTGTGACCGCTTTTTCTACCCTGAATGTTTTGCCTCCCGCCCAACTCACGAACCTTAATGAGTTGGGTTATTTAACTATGACGCCGGTGCAGGCCGCCGCGCTTCCGGCGATCCTTGCCGGAAAAGATGTTCGCGTGCAGGCGAAAACCGGCAGCGGCAAAACGGCGGCTTTTGGCCTCGGGCTGCTACAGAAAATTGATGCGTCGCTATTTCAGACCCAGGCTTTAGTGCTGTGCCCTACGCGTGAACTGGCGGATCAGGTGGCAGGTGAATTGCGTCGGCTGGCGCGTTTTCTGCCAAATACCAAAATTTTGACTTTGTGCGGTGGTCAACCGTTCGGTATGCAGCGTGATTCGTTGCAACATGCGCCGCATATTATCGTGGCAACCCCGGGGCGTTTGCTGGACCATCTGCAAAAAGGCACGGTATCACTGGATGCGTTGAATATGCTGGTGATGGATGAAGCCGATCGCATGCTGGATATGGGATTTAGCGATGCCATTGATGATGTTATCCGTTTTGCACCAGCATCTCGACAGACGCTTCTGTTTTCGGCAACCTGGCCGGAAGCCATCACCGCAATCAGCGGACGAGTTCAACGCGATCCATTGGCGATTGAAATTGACTCAACAGATGCTCTGCCTCCCATTGAACAACAATTTTATGAGACATCCAGCAAAGGCAAAATTCCGCTGTTGCAACGGTTATTAAGTTTGCATCAGCCATCCTCTTGCGTGGTGTTTTGCAATACCAAAAAAGATTGTCAGGCTGTCTGCGACGCGCTGAATGACATAGGGCAAAGTGCATTGTCGTTACATGGCGATCTGGAGCAACGTGACCGCGATCAGACCCTGGTACGTTTTGCTAACGGTAGCGCTCGTGTGCTGGTCGCGACGGATGTTGCTGCGCGTGGTCTTGATATTAAATCGCTTGAGCTGGTAGTGAACTTTGAACTGGCGTGGGACCCTGAAGTTCATGTACATCGCATCGGTCGTACAGCGCGTGCAGGAAATAGCGGTCTGGCGATCAGTTTCTGTGCCCCGGAAGAAGCACAGCGGGCCAATATCATTTCTGACATGTTGCAGATAAAACTTAACTGGCAAACGCCGCCAGTTAATAGTTCCATTGTGCCGCTGGAAGCAGAAATGGCAACGTTATGTATCGATGGCGGGAAAAAAGCCAAAATGCGCCCGGGTGATGTATTAGGTGCGCTGACAGGAGATATCGGGCTTGATGGCGCAGATATTGGCAAAATCGCCGTGCATCCGGCGCATGTCTATGTCGCGGTGCGTCAGGCTGTTGCTCATAAAGCATGGAAACAGTTACAGGGCGGGAAGATTAAAGGAAAAACGTGCCGGGTGCGGTTATTAAAATAATGAAATGTTGAATCGCAGGGTGCAAGAGTAAACATCTTCTTCGGGATTGCCGGATGCGACGCTGGCCGCGTCTTATCCGGCCTCCATAAGAGTAGCCCGATAAGCTTGCGCATCGGGCGCTATCCGGGTTATTTCACTTCAACCACATTCAGTCGTAACTCATCCAACTGATTTTCATCTTCTTCAGGCTGCCAACCCGCCGGTTGTAGAGGGATCTCTTCGCGATCAAACGCCAGATCACCCCCGTTAACCACTTCAGAACCGTGGGTAATGCCTTTGAAATCGAACAGGTTGGTATCGCACAGATGCGACGGCACCACATTCTGCATCGCGCTGAACATCGTCTCGATACGCCCCGGATAACGTTTATCCCAGTCACGCAACATGTCAGCAATCACCTGACGTTGCAGGTTAGGCTGTGAACCGCACAGGTTGCACGGAATAATCGGGAACGCTTTTGCATCGGCAAAGCGCTGAATATCTTTCTCGCGGCAGTAGGCCAGCGGACGAATCACAATATGTTTGCCATCATCGCTCATCAGTTTCGGAGGCATACCTTTCATCTTGCCGCCGTAGAACATATTTAAGAACAACGTTTGCAGGATATCGTCACGATGGTGACCCAGCGCGATCTTCGTCGCTCCCAGTTCCGTTGCGGTACGGTAAAGAATTCCGCGACGAAGACGAGAACACAGTGAGCAAGTGGTTTTGCCTTCAGGGATCTTCTCCTTCACGATACCGTAAGTGTTCTCTTCCACAATCTTGTATTCAACGCCCAGCTTTTCAAGATACTCGGGCAGAACGTGTTCCGGGAAGCCTGGTTGCTTCTGATCGAGGTTAACAGCCACCAGCGAAAAATTGATTGGCGCGCTTTGCTGCAAATTGCGCAGAATCTCCAGCATGGTATAGCTGTCTTTACCCCCGGAGAGGCAAACCATGATGCGATCGCCTTCTTCAATCATATTGAAGTCAGCAATGGCTTCGCCCACGTTACGACGCAGACGTTTTTGTAATTTGTTCAGGTTGTATATTTCTTTCTTCGTATTCTTTTGATTTTCTTGCATTATTTCAGTTCTCTGGTACTAAATGGGGCAAATTGGGGGCAAACTTTGCAACTACGATAACCGCGCATTCAACATGGCTACCTGTTCGTCGTTCATGTCATCAATCCACATACCGTAAATTTCATACACCATCTGCGCAGTTTCATGCCCCATCTGGCTGGCTATAAATGCCGGGTTCGCTCCTGCCGTCAACAGCCAGCAGGCAAAAGTATGTCGCGTATGGTACGGATTACGGCGGCGAATACCAGCACGTTTTACTGCTGCATTCCATCTCGCACCCAAACTGCTTACCGAGTAATAAGGTTTCTGTTTTCCGTTAC
Source organism: Escherichia sp. MOD1-EC4550 (assembly GCF_963876935.1). Classification (NCBI taxonomy): domain Bacteria; kingdom Pseudomonadati; phylum Pseudomonadota; class Gammaproteobacteria; order Enterobacterales; family Enterobacteriaceae; genus Escherichia; species Escherichia sp. MOD1-EC4550. The sequence goes on from NZ_CAWNSE010000052.1 coordinate 120,487, forward strand.
ACACTCTGGGCATGAAAACAAAATGCAGTTTTTGCTTTTCGGTTCTGCCGTACTCCCGATGGTAAAAAGTGATTTCGCCTTTGCGATGATGCCCGGTCAGTTTGTATTGCTCCTTCAGTGCTTCAAGAGCAGGCTGCAGTAGCGTTACTGTCCGGATCCCGGCATTTGTTTTTGGGGGACCGAACATATCAAGTATCGTCAGGTTTCTTCTGACATTCACTATTCCCTTCTCGAGATCCACATCCTCCCACGCCAGAGCTGCCAGTTCCCCGTGACGAAGTCCTGAGTAAACGGCAAATTTCCACAAGTTCTGGCTCTGTCCTTTTTCACTTTCCATTAATGCATTGAATTCTGTTTTAGATAACGGATCAGGCTTTATTCTGTTTCGCTGTAATTTTTTTACTCCTTCAAATGGTTTGGTTGATATAAATCCCGACTGATACGCAAAACGTAACAGCGAACAGAGCAGGGCGATATAGTTATCAACTGTGCGCACGGTTCTTCCTTTTTTGTTGGATCTTGGATTATCCAGGTAAAGCGTTTCTCCATGCAGCAGTTCGTTCCGGTAGTTTAGGATATCGCTATAACGAATATGTGATATCGGGGTACTTTCACAAATTATTATTCTGAGTGTTTTTAATTGTGATTTCGTTTTCTTCATTGTGTTTGTTGTTAACTCTGTCTCTTTAATTCTTATCCAGATATCACAAAGCTCCCCGAATGTTTTTATGACTCTGGTTGTCACCATTTTCGCCCCTGTACTGGACTGGGGAAAACGTCTTAAATACTCAAATTCGCCGGAGTTTATTTCATGAACTATCAAAGCTCTTAGATTCCCGGCCTTTTTAATGTTGCTGTTAGTTACCTCCCAGCCTTTCAATGTTTCCCGACATCGTTTTCCTCGAAACATGAACCAGATGCGGATATATTTACCTCGAATCTCAACACCTGTTGGTAATTTAGACATATCATGAGTCTTTGATAAACTGATTTATCTTTGGATAGTTGTACCAGATAATTCCGCGCTTACTGTCTGGCTTCCCTGAAGGAGATACTCGTTTGAAGTGGATGCCTTCCACCCAGCAGTTCTGACGGTATAGTTCAATTTGTCGGGCACCCAAACCAGTGCGAAGTGTCAGACCGTATTCAACCATCCACTCTTCATTAAAGATCACTTGTGCCATCGCATCACCTCTGGCAGGCGCCAATGTTAGACTGAAATTGACGCCCGATGTTGATTATTAATAATCAGCTATGAAGTTTTAATTTGAATGTAATTCACGAGGACTGAAGTTTCTCGCAATTATAATTCATCAGTTTTACTTTCTGCTCTCTGGAAACGCCTGCTTCTTTTTTCCCTGAGAGCATTTTTTCACATTCTGATTTGGTTAGTTTTGTTTTTGAGTATCTTGTCCAGTTGGTAGGCGAACCGCCTTCCTTTTCAATAGTGGCAGTAATTTTATACATGAACACCTCCATTATTATTTCCAATGGTTCGTTTATTCCATCTTTCGAGGGCAGCTTTTTCACTTCCTCCATAACCAGATCGTGATTCGCATCCATTGCATTTCACACGGTAATATCCTGAAATCCCTTTCACCGTTACTGATGGACAACCACAAAATGGGCATGGTTTAACGTCGTCATATCTCATATTTTTCTCGTAAAATATCTCACATAGGCGGCGCATTACGCCGCCAGGCTAGATTATTATTCTGAGCTATTTATTACGCTGTATTCACCGGGAATAACCGATATTTCATCCGGATTAATTGCCTTCACCTCTTTCTCATCCATCGATACCGCGCGCTGGATTTCGATGGATACTGGCAAATACTTGAACAGTTTTCGTATCACTGTTTTTTTGGCCATGTCTTCGAAGTGATCTGTCCAGATGGAACTCCTTCTTTTTTTCGCCGCACTTATCGCTGCTTTGCTGTGTGTGTCGCGAATTCTATCAATTTGCTTGCGAGTCATTACCTCAAACTGAACGCCACCATCTTTTAGTTTTGCGACAGCATAGGCATGGGTGATCGGAGCGTCTTCATTTTCTCCCGGACGATGTATTAACTTTTCATCAAGGCCAAATTCAAAACTAAACTCGTCACCTTCACGAACAACACGGGCTGACAGACTGGTGATTTGTCCAGAGCGGCGGGCAAGGTCGATCATGCCACGATAACCGATGATCAACTGCACGTTCTTCTTACCTGATTCTGCTTCTCCGTTGCCGAACGGTAACAGGTACGCATGACCGAGGGCGCTACCAGGCTCAAGCCCTAGCTGTGAACATTGTACGATTGCGCTGACAAAACTCATGGAGTCACATTCCCCTAACTCGGGAACTTTACGAATTTCTGTGGTGGCGATACGGATCATACGTTCAGGCGTCATATGGCGCGGAAGAGCTGCTGCCAGTATTGCTTTCATTGACGGTTTATTAATGCGGCTAATTACGTCATCATTTTTAGCTGCTGCTGGTGCTCGGTTTCCCTGAGTTTTTTGCAGATCGGCTTTTGCGATTGGTGGTTGCTTAGTCATTTGCATATTCCTTAGCCCAGCGGGGCAGTGATAACGTCTTAATAGCTGGCCATTCATCGGTATTGAGGCAGTCAGCCAGGGTTCGTAGATTGCGGTGATATTCCTGCTGGCCTGCCAGTTTTGCTTCTTCGCCCATCATGAAAATCTCAACCGGATAACGTCCGCATTCAACAGTTGTGCTGGCAACCAGAAAAACGAAAGTTGGCTGCACACCAAACTGTGCTTCATAACCGTCACTGTAGAAGGCATCCTGAACGTGATAGCGGTGGTCGTAATAAGCCGTTTTGAATCGTTGAATATCCGCTGTGGTTTTCACGTCCATGATCCAGTGAAATTCAGGAATAATTTTGTCCGGACGGCACCGACACAAAATTCCTGTTTCCGGATCTTCCCAGTAAATTGATGATTCAGCGTGTCCTGCGCTTTCAACAAGCCATTGCCCCAGCGGCAAAGCCATAACGCTTTGATACATGAGTTCAATTTTCCGGCCTTCTTCCGCAGTGATAACCGTTTTTCCTGTGCTTGCGCATTCCATCAGAAACGCTTTCTCTTCTTCTTTTCCGGCGTTTGTACGGCGGTTAAATTCAGGTGCTACGATAAAGCGGTTACTGAATTCTTCCGGTTCAAGTACCCGGCAGTGGAAAGCGGTTCCTAAATCGAGCGTTTTTGTCTTTGTAGTGTCCACGGGGGCATTTTTACGCCACAAATACAGTGCCGGAGTATCAGCAATGTCATCGAGCTGAGACTTACTGACACCGGGACCCGCGTGGTAATTCTCATTCGAAATTCCGTAATAAATACCTGGCTCTATGTCTTCTACGATTACGGGATCTGCGACTTCACCAGTTTCATCACTGCAATCGCGATGCGGATCGCTGCCAGCATTCTCATTGTGCGGATGTTCAGCGCCTTCCATTTCCTCCGGATCTTTTTCCTTAGCTTCAACCTGATTCTCTTCACCGAATGTTTCCTGGTATGTTGCGTCGCCCATCACCGCACCACAGTCAGGGCAGTTATCCCCGCCAGTCTGACCGCAGGCATTGCAGACTATTTCCGGTTCCTGTTGCACTACTGGCTCAGGTTGTTTCGCATCCGGGCTGATTTTTTCCGTTTCTGGCTGGTTCTGGTACACAGAATCGCGAGTCTGGATCCCCTTAACCCATTTCGGATCGTTCGGGTCGCTAATTCCGTCAACAAATTCACCACGTGATGCAGCAAGCAATTTATCGGCATCGACAGGATTTTTTGATGGAATGTTTTTCCGGGCTTCATGGAGTTCTGCCCGCAGTTCCTGATATTTCGCATCAACAGAATTTACCTGTGACTGAGCATCCAGCGGCTGCGTGTTCTGATGATGTTCAGTTGCATTCGGTTCCACTGTTTCAGCCGTTGCCTGTTCATCTGCCATTGCGCCAGATGGTTGTGGTTTTTCTTCATCGTCCTGTTTTCCTTCTTCTGTTACTCGCTGCGGCATCGGGGCCGAGGAGCGACCGCAGGCAATATCCACGATTTCCGGATCAGGGTTGGCATGATCGGTTTCAGTCAGTACTTTGTTCAGATATTCAGTGACGTGTGCGGGGATGACCTCGATCCCAATTGGTGCTTCTTTCACGGATGCAACCACGATGGCGCGGGAATAATCCAGCCCGCCAGGCATGGTGATGAATTTGTCGCGGAAAACAGAAAAGGGTGGTTTATTTTCAGCGATAATTTCCTCAATGCGTTTAGCGTGTGCCGGATGAAGGTTATAGATGTCCACGTCCATTGAACGGGCCAGTACGCCAGTGGCTACATCGCGCGCCAGTGACGTCAGATCGTGGACGAAACCTTCGCCGCGATCGGTGAGGTTCCCGCCGCCAGCATTAGCACCGGAAGCCGTGCGAGTGATGCGTGAAACACGATTCCCTTTTCGCCATTCTTTTGTCAGAAGACCGCGATCAATGTGTTCGGTATCCAGCCAGGCTGAAATGAAATTCTTAAATTCATAGGGCTGATGTTTTTTCGTGATAGAGAACACTGCCTTAATTGCATCAGTCAGGCGGAGCAGGGCGGCATTATCCAGAGTTGTCGGTTCTGCCATGCTGCGTATGGCCAACAGCAGATTCTGGACATAGCTGTTTTCCTGATCCATCTCAAGAGCAGTAATGTGTTTGCGTTGTTCACGGGTGGCATGGTGCAGGTATTTTCGATCCCCGGCTGCATACGTAAAAATGTGCAGAAGACGCTGCGTAAACCGCAAAGTGGCTACAGAGACTTCGCAATCCGGGCAATCCCCGTGAGCGCCTGCCAGTGTGTTTTCTTCCTGCCCTCCCGTCAGTTCTTCGGTTTCCTGGGCATTCTCCTGATGGTGAGCGTCGTCTGGTGCTGCTCCCGGTTTTAGTTCCCATGTCATGGAGTCTTTGCTGAGTTGATAGCGTTCACTCCAGGTAAAATCGATCTCACCTTCAGGGGGCAGGTCATTAACGACAGGAAAATTAGTGGCAACAGCTTTAAAATAGCTGCTCAGTTTTTTACCTGATTTGACGATCAGGTAGTCCAGAGTGGCGCAGGTCGATTCAAAATCGTCGCTTGCCCACAGGACGACGTCAGGTTCACCGGATGATTTTTTCGCTTTCCGTAACAGGAAGAGTGGTTTTGCGCTCATTGTTTTTTAACCTCAACTCAGATTAAAATTCGTTTTGTTCAGTGAATGATCTTGCCGGATACACACTGTTCATAGCCTGCGCCATACGCAGGCTATTTCTTTCAGATTTCACCTTTTAATTTCATTGCAATCAGCGTTGCCAGAAATGCGGCTTTTTTTTCTGCGGGCAGATTCTTACCAATGTGCACCAGACTCATTTTTTTGACACCTTCGTTAAGTGTTTTAACGTTGCCTGATGGACCATCGATATCAACCACAGTGAATGGGGTTTCTTTATTTTGTGTTTTAATCACGTGGCCAATGCGTTTTCCTTCCAGATAAACCTCGTGAACAATGTTATCAGTAGTAACAACAGTGGATTCATAATTGGCAATCATGTTTTTCTCCTTAATTAAGGTTGAGCGAATCCCTGCCATTGTTGGCATAAATTCAGTTTCGAGTAGTCAGTTAATTAAAGTTCGTGTGCCATCTGGTGTTTTTCGGCGCAACTTTCACTACAATATTTTTTCATTTCCGTCGTTGGGATAACTCCACGCATGAAATGAAGTGGTATTTTAATACTTTTGCTTTCTTGAATTTCTTTATTGCAAAGGTGGTAAGCACATTTGATTTTCTTAGCCATCACCATGATTCCGCTTTTACAGGTAAACCATCACGACCGAGGAAGACTTTAATCATGCAGTCAGAAATGCATGTTTTTGTAGTCAGGCTACGAATATAAAGTTTTCGCTTTTTAATATTGTTTGCCGAGGCGATATATGTCCGACCTTCATGAAGAACATAATCGCCAGGGGTTACACACTGACGTGGTATTTCATCAGTTCCGAAGTGATGTGCAATCATAATCATCTCCATTTTTTCAAATGAACTTTGTTGATGCGGTGCCTGGTGCCTCCAGGTGATGTTAACCAGTTAACAATTAACACCGGATACAAATACCCCCCCAAACTAATATAGAGTTTTTTAACTGTTCCGCGTGCGCTTAGCCGCATTCACCGCATCACAAAATTCACTTTAAAAAGGGCGGACATCAGTCGAACTTCAAGAAAAAACCGATGCCGCCAAAGACTACACACAGCAATGTCGTTATTCACAACCGGAGGCGCACTCCCACCATTTATATTTAACAGACAAGACCGACTCTTTATGGATACCGGAAATGCGCCTTCGTGTTGTGCCCGGTTTTATTTCACCACCTCCGGGCTTCGGTGGTCTCGGCTATACCCCTACAGCGAGAGCTTGTGTTAACATTTCAATACCCTTACAGTCGAGAGTTATTGAAATGTTGGATGTATTTACTCCATTGTTGAAACTTTTTGCTAACGAGCCACTCGAAAGACTTATGTACACGATTATCATTTTTGGCCTCACTCTCTGGCTGATACCGAAAGAGTTTGCTGTCGTATTTAATGCTTATACTGAAATACCCTGGCTCTTTCAGATTATAGGTTTTGCCTTTTCTTTCGTGGTTGCCATTTCCTTCTCAAGATTGCGAGCACATATTCAAAAACATTATTCATTGCTACCAGAGCAACGAGTATTGCTTCGTTTATCTGAGAAAGAAATCGCTGTATTTAAAGATTTCCTTAAAACAGGAAATCTTATTATCACTTCTCCTTGCCGTAACCCGGTTATGAAAAAATTAGAACGGAAGGGCATCATTCAACATCAGAGTGATGGCGCAAACTGTTCTTATTATCTCGTCACCGAAAAATACTCCCACTTTATGAAGTTATTCTGGAACAGTAGGAGCAGACGTTTTAATCGTTAGCTTACTGTGTACTTCTCCAACCAGCGACGCGCGCCAACTTCGGTTTTAAACGTTTTGCTTTTGGTATACGTCATGGCGGTGAACGTTCCATCCTGGTTGGGGAACACGCCACACACCAGGGATTCGTTGTTGCTAAGATCGATAGTATCCATGTTGACCTCATTTTCCCTTAACGCTGGGGGAATTGGCTTCATAGTTGCTCCGTATCGTGGAGCCTACGACCTGCTTTTAACCACATCAGGTGAGGTGATATCCTTACAAATGGTAATTTGCTGTAAGGATATTAATTATGGATATTAAATTTCGCTGTCCTCATTGCCGATCTCGCTACATTGAGATCGATGAGCACTCTGGCTCTGACAATGATCGTTTTATCTGCGGTGATTGTTTTGCGGAAATCAAAGATTCTGATTTCAGTGAACACTTTAATAAAACAATCAATAAAATCATCCGGACAGTTAAAAACCGCAGGAACAAGTAGTTTGTATAACTTCTCAATCTGATGTCTCAGGGGGCTGGTATCTATTTTTAACACCAGTCCCTGCTTTTCATCTGCGATCATCTTCGTATCCCCTTAACGCCGGGTGGCGGAACTGTTTGCTGAGAACACCGTGCGGTGTTTTGGTGTGGTTAATTTAGAATAACCTAACAAGACAGGCAAGCACTTTTTGTTAGATCAACCTAACAAAAAGTGTGTTGGGATATAACAGACTGAAAAGAAAGCTATTTTATAGATTTGTTTTTACGAGCTTTGAGCATTTCTTCGAAAAGTCTATTGAAATTCTCAACTCTAGCGCGCATTTCAGACAGCAATGCTTCCTGCTCGGAGGATGGTAGAGCATCGAATAATTCAATCAATTCTTTGTGGCTGGGAGTTAGCTCGTTTTCCACATGAAGCTCTTGTGCTGGCAATGGTGTTTTGTCTTCGTCACCAAACATTAGCCACGTAGGTGAGCACTTCAGAGCATCCGCTAAAGCAAACAGTCGCTTCCCTACAGGTTGGGTTTCATCTCTTTCCCATTGAGAAATGGTGACGTGAGCAACCCCAGCGAGACGTGCGACTTCTCGTTGTGTCAGGCGTAATTCTTTTCGTCTTGCCAGAGCTCGCTGGCCTAGTGTTTTTGTATCCATAGTTAGGTAATTCTAATTTTTCTTGACTTAGGTATCCCGCGCACATTAGTGTTAGGAATATCTAACAAAGGGGGCTTTGATGTTTAAAGTTGATGCAATTATTTTTTTTGGTAGCAAGACAAAGCTTGCCAGTGCCGCAGGAGTAAGGCTGGCAAGTATTGCTGCATGGGGGGAGCTGGTCCCAGAAGGTCGCGCGATGCGTCTGCAAGAGGCATCTGGCGGAGAGCTTCAGTACGATCCCAAGGTTTATGACGAATATCGTAAGGCAAAGCGGGCGGGTAAGGGTATTCATGAAAATCAGGCATGAGCACATTGAATCAGTGTTGTTAGCTCTGGCTGCCGAAAAAGGTCAGGCGTGGGTTGCCAACGCAATTACTGAAGAATATTTGCGCCAGGGGGAGAGTGAATTAGCCTTGGCGCCAGGCAAGGACTGGAACAATCAGCAAAACATCTATCACCGCTGGTTAAAAGGTGAAACAAAGGCGCAAAGGGAAAAAATCCAGAAGCTGATTCCTGCAATCCTGGCAATTCTTCCGCGCGAACTGCGACACCGCCTCAGCGTTTTTGACACCCTGGAACGTCGCGCATTACTGGCGGCTCAGGAAGCGCTGAATACGGCAATTGATGCGCATGATGATGCAGTTCAGGCCGTTTACCGGAAAGCGCATTTCAGCCACGGCGGATCATCCGGCGATTCTGTCGTAGTGCATTGATTGAAATTAATCGTGCCGGAGCGTTTTGTTCGGTATCAGTTAAATGTAACGCTGCGAGCGTTACAAGGTGAAAACAATATGGCTTCAAACTGGATAAAGCTCGAAGTTATTACGCCGGATAAACCGGAAATATTCAGGATTGCTGAGATTCTTAATATTGATCCAGATGCCGCATTAGGGAAGGTCATTCGATTCTGGGCATGGGCGGATCAACAAATGATTGATGGTAACGCAGAGTGTAACGCTCGAGGCGTTACAAAAAGTGCAATAGACCGTATCACTTTTATGGCTGGTTTTGCTGATGCGTTAATTCAGGTTGGATGGCTGGTCGAAAGTGATGGAGTGCTTTCACTACCTAACTTTGAGCGTCATAACGGAAAAAGCTCGAAAAAACGGGCGGTTACAAACGAGAGAGTTACAAAAATACGCGAACTGAAGCGAAAAGGTAACGCTGCCAGCGTTACACAAACGGATCAAAAAGCGTTACCAGAGGAAGAGGAAGAGGAAGATAAAAATACTGATCTCCCCCTAAATCCCCCTCGGCAAAAACGAGCGTCTAAAAAATTCGAGCCGGAGGCCATTGCTCTGCCCGACTGGTTGCCAGAAACACTCTGGAATGAGTGGGTCCAGTTCAGGCAGGCATTGCGAAAACCGATTCGAACGGAGCAGGGCGCTAACGGGGCGATACGGGAACTGGAAAAATTCCGCCAGCAGGGTTTTACCCCTGAGCAGGTGATTCGACACAGCATCGCCAATGAATACCAGGGCTTGTTCGCGCCGAAAGGTGTTCGGCCTGAGACGTTGCTCCGACAGGTTAACACCGTCTCGTTGCCGGACAGTGCGATCCCGCCAGGCTTCAGGGGGTAACTGACCATGAAAAATATTGCGACAGGCGGCGTTCTGGAACGTATCCGCAGACTGGCCCCGTCACATGTAACCGCGCCATTCAGGACGGTGGCGGAGTGGCGCGAGTGGCAACTTGCAGAAGGCCAGAAACGTTGCGAGGAGATCAATCGCCAGAATCGTCAGTTGCGGGTGGAAAAAATTCTGAATCGCTCCGGCATCCAGCCGTTGCACCGCAAATGCTCGTTTTCGAATTACCAGGTGCAGAACGACGGCCAGCGATACGCGTTGAGCCAGGCGAAATCCATCGCCGATGAACTGATGGTCGGGTGTACAAATTTTGCGTTCAGCGGAAAACCTGGTACCGGAAAAAACCATCTGGCGGCGGCTATCGGGAATCGCTTGCTGAAAGACGGTCAGACAGTGATTGTGGTTACCGTGGCTGATGTTATGAGTGCTCTACACGCCAGCTATGACGACGGGCAATCAGGCGAAAAATTTTTGCGGGAACTGTGCGAAGTGGATCTGCTGGTTCTTGATGAAATTGGCATTCAGCGCGAGACAAAAAACGAGCAGGTGGTACTGCACCAGATTGTTGATCGCCGGACAGCGTCGATCCGCAGCGTGGGGATGCTGACAAACCTGAACTATGAGGCCATGAAAACATTGCTCGGCGAGAGGATTATGGATCGGATGACCATGAACGGCGGGCGATGGGTGAATTTTAACTGGGAGAGCTGGCGCCCGAATGTTGGTCAGCCAGGAATTGAGAAGTAATTTTTACCGGGAGGAAATTTTAATGGAGACCGTTTTTGACGCACTGAAAGCAATGGGAAAAGCCTCTTCCCAGGAAATGGCAGCACGTCTGGGAATGACCCGGGATGAGGCGATTAACGAGCTGTGGAAACTGAAGCGTCGTGGGGAAGCTGATAACAAGGGCCCGATGTGGTGGTTGACTCAAACCGACGAAAACGCATCTGTAGCACAGGCTTCTAAAGTGACAGCGCAAATGCTGATCGAGGCGATTGAACAGCATGGCCCTAAAGCGGCTGATGAACTTGCACTGATATTCAGAATTACTTCCCGCAGGGTGAACTCATCGCTGGCTATGGCCATCAGCAAAGGTCGTCTGATTCGCGTAAATCAGAACGGTAAATTTCGTTACTGCCTGCCGGACGGTAATTTACCAGCAGAGCCGAAAGTTGTATCGGTAGTTAAAACACCTGGTAAAGGCTTTCCTCAGCCAGCCGGTGTTGCGTTACCAGTACAGGAAGCGGCAACACAGGAAGAAATTAAAACAGATACTGTGGGGGACATTGTGCAGTCACTACCATCGTTCACTGAAACGCGAGCCAATGACCTGATTTTACCATCGCTGCAAATGGCAAACCGCGAACTGCGCCGGGCGAAAAGTCATGTCCAGAAGTGGGAGCGAGTCTGCGCCGCGCTGCGTGAGCTGAACAAGCACCAGGACATTGTCCGTCAGATTGTCGATTCCTCCAGTCGTATTGTGTCGGAAAAGTGATTCCAGGGGAGGGCTTATGGCAAAAGTATTAACACAGGAAGAGCGAGAAAAAATTAAAGGGCAGATTGTTGATCTCGTACGCCAGAGCGGGCGAGAGACGTTACGACAACTGGAAGCTAAAACAGGGGCAACCAGATATCTGATAAGTATTCTCGCCAAAGAGCTGGTTTCGAGTGGTGACGTATACAACACTGGCTATGGGTTATTTCCGTCTGAGCAGGCACGTCAAGACTGGCAAAACGCCCGCAAAAAACTCTCGAGGGCAAAGTCGAAGGAACCGGTTATGGTTGATCCTGACCTTATCTGGTCATTACCAGACGGAGAAATACGCCGCTACGACAGGTGTCAGAACATAATTTGTCGCGAGTGCCGGAAGAGTGAAGTTATGCAGCGTGTATTAGCATTTTATCAGGGGAATGTTGGTATTTATTGAAGTGACGAGATTAAAGACCACTAATTCATATGTGAATTGACAGTTTCATGGCACAGGATACGGCTAGCGTGGTTGTCTGTTTTGTGCCAGGGGCGGACCTTAAGCTTCAGTAATTTGATTAGCACAATCCCTATGATAAACATGCAGTTGCAGTGTTGCTCATGTAAGGCGCGTAATTTCAATAGGACATCCAAACGTTAGTCGGAAAAAGCCGACTAAAAAAACTGAGTGGACAAGTAGTGTCCATTTAATTAATGCCATTTTGAGGGTATTGTTAACCGTGTGCATAATGTTCTGATTTATAATACAAAGAGCCTTATCATGTTAAGCCATTCCGATGTACATCAAACCATGATTACAAGAGAAATTATGACACCGCCAACCAAAATTGATACTTCAAGTCTACTTACCATACTGGGCGTTATTGCTGCCGTATGGGCCCTTATTACTCCAAACGCTCGACTACGTTTGAGGTTCTGCCTGGCGTGGTGGGATTGGGCAATTGTTGGTTTCGCATTCTTACTAAGCAATTATTTGGTGTTTGCACCAGCTTTAAAATCACTAGACTTATATTTTAGTTTTGGCCCCTGGAAATGGGGATTAGATAGTTCAAGTGCCGTATACCTGATATCACTCGCAGTTGCTATTTACATTTTATTTCGCTTAAAAAAACCTAAACTTTCAGTTGGAAGAACAGGAATATTTCTAGAGTTAGTGGAAAATTTGCACCTTACTAAACGATACGATGATCTGGCACAATTGTTGGCACCTCAACTAGAAAAGTTGATATCAATAATTGATAGTCCGGTGAAGAATCGACTTTGTGATAAGATAGCTAACAATCTCCGCATCTCTAATCGCGAGACTGCTGCCGAATATGCACATGAAGCATTATTAAATATTGTCTCATCACCTGAACTTACCAATCACTTTGCACTTGCGCACCCATCCCTCTGCCTTGAGTTAATCAAGATCGAACCAATAGTTCGTTCTGACTTTACTTCTAATTTTATCAGTGCATTACTAGATTCACCTAACAGTCGTCTATATGTTGAGCTTAAAAATAATCTTAACGTTAGTCGAGGGCATCGTTTGTTGATCCCGAAAAACAATCGTATATTACATTTTTTCTTTTCCAATGCTAAGTTTGCGGCTGATTTAGCAATATACCGTGACATCGGTGAATATATCTACTGGAGGTTAGATGAAGATGAAAAAATTATTGCTACACTTAATAAATCTTTAGGTTCTTATTCAGATGTTTCGAAGTATAAATGTCCTATTTACTCTGGGATCACGCTGTTTGAAATCATGGTTCATGAAGGTATTCATCAGGGGCTTCAGGATCATTTATGGCTGCATTACTATACACATTTTGCAAAGAAAATCATAAAGAATATGAATAGGCAGTCGAATGAATATAGTGGTGAATGGGAAACACCTTTTCACTTCCTTCTCTGTCATTTATTTAGCATCGCTATAAATTGGGCAGAACAATGCGAATGGATAGATGAAAGGGACATTCTTCAAGAAAATAAAGAAACAGAAAATTTCGATCTTCATTATATTTCAAAAGAGGCTACCAAATTACTTGGTGCTATGTTGGAGTTGGTTTTGCCTAATTCAAAACTCACTTTGAAATCTAGGAAAGATATTCTTGGTATAATTGTGTCTTGTTACATTAGATTGAAAAGGAATAAAAAATTAAAAGACGTCGCTGACTCATTATTAATTTTCACAACTAGAGGCGAAGGTAATTTGGCATCGCCGTATTATCGTAAAGAACTTCTAGAAATATTCAATACACTTGATGATTATCGATTAAGAAGTGATGCTCCGGAATTCCGAGAAGCTATAGAGTCTGCGATTCAAGCAAGGCCTAATTAGGTAAATCAACCACCTGCATGGCGGGTGGTTTAGACATAGACCTCTAAGTACGCTTGGCAGAGGTACCAGTAAACTTGATAATTGGAGTTGTTCTCATCAGTCGTTATGAAAAATTTTGAACTTCTGCTTTTCGCTGTGAGTTAAACTGATGGACGCAAGACACTTATTGAACCGTTCTGCGGGTGATTCGTAGTCTAGCGTTTTTCTTGGCCGCTCGTTGAGCTGTCTGGCAACACTGTGTGAACTGATAAGTCAGTTCCTTTTGGAAAATACTGTCTGAGTAATCTGTTTGTATTTTCATTTGAGCCGCGTTGCCATGGAGATTGATGATCACAGAAATAAATCTGAATATATGTCGCTACAGTAAACCGGGTATGGCTGGTCATTTCAGCGCCCCGGTCCCATGTTAGTGTTTTATAAAGCTCAACAGGTAATTCCCGGGCTTGTCTGATGAGTGCAGATATAACCGTTATGGTCTTGTTGTCTCTGATTTTTGCCAGCATAACAAAGCGGGAATGGCGTTCTACGAGGGTGACGATAAAGGAGTTTTTCGAGCACTGGATCAGGTCACCTTCCCAGTGACACGGTATGGCTCTGTCTGCAACTTCAGGTGGCCTTTCGCTTATTGGTATCGTATCTGGGATTGACCCTAACCCTTTCCCTTTAAGCGATGATGTTCTGGATCTACGAACCGCTCTTCCGCTTCTGAGGCATTGCTGCAGTTCTTTTTTTAATGCACCCCGGGTTTGTATAAAAAGCGTTTTATAAATCGTTTCGTGTGACACATGCATTTCCTGATTATCCGGATAACAGCGTTTCAGCCAGCCGGCGATCTGTTCCGGCGACTAGTCCTGATGCATCTTCTCTGCAATGATTTTACACAATGTGGGCTTTCAATTAGCTTGCAAGGTTTTGGTCTCAGAGCATTTTCCCATGCAGCAGTATCGGCTTTTGCTGCACGGTATTGTTTGGCACCTCCGTGCCTCCTGACCTCGCGGCTAATCGTTGAAGGCGCTTTTGATAATTTGGCGGCGATGTCCCTGATACTGAGTTTTGCTACCACTCCTCTGGATATCTCCTCTCTTTTATCAAGCGAAAGCGCTAATCGGTACCGTTTTCGCACGGGAGGACAGTAGCTCCCTGTCTGGTGGATAGTGGGCATAATGGAAGAATGATATCTGTCGAACATTCTGGCGATATCATGGAGAGAATCACCTTGCTTATATCTGTCCCAGATAATTGCCTTCTGCTCTGGCGTGTAGTTAATCCGAGTTCTTCGTTTCATGGCAACGTCCCCCTTGATTAAGGATAGCGTTGCATCCACTGATTGAACTCACAGCCGGAAGCGGTCATTCTAGGTCTTTCGAGGAATAGTGAGCACTATATTAATATCTGGCTTATATCTGAGCACCTAGGCGCTTGAAAGATGTGTTACCCTGCGATTATACAGTGCGAGATTATTAGTCTCACTTATAAATCTCTAAAATTTAAAGATGCAATGTAATCCTCTTTATAGTAGATTTTCTAGTATGGGGAAGCCACGTTTTAAGTGCGGTTTGACCAATTTAATGAGCGTTATAACTCATCAATAATAGTTACATGGAGTTGTTTAATGTTTTTATTTTTTCACTCTGAACAAACTGAAAAAAACACTAGTTATTACAAGGGGTTACTTTTTGAAGAGTTGTTAAAAGAATACTTGGAAGGCTCTGGATACGACATTGAGTTAAGGAAAAAAGAATCTAGTTTAGAGTACGACATTGAAGGATTCTCTAGAGCAACTGGCCAAAAGATTATTGGCGAAGCTAAAGCACACAGCAAAAGCATGAGTGGACAAACAGTTGCTGCGTTCGTTGGAAAGCTTTTGCCGCTAGGTCTTCTGGAAAAAAAGGTGCATGGATTATTTCTGTCATTATCACCATTAACACCGGAGGCGGAAGATTATTTTCGAACTGTCGAAAATATGGGGTTAACGACAAAGGTAGGAAAGGAACTTTATAACCAAATAACTGCGACTTTGCATTTGCCGACTGAAACATCTCTACATAAGGAAATTAAAGGTTATGACCTTGTGGCCCCAAACATTCTCAAGACTGATACGGGGTTGTATAAGTTATTTATTTTAAAAGAGGTAAATTCAGGAACGCCATCAAATTTTGTGGTATTCAATAAAAGTGGCAGCCAAATTGATGATGAAAGATTTTTGGAAAATTTAAAAATAGGGATTTCAGAACTTGCTGGTTTGGATTTCATTATGCCTAGCAAGAAAAAAATAGTTGACGAAATGCCTCAAGTAAAGCGTGAAATAGTTCGAGGATTAACTGTTGGGACTGAATGGGCTGACTATAGGCTACCTGCAGGGCCAACTGTGTTCGTTGGCAGGACTGAATTCATAGGTGAACTTCTTTCTCACATCAAACATAATGAGCTACCACATGTTCTTCAGATAAAAAGTCGCTCTGGAGTAGGAAAAAGCTCTCTTGTATCCTTTTTAGAAAACAAGCTCTCAATGGATGGGGTTATTACTGAATTACATGACTCAAGGGATGTAAAAACAATATATGATGTTTTTTATCTTGTTCAGAGGTTTACCCAAAGCAGCATTATTGCGACTAATTTTATAGAACTTGATGAACAACTGAAAGACTTGCAACTTTCACTAAATGGCCAAAAGGCAGTTTTCTTTGTTGACCAATTTGAATCTACATTCTCGAATCCTGACATTTTCGATTGCTATGAATACATTGCGAACTCAATAACAAAGCTTCGTGGTGGTGTATACATAGTGTTTGCGCGTAAAAATGATCAGCTAACAACCTATGACAACAGTAAAGTTTCTCTTAATAGAATTAATCAGCTATCGAAAAGCTTTACTCTTCCGGATTTTGAAAACAAAGAATCAATACTTCTTTTAGAAAAAATAAATGAAAATAACTCTAATATTCTCAGTAAAGAAATACTACCCTATATTATTGAATTTGCGCAGGGTTTTCCTTGGCTTTTAAAGAGAACGATAGCTCATGTTTTAAAACTCACTCGAAAAGGTGACTCTCAGAGGGATTTAATCAGTGCGGGCTTAAAACTGAACGACCTTTTTGAAGAAGAGCTTGAAGGTTTGGATGAGATTGAAAAAGATTATCTAGTTAAGATTGCAGCTAAGCTACCAGCAGATTTCAATGAGCTTCAATACCAATTTGACGAAGACCCAATGCTTGTAAAAGTCCTCGATAAGTTAACAGCTTACAGATTGGTACGCTTGAGTGGTTCTACCTACGATACTTATAACGATGTTTTCAAAGAATATCTTGTCTACCAAAAGCTTCCTGAATTTAGACTGCTGGTT
Source organism: Escherichia sp. MOD1-EC4550 (assembly GCF_963876935.1). Lineage (NCBI taxonomy): Bacteria > Pseudomonadati > Pseudomonadota > Gammaproteobacteria > Enterobacterales > Enterobacteriaceae > Escherichia > Escherichia sp. MOD1-EC4550. The sequence continues at coordinate 137,318 of NZ_CAWNSE010000052.1, forward strand.
ATTTATAGAATGTATCCAAGCTCTGTTATATCCCAGTTTCATAAACTGATAACAATGAGAAAGCTGACAATTACAAAAATAACGGAAAATCTAAATGTAAGGGAAGGTTACGCATTTAATCTCGTTAAGGAATTGCGGAATTTAGACTTGCTTGATGCAGTTAAAAGTGGTGAATGGATAATTCCAACCAATGTTAGGGATATATATTCTCAAGGAACCCTTGCTGGTTATCTACGCCGAAAAATTTTAGACAATCAACTCGTCGAGACTTTACTTAAAAAAATTCTTTCTGGAGAAAAAGTTTTCGAGAGCGATATACCCACGTATTTTTCTGAGTCTTATCCTTTTATTGAGGCATCAGAGAAAACATGGGGATTATACTCTACGATTTTAAAGTCATGGTTACTTGCCCTAAAAATTATAGAAATTGATGGGGAAGGTCGCATTATTGCCTCAGATGTGTCGCATAATGATGCAACAGCTGAGTTAGGAAATCTTAAGAAAATTTCGGGCTTAAGGGCAGGAAATAAAGGGCTTTTCTTCCCTGTAACATCTCACGCTAAAATGATTGAAGTTACCAGCTTGATACTGAACGGTAAAGAGCCTACTGGAAAAGAAGCGCTTAAAGCAAAATCTGATTTAAATAATGCTGGTGTTTTAGTCGATGGGCACTTAGCAGTATCTAATATTGAAGAGCTTAATGAGGCACTTACAGCTCAAATACTTGATGACGGCTATGAGGATTTCTGGAAAGCAATACACGCTGGTCAGCCTTGTTATGAAATTTTTAAAGGTATTGCAGGGGAAGGATTAACTGAGTCCACCCTTAAGTGGCGCTTAAGAAAGTTAACGGCTTTAGCAAAAAAACTGAAAATCATACCAAACAAAAGATTCAAATATTAATTACTGTCATAACATTAAAAAGTAGCGGATGTATTCCTCCGCTACATAACTTATACTCAAGGAGTGATTATATTGAATATTTTCAAAGCCTGTGGGGGCATCAATGTCCGCTCTTCGCTCAAAGCGGACTAAAATGTTGGCTTGTGTCTGACTCAGCGCATTTAAGGAAGTGGTGGTGGTGACGGGGTGTTGTGTCCCATTTCCACAGAATAAATCAGAGAAACTATAGCGGCTGTAATGGCAATCTATGGTCTTGCTATTGCTCTTATGGATCACCTTTCTGATTGATTTCATATTGGCGAGGTAACGGGAGTTAAGTAGAATAGCTGCGGGTGCTTGAGGCTGTCTGCCTCGGGCATGAACACCAAAGGCAGATAGAGAAAAGCCCCAGTTAACATTACGCGTCCGGCAAGACGCTTAACATTAATCTGAGGCCACATCTATGCTTTGCATACGTAGATTAGCCTCTTACCGACCAAAAGGTCAAGGAGAAGCAGGCTATGAAGCAGCAAAAGGCGATGTTAATCGCCCTGATCGTCATCTGTTTAACCGTCGTTGTGACGGCACTGGTAACGAGGAAAGACCTCTGCGAGGTACGAATCCGAACCGGCCAGACGGAGGTCGCTGTCTTCACAGCTTACGAACCTGAGGAGTAAGAGACCCGGCGGGGGAGAAATCCCCCGCCACCTCTGATGTGTCAGGCATCCTCAACGCACCCGTACTTACCCGCTTCGGCGGGTTTTTTGTTGTGGTGGATAAATTAGCTTTTTGTGTACTCTTTTAGCCGTAAGTCTTGAGGGACTGACTGTTGTAAATAGAATCGTGTTTGCTTAGTTAGCGCGCAGGGAGAAGAGGGATGGACCCTTCAGGGGAACGCTATTAATCTGGAAAATTTCTATTTATGGATTTCAAGAAGTTGCGCAAAATTTTTAATAAAGATGGTCTCTATGCTGTGCGCGTTGAAAATGGGGAAATTATTAGTTGTTACTGCATTCATTGCTCACGGGCTTTGCAACAGCCTAGTGGGGCTATGTTAATATATCTCTTGAATGGGCATGTGACGGACGGATTTATGTTGCGTGAAGATGAATTTGTCACATCATTACGGACATTAAAAGAAATTGGATTAAAAGCTGGCTTTTCTGCTTTTGAAGACGATTGAACTCATCTACAATTCAGCGCAGGGTTGACCCCCTGCTGAGTAACACCGTGCCACCGGAGAAAGCCGATGGCACATATACAACTGATCAAACATACCTCTTCTGGATTACTGCTCCCGGCAACACCGGAGAGTTGCGAATTCTTGCATCAAATAAAAATAGGTGAGTGGATACACGCTGATTTTAAGCGCGTTCGTAACTACGCATTTCACAAGCGTTTTTTCAAACTCCTGCAACTCGGATTCGATTATTGGACTCCTGTCGGTGGGGCGATCACCTCTCGTGAACGAAAACTTGTGTCCGGTTTCGTTGATTATCTGTGTGACTCGGTCGGCCGGGAACATACGCCAGCCCTGAGTGATGCCGCAGAACAATATCTGAATACCATTGCGATACGCAGAACCTGTGATACGGCATTGCTAAAGTCATTTGATGCTTTCCGTGAATGGGTAACTATTGAGGCCGGATTTTACACCGAGCATTTTTATCCGGACGGTAGCCGTGGACGCAGGGCAAGATCTATCGCGTTTGCAAATATGGACGATACCGAGTTTCAGCAGGTTTATAAATCCGTACTGAATGTGCTTTGGAACTGGATCCTGTTCCGTAAATTTTCCTCTCCGGAACAATTCGAAAATGTTGCTGCGCAGCTGCTGGAGTTTGCGTAATGGTGGATTTGCGTAAAGCGGCTAAAGGCCATATGTGTACAGTCAGAATCCCCGGTTACTGCAATCACAATCCTGAAACATCTGTGCTGGCGCACTACAGGCTGGCGGGGACGTGTGGAATGGCGATAAAACCACACGATATGCAGGCAGCGATTGCCTGTAACTCATGTCACGATCTAATCGATGGGCGGGTAAAAACCAGCGATTACACCAAAGAAGAATTGCACCTGATGCATGCAGAAGGTGTTTTTCGCACGCAAGAAATCTGGAGAAATGAGGGATATTTATGATTTACCCAACAAATATCGGAAAAAGCGGGGAACATCTCCGTCTCGCAACACTGGAAAGTGTGTGGATTCAGGGAAAGTTACGCATGTGGGGACGCTGGTCGTATATTGGCTGCGGCAGGTCAGGGAATATGTTCAACCAGTTGCTGGTGTCAAAAAAAATAACACAAACAGCTATCAATGAAGCCTTGCGCAAAATGAAAAAAGCGGGGATTGATAAACCTGAACTGGAGGAATTTTTTCGGGAGCTGATTAACGGTAAGCAGAAAAGCTGGCTATCCCACTGTACTGATGCAGAGGCGTTATGCATTGATCGGGTGATTAGTGAAGTGTTGGCAGAGCATCCAGGATTGATTCACGTACTCCGACAACGGTATGAAGGACGGGGGATGACAAAGCGCAAAATGGCTCAATTGCTAAATAACGCACATCCAGAGTGGAGTTTCAGTACATGCGAAAAGCGAATTGCTAATTGGTTAGCTGTTGCTGAGTATTCTTTATACATTCCCATGCGAGTATCATTTGCTCAGAAAATAGCTTGATTTTTTACGCAAAAACTGCTCTAATTCTGATACGCTTCGCAAAGCTGTATCGCGAGGTGGATAAAGAAAATCAAATTTAAAAGAACCCGCCACCGAGCGGGTTTTTTTATCCATAAATATAGAATGAATACTAGAAATTAACAATTTCTATTTTCTTATGCTGGCTTATTCTGTTGAATGATTCGTGAATCAACTCAGGGATTTTTATCTGATTGAGGTGTTTCATGTTTCGGCATTGTTAGCTTTTGTAGGCTTTTCCATATATTTATAGATAATTAAACTGGTGCAGTAATTCACCTGAGAAGTTTGCAATCCTCTAATTAACCTTTTTATTTGTATTTACCTGCTGGAAATAGCGTTGTGATGTTTCAATAAGAGGTGAAATATTGTGTTTAAAATTATCATATTCTTCCTGATTACTTTCTCGTGGTATGCTAATGCTACAGACTTTGTTTATCGAGTAGATTCTCGCCCACCTGACGAAATTTTTCGAGACGGATTTAGATCTCATGGTACTAACAGGAATTTACAGCAGCATTTAAGAGGTGACTCATGTGCAGCAGGAAGCCGGGACAGTGCTTTTATTGCTACGACAACTAGTTTAATTGAAACTTATAATATAGCTAGGCAATATTATTCAAGCTCGGGGTTCCACGGCACATTGTACCGTTATCGCATCAGAGCAAATAATATTTTTCATTCTATAAGACCATCGGTTAATTATTTAACTCAACGCGGCGTTACCTTTACTGGTTTTGAACAGATCATGATGCGAGAACAAAATGAAATTGTCGCTATAGAACATATCCCTAGCGAGAATATTGTTGAAGCCGTAGAGTTAACATATGACAGATTCAATAGTAGCGTATCTGATGGACGAGGGACCTCTAATGCCAGATATGTCCCTGGATCAACATTTGTAAATCCGGGGGTTATACCTGATCTGGTTGTGCCGGCTGTATCTGTTCGAGAAAGAATCAATGCTTTTGGAAGTCTCATTAGTGCTTGCTTTGCATTGAAGGGAGTAAGAAGAGATGGCTTAAATAAACGGTCCACTTACTACGAACCAGAGTTTTATGATGCTCGTACCGTGCTAAAAGAATTATTTAAGTAATGTCGTTTCAACATTGGTTTTAATATTGGGCGTGATTTTACGTATAGATTTTATTTAACTAAATCAGCCTGTGAGATAGATATGATTATGCGAGGTTTTATGAAGCGAAAAATTAAAATTGCACTGTTTTTTATGTCGTTGATCTCTGGTGTTAGCCATGCTGGGATGGCTGATTATAATACATATTTAAGTAACGTTCAGATTAACAATCTGACTCTTGGTGTATATAATTCAGGAGGAAAAGAAAGTCGATTCTTTTGTATCGGAATAAAACGAGACAATGCTCAATTGCCGGTTCATAGTATATGTAAAGTAGATGTCTATGGGCATCACAAACAGGGATTTGACAACATGCTAGAAATGGCAAAGTATTACTACGCAACAGGTGAAGAGTTAAGGGTTTACTATAAGGAGAATGTTTGGAGTGATACGGATTTCAAAAGTGCATTCTCTTCTAATGAGCTCATTTCTATCAGTACTTGCAGTTCACATGATTATTGCATGGGGCCGCGAACAAATAATTAAATATTGTTTTGTTCATGATGGTGGAATGTTTTTATTTTGCTGTTGAGGAATTAACCTTGTAGTTTTATTGTTAATAGCTTGCCAACCACATATGCAAACATTTCTTTAATCATCTTTATTAGAGCTCAAAGCAAGCATCTTTGGTATTCCGTGAGTTCATTGATGTTTGCTTTCTTTTAAGCTGGTTGCGTAAGCATATGCTCTGGCAGCGGACCGGTATTGATTAACCTGTTCGGGTACTACAAGCAGATAAAAATATCGAAAAGAATGAGATAACAAATAGGACGGCTAATAACCTTTTTATTAACAGGAGTAAAAGTATGTCTGAACCCTTATCCGGTTCCGGTACGGCTGCGGCGCTCGGTGGGGCGACGGTATTCGGGCTGTTTACCGGGACGGATTTCGGGATTGTGTTCGGCGCGTTCGCGGGGGCGTTATTTGTGGCAACAATGCCGCAGGCGCTTTCAGCCTGGCGGGTTGCGGCACATTTTCTGGTGTCGTTCATTGTCGGCGTACTGGGAGCTCGTGTGCTGTCAGCCTGGATTGCGGTGAAAACAGGTTATGACAGTACTTCGGCGGATGCGCTGTGTGCGGTGCTGGTCTCCGTGGTATCGGTAAAGATTCTGTCGTTTATTCACCAGCAGGATATTGCATCACTGGTATCCGGTTTGTTATCCCGCCTGAGGGGCGGAGGAGGTGGCAATGTCAGGTAACCTTCCCGGAATACTGAATGTGGCGTTATGCACAATTATCGTGCTGACACTTTTTTTCTACCGCCGGAAAGACGCCACATATAAACCGCTGATCTCATGGCTGGCCTGGCTGCTGATGCTGTTTTATGCCTTTGCACCACTCCGTCATCTTTATGGTCATCCGTTACCGGCTAACTGGCTGGTGGTGGGGGCCAATCTGCTGTTTTGTGTGCTGGTGATATGCGCACGCGGAAACGTCTCGAAACTCTTTTCATTACGAAGGCACTGATATGAAGTCGAAAGATGAAATTTTTGACGAAGTTCTGGGAAAAGAGGGAGGTTACGTTAACCATCCTGATGATAAAGGTGGGCCGACAAAGTGGGGAATTACTGAGAAAGTTGCCCGGGCGCACGGGTATCAGGGCCAAATGTATGACTTGACGCGCGGGAAGGCGCTTGAAATCCTTGAGGCGGACTACTGGTATGGACCTCGTTTTGACCAGGTGGCAAACCTGTCTACGGATATTGCTGCAGAACTGTGTGATACCGGCGTAAACATGGGGCCGTCGGTAGCATCAAAAATGCTTCAGCGCTGGCTGAATGTGTTTAATCAAAAGGGGACGCTATATCCGGATATGGATGTCGATGGTCGTATTGGGTCCCGCACCCTTAATGCGTTACGCGCCTATCTGTCGAAACGTGGCAGGGATGGTGAACTGGCACTGGTGAAAGCCCTGAACTGTACGCAGGGGGAGCGTTACCTTGCGTTGGCAGAGAAACGAGAAGCTAACGAGTCGTTTGTCTACGGCTGGCTGAAACAACGCGTCATTGTTTAGCTGGATATAAGACAAGGTTAAGCGCATTATAAATTTTAATAATATATTTTAAAATGGATGTGAGCTTGTGAAAAATTAAAATGATTAAACATTTATTGTTGTTTTTTGTTTTTATATCATTTTCTGTCTCAGCAAATGATTTTTTTAGAGCAGACACCAGAACACCTAGTGAAATAAGACAAGCTGGAGGACTTTTGCCTCGAGGTCAGCAAGAGGCTTATGAGCGCGGAACACCAATTAACATCAATCTGTATGATCATGCTCGCGGAACTGTAACGGGGAACACCAGATATAATGATGGGTATGTATCTACTACTACTACGCTGAGACAGGCTCATTTAATAGGGCAGAATCTGCTTGGCAGTTATAATGAATATTACATATATGTAGTCGCACCAGCACCAAATTTATTTGATGTGAATGGTGTGTTAGGACGGTATAGTCCATATCCCAGTGAAAACGAATTTGCTGCATTAGGTGGGATTCCCTTATCACAAATTATAGGCTGGTATAGAGTATCTTTTGGCGTGATAGAAGGGGGAATGCAGCGAAACAGGCATTATAGAAGAGATTTATTTCAAGGCTTATCGGTTGCTCCTAATCATGATGGCTATCATCTCGCAGGATTTCCAGACGGTTTTGCCGCATGGCGAGAGCTGCCGTGGAGTGCATTTGCTCCTGCTGCATGCGAACATGATTACATGGTTCGAATTTTAGATGCCTGCGATTCTTATACGAATAGAATATCTAAAAATGATTTGTTTGCTTTTAAAAGATTTATGCGGATTCGCTCTTCTCTGATGATCTTACAAAGTATCGAGGATGATTTACAATATAATGAAAATAAAGATGAACTTTAAAAAGTTAATTGCGTTATTGTTTATTGTCTTAAATATTGCATCACTACCAACATATGCTGATGTAAGTAAGAATTTTAAGGATAATTGTGGTTCTACTACGGCAAAACTTGTACAGAGTGTTCAGTTGGTAAATATCTCGTCTGATGTAAATAAGGACAGTAAGGGAATTTATATATCAAGCTCAGCAGGAAAAACATGGTTTATTCCGGGGGGGCAGTATTACCCTGATAACTATCTAAGTAATGAAATGAGAAAAATAGCAATGGCTGCAGTTCTTTCTAACGTAAGGGTAAATCTATGTGCGAGTGAAGCATATACTCCGAATCATGTATGGGCAATTGAATTGGCACCATAATAGTCATTGGTGTTTTAGTTTTTGTTTCATTCAATTTTATTCTGTATTTGATGTTATTAAGTTTGCCCCGTCCTGAATAACATTGACACGTTCCTGATTTAAATCCGGAGAAAACTATGTGGAAACCTACCGGCGACCGAGTGCTCACCGTACTCATTGACAGCAAACCGCAGTATTCACGTATTGAAACTAACGGTAAGGACGTTCGTCTGGTTCGCAAGTAACTTGCATTACAGCAGCCCTTCAGCGAGGGGCTGCGATAATGCCAGGCTCACTAACAGCACCCGCCGCGCACCCAGCGCACTGGCTGATGGTGAGCTTTTTTATTCATAAAGTGAGGCTGTATGAGCGAGAAATTGAAGATCGTCTATCGCCCGTTACAAAAACTGTCTCCATATGCGCATAACGCCAGGACCCACGGCCCTGAGCAGGTGGCTCAACTGGTAGAAAGCATTAAGCAATTTGGCTGGACTAATCCAGTGCTGATTGACGAAAAAGGCGAAATTATTGCTGGTCACGGTCGCGTTATGGCGGCTGAAGTGCTCAAAATGGATTCCGTTCCGGTCATTGTTTTGTCTGGCCTGAAGGAGGATCAGAAAAAGGCGTATCGCCTGGCAGATAATCGTCTGCCGCTTAACGCTGGCTGGGATGAAGAGCTGTTACGGATGGAACTTTCAGAGTTAATCAATGCTGATTTTGATATCTCCCTGACAGGATTCAGCCCAACAGAAATTGACGAACTGTTGATGGAAGTTTTGCCGGGCACCGGAACTGAGGAGGAGCCGTACACGACGAAAATTGATACGCCTGTTTATGAGCCGTCAGGCGATAAACCGGATATCGGCGAACTGTACGACGATACGAAAACTCAGGAGCTGGTCAGCCGGATACGTGCGGCGTCCCTTGATCCTGATATCGAAAAATTCCTCCTGTGTGCAGCAGAGCGTCACACGGTGTTTGATTTCAGCAGAATTGCGGACTATTACGCTCACGCCCCCGCTGAAATTCAGCACCTTTTTGAGGAGTCGGCGCTGGTGATCATTGATTATCAGCAGGCCATTGAAAATGGATTTGTCCGGATGACGCAACGCATGGTGGAGATCATGCACGGCGGGGAGGAGGAATATGCGTGATGATTTTTGCGCCTTTATTCTGACTCACGGGCGACCGGACAAAGTTCTGACTTACCGGACATTACGTCGAGCTGGCTATACCGGTAAAATTTTTATCGTCGTTGATGATGAAGATAAAACCCGGCATCAGTACATAGCTGAATTTGGTAAACAGGTGTTGGTGTTTTCTAAAGCCGATATCGCCAGTCGTTTTGACGAAGCCGATAATTTCGGTGACCGTCGCTCAATTTTTTACGCACGTAATGCCTGCTTCGACCTGGCAAAACAGGTCAGGTGTAAATACTTCATTCAGTTCGATGATGATTATCATGAGTTCCAGTTTCGGGTGGATCACAACTATGACCAGGCCTATTTTCCGATAAGGAAACTGGACGCAATCCTTTCTGAAATGCTGGCGTATTACGAATCAATTCCTGCGCTTTCCATCGCTATGTCGCAGGGCGGGGATTTTCTTGGTGACAATGGCGGCCATGCTTCATGGGTGAAACGCAAGGCAATGAACAGCTTTATCTGTTCGGTTGAGCGACCGTTCTCATTCATGGGGCGCATTAACGAGGATGTGAATACTTACACGAATCTCGGTCGCCGTGGTGAATTGTTTATGACGATTGGTGCTGTCCAGTTGGGACAGAAACAGACGCAGAAAAACAGCGGCGGAATGACCGAGCTGTATCTGGATTCCGGAACCTACGTTAAAAGTTTTTACTCCGTCATGTATGCGCCCTCGTGCGTAAAAATCTCACTGATGGGGGCCAGCCATAAACGCATTCACCATCAGGTCACCTGGAACAACGCTGCAGTAAAAATCCTTAACGAAAAATACAGGAAGAAGACACCCTGCATACCAATGGGGGTGACAAATGATTCCGTATTCGAAAGTCGAGTCTTTGGCTGCGTGCCGGATGACCGCACAACAAATCGCTGATGTTCTGGATGTTGATCTGAACCGACTGAAAGAAAATCGGGAAGCAATGACAAATTTTTACGCATCCATCCGTAAGGGAAGAGCGAAAGGTGAAGCCGAGCTACGAGCCGCATTGTTTAAGCTTGCCAGAAAAGGGGATGCCTTTGCTCTGCGTGAGTTACTAAGGGTGGATAAAAATCAGGACTAACTGATGAACAGACCGGACTGGGGGGCGTTGCAGCAGGAATATATTGCTGAATACACCCGTTCCGGTATATCTCCGGTTGCATGGTGTGAAGCAAGGGGACTGAATTACGCAACAGCCCGTCGTTACATCAAAAAACCTCCGAAAAATGCGCAGACAGAAGTGCGCAAAACTGCGCAAAAAAGTGCGCAGAAAAAATCTGCGCAGACTGCGCAAAAGCGGAACAGAAAATCTCAGAAAAAAAAGACGGTATCCGATGCCTTCCTGATTAAGAGTGGCGCGGAGGAGATTTCATTCTGTCCCGATGAATTCGGCATTTCTGACCAGCAGGCAAAATTCGCCATGCTGGTTGCCCAGGGTAAAAACCTTATCGATGCATACCGCCTGGCGGGTTACGAGGGGACGGGAAACGTAGCAAGTGCCGCAGCTTCCCGCCTGTTAAGAAATGTTAAGGTTTATCGGGCTATCTCATGGTTCCGCAATCAGTACCAGAAACGCTATACCGCAGACCTGGATTTACTGGTGAGTCAGTTGATGGCCATTGTTCAGGCCGACCCCAATCAGTTGGCGCAATTTCGCCGTGTTAACTGCCGTTATTGCTGGGGCGAGAATCACCTCTACCAGTGGCGCGATATAGCAGAATTCGACAAGGCAGCGGCACAGGCCTCCAGAGATGGCAAACCTGAACCTGAGTATGGTGGCCTCGGGTTTGTTGATAACGCCATACCCAATTCGGACTGCCCGAAGTGCTGCGGTGAGGGAACAGGGCAGCTTTATATGGCCGATACCACTCTGCTTGATGGGGATGTACGGCAATTATATGCAGGGGCAAAGCTCGGAAAATTCGGTGTTGAGATCCTGCAGGAGAATAAAGCTGCCGCCCGGCGTGAATTGTTGCGTTTGCTTTCTGCTGGCGGGGCATTATGTGCAGATAAGCGGCTACAGGAACTGGAAATTGAGCGGCGCAGAATGGAAAACCAGAAGCTGCGCAAAGAGATCGAAACGGTGGAGGGTAATGAACATCCCCTGCCTGTGGCGATCAATATTAATGTAGTTGATGCCAGGGTAAGGAGTGATGAAGATGATCTCTCCGACGCTTAATGTGCCTCAGGCGCGATTTCTTTCCATGCCTCATAAATTTAAAGCCTATATTGCTGGTTTTGGCTCGGGCAAAACATGGGTGGGGTGTGGCGGCATATGCAAGGGGATTTGGGAGCATCCTGGTATAAATCAGGGATATTTTGCGCCAACGTATCCCCAAATTCGCGATATTTTTTACCCTACAGTGGAAGAAGTTGCTGCTGACTGGGGATTGAACGTAAAAATTAATGAGGGAAATAAAGAGGTTCATTTTTATTACGGACGCCAGTATCGGGGAACCACCATCTGCAGATCGATGGAGAAGCCGCAAACGATCGTCGGTTTCAAAATTGGTAATGCGCTGGTGGATGAACTGGACATTTTGCCGAAGGAAAAAGCCAGAACTGCGTGGCGCAAGATAATTGCGCGTATGCGTTATAAGGTTGATGGACTTCGCAACGGTATTGACGTTACAACCACGCCAGAAGGATTCAAATTTGTCTACGAGCAGTTTGTTAAAGCCGTGCGTGAAAAAACAGAGTTGTCCTCACTGTATGGTCTGGTGCAGGCATCTACTTTCGATAATGAAAAGAACCTGCCAGCAGATTACATTCCTTCGCTTCTTGAATCATACCCTCCAGAGCTGATTAAAGCCTATCTTCGTGGACAGTTTACGAACCTGACAAGTGGTACTGTTTACCATCAGTTTGACCGGCAACTGAATAATTGCGAAGAAGTGGAGCAGCCTGGGGAGCCGATTTATATCGGGATGGATTTTAACGTTGGAAAGATGGCGGGGATCGTCCATGTGCTGCGTTTGGGTCTTCCATGTGCGGTAACTGAAATCATCAATGCCTACGATACGCCGGATATGATCCGTATCATTAAAGAACGCTTCTGGCTGTATGACGGAAATGATTACCGGAAGGTGAGAGAAATTTATATTTATCCTGATGCCTCCGGGGATTCCCGAAAATCAAATAATGCAAGTGCGACGGATATTGCTCAGCTTAAACAGGCCGGTTTTAACGTTGTGGTGAACAGTTCGAACCCGCCAGTAAAAGATCGCGTTAACTCAATGAATGCAATGTTCTGCAATGCCAATGGCGAGCGTCGCTATAAAGTTAATGTGAAGCGTTGTCCGGTATATGCCGAATCTCTGGAGCAACAGGTCTGGGATGATAAGGGGGAGCCTGATAAAAAATCTGGCAACGATCACCCGAATGATGCAGGAGGTTATTTCATCGTTAAACAATTCCCTATTGTCAAACCGACCGGAAGAGTCACATCACTTCGGATTTAATTATGGCTGATATATCAACACCCAACCTCGACTATAACGATATGCTGGAGGCGTGGGATATTAACGACGCACTGATGGGCGGTACGCTTGAAATGCGCAGGCAGGGAGAAAATTATCTCCCAAAATGGCCTAACGAAGATGAAGACGCTTATAAAAAACGCCTGTCCGTGGCTACGCTACTTCCTGTGTATGAAGAAAGCATTAAGCAAAATATTGGGCGCATATTTGCAGAGCCGACAGTATTGAGTGAGGAAACGCCGGAAAAAATCAGGGAATATGCAGAAAATATCGACATGGAGGGGAGCCGACTGGATGTGTGGGCGCAGCAATTTTTCAGCCTCGCATTTCAGTATGGTGTGGCACATGCGCTGGTGGATTATCCACGAACGGATGTGAACGAGATCCGGACAAAAGCCGATGAAAATGCGGCTGGTGGTCGTCCATACGTTACGATGTTGAATCCACGCCAGGTTATTGGATGGAAATCGAAAGTTGAAAAAGGGAAAGTCGTTCTCACTGATTTGCGTATAAAAGAGATCATCATTGTTGATGGTGATGATTTCGGGCAGAAGAAGGTGGAGCAGATCCGCCATATTATGCCCCGTTGCGTTGAAATTTATCGACGCAGCGAAGGTACTAATGGCGAATCTGTCTGGACCCTTCACGAGTCATGGAATACCAGCCGTGATGATATTCCCCTGGTAACACTGTATACAAAGAAAACAGGCTTTATGCGTGGTACACCGCCATTGCTTAATCTTGGCTTGTTGAATATCAAGCACTGGCAAAGCCAGAGTGAGCAGGACAATATTCTTCATGTTGCCCGCGTTCCATTGCTGGTGGCCTACGGGCTGGACAGGAATGAAGAACTGACGGTTGGTGCATCCACCGCTACGATTTTTGAGGACAGAACAAAAAATGGCCTCGAATATGTTGAACATAGTGGCGCAGCGATAGAATCTGGCGAAACATCACTGGAGAAGCTGGAAAATCAGATGCGTCATGCCGGCGCTAAACTTCTGCGTGCTGAAAACACATCCACCAAATCTGTTGATCAGACCAATGAAGAGCGGATGCAGGAAAACTCGCCGCTTTATACAATGGCGAACTCCCTCGAAGATGCCCTTGATAATATTCTCCAGATAATGGCGGAGTGGATCGGCGAGAGTTGCGGCGGCAATGTGGATGTGCGGACTGAACTGGATGTATCTGCCCAGGTGTTTGACTCATCCTCCGCGCTGGCTGTTCAGTCATTGCGTCAGGGCGGTGATATACGTCAGATTGATGCGGTTCGGGTGTTGCAGGCGTTGAAATTTATCGATCAGGATTCCCGTCCAGAGGAAGTGATCGACGAATTAAAAAACCAGGGCGTAACGCTGATGGATATCAATGATGCAAACAGTGAATGAACGGCTGCGTGATGAATCAATTGCTCATGCAGTCTGGATATCTCGCTATAGCACTGGTGTGGCTGCCAGAATGGTGAAAACTCTGAACGACAGCGATGCGGAGCTTACAGCTCGGCTGCTGGTTGCACTGGACAGCCTCGATCCAGGTAGTTTCACCGTTACGCGCCTGGAATCACTTCTGACGAGTGTCAGAGAGGTTAACCGTGCGGCTATTAACAGCATGTTTACCAGTCTCTCCGGAGAGCTGAACGAGCTGGCAATTTATGAGGCAGGTTATCAGTTAAGTCTGTTTGATTCTCTGCTACCTGATTTTGTTGCTGATGTTCATCCGCTGGTTGGTATCTCACCAGATGCACTTTATGCCGCTGCAATGGCGCGACCATTCCAGGGGCGACTGCTCAGTGAGTGGGCCTCAGATCTTGAGGCGGATCGGCTCAGACGCATTACAAATACGGTACGTCAGGGTTTTTTGCTGGGTGATACCAATGAGCAGATCGCAAGAAAAATTCGGGGACATGTCAGTAAGGGATTTCAGGATGGTGCATTGCAGATGAGTCGGGCTAATGCGGCCAGCATTGCAAAAACAGCGGTTGGACATCTTGCTGCTACTGCCCGTGAGAGTTTTGCCAGCGCGAATAATGATTTGATTAAGGGTAAGCAATGGTTATCAACGCTTGATAATCGTACTACGCCACAATGTCGAATCAGGGATCGCCTCAAATATACGCTGGATAATAAACCTGTAGGTCACAGCGTACCTTATTTGCAGGGACCGGGAAAAATTCATTTCTGCTGCCGCTCAACGGAAACGTTCATTCTGAAATCAGCGAAGGAACTGGGTATTGATGTTCGTGATATTCCCCCGGCTGAGCGGGCCAGCATGGATGGCGTGGTAGCCGGAGATACAACCTACAGGGAATGGTTTTTGCGCCAGCCTTACACCAGACAAAAACAGATTGTGGGGGAAAACCGGGCAAAGCTGATTCGGGATGGCGGTATGTCGCCAGATGAATTTTACACCGATAAAGGCGAATGGTTGACACTGAAGCAACTCCGGGAGCGTGATGCTCAGGCATTCAGAAACGCAGGGATTTAAATAAATCATTTATTACAACAGGCTACCTTCGGGTGGCTTTTTTTTTGCTGCGATCCGGATGGTGAGCAGCGTAACTGTCGGAAGACTTAAACCAGGTACTAATATGAAACTGAAAACGGTCGAGATTAACGGAAAACAATACGCAGAAATTGATACTGCTGGCCTTCCAGTTTATGTGCACGACGATGGTAAAGAAATCGGCTTCGATGCACCGCTGGCGACAAAAAAAATTACAGAGCTTAATGGCGAGGCAAAAAATCATCGCCTGGCTACAGAAGCTGCAGAGGAAAAACTGGCTAAGTTTGCCGCTATCGAAGACCCGAAGAAGGCAATCGAGGCACTGGAAATGCTGTCAAAAATCGACCAGAAAAAGCTGATCGATGCGGGACAGGTTGACCAGGTAAAGGCAGATATTACGAAAAACTTTCAGCAGCAATTAGACGAAGAAAAGCAACGCTCTCAGATGCTGGAGAAGCAGCTTTACGATTCCATGATTGGCGGTAGTTTTGCGGGGTCAAAATATATTGCCGATAAAATTGCGATCCCGGCAGATTTATTACAAGCCCGCTTCGGACAGGCATTCAAAGTGGAAGAAGGGAAGATAGTTGCCTATGACGCTTCCGGCAACAAAATTTATTCCCGCTCGAAGCCAGGCGAACTGGCGCAGTTTGATGAGGCGCTGGAGTTCCTCGTCGAAAATTACCCTCAGAAAGACTATATCCTGAAAGCCAGTGGTAACAATGGCGGCGGCTCTCGTCCGACACAGCATGATATTGGTCAGAAAACGATGAAACGCTCTGCTTTCGATGCACTGGATGTTGCAGGTAAGCAAAATGCACTGAAAGACGGTATCACAATCGTTGATTAATACATTTGCCAGCTTCCGGATGGGAGCTGGTGTCAGGGCTGGATAGCTCACTACTCAATCCATTGAAAAATTAAGCAAATTTTTAAGGAATATTTAATTATGGCTGGAAATACCCTGACCGGGTTGATCCCGACTATTTATACCGCCCTGGATGTTGTATCCCGTGAGCAGGTAGGTTTTATCCCTGCTGTAGCAAAAAACGCAAAAGCTGACGCCGCAGCAAAAGATCAGACGGTAACCGCGCCAGTTGCACCTGAGGCGAAAACCGAAGATATCGTACCGGGGCCGTCAGCTCCGAATACCGGTGATCAAAATATTGGTACTGTTGATGTAAAAATAACTAAATCCAAAATGGCACCGGTTAAATGGAATGGTGAAGAACAACTGGCTCTTGGCCCTTCCGGGACTTACAACACCATTCTGGCTGATCAGTTTAAGCAGGCTTTTCGCGCCCTTGCAAACGAGGTTGAGGCTGATCTTGGTGCGCTGTATTTCGGTACTTCCCGCGCCGTGGGAACTGCAGGGACAACGCCGTTTGGTGTTAAAGATGATCTTTCTGATGCTGCTTTGGCTCGCCAGGTTCTGGAGGATAACGGCGCACCGACAACCGATCTGCAGATGGTGCTTGGCTCCACTGCCATTGCGAATTTGCGCGGAAAACAGTCTGTATTGTTTAAAGTGAATGAATCCGGCACTGAACAGCTACTGCGTGAGGGCGTGTTAGGGCGTCTGGAGGGATTCAATATTCACAGTTCGGCAGGTGTAAAACGAGCGCCGAAGGTTGCTGCAACTGGTTATCTCGTGAATGGCGAGAAAAAAGAAGGCGATGTTCTTATTTCCATTGATACTGGTTCGGGGAGTATTTCGGCAGGTCAGATTGTTACGTTCGCTGGCGATCCGAATCAGTATGTTGTGGCAGCAGCGACCAGCAATCTGATTACTCTTGCAGCGCCTGGACTGCGTCAGGATCTGGCCGATGATACTGTAATCACGGTTGTCGGCTCCTTTACTGCAAATATGGCGTTTGATCGCAACGCATTTCTGCTGGCGTCCCGTACCCCGGCAATGCCGGAAGGTGGCGATAATGCTGATGATGTAATGAATGTTACGGACCCGATCTCAGGAATTACGTTCCAGATTGCCCTGTATCGTCAGTATCGCCAGGTTCGCTATGAAGTTGGACTGGCATGGGGTGTTTCATCGGTGAAGCCGGCGCATGGTTGTCTGATTCTTGGTTAAACATCCAAACGGGGCTTCGGCCCCATTTTTTAATGGAGGGTATATGGCTGGATTAACTAAAGAGCAAAGAGCACAGCGTGAAGCCGCGCAAAAAAATGCAGTGGCGGAGCAGAATGTGGAGCAAATTCAGGATCCTCAAAAAACACAGATTGAGTTGGTGGTTATGATGACCGATCATCAGATGTTTCCCGGCGCACCAACTATCGCTAATGTTCATCCTGAAGAAGTTGATAACTGGAAGGCTCTGGGCTGGAAAACTCAGGAGTAACACATGATCACTTATGTGACCTGTGATGACGTTGATAATGCGCTTGGGAATGCCTGGGCGAGCGAGAACGCTAAAAATAAAGCTGTTTTAATGGCTAATGCCTGGCTTAATGGCTTCAACCTGAAAATTAACCCATCCCGTATTCCGGAAGAGATAAAGCTTGCGGGAGCATATGCAGCCAGAAGTGCCTCTCTCGGTAAGTTGTTTCAGCAGAAAAATGATTCTGGCGTTGTTATCAGTAAAGCCGTGTCGGCTGACGGGATCAGTGTATCGAAATCATTTGCTCAGTTGCCAGCAAATAGTACTGCATTGCTTGAGCCCGATTTACAGCTTGCAATAGCACTGCTGAAACCGTACGGGCTTAGTCGCTCACAAGTCAGGGTTGTGAGGGGGGGATGATGGGACTTCGTGAAGAGATTCAG
Source organism: Escherichia sp. MOD1-EC4550 (assembly GCF_963876935.1). Lineage (NCBI taxonomy): Bacteria > Pseudomonadati > Pseudomonadota > Gammaproteobacteria > Enterobacterales > Enterobacteriaceae > Escherichia > Escherichia sp. MOD1-EC4550. The sequence goes on from NZ_CAWNSE010000052.1 coordinate 155,187, forward strand.
TCAGAGGTTGCCGCTGCTTTTGATGAAGAGTTAGCGGACGCTGTGAGTGATTTTTCTGGTTCTTATTCTATGTACCGGTACTGGGATCCTGTGACGGAAACTGGTGACGAATTCACAACAACCTATACCGGGCGAGGCGTGTTGGCACGTTATAAGCTGAACAGAATTGATGGGATTAATATTTTGCATGGTGACCTTAAATTAACCGTTCTGGTATGCGAGGTTACGGATAAACCCGCGGTCGGCCATATTATTGAGACTTATGATCCTGTATCAAGGCAGTTGCAACGATACGAGGTAATTACAGCGAGTGTAGATCCTTCCGCATCAGTTTACTCACTCCAGTTAAGGAGGACGTAAATGGCAAAGGCATGGGATATAGAACCGTCAATATTTGCCGGGATGATTGAGGAAGATGTGGGACTGAAAATTCGCTACATCGCTATTCAGATTCTTACGGCCATTGATATTGCTGCTCCGGTTGATACCGGGCGTTTCAGAAATAACAACCTGGTGTCGTTACAGCATCCCGATTTTGGTATATCTGATAACGTGGATCCGAACGGTACGATTGCGATTCAGCGTGGGATCGGGGTTATTTCGAAAGCTGCAAATTACGGAATTATTTATATCCAGAATAACCTTCCTTATGCAGAGGTTCTTGAAAACGGTCATTCACAACAAGCGCCAACTGGCGTGTATGCCAATGCTTTTCATGGTGTTTTACAGGCTTACAAATGACGTTTACTGAAATCAGAAATGCTGTCATTTCCAGAATGACGGCACAGACGGTTATTGATGGAAAAGACGTATTGTATCCGAACGGGCCAACGTTCGATCCTTCCGGTAAGTTAATCTGGGCGCGGTTAAGTAATATCCCCGGTCTGGCCGGAGTTAACGAAATTGGCGCGGGGCCGGTTGTTTATCGCACGGGGATAATCATTATTCAGTTATTTGTCCCCGCTGGTTCTGGTTCAAAACTCATTACTGAGACGGCCGATACCTTGCGGGAGCTGTTTGAGTTTCAGGATGATGATCGTCTCAGTTACCTGGCCGTTTCCTCAATAGCTGTTGGCGAAAAGAATGGCTGGTTCCAGCTTAATCTTCAAATTCCATATCGCGCACTCTAGCGCAATTAATGACATAGGAGGCTCCTGTGAGTTCAGGTGCAAAGGTTATCTCGGCATTTATCCGGGAGACAGTTGCAGGCACCACGCCAGCAAGTGGTGACTGGAGTTTATTAAAACGCACAAGCTGGGGAGTAAAACCCACCCAGAATAAAGGCGAAAATAATGAGATCGGCGGCTCCCGGATGGCTCAGGGGGCAACGCCTGGCACTGTGGATGTTGGCGGTGATGTTGGTACCAAATTTCGCTGGGGTCAACATGATGATTTTCTTGCATCCTGTTTCGGCGCGGAATGGTCAGGCGATTCTCTGACAATGGGAAATGAGCGAATAACATTTTCTCTGGCGACCTATGCGTCCGATGTCGGAATTGCCTCTGTCATCAGAGGAGCGCAGGTGGGGTCATGGAAAATGCAGATCCCTAACGATGGTGATATTACGGCGACCGTAACCTTTGCCGGGCTGGACTGGGAATCAAAGGCCGATGATACGAATTTTATCACAGGCGAACCTGTGGATAGCGCAGGAGAGCTACGTTATTCGTTTAAGGAGGTTTCAGCAGTAAGCCTGAATGGTGTTGCCGGAGGTAACGGTTTTTGTATCGACAGTTTTGATATTCAGTTCGATAACAAACTCCAGACTCAGCGTTGTATCGGGACTGGCTCGCCTTATGCAGGAGCAAATATTCCTACTACCTTTACACCGTCCGGTACGGTGACGCTTTCATGGTCTAAAGCTGCGTGGGAAATCTGGAGTAAAACACTGACTGGAGAAACAGTTCCGTTCAGCTTCACGCTTTCGAATGGAGAGGGGGCATACACTTTCAGTTTTCCGAAGGTTCAGGTGTCAGGTGAATGGCCTGACGGTGGTAATACCGACATTATCCAGGTTCAACTGAGTATTACCGCAGCAGATGAAGCGCCTACGATAACCAGAAAAAAAGCCTCTCCGGCTGCCGTGATCGCAAAAGCCAGTGCTGAGGCGATTAGTTGATTTTCCGTTATTTCCCCTGTGGTGTTGCACTACAGGGACGTTTTGAATGAGGTTATGGATGTTTATTCTTAATCAGAAAATTATCATCGGTGGAGAACGCTGGTTTACGCCAATGAAGGACTTAAAACCTGTAGATGGGTTAAAACTGTTGGTGGCAAGCAGCGATAACGATCAGTATCGCTCCCGTAATGCATTAATCCGTCGTCACATAGAGAAAATGGATGCCAGTTTGCATGTCGGAACGAAAGAATTTGATATTGCAAAGGTCGACGAGGTGGATTCTGTTGATGATTTACTTATTGATAACGCCGCTCGTTATTTACTGAAAGACTGGAAAGGGGTTGGTGAACTGGTGGATGGGGTTGAGGTCGCGCTGGAATATACACCAGAGCGAGGGGCCACGCTGCTCAAGCAGAATCCAGAGTTGTACTGGCAAATTCTTGCTGAAGCCGCCAGCATCGCCCAGGGAAAAGAGCAGCAGAAGCAGGATACGATAAAAAAGCCATAGCCGCCCAGCGGTGGTTATCGGAGTTCGGGGGCGAAAAGGGGGAAAAGGCAAGGTGGACGAGAGAAAAACTCAGGTTGCCACCGATACAGGAGCCAGAAATAGACCCCGTTGTCCGTGAGTTATTGTATGCGTACTCAGTAATGTCTCGTTCCAGGCGTTATGCGGGCATGTCCGGGGTTCCGCTGCCTTTATCAATATCTGACGTGCACGACTACTTAAAAGCACACCCAATATTGATAGATAGTGATGAATTTGAAGCAGTGATCTTTGCGCTGGATGATCAGTATGTTTCTCAATCCAAAACTGTTGATGGGATATTGATTAATTAATTTAATATTTTTTAGTAATTGTCTGAATTACAATGTGCACACATATAGTTTGATGAGAGATTGATAGTTGACTATCGAATGTGGTGGATATTTTAATGCTGCCAGCCAGATTAATTCTGGCTGTTATAACAATGATTTGTGAAATGACGGTGATTTTATGAAAAAAGCAGTGTTGACTACCATTATCGCTTCAGCCTTGTTTGCAACTGGCATTGCAAATGCTGAATTGAAGCAGAATACTATTTCTCTTGGTTATGCCCAAAGCCATGTTAAAGCCGGTGGAGAAAGCCTTGATGAGAATCCTTCAGGGGTAAATATTAAGTATCGCTATGAGCTGGATGATAAATGGGGCGTTGCATCTTCATTTACGTACACAAATCAAGAATACGATTATTATTTTGCAGGCTCTAAAATTGGAAATGGAGAACTGGATTACTATTCACTAGCTGCCGGTCCAGCCTATCGTTTCAATGATTACTTCAGTGCATATGGCTTATTAGGTGTAGCGCATGGACGTGCTGAAGCGACGATTCTGGGATACTCTGACTCTTCAAGCAAGACTTCGGTTGTATATGGTGCTGGTATTCAGTTTAATCCTGTACCAAATTGGGTAGTTGACGCATCCTATGAGTACACCAAATTGGGCGATGTGAAAGTAGGTACTTGGATGACCGGTATTGGTTATCGTTTCTGATAATTTCCTTTCCTCTGTTGTCTGGCCCCGCTTATCAAGCGGGGCTTTTTATTTGTCCGGAGTAACTAAATGACAGAGCAAACTTCGCGTCTTGCAATAATTATTGATAGCACTGGAGCGAAAAATAATGCTGACAATCTGACCTCCTCCCTAGTCAAAATGACGCAGGCCGGAGAAACTGCTGCAAATAGCGCAGGGAAAGTGACCAGGGCAACAGAAGATGAGAAGAACGCGCTCGCAAAATTAAAGGCAGCTATTGATCCTGTAGGTGCCGCAATTGATACTGTCGGTCGACGCTATTCTGAATTAAAGAAATATTTCGGCAAAGGGCTTATTGATAAAGAAGAATATGAATTTCTTGCCCGTAAACTTAATGAAACTACAGCGGAATTGAGCGGGGTTGCGCAAGCGCAGAGAGAAGCCGCGAAGGCCGGAAAACTTGCTGCTGCCCAGCAGGAAGCGCAGGCTCAGGCCTTTCAAAGAATGCTGGACAAGATCGACCCTCTGGCCGCGGCGCTAAGAAATCTTGACCAACAGCAGGATGAACTTAATGCAGCACTTTCATCCGGGAAAATAAATGGCTCTCAGTTTGATAATTACAGCCGAAAAATACAGGAAACGCGGCGAGAGCTAACAGGAGAGGCTCAGGCAGAACGAGAAGCAGCAAAAGCGCATGATGAACAGGTTGCTGCTTTGCAACGTCTGATTGCTCAACTCGATCCTGTCGGAACAGCTTTTAATCGCCTGACAGAGCAGCAAAAGCAACTTAGCGAAGCAAAAGCCAGGGGGATGCTTTCTCCTGAAATGTATGAGGAGCTCTCAGGAAAACTCCGTGCTATGCGGAGAGAGCTTGAGGCTACTGAATCGCAATTAAGTAAAACCGGAATGTCGGCAAAACAAACGGCTTTTGCTGTGCGCATGTTGCCTGCACAAATGACTGATATTGTAGTTGGATTGTCCACAGGCCAGTCACCTTTTATGGTGTTAATGCAGCAAGGCGGTCAGCTAAAAGATATGTTCGGTGGTATTGGCCCGGCGATCAAAGGTGTTGGTTCTTATGTAATGGGGTTAATTAATCCTTTTACCCTGGCTGCTGCAGCCGTTGGTGTTCTGGGGCTGGCTTACTATAAAGGCTCTCAGGAGCAGGACGAATTTAATAAATCTCTTATTCTTACCGGAAATCAGTTGGGGGCAACGAGTGGGCAATTGGCGGATATAGCTCAACGTGCCGGGGATGCAGCTGATTCGACAACTGGTGCTGCGGCGGCTGTATTAAACCAGCTTGTGCGTTCGGGAAAGGTAGCGAGTAGTTCGCTGGAGCAGGTGACGACAGCGATAGTAAAAACGAGCGAATTAACTGGAATATCGACCGATCAACTGGTTAATGATTTCAATGAAATAGCAAAGGATCCTGTCAGTGCCATATCAAAACTTAATGATCAGTACCATTTTCTGACACTGGCGACTTATAACCAGATTAAGGCGCTACAGGATGAAGGGAACCAGCAGGAGGCTGCTCGTATTGCGACGGAAGCATATTCATCCTCAATGATTCAACGTTCCAGCCAGATGAAAGAAAATCTTGGTTATCTTGAGGCTGCATGGAAAGCAGTCTCTAACTCCGCAAAATTGGCCTGGGATTCCATGTTGAATGTTGGGCGGGAGGTATCTATTGATCAAAAAATCGCAGATGTCATCCGCCAAATTGATGAAATAGAAAAAAATAACCGACCAGGGATTTTCGGGTTAGCAGGTATTGGAGATGGTGGTGCTCTAAAAAAAAGGCTGGCGCAATTAAAACAGCAATTGAGTGCACTTCAATCAGAAAAAATTGCTCAGGACGTACTAAATTCATCAATAGACGATTACAACAAGCGTCAACAGGAAGGAATTGAACTCAGACAGAAAGCAGATGCCTTTTCAAAACAATATCAGACCCGGGAGCAGCAGAGAGCCAGTGAACTTGCAGAACTGGAAAAGCTAAAGAATCAGTATTCAAAGGAAGAATATAATAATCTTGTCGCTCAAATAAATGAGCGTTATAAAGAACCAAAGCAACCAAAGGCGAAAGGTTATTCGGATGATGCTGCCCAACGAATGATTGATCATCTGAATCAACAGAATGCGTTACTAAGTTCACAAGCTGAATTGAGAGTTAAATTAAGTTCCTCTGAACAGGAACTGGTTAAGTGGCGTCAGCAGATTGCCGATCTGGAGTCACGACCGTTATCGAAATTAACCAAGGATCAGAAATCGCTTCTCTTACACCGGGAAGAAATAACCGCGTTGATGGAGAAAAATGTTGCGATTGAAAAAAATAACAGGCTAATCAAGGAATCTGTCGAAATAGCCGCATGGCGTGATTCATTGCAGGCTTCGATTGATAATCGTCAGCAGGGATATGATATTCAGATTGTTGGTTATGGGCTTGGTGATAAAAATCAGCAACGCCAGCAGGAGTTACTGCGGATTGAACGTGAATATAACAACCAGCGTCTGCAACTTGAACGTGACTATGCAGATAAATCCCGTGGAATGTCAGATCATGTTTTTCAGGAGAAAATGCAGGCTCTGAATGATGCTCTGGAACGAGAAAAAGAAATTGTCAGACAGAAAAACGAGCAGCTCGATATTCAGGCAGGAGACTGGGTTAGTGGTGCCTCCCAGGGATTCAATAACTGGCTGGATGACACTAAGGATATCAGTGAGCAGATAAAATTAACCACGACTCAGATGTTTAATGGGATGACCGATGCGCTGGGTGAGTTTGTCACGACAGGCAAGGCAAATTTTCGTTCTTTCGCTACTTCCGTGATTTCTGATCTTAGTCGAATAGCATTAAAGGCTTCAATTACTGGGATTTTCGACAGCATTGGTAACAGTTCTTCTGGTGGGATTTTAGGCACTATCGGGAGTGCTATTAGTAAATTTATTCCGAATGCAAAGGGCGGTGTTTATGAGTCTCCGTCATTGAGCACGTATTCGAACGGTATTTATGATTCCCCGCAATTTTTTGCTTTTGCAAAAGGGGCTGGTGTTTTTGGTGAGGCTGGACCGGAAGCTATTATGCCATTAACGCGAACTTCCGATGGTTCTCTTGGTGTCAGAGCTATTAATAGTAAAAGTGGTAATGGTGGCGGAGATATTACCTATGCCCCTGTATACCAAATTACTATCCAAAATGATGGCCAGAATGGAGAAATTGGCCCTCAGGCAATAAAAACACTTATGGGGATGGTTGATCAGCGGGTGCAGGGCACTTTGTTAAATATGCGACGTGATGGGGGAATGTTAAGTGGCTAATACGGAAGAATTTCACTGGTTACCAGAGGATGGAATGAAAACAGAACATAAACCATCGATAAAAACTGTAAGATTTGGCGATGGTTATGAGCAACGAAGTCCAAATGGACTTAATCATTCTCAGCGTGTTTTCACCTGTGATTTTAGGGTCGAGGCGAATGATCGTGATTCATTTGAACAGTTTTTAGTCCGGCATGGAGGTTATAAATCTTTTTTTTGGCGCCCGCCGGGTGTTAACAGAAAAATAAGAGTGGTGTGTCGAACGTGGTCCGCTACAGAACATATCACCTATACCGATTTTTCGTGTCAGTTTGACGAAGTGGTGATCTGATGCAGGACATACAACAGGAAACACTGAATGAATGCATCCGTGCGGAGCAGTCGGCCTGCCTGGTGCTCTGGGAAATTGACCTGACAGAGGTCGGTGGAGAACGTTATTTTTTCTGTAATGAGCA
>NZ_CAWNSE010000053.1:0-326076 GCF_963876935.1 Escherichia sp. MOD1-EC4550
CGTGAGTGCCGTGTGCAGCGGTGAATGCGCCTGCGGCGTCGTCCCATTTCAGGGCGTCTTCACCGAGGTTAGTCACCGTATCAGTCAGGTTAGTGATATTGGTGGTGTTAGTCGCCACGTTATCGTTAGTGGTTTTCAGCTGAGAACCGTTAACGGCGTCGGTGCTGGTGTCAGAGAGTTCGCCAGCGGTGACATTGGTGATTTTGTTGGTGGCGTTAGTGCCGTGTGCAGCGGTGAATGCGCCTGCGGCATCGTCCCATTTCAGGGCGTCTTCACTAAGGTCAGTCACCGTATCAGTCAGGTTAGTGATATTAGTGGTGTTGCCAGCCACTTCGCTCGTCAGGTTAGTGATATTGGTGGTGTTTGCCGCCACATCGTCCTTGGTCGCTTTCAGCTGAGAACCGTTAACGGCGTCGGTGCTGGTGGCTGAAAGGTCGCCAGCGGTGACGTTAGTGATTTTGCTAGTGGCATCTGTACCATGTGCCGCACTATATCCCTTTTTAAGGGAGTCCCATTGTATCGTATTCGTGTTTAGATCCGCTAAGGCGTCGCCAACATTGCCATAAATACCATTTTTCAGTCTGTAATTTGGGGAAGTCACTACGCCCTGTGAATTGACGGTCGCTCCTCCACCAAGATTATCTGCTACTGACTTACTGATAGCATAAAGCTGTGATCCATTGATGGCATCAGTACTGTTATTGTCGATATCACCTTTTGCCATATTGACAATTTTTCGCTGGGCTGTTGTGTTACCCACGGAGACAGTATCCGCTTCAGTCGCGACAGAACCAGCCCCCAGAGCAATTGAATTTTTACCTTGAGCAGTGGCCTGAGCACCAATTGCAATGCCATTTTCTAAACCGGCATAACTGCCTTGTCCAAGAGCAATGGCATTTGCCCCACCGGTAATACTCCCATTTCCCAGTGCGATTGCATTTACGCCGTCAGCTTTATTACCTTGACCGATGGCAATGGCGCCCGCAGCGATTGCCTGGCTTTGATTACCCAGAGCAATCGTGTTATCGATATTAGCAATACTCCCGTAGCCCAACGCGATACTGTTAAGCCCATTTGCCTCCGCTTTAGTACCCACTGCCGTCGCATTTTCAGCGGCTTCGGTCTCAGCGCCAATCGCAACCGCGTTAGCGGCGCTGGCGACGGATAGTCTCCCGAATGCAAGGGCATTCGCAGCACTTGCTACCGTATCCTTGCCCAACGCCATGGCGCCTTCACCGCTAGCTTGAGCAGAGTTCCCCAGGGCAACGGTAAAATCGCTGGTGGCTTTAGCTGCACTGCCGATTGCGATAGCTCGGCTACCCGTTGATACCGTTGATTGCCCTAAGCCAACCGATCTTTCTCCTGATGAGTTACTTGAGAAGCCAATTGCAGTACTGCCCACCCCGGCGGTCGAACCTATCCCTACCGCAACACTTCCTGTATTCGCTGTTCCTGAACCCTTTGGCTCTGATGATGCGACAGCACCTTTACCAATGGCAATCCAGTCATTACTGAGTGGCGTTGCCTCTGCGCTTTTGCCACCGTCAAGTGAAACCGAAGCATTGGCCCCAACTGGTGAGAGTAACCCTCCCGCAACCAGCGCAGAAATTAACAGCTTACTGCGTCCGGACTTCTTTCCGCGGCTCTTGGCCGTTTCACTGGCAACGCTATAGCTGCCCGTCGCCGGATTCCAGATAACTTTAAATATTTTGTTCATTATTGATGCTCTCTATTCCTTGATATAAGCGCAGAAGCTGCATTTATTTTTTGTTTTTTCGCTGCCGATTTTCAGCAGGTTGAACAGTATCGAACTGAATATTGGCCATATTGATGGATAATTTCAGATACTTCAGGTTATTAGGTGAAACGCCTTTCAATGTCAGATTAATGTCTTGCCATTGACCAGGCATTAATTGCAGGGTGGAGTTCATGGTGGTGTTGAACAGTAATTGCTGCCATTTTGCCAGCGCTTTGGCATCGGTGGGTCTTTCATTGCCCCATGTAGCTTGAAAGCCAATATTTGATACGGGAACGCTTAATAGGTTGACCAGCGAAATACGAATAACGCTGCCATTTTCAACCGCATCAATAGCCAGCACCCGGCCAGCCAAACCAACCGAGCCATTGTTTAAAATGAAGTATTTTGTTTGTGCTGGGTTAAATTCGGTGAAGACAAATTCGTCCTGTTTGTCTTTAACCGCCTTTACTACACCTGCCAGCACTTTAGTGGTGTTTGCAATATTAATTTGTTGATTTTCAATAAATTCTATCTTTCTTTTATATTGTTCTTGTTGTTTTTCAAGAATCTCTATTTTACTTTTTTGCAATTCTTGCTGTTTGGCGAGATCGTCGATCAGATTCGCTTTCTCAATATAGTCACACCCAGTCAATACCCAGAGTGGCAATGTTATAAACATGCTTAATAGTGCTTTTTTGATGCTCATAGGGTGAATTCCTTTTCATGATCCCGATACGTTAACTGTTACGGCGTAATCATCCTTTTTATGAATGATTCGAGTGGAAAATATACGTTATATAAATTTATAAGAGACTTTTTCTATTAATTGTTGTATTAATTGGTAGTGCGAATATGACATTAAATGTCAGACAATTTCAGATTGTAGCCAATAATATTAATCGCGCGGATTTTAATGATCGGTGTCAATCAATGTCAAATGTTTCACCGGATGAAAACACCGACCAGGAGAAATGTTAATATTCAGCATGGTGATGTTTTCTTGGGAAGTGTGTGATGCTGAGCGATTAATATAAATAATTAATGCCTGTTACAGGCATTAATATGTATTAATTCATTGTTATCGCTTATATATCACTTTTTTATTCCATACCATAATTTCAGAATTTAGCCTGTAATATGCGCTTCAAAGAGCCGGTGAGATGGAAGCAATAGTGATAAGAATGTTAAAGATATCCGATATCTGGTATCAGGCTCCTGCATGTGCCAGCAGGAGCGAGTAAATCGTGAGAGGCTAGGCGAGATAGAAGCTTAAAATGCGGTCTTAGAGAATCCGGTCATCTCTTGCAGGCCCATTTCGCGGCCCAGCGCGGTCATCGGATGCACAACTACCAGTCCGCGAACACTTTTCTTCAGCTTGCCCATATCAGCCTGCTCTTTTTTAGTAATCGCGCGCTGGAAGGGCATTTTCATCAGTTTTTGCGCTTCTTTACTGAGTTTCTGGCTGTGAACTTCACGCAGGCGAGCAATTTCGGCTTCCAGCGTGGCTTTTTCTTTTTCCAGTTCGGCATATTTATCTGCGGCTTCAACCAGTGACAGGTCAGCCTGCTGATGGCGGATAGCGTCCAGGCGATCGCTGAGACGTTTGATTTCGTTTTTTTCGACTTCTTTCATGTGATGACTTCTGATAGAGATAAATTTATAGCCTCTAGTATGCGCGACCAGGTGCTTTGTTCACAACAGATGGCATTGTAATAGTTCCAGATTGTAACCATTAATGTGTTTGAAAATCACCCAATCTATTGATTAGTTAGGAAATTTAAAGAAAAAAGATAGACAACAGAAGAGGATCATTATTGAGGATTGAGCACGTTTTCCTTAATGTCATTTATACCGGGATCTAAACTAAAATTGGCGGCCGCGCATTCCCGACGCGGGGTAATACGGAGATATCATCATGGGCAAATTAGGTGAAAACGTTCCGCTTCTTATCGATAAAGCTGTAGATTTCATGGCATCGAGCCAGGCGTTCCGGGAGTATCTGAAAAAACTTCCTCCCCGCAATGCGATTCCGTCCGGAATACCTGATGAAAGCGTGCCGTTATATCTACAACGTCTGGAGTATTATCGTCGGCTTTATCGGCCGAAACAGGTAGAGGAGAAGTAAGCGAAAGTACTTACTTTTGAAAGGCTTTTTTTAAGCTGATTTTGGAAATCAGCTCTGTCAGTGAAAGGACCATTGTTGATCGCACAGCCTGTTGGTAACGCTGAATTTGCATTGCATACAAACTGGAGTCTGCGGGTTCAAACTGTGGCGGCGGTGGTAACGCCGCCACACAGTGCAGCTCACCAAAGGGGCCAAGAATTTCGTCGTCGGTAAAGGCGTACTCATTGCCGTCGTGATTTAGTTCTTCACGCAATGCCATCAGCAGTTCCGCATCTTCGTATTCATGGCGGTTAATGACACCCAACCCGTAAATGAGTTTTAAACGCACAGAAAGATCGCCCAGCGGGCCATCGCCGTCGAGTAACGGTTCTACAGCATACTTCACCGCGTAATCGTCTTTGCGGAATACCTGAAGCACCAGAAGATTTACCGCCTCGGTCAAAAGCTCGACGGCGGTAATCAGAAAGCTTCGCACGGTTTTGCCAGCATTCAGACGCTCAAGCACACGGTTTTCAAAGGCCTGGGTTTGTTCCATTGTTGCCTGCATATCTGACAATCTGTTATTCGGGCGCAGGGATTCCTGCGCCTGGTCCACCATTATTGCATTGCTTTATAAGCGGTTACCGCCTCGGATACAACCTCGCTGTTAGCATCAAGGCCAGAAATCTGCGCCAGTGCGGCTTGCGGGCCTTTGTCAGCAATCAGTGCTGCCAGTTCCTGAGCCTGCGGATCATCTTCACTGCGGAAGTGCATTGCAGCGGCAATACCTTCAATCAGGTTTTTATGTGGCAGACCATATTCCAGCGTTCCGAGCAGTGGCTTGATCAGACGGTCGCCAGCACTCAGTTTACGCAGCGGCTGACGGCCTACGCGCTCTACATCGTCTTTCAGATACGGGTTTTCAAAACGACCAAGGATTTTCTGGATGTATGCCGCATGTTTGTCAGCATCAAAGCCGTAGCGCTTGATCAGTACTGCGCCACTTTCTTCCATCGCCCCTTTTACTACCGCGCGGATTTTCGCGTCGAGAATTGCGTCACGAATGGTCTGATGACCTGCCAGTTTTCCGAGGTACGCGGTTATAGCATGACCTGTATTCAGGGTGAAGAGTTTACGCTCAACAAATGCCATCAGGTTGTCGGTTAACTCCATGCCTGGGATGTTCGGCAGTGCACCTTTGAACTGAGTTTTATCGACAATCCATTCGCTGAAGGTTTCGACTGTCACTTCCAGCGGATCGTTCGTTGCCGAAGCGGAAGGCGGTACGATGCGGTCAACGGCAGAGTCCACAAAGCCAACATGTTCTTCGACCCACGCTTTGGCCTCTTCAGGAAGAGCGTTCATCACATGGCCTTTCAGTTGCGTGGTGCCGCGTACCATGTTTTCACAGGCGATAATGTTCAGTGGGGATTCATTACCTTGTTCTTTACGTTTCACCAGCCCTTTGGCGATTGCCGGAGCAATACGTTCCAGCACAACCGGGCCCACGGCGGTGGTGACTAAATCAACCTGAGCAATCAGATCAACGACATCATCACCAATGCTGCTGACGGCATTAACACCGGAAACGGTATCTACCTGCTCGGTTTCACCGACTACATGAACCTGATAGCTATGACGGGCATTCAGGGCATCAAGTACCACCTGATTGACATCGGCAAACGTCAGTTGGATACCTGCGTCTGCCAGCAGTTTACCGATAAAGCCACGACCGATATTACCTGCGCCAAAATGTAATGCTTTCATAGTATTAACCTTCATCAATGTTTTTACCCGAGAGGGCTGGGGTGAGGCTTTTCCCTCACCCAAACCCTCTCCATGTGGAGAGGAGCCGCGCCGGATGCGGCGCAAACGCCTTATCCGGCCTACAAGAACGTGCAAATTCAACAAATTGTGCTTTGTTTTGTAGGCCTGATAAGCGTAGCGCATCAGGCAATTAGCCCCACCGTCTCCATGTGGAGAGAGTGGGGTTGGATTACTTACGACCTGCCAGCAGTTCCAGTACTTCATCTACGCTGGTGGTGTGCGCCAGACGCTCGATGACGGACTCATCATCCAGTGCGTTGGTCAGGCTGGTGATAACCTGAATGTGCTCGTTGTTACGGGCAGCAATACCAATCACCAGACGGGCAATGTCATCTTCTTCTTCACCGAAGCGCACGCCTTCCGGGTACTGGCAGAACACCACGCCCGTTTTCAGTACGCGATCTTTCGCTTCAACCGTACCGTGCGGTACCGCGATAGACTCACCCAGATAAGTCGGGGTCAGTTTTTCACGATCCAGCATCGCCTGAACGTATTCCGGCTCAACGTAACCGCCTTTCACCAGCTGCTCGCCAGCAAAACGAATCGCTTCTTCTTTGGTGGCCGCTTTGCGACCGAGGAAGATGTTCTCCGCGCCTAGCTTGAACAGATTAGCACTGGAATCGTCAAAGCTGTCTTTCAGGCTGTCTTTTACTTTCTCTTCGTTTGCAGTGTGGCGCTGGGCAGCAACCAGACGTTCGGTCAGGCTGGTGTACAGGCCACTGTCGAGGAAGTTGGTCAGCGAAATATGCTGTGCCTGCGGAACCTGACGCATAGCGCGTTCGGTCAGGTCACGGTGAGTGATGACGAGGTCCACATCTGGCGGCAGGTTGTTGATCGCGCTGTTAGTAACAGAAATCTGCGACAGACCTGCATCCTGAATTTTCTTACGCAGCACACCTGCGCCCATCGCACTGGAACCCATACCGGCATCACAGGCAACGATGATTTTACGGACGTGGCTCAGGTCGTTAGTCACATCGCCCGCAGACAGCGGAGACGCACCTTTAGACTCAGCTTTCATGTCCTGCATACGACGCGTTGCTGCTTCAATATCATCTTCATCTTTCACTTTGCTGGTTTTCAGCAGAATGGCAGAGACAACGAAGGAGACTGCCATAGCCGCACACACACCCGCGATGTTAGCGAAGTAAGCACCTTTTGGTGTCATTGCCAGTACAGCAAGGATAGAACCCGGAGATGCCGGAGAAACCAGACCACCGCCCAGGATAGTCAGCGTGAACACGCCAGTCATACCGCCGAGGATAACGGCCAGAATCAGACGCGGATTCATCAGCACATACGGGAAGTAGATTTCGTGGATACCGCCCAGGAAGTGGATGATTGCCGCACCGCCCGCAGACTGTTTAGCGCTACCACGACCAAAGAACATGTACGCCAGCAGCACGCCCATACCCGGACCTGGGTTAGCTTCAATCAGGAAGAAGATGGATTTACCCAGTTCATGGGACTGCTGAATACCCAGCGGCGAGAAGATACCGTGGTTAATGGCGTTGTTGAGGAACAGGATTTTCGCCGGTTCAACAAAGATAGACGCCAGCGGCAGCATGTCATGGACAACCATGAAGTTAACGCCCGCAGCCAGCATTTTGGACAGGGCTTCAACAATCGGGCCAATGCCGAGGAACGCCAGAATAGCGAGGATCATCCCGATGATGCCTGCGGAGAAGTTATTCACCAGCATCTCAAAACCGGATTTGATCTTACCGTCTACCCAGCGGTCGAAGTGCTTAATGCACCAGCCGCCCAGCGGACCTGCAATCATAGAACCGAGGAACATCGGCATATCTGCGCCGACGATAACGCCCATTGTAGTGATGGCACCGACTACGCCGCCACGTTCGCCGCCTACCAGCTTACCACCGGTATAACCGATCAGCAGTGGCAGGAGATAAGTGATCATCGGCCCGACCAGCTTCGCCAGCGTTTCGTTCGGTAACCACCCTGTTGGAATAAATAACGCGGTGATGATACCCCACGCGATAAACGCGCCGATATTTGGCATCACCATGTTGCTGAGGAAACGACCAAAGCTTTGCACTTTGATCTTAATATCGGATGACATAAAAACACCCCTTCTTATGTTTGCTGTCGCGCAGGCTGGAAGCCCGAGGTTTTTTGTTAATGTGGCGGCAGAGGTAGCCGGACCTTGTTGATAGTGCGAAATCTGGCACTGAATCGGTTAACTGTCCAGTCGACGGCTTTTTGTGTGATATGAATCACATAAATATAGGGGGTAGAGAGGTAATTGACGTGATGTGCATCACAAAATACTTGTGTAAAAAAGCAACAAGACGGCGATTTTCGCTAAAAATGGCATTTAAATGTGAGTAATGTCACATTTTTGTTTTGTTAGTTTGTTGAATCTTTGTGATCTGAATCACAAGATATTTTCTTACGGCGTTCACCTGATGTGATCTGCAGCATGTTATGCCTTCGTCATAAAATCGTTATGTAACTAAGCAACTCATCACCTCTAAAAATTATTCTTTGGTGTTATGGCGAGAATCGCGAACCCGAATTATTGTCAAAATATCAGCCTGACTCCCTTCTGGCTGCCAGCCAAAAAACAACACCGATAAACGTGAATCCGAGGCAGATATGTTTCTAAACTATTTCGCGTTGGGAGTGCTGATCTTCGTCTTTCTGGTGATTTTTTATGGAATCATCGCGATACATGACATCCCTTATCTGATTGCCAAAAAGCGCAATCACCCCCATGCCGACGCTATTCATACGGCGGGCTGGGTGAGCCTGTTTACTCTGCATGTTATCTGGCCGTTCCTGTGGATCTGGGCGACGCTCTATCAACCGGAGCGTGGCTGGGGTATGCAGTCACATGTTGCGTCGCAGGAGAAAGCGACTGACCCGGAAATCGCCGCACTTTCTGACCGAATTTCCCGGCTGGAGCATCAACTCGCCGCCGAGAAAAAGACTGACTATTCCACGTTCCCGGAGATCTAAATATGGATCTATTGATTGTTTTAACTTACGTGGCGCTGGCATGGGCGGTCTTTAAAATCTTCCGTATTCCGGTGAATCAGTGGACGCTGGCGACGGCGGCGCTGGGAGGCGTTTTTCTGGTAAGCGGTTTGATTTTGTTGATGAACTACAACCACCCTTACACTTTTACCGCACAGAAAGCGGTGATTGCTATTCCCATCACGCCACAGGTGACGGGGATCGTGACTGAAGTCACTGACAAGAATAATCAGCTTATTCAGAAGGGCGAGGTGCTTTTTAAGCTCGACCCGGTACGTTATCAGGCGCGAGTCGACAGACTTCAGGCTGACCTGATGACGGCGACGCATAATATAAAGACACTGCGCGCGCAGCTCACTGAAGCGCAAGCCAATACCACCCAGGTTTCAGCGGAGCGTGACCGCTTGTTTAAAAATTATCAACGTTACCTGAAAGGCAGCCAGGCGGCGGTAAATCCGTTCTCAGAACGTGATATCGACGATGCGCGGCAGAATTTTCTCGCGCAGGATGCGCTGGTGAAAGGTTCGGTGGCGGAACAGGCGCAAATCCAGAGCCAGCTCGACAGTATGGTTAACGGCGAGCAGTCGCAGATTGTGAGCTTAAGAGCGCAACTTACTGAAGCAAAATATAACCTTGAGCAGACTGTCATTCGCGCACCAAGCAATGGCTACGTCACTCAGGTACTGATCCGCCCAGGCACATACGCAGCTGCCTTGCCGCTACGTCCGGTGATGGTTTTCATCCCTGAGCAAAAACGGCAAATTGTCGCCCAATTTCGGCAAAACTCGCTGTTACGTCTGAAACCCGGCGATGATGCGGAAGTGGTGTTTAACGCGCTACCTGGGCAGGTATTCCACGGCAAACTGACCAGCATCTTGCCGGTGGTGCCTGGTGGTTCGTATCAGGCGCAGGGGGTACTGCAATCATTAACCGTTGTACCCGGCACGGACGGTGTGCTGGGAACCATCGAACTGGACCCTAACGCTGATATTGATGCCTTACCTGACGGTATCTACGCCCAAGTGGCGGTTTACTCTGACCATTTCAGCCATGTTTCGGTGATGCGGAAGGTACTGCTAAGAATGACCAGTTGGATGCATTATCTTTATTTGGATCATTGAGACTTATATCACCTGTGTTTTGCGTGAGCCTGAGCCATACTGATATTTTTCCTCGCACAAAGGACTCGGCATGAAACTCGTCGGTAGCTACACCAGCCCGTTTGTACGCAAACTTTCTATTCTGTTGTTAGAAAAGGGCATAACTTTCGAATTTATTAATGAACTGCCCTATAACGCGGACAACGGCGTGGCGCAATTTAACCCGTTAGGGAAAGTGCCGGTGCTGGTGACTGAAGAGGGCGAATGTTGGTTTGATTCGCCGATCATCGCTGAATATATTGAATTAATGAATGTCGCTCCGGCGATGTTGCCGCGCGATCCGCTGGAGTCGTTGCGGGTGCGCAAAATTGAGGCGCTGGCGGATGGCATTATGGATGCCGGGCTGGTATCGGTGCGTGAACAGGCTCGTCCGGCGGCGCAGCAGTCTGAAGATGAATTGTTACGCCAGCGGGAGAAAATCAACCGCAGCCTGGATGTGCTGGAAGGATATCTGGTCGATGGCACGCTCAAAACCGATATGGTCAACCTGGCGACTATCGCCATTGCCTGCGCCGTTGGATATCTCAATTTCCGCCGCGTTGCGCCAGGCTGGTGTGTCGACCGCCCACACTTAGTCAAACTGGTCGAAAACCTGTTTAGCCGCGAAAGCTTTGCTCGCACCGAACCGCCAAAGGCTTGATGCGCGATATGTCCTCCTGACCCATCTCACGTTACAATCCGTGGTTATGTTAAACGCCCTTCTCCGTGTGAGAGGGCCTTGATCAACCAGGTTTCCTATGACAACCGAAACGCGTTCCCTCTATAGTCAACTTCCGGCTATTGATCGCTTATTGCGCGATAGCTCTTTCCTTTCTTTGCGTGATACCTATGGTCACACCCGCGTGGTGGAGTTGCTGCGTCAGATGCTTGACGAAGCGCGAGAAGTGATTCGTGACAGCCAGACGCTACCCGCGTGGTGTGAAAACTGGGCGCAAGAAGTTGATGCCCGGTTGACGAAAGAGGCGCAAAGCGCGCTGCGTCCGGTGATCAACCTGACGGGAACCGTGCTGCATACCAACCTTGGGCGAGCTTTACAGGCGGAAGCCGCGGTGGAGGCTGTTGCGCAGGCTATGCGTTCGCCAGTAACCCTCGAATACGATCTGGATGACGCCGGACGCGGACATCGCGATCGGGCGCTGGCGCAGCTGCTGTGCCGTATTACGGGGGCGGAAGATGCCTGTATCGTTAATAACAATGCGGCGGCGGTCTTGTTGATGTTGGCGGCCACTGCCAGTGGGAAAGAGGTGGTGGTATCTCGCGGCGAACTGGTGGAGATTGGCGGCGCGTTTCGTATTCCCGATGTTATGCGTCAGGCAGGCTGCACCCTACACGAAGTGGGGACCACCAATCGCACGCACGCTAATGATTATCGCCAGGCGGTGAATGAAAATACCGCGCTGTTGATGAAGGTACATACCAGTAACTACAGCATTCAGGGGTTCACCAAAGCGATAGATGAAGCTGAACTGGTGGCGCTCGGCAAAGAGCTGGATGTTCCCGTAGTGACTGACTTAGGCAGCGGCTCGCTGGTCGATCTTAGCCAGTACGGTTTGCCGAAAGAGCCAATGCCGCAGGAGTTGATTGCGGCGGGCGTCAGTCTGGTGAGCTTCTCCGGCGACAAGCTGTTAGGCGGGCCGCAGGCAGGAATTATTGTTGGTAAAAAAGAGATGATCGCCCGCCTGCAAAGCCATCCACTGAAGCGTGCATTACGCGCGGATAAAATGACCCTCGCGGCGCTGGAAGCCACGTTGCGTCTTTATTTACACCCTGAGGCGCTGAGTGAAAAATTACCGACCCTGCGTCTGCTTACCCGCAGCGCAGAGGTCATTCAAATCCAGGCACAACGTTTACAGGCCCCCCTTGCCGCACATTACGGCGCGGAGTTTGCGGTACAGGTTATGCCATGTCTTTCGCAGATTGGCAGTGGTTCGCTGCCGGTTGATCGCCTGCCGAGCGCGGCATTAACGTTTACACCCCATGATGGACGCGGTAGCCACCTTGAGTCATTAGCCGCCCGCTGGCGTGAATTGCCAGTGCCGGTGATTGGTCGTATTTATGACGGACGATTGTGGCTGGATTTACGCTGCCTTGAAGATGAGCAACGGTTTTTGGAGATGTTGTTGAAATGATTATTGCGACTGCCGGACACGTTGACCACGGCAAAACGACCTTATTGCAGGCGATTACTGGCGTAAATGCCGACCGTCTGCCGGAAGAAAAAAAGCGCGGTATGACCATCGATCTCGGCTATGCCTACTGGCCGCAGTCAGATGGTCGTGTTCCGGGTTTTATCGACGTTCCCGGTCATGAAAAGTTTCTTTCCAACATGCTGGCGGGCGTCGGGGGAATCGATCACGCGTTGCTGGTGGTGGCATGTGATGACGGCGTGATGGCACAGACCCGTGAGCATCTGGCGATTTTACAGCTGACCGGTAACCCGATGCTGACCGTGGCGCTGACCAAAGCCGATCGCGTGGACGAAGCGCGTGTTGATGAGGTTGAACGCCAGGTAAAGGAGGTACTGCGGGAATACGGTTTTGCTGAGGCAAAACTGTTTATCACCGCAGCAACCGAAGGTCGGGGAATTGATGCCCTGCGCGAGCATCTGCTTCAGTTACCAGAACGTGAACACGCCAGCCAACATAGTTTCCGCCTCGCGATCGACCGTGCTTTTACCGTAAAAGGTGCCGGGCTGGTCGTCACCGGTACGGCGTTAAGTGGGGAAGTGAAGGTAGGCGATTCACTCTGGCTGACTGGTGTAAATAAACCGATGCGCGTGCGTGCGCTGCATGCGCAAAATCAGCCAACAGAAACCGCCCATGCCGGGCAGCGTATTGCGCTTAACATCGCGGGTGATGCGGAAAAAGAACAGATTAACCGTGGCGATTGGTTGCTTGCCGATGTGCCGCCGGAGCCGTTTACGCGGGTGATAGTCGAGCTTCAAACTCATACACCGTTGACCCAGTGGCAGCCGCTGCATATTCACCACGCCGCCAGCCACGTTACGGGACGCGTTTCGCTGCTGGAAGATAACCTTGCCGAGTTGGTGTTCGACACGCCGCTGTGGCTGGCAGATAACGATCGCTTAGTGCTACGCGATATCTCGGCCCGCAACACGCTGGCGGGGGCGCGCGTGGTGATGCTTAACCCGCCGCGTCGCGGTAAACGTAAGCCGGAATATCTGCAATGGCTGGCGTCTCTTGCACAGGCGCAGAGCGATGCCGATGCGTTAGCTATTCATCTGGAACGCGGAGCGGTTAACCTTGCTGATTTCGCCTGGGCGCGCCAGCTCAACGGCGAAGGGATGCGCGAACTGCTGCAACAGCCTGGCTATATTCAGGCCGGTTACAGCTTGCTGAATGCACCGGTTGCCGCTCGTTGGCAGCGGAAAATTCTCGATACCCTGGCGACTTATCATGAGCAGCATCGCGATGAACCAGGTCCTGGGCGCGAGCGTCTGCGGCGCATGGCGTTGCCAATGGAAGATGAAGCGCTGGTGCTGTTGCTGATTGAAAAGATGCGCGAAAGCGGCGACATCCTCAGTCATCACGGTTGGCTGCATCTGCCGGATCATAAAGCGGGATTCAGCGAAGAGCAGCAGGCCATCTGGCAAAAAGCAGAGCCGCTGTTTGGTGACGAGCCGTGGTGGGTGCGTGACCTGGCAAAAGAGACGGGAACCGACGAGCAGGCAATGCGTTTGACGCTACGCCAGGCGGCCCAACAGGGGATAATCACTGCGATCGTCAAAGATCGTTATTACCGTAACGATCGGATTGTCGAATTTGCCAATATGATCCGCGATCTCGATCAGGAATGTGGTTCAACCTGCGCGGCGGATTTCCGCGATCGCTTAGGTGTAGGCCGAAAGCTGGCAATTCAAATCCTGGAATATTTTGACCGCATTGGCTTTACGCGGCGTCGTGGAAATGATCATTTATTGCGCGACGCATTATTATTTCCCGAAAAATAAGGGAACGATTAATTCATAATAAATATGAATTAATACAAAGTTCTTATTAATGTTAAGGAAGCACGTTATTTGATGAATGTAACGTGCTTTTTATTAAAAATATTTTAATAAACGGTAATGTTGATCATATTTTCAAATGAAAATCCTCAGTAAGCTGCCGGCCCTTTTTTACTCTTTCAGGAGTGTATTATGGCAGCTTCAACCTTTTTTATTCCTTCCGTGAATGTTATCGGCGCTGATTCATTGAATGATGCAATGAATATGATGGCAGATTATGGATTTACCCGTACCTTAATTGTCACCGACAATATGTTAACGAAATTGGGTATGGCGGGTGATGTGCAAAAAACACTGGAAGAACGCAATATTTTTAGCGTTATTTATGATGGCACCCAACCTAACCCCACCACGGAAAACGTCGCTGCAGGTTTGAAATTACTTAAAGAAAATAATTGCGATAGCGTGATTTCCTTAGGCGGTGGTTCTCCACACGACTGCGCAAAAGGTATTGCGCTGGTTGCAGCCAACGGCGGTGACATCCGCGATTATGAAGGCGTTGACCGCTCTGCAAAACCGCAGTTGCCGATGATCGCCATCAACACCACGGCGGGTACGGCATCAGAAATGACCCGTTTTTGCATCATCACCGATGAAGCACGTCACATCAAAATGGCGATTGTGGATAAGCACGTCACTCCGCTGCTTTCTGTCAATGACTCCTCGCTGATGATCGGTATGCCGAAGTCACTGACCGCTGCAACGGGTATGGATGCCTTAACGCACGCTATTGAAGCGTATGTGTCTATTGCCGCCACGCCGATCACCGACGCTTGCGCACTGAAAGCGGTGACTATGATTGCTGAAAACCTGCCCTTAGCCGTTGAAGATGGCAGCAATGAGAAAGCGCGCGAAGCAATGGCTTACGCTCAGTTCCTCGCGGGTATGGCGTTCAACAATGCGTCTCTGGGTTATGTTCATGCGATGGCGCACCAGCTGGGCGGTTTCTACAACCTGCCACACGGTGTATGTAATGCTGTTCTGCTGCCACACGTTCAGGTGTTCAACAGCAAAGTCGCTGCTGCACGTTTGCGTGACTGCGCTGCTGCGATGGGTGTTAACGTGACAGGTAAAAACGACGCGGAAGGTGCAGAAGCCTGCATCAATGCCATCCGTGAACTGGCGAAGAAAGTGAATATCCCGGCAGGCTTGCGTGACCTGAACGTGAAAGAAGAAGATTTCGCGGTACTGGCGACCAATGCCCTGAAAGATGCCTGCGGCTTTACTAACCCGATTCAGGCAACTCACGAAGAAATTGTGGCGATTTATCGCGCCGCAATGTAATCATCATTCCCACAACGGCTGGCGAGTTGTCAGCCGCTTTTTCAACTCTCTCAAAATTTGCGATTTTTGAGAGAGTTTTAGTTATCTCTGTAATCCTTGCCCGTAAATTCGTGATAGCCGTCGTAAAGCTATCACCAGCTGGCGAAGATTTCGCCAGTCACGTCTACCCTTGTTATACCTCACACCGCAAGGAGACGATCATGACCAACAATCCCCCTTCAGCACAGATTAAGCCCGGCGAGTATGGCTTCCCCCTCAAGTTAAAAGCCCGCTATGACAACTTTATTGGCGGCGAATGGGTCGCGCCCGCCGACGGCGAGTATTACCAGAACCTGACGCCGGTGACCGGGCAGCTACTGTGCGAAGTGGCGTCTTCGGGTAAACGAGATATCGATCTGGCGCTGGATGCTGCGCATAAAGTGAAAGATAAATGGGCGCATACTTCGGTGCAGGATCGCGCGGCGATTCTGTTTAAGATTGCCGATCGAATGGAACAAAACCTTGAACTGTTAGCGACGGCTGAAACCTGGGATAACGGCAAACCCATTCGCGAAACCAGTGCTGCTGATGTACCGCTGGCGATTGACCATTTCCGCTATTTCGCCTCGTGTATTCGGGCGCAGGAAGGTGGGATCAGTGAAGTTGATAGCGAAACCGTGGCCTATCATTTCCATGAACCGTTAGGCGTGGTGGGGCAGATTATCCCGTGGAACTTCCCGCTGCTGATGGCGAGCTGGAAAATGGCTCCCGCGCTGGCGGCGGGCAACTGTGTGGTGCTGAAACCCGCACGTCTTACCCCGCTTTCTGTACTGCTGCTAATGGAAATCGTCGGTGATTTACTGCCGCCGGGGGTGGTAAACGTGGTCAACGGCGCAGGTGGGGAAATTGGCGAATATCTGGCGACCTCGAAACGCATCGCCAAAGTGGCGTTTACCGGCTCAACGGAAGTGGGTCAACAAATTATGCAATACGCCACGCAAAACATTATTCCGGTGACGCTGGAGCTGGGCGGCAAATCGCCAAATATCTTCTTTGCTGACGTGATGGATGAAGAAGATGCCTTTTTTGATAAAGCGCTGGAAGGCTTTGCACTGTTTGCCTTTAACCAGGGCGAAGTTTGCACCTGTCCGAGTCGTGCCTTAGTGCAGGAGTCAATCTACGAACGCTTTATGGAACGCGCCATCCGCCGTGTCGAAAGCATTCGCAGCGGTAACCCACTCGACAGCGTGACGCAAATGGGGGCGCAGGTTTCTCACGGGCAATTGGAAACCATCCTCAACTACATTGATATTGGTAAAAAAGAGGGCGCAGACGTGCTCACCGGCGGGCGGCGCAAGCTGCTGGAAGGCGAACTGAAAGACGGTTACTACCTCGAACCGACGATTCTGTTTGGTCAGAACAATATGCGCGTGTTCCAGGAGGAGATTTTTGGCCCGGTGCTGGCGGTAACCACCTTCAAAACGATGGAAGAAGCGCTGGAGCTGGCGAATGACACGCAATATGGTCTGGGGGCTGGTGTCTGGAGCCGCAACGGTAATCTGGCCTATAAGATGGGGCGCGGCATTCAGGCCGGGCGCGTGTGGACCAACTGTTATCACGCTTACCCGGCACATGCGGCGTTTGGTGGCTACAAACAATCAGGCATTGGCCGCGAAACCCACAAAATGATGCTTGAGCATTACCAGCAAACCAAGTGCCTGCTGGTGAGCTACTCAGATAAACCGTTGGGGCTGTTCTGATGTAAGGAGCTGGTCGCATCGGGAGGTCATTGCCTGATGCGACGCTTTCGCGTCTTATCATGCCTGGGGGGGCATATATTTACGCCTGACTCCTGACCGTAGGCCGGATAAGGCATTCACGCCGCATCCGGCATAAACAAAGCGCACGTTGTTACAATTTGCGTTTTAAACCTACGTGCGCAATAACCCAGACTACGCCAACAGAAGTGCGTTTCTGGCGGAAGCTGCCCGGCGTGTATTGCCGGGCGTTTAATCTCGCGTTTCGATGGTGAGCGGGCGGACCAGGCTGTACAGCCACAGACCAAAACAAGCGATGGTGCCAATCACCACGGTGAGGAACACACTGACTGACAGGCCTGCAAGCAATCCCGCAGGCAGGGCCAGCAGGCCGTAGATCACGGTGTCGTTCCATCTCACCTGATCGTAGCCAAACATGCCTAAAACGCCGCAAACCAGACCGTAAATCACCATTGGTGTTCCGAGGCCAATCAGCAATAAACGGTAGATAATTGAAGGTTTAATACGCTTTATCTGTACTGTGGATGTTTTACTGGGGTTATTCATTAGTTTGGTCAATAGTTCCATTATTTCAATATGATAAACCTCGACCTGTTGAAAAGCCAGGTAGCACACTTCAGAAAGTATATAAAAAACAATATGTCGTTATATAAATAAGGAAATTGCACTGCATCATGGCATTTCATAATATGCGTTAATTGTTCTTTTTTATATTCTCTGAGGGAAATATGTTCCTGGACTATTTTGCACTGGGAGTGCTTATTTTTGTATTTCTGGTGATATTCTATGGGATTATTATTTTACATGATATTCCCTACCTGATTGCTAAAAAACGTAATCATCCTCATGCCGACGCCATTCATGTTGCTGGTTGGGTGAGTCTTTTTACGCTGCATGTTATCTGGCCATTTTTGTGGATTTGGGCCACGCTTTACCGCCCGGAGCGGGGATGGGGAATGCAAAACCATGACTCCTCCGTTGTGCAACTACAACAGCGTATTGCCGGGCTGGAGAAACAGCTCGCCGACATCAAATCCTCTTCTGCCGAGTAATACTTATGGATTTACTGATTATTTTGACCTATGTGGCTTTCGCATGGGCAATGTTTAAGATCTTCAAAATTCCTGTAAATAAATGGACCATTCCCACCGCGGCCCTGGGTGGCATATTTATTGTCAGCGGTCTAATTCTGTTAATGAACTATAACCATCCGTATACCTTTAAAGCGCAAAAAGCGGTTATTTCTATTCCTGTTGTCCCGCAGGTGACAGGCGTGGTGATCGAAGTGACGGACAAGAAAAATACGCTGATTAAAAAAGGTGAGGTGCTATTTCGACTGGACCCGACGCGTTATCAGGCGCGGGTGGATCGGCTGATGGCGGATATCGTTACCGCAGAACATAAACAGCGGGCGTTGGGCGCAGAGTTAGATGAGATGGCGGCGAATACTCAGCAGGCAAAGGCCACGCGGGATAAATTCGCTAAAGAGTACCAGCGTTACGCACGCGGCAGCCAGGCGAAAGTAAACCCGTTTTCAGAACGCGATATTGATGTGGCGCGGCAAAATTATCTGGCGCAGGAAGCCTCCGTAAAGTCATCGGCGGCGGAACAAAAACAGATCCAGAGCCAGCTGGATAGCCTGGTGTTGGGTGAACATTCTCAAATCGCCAGCCTGAAAGCGCAGCTCGCGGAAGCAAAATATAACCTTGAGCAGACGATAGTGCGTGCGCCGAGCGATGGTTATGTGACCCAAGTGCTGATTCGTCCGGGTACCTATGCCGCATCGCTGCCGCTACGTCCTGTGATGGTGTTTATACCCGATCAGAAACGACAAATTGTGGCGCAGTTCCGTCAGAACTCCTTGCTGCGACTGGCTCCCGGCGATGATGCGGAAGTGGTGTTTAATGCTCTGCCAGGTAAGGTATTCAGCGGTAAGCTGGCAGCCATTAGTCCAGCTGTTCCCGGCGGAGCTTATCAGTCGACCGGCACCTTACAGACGTTAAACACAGCACCGGGTTCAGATGGCGTTATCGCGACCATTGAACTGGATGAGCACACTGAGTTGAGCGCTTTACCAGACGGTATTTACGCCCAGGTGGCGGTTTATTCTGATCATTTCAGCCATGTCTCGGTGATGCGCAAAGTGCTGTTACGCATGACCAGTTGGGTGCATTACCTTTATCTCGATCATTAATCTTCGCTTTCCGCCGCTTGTTCAGGCCGCAGTTGCTGCGACTGAGCAAGCTGGTGGCGAATTTCACGCAGCATTTCATCCAGCACATACTGGACCCGCCAGGGCTGGTATTCCCGTTTACGGAAGATAGCCACCAGATCCAGCCACCATTCATACGGTTGCTGAAAGCAGGGCACCAGCGTGCCGTCTTGCAGGTCGCTCTGCACACTTTTGTCTGGCGCAAACACAATCCCCAGGTGATTTCGTGCCAGCTCCAGCGCCGATTGCGTGTTGTCGCAAACGTAATTTCCCTTCACGCGATAATCCCGCACCTCTTTACTCCCGGCGACGTTGAAGCGCCAGATATTCGCGTCGTCGATCATCATCGAGTCGATCAAAATACAGGAGTGATGTTCGAGTTCGTCAGGACGGCTAATGGGATGTTTCTCAAGATAGCGCTGACTGGCATAAGCGGTTACGGCATATTGCGTAATAAAACTGGCAACCAGCGATTCATCTTTTGGTGGAGCATAGCTGATTAAAACATCACAATCATCGGGAAATTCGACACCTTCATAAAAGGCATTACGCTCAAGATTGCAGGTTTTTAGCGATAAGGTGATATCACCGATATCTTTAATTTTATCGATAACATGTTTGGATAAATAGGTAATTATGCCGGTTGGGGCGTAGATGGTGACCCGACCACGTTTCTCATGCTTATAATCTGCAATAAAATTATTAAGTTGCTCGTTTCTGTCCAGCATGTCGTTGATGTACGGTAACAGCGCGGTACCAAAAGGTGTGAGCATCAGCTGCCGGGTGGTTCGGTCAAAGACTTTTAAACCTACTTTTGATTCAAAATCAGCAAGATATTTGCTGACGTTGGCCTGTGCGAATCCAAGTACAGTCGCGGCATGGCTGATATTTTCACTGGCAGCGATTACCGAGATAATTTTTAACTCCCGGTACTTAAGTTGTAATTTTGTCATCGCAACAGCCCAATTATATATAATTTTATATATTACTATATAAATATGAATCTTGCACCGGAGAAATTGTAAGCATTATTATGCCGACTCTTTTTTATCTTATTTTAAAATGGAATACCGGACATGTTAATTAACCGCAATATTGTGGCGTTATTTGCGTTACCTTTTATGGCAAGCGCAACTGCTTCTGAATTATCCATTGGTGCTGGTGCAGCTTATAATGAATCGCCTTATCGTGGTTATAATGAAAATACAAAGGCAATTCCGCTGATTAGTTATGAAGGTGATTCATTTTATGTTCGTCAGACCACGTTAGGTTTTATTCTGTCGCAAAGTGAAAAAAATGAACTTAGCCTGACCGCATCCTGGATGCCGCTGGAATTTGACCCTGCAGATAATGACGATCATGCCATGCAACAGCTTGATAAGCGTGATAGTACGGCTATGGCGGGGGTTGCCTGGTATCACCACGAGCGTTGGGGAACCGTGAAAGCCTCTGCGGCTGCGGACGTTCTGGATAACGGCAACGGCTGGGTGGGGGAGCTATCGGTATTTCACAAAATGCAGATAGGTCGCCTGTCGCTGACACCTGCACTGGGCGTTCTCTATTATGACGAGAATTTCAGTGACTATTACTATGGCATTTCAGAGAGTGAGTCCCGTCGTAGCGGTCTGGCAAGTTATTCCGCGCAGGATGCCTGGGTGCCCTATGTCAGCCTGACGGCAAAATACCCGATAGGAGAGCACATCGTATTGATGGCGAGTGCCGGATACAGCGAGCTGCCGGAAGAGATTACCGACAGCCCGATGATTGATCGTAATGAGAGTTTTACCTTTGTCACCGGCGTGAGCTGGCGTTTTTAATTTACCGGTGGATGTCGGTGCGGCTGGCCTACGCTCTCGCACTGACCTTCAGGCTTGATAAGACGCGTTAAGCGTCGCATCAGGCAATGTGCACCCTACGTTGGATGCGGCGCGAGCGCCTTATCCAACCTACGGATGGCACTGGTTTTTCTCATTCACCCAGATCCGCATTTCGCCTTCACCCCGGTTAGCCCAGCTAAACCACGGGATAAATGTCAGAGTTTGCGGCTGGCGTTTGGCTGGCGCGCTGTCGTAATGCCACAGCGGTTGCTGCTCTGGATAGCTCTGTTCATACCGGTAACCCGGTGCCTGGATTAAGATCTTATGGTGGAACAATCCATTACCTTCAAATGTCGTAAATGGCGCATCGGCGGGCAGCCACAGGTTATGCAGTGACTCGCCGTTGTCGGCCTGTTCCAGGCAATACACCAGCGGGCCGCGCTGAATCGCCACTTTTCCGGCGACGTGACGCACCAGCGGGTTACCGTAAACGCGACGTACCGGCATTGGCAAAGTCAGATTCAGCGTGTCGCCCTCCTGCCATTCGCGGGTAATGTGCAAATACCCTTTACGAATATCCTGCTCGACCTCTTCCCCATTCAATGTAATCTGCGGCTGTGTGCACCAGTCCGGCAGACGTAAAGCCAGCGTATGACGCACCGGCTGGGGCGATTCAACCGCAATTGTCACCTGTTCCTGCCACGGATAGTTTCCGCTAACCCGCAGACGCAGCGTGCCATTTTCTACCGGCACTTCCATGCTGTTTCCTGCGTAGATGTTGATATACAACGCATCTTCACGCGGCGTGTAGAGATAATGACCAATCGAGGTTAGCACGCGGGCGATATTTGGCGGACAACAAGCGCAACCAAACCAACGCTGGCGGATCGGCTTAACGTGATCGTAGATATGGTTGAATTTCAGCGATTTTGGATGTACTTCCAGCGGATTCACATAGAAGAAATGTTTGCCATCCAGCGCCATGCCGCCGAGCACGGTGTTGTACAGCGCGCGCTCCATGACATCGGCATACTGACTATCGCCTTCCATTTCCAGCATTCGCCGGGCAAACATCATCAGACCGATGGAAGCGCAACTTTCGGCGTATACCGTGTCATTTGGCAGATCATAGTCGCTACTAAACGCTTCGCCACTGCCTTGTGAGCCAATGCCGCCGGTAATATATAACTGACGCTGGGCCATATTGTTCCACAGCCGCAGGCAGTCCTGACGCTTGCTTTCATCGTGACTTAAACGCGCGAGATGCGCGACGCCGGTCATCAGGTAGACAAAACGTACCGCGTGACCAATGGCGGTTTGCTGCTGTGCGATGGGCAAATGTGCCTGGCTGTAGGCTTTGTCTTTCACCATCCACGCCGGGCCGTAGGTGTGCCAGTGCG
This sequence comes from Escherichia sp. MOD1-EC4550, assembly GCF_963876935.1. Taxonomy (NCBI): domain Bacteria; kingdom Pseudomonadati; phylum Pseudomonadota; class Gammaproteobacteria; order Enterobacterales; family Enterobacteriaceae; genus Escherichia; species Escherichia sp. MOD1-EC4550. Next base: position 22,327 of record NZ_CAWNSE010000053.1, read on the forward strand.
AGGTCTGCCCGCGCTTTTCATATTCCTGGTCGTAATAGTGCGGTTGCGCACCACGCTGTTCGACAAAATAGTTCGTCAGCGCCAGGTAGCGCGGCTCTTCGGTCACTTCATACAGGCGCATTAGTGCCAGTTCAATTTCCGGGTGACCAGGATAACCGTGTAACTTACTTTCACCTGGACCAAATACGCTGTCGATATGATCGGCCAGACGGCAAACCACTTCCAGCAAGCGCCGCTTGCCCGTGGCCTGGAAGAAGGCGACTCCGGCTTCAATCAGATGACCGGCGCAGTAAAGTTCATGACACTCCGCCAGATTGCTCCAGCGTTCTTCGGGCGCTTTTACCGTAAAGTAAGTATTGAGATAGCCATCTTCGCACTGGGCGGAAGCGACCAGTTCGATTACCTCGTCAGCAGTTTTTTCCAGTTCGGCATCCGGCTTCTGGCACAGCGACCAGGCTACCGCTTCCAGCCATTTGGCGACGTCGCTGTCCTGAAACACCATCCCGTAAAATTCACCGTCTTGCAGTCCTGCGGCAATGCGAAAGTTTTCAATCGCATGGCTGGGTTCCGCTTCTGGGATACGATCGTTCAAGGCATCCCACTGATAAGGAATCACCACGTCGCGAACCAGTTGCTGATATTGACCGAGGAACGGATCGCTAACCGTCAGTTTGTGCAGATCGACTTCCGAAATGTTCATCTTGTGCTCCTTAAGGCTGTACATGACGCTGACGCAGGTCGCTAGCAATGCGTGACATCATAGGGTTATTGAGTTTGCAAAAGCGGATCGCCATCGCCAGCAGCAGGTGGAACAGCGCAGGCAGCAATGTTTCCATCGCCGCGATCCCGCCAAGCGAACTGGCGGTCTGGTTTTCCACGCCTGGCTGGTAGGCGACAAAAATAAACAGCAGGCTGATGATCCCGGCGCTGGAGGCCCAGGCCAGCTTGATGAAAAACAGATTGAAGGCGAAGTTCATGCCGGAAGAACGTACGCGGGTTTTCCACTCGCCGTAGTCATCGGCAAAGGCCATCAATGAGAAGTGCAATGGCAATGTGAAGCCAAGAATCACGCCATTACCAAGGATCACCGCCAGCCACAGCGTTTGATAAGCCGGGCCAGAAGGCAGGAACCACATCAACACCGCCAGCGCGGCGAGGAGCAGGTTGGTGTAGTAGTAAATTTTGACGGTATCGAAACGTCGCGTTAACGGGCTGACAATCACCGAGCCGATAATGGAGGCGAAGGTGACCATAGTGAAGAACAGCGACGTGTAGCCCGTACTGCCTTGTAAGACGTAGGTAATGAAGTACATATACCCACCGCCGCGAATATTAAAGACGTTAATCAGCAGGAAAGACATGACCAGCATCAGCAGCAGTTGGTCGTTGTTTCGCAGCCCGGCAAGATGTTCGCGCAGGGTAAATTTCCCCATTGTGGAGAGTGGCACCCGTTCACGAACCCAGAAGAAACAGCACAGGAACATCACCACAGCGATGGCGCACAGCACGCCGACGCCCAGTTGATAGCCGCGCGCGGCATTACCCTGACCGAAGAGATCTACCATCCACGGCAGGCCAACCGAAACCAGAAATCCTGCCACGCCGCAGAGAACGAATCGCCAGGACTGGCAGGAGATCACTTCATTGTGGCGGGTGGTCATGGTGTTGATCAGCGCGCAGTACGGCACGTTGATGGCGGTATAACCGACTGAAAGGAGCAGGTAAGTGCCGAACGCCCAGGCGATTTTTACTCCCATGCTGGCATCTGGCACGGTGAACGTCAGGATGCCGATAATGCCAATAGGGACGGCAATCCATAGCTGCCACGGACGAAAGCGCCCCCAGCGACTTTGCGTCCGGTCGGCAATGACGCCCATCACCGGGTCGGAGATGGCATCAAACACGCGCAGTGCAATAAACAGCGTGCCGACCAGCGCCGGAGTTAAGCCAAAAACGTCGGTGTAGAAAAAGGTGAGAAAGTTCATGATCAGGCAAGTTATTACGGTGCCGCCTGCGTCACCCAGGCCGTAGCCTATTTTTTCCCGTACAGATAACGCATCGTCAATTTTACCTTTAGCGATATCAGCGGTAGTAATCGGTGTAGAGGTCATAGATATTCCTCGTGCATAGGGAGCAATTTTTAGTTTTATTGAAATGACATGATTAATTCTGCCGTGAACGGGAATATCAACAAGGCGAGAAAAGAGTAAAAAAAGGTGACGATTCCGACCTGAATTTAAAAGTGTGAATTGGATCAGGTGAAATTAATGTTTTTGATTAATAATCAAAAGGTAATGTGTTTAATCATTAATGAATAAGCGGGAAATTACATATCAATGCTCGAATTATCCATGACGTTACCGATTAAAGTGCAAAATGGTGGATTATTTATTTCCCGTGGCGTAGGGAGGCATCCTGCAAGGCGGCTGGAGTCATGGGAAATTATCTTTGTCGAAAAAGGTCGATTAGCGATTCAGGAAGAAGAGCGGATATTTCTGGTCGATGCGGGAGAGAGTTTATTACTCTGGCCGAACCGACAGCATGTTGGGGTAGAGGATTTTCCCGCCGATCTCAAATTTTACTGGCTGCATTTTGAGGTTAAAGCGCCGGATAGCGACCCGCGCTGGCTCACTCATCTTAGCGTGCCGCAACAAACGAAGGTTGCCGATCCGCAGGCGCTGGTGGCCCTGTTTCGCCAGTTCTTAAGCGAACAGGAAAAGCATCAACGCACTCCGGCGCTGGAGTTTATTGTGCTGCTGATTTTGCAGCAACTCACCCGTGACGCGCGTCTTGATGAACAGGCCGATGCCGCAGGTACCACGCTTGCCTGGAAAGCGCAGAAACTGATCCGCACGCAATATCATCGCCCGCTTTCCACTGCGCTTTTAGCCCGCGAGCTGTACTGCAATGCCGATTATCTTGGGCGCGTCTATCGGCGGGTGTTTCATCTGACGTTAACAGAAGCAATCCACCGCCAGCGGGTGCGCGAAGCCGAAAAGCTGTTAATTAGCGACGCGCGCTCGCTCACGGAAGTGGCGGCGTTGTGCGGGTTTAATGACGTTGGCTATTTCCGGCAGATTTTTCGCAAACACACCGGATTAACGCCAGCTGCGTGGAAGCGACGTTACAGCAAGGAACATATCAATTCGTAGTGTCGGGGCAATGAAGCCCCGGCGTGAGAGATTACTGCCCGTAATAGGCATTGGCCCCATGCTTACGCAGGTAGTGCTTATCCAGCAGTTCGTTTTGCATGGCAGGGAGCTGTGGTGCAAGCTGGCGCGAGAACAGGCCCATATAGGCGCACTCTTCCAGCACTACGGCATTATGCACCGCATCGGCGGCATTTTTTCCCCAGGCGAACGGGCCGTGAGAATGCACCAGTACCGCCGGGATTTGTGCCGGACTCCTGCCACGTTCTTCGAAGGTTTCAATGATCACTTTGCCGGTCTGGTATTCATACTCGCCGTTAATCTCCGCTGCGGTCATCTGTCGCGTGCAGGGGATTGCGCCATAGAAATAATCGGCGTGAGTGGTGCCCCAGGCGGGGAGATCCAGCCCGGCCTGCGACCAGATGGTGGCGTGGCGCGAGTGGGTATGCACAATACCACCGATTTCGGCATAGCGACGGTAAAGCGCCAGATGCGTTGGCGTATCGGACGAGGGCTTTTTGCTACCTTCCACCACCTTGCCGCTGGCTATCTCAACCACCACCATATCGTCGGCGGTCATCACGTCGTACTCGACGCCGGAAGGTTTGATTACCATCCATTGCCGCGTTTCGTCTACCGCGCTGACATTGCCCCAGGTGAACGTCACCAGATGGTGAGCGGGAAGCGCCAGATTCGCCGCCAGCACGTCGGCTTTCAGTTGCTCTAACATATAAAACCTGCCTCCTGCATACGCGCTTCAATCCAGCGCCGCGCCTGAATAATCTCCAGCACCGGCTCTTTGGCTTTTTCGGTCCACATCTCAATCAGAAATGATCCGCGATAGTTCAGTTCATGCAGCGTTTTGAAGATGCCAACGAAATCGACGCAACCTTCGCCAAACGGCACGTCGCGGAACTGTCCGGGGCTTTGCTCGGTGACTGGCTGGGTGTCTTTCAGGTGGATCGCGGCGATACGGTCAATGCCCAGTTTCAGTTCGGCGGGAACATCATTGCCCCAGGCGCTAAGGTTGCCGACGTCCGGGTAGACGGTGAACCACGGCGAGGCGAGCATCTCGTCCCACTTTTTCCATTTGCTGATGGAGTTCATAAACGCGGTATCCATAATCTCCACCGCCAGCATTACTTGTGATGCCGCCGCCTGTTCGACAGCCCACGTCAGCCCTTCAGCAAAACGTTGCCGGGTACCTTCGTCATGGTCTTCGTAATAGACGTCGTAGCCCGCCAGTTGAATGGTGCGAATACCGAGATCGCGCGCCAGGCGAATCGCTTTGCTCATGATCTCCCGCGCCCGTTCGCGCACCGCCTCGTCCCGGCTGCCAAAAGGAAAACGGCGATGGGCAGACAGACACATTGACGGAATGGTAACACCCGTTTCGATCATCGCGGTGACCAGCGAGGCACGTTGCGCGGCGCTCCAGTCAAGGCGTGACAGCCGTTCATCGGTTTCATCCACCGACATTTCGACAAAATCAAAACCGCAGCTTTTTGCCAGCACCAGCCGCTCCGGCCAGGAGAGATCTTTCGCCAGCGCTTTTTCATAAATCCCTAACGGATGATTACGCACGCGCGCCTCCCCAGATAGCGTCGATTTGCGCATGGAAGTCGGCAGCTACCTGTGCCGGATTTGCTGCGCCTGCCAGCGCCCGCCCGGCAATAAACGCTTTCACGCGGATATCTTTAAACAGCGGCAGGTCAGCAGGCGTAATCCCGCCGGTAATGGAAAGCTCAAGGCCGATATCGGAAAGCGCCTTCATGCGTGCCAGATCGGCTTCGCCCCACTGTTGCCCGCTGGCCTGCGCGTCACGGCCACGATGATAAATGGCCTGCCGCACGCCAATACGATGCCAGTCGCGGGCGTCGTCCAGCGTCCAGTTACCAAAAAGCTCCATCTGGATTTCACCACCGCAGCTTTGCGCCATTGCGTGGCCTTTTTCTACCGTCGCGAGCGGCGCAGCGCAGATGATGGTCATCCAGTTAGCGCCTGCGCCAAACGCCTGTTGCGCGAGCGTTTCACCAGCATCGGCGACCTTCCAGTCGGCAACGATGATTTTGTCCGGGCACTGTTCGCGCAAGGCTTTCACCGCGCCAAGCCCTTCGTTTAAACAGAGAATGGTGCCCGCTTCGACGATATCGACGCTGTCTTTTAACAGCGCAACGTCGCGCTGTGCGGCTTCAAGTGATGAGTGGTCGAGGGCCAGTTGCAGAAGTGGTCTGCTCATAATGTGTTCTCCTTAACGCGGGCATGAAAGCCCTGTAGTGCGGCAATGAGGTGCTGATAGCGTTGGTATTTTTGTTGGTAAAGCTGATGGGCGGTCATATCCGGTAACAGGGTGCGCACCGGATGCTGTTGATCGCGCAGGGCTTCGCTGAAATCGCGATAAACTCCGGTGCCGACGCGGGCGGCAAGCGCCGCGCCAAAACAGCCCGTTTCTTGCACCTGCGGCAGTTCGATACGCAGTCCGCTAACGTCCGCCAGCATTTGCATCCAGACATCGGAGTGCGCCGGGCCGCCCGTCACGCGCAGGGTGTGCACATCAGTAAAACGTTCGCGCATCCGGTTGAGATGGGTTATATGGCTGAACACCACGCCTTCATAAATGGCCTGCAACAGGTGTGCGCGGGTGTGAATGGCCTGCATCCCGTAGAAACCGCTGGTCATCTCGAGTCCGGCGTTGCTGCCGTACAGAAACGGCAGGAAAAAGAGATCGCCCCCGGCCTTCGGCAAGCTGGCAACGGCCTGGTTAATCTCATCAAACGAGATTTCTCCCCACTGTGCGGTAAACCATTCGAGGTTGCCGGAAGAGGTGGGGCTGGCTTCGTGAACGATAAATTGACCATCGTTAACGTAGCGGCCATAGACATACGGATGCGCTTCACCGTCACCTAAACCGCGGGTTATGCCGCTGGTCACCGCCCAAGTCCCCATCACCGCATTGAGGGTAAATTCGTCTTCGATTCCGGCGCAGAGTGCGGTAGAAACCACATCAAACAGGCCGCCGACAACGGGCGTACCCGCTTGCAGACCGGTCAGTGCGGCTGTCTGAGCGGTGATTTCTCCGCAGATTTCGGCAGATCCAACAACAGGCGGCAGGGCGTGATTGATTTCACTGATCCCCAGCCAGTCGGTGAGGCACGGGTCATATTCCCCGCGACTCATGTTGTAGAGATTGGATTCGGAAATATTGCTCTCTTCGCAGCCTTTTACACCGGTTAAACACCAGCGCAGGTAGTCGTGCGTCATCATCACGCAGCCAATTTGCGCGTAGCGTTCTGGTTCGTGTTCTTTCAGCCAGCGTAACAGCGACACCGGATGCCCGGTCCACAAGGTTTGTCGGGTCAGCGGGTAGAGTTTTTCCGGGATGCTATCTTCCTGCCAGCGACGAACGATTTCCATCGCCCGGCGATCCGAGGACAAAATGGCATTACCGAGCGGCTTGTCGTTTTTATCCAGCAAAAACAAGCCCTTTCCCTGTGCGGAGATACCGATGCCGACAATTTGCTCCCCGCTAACGCTGGAATGGGTAAGCAGGGCGCGAATGACAGCCATGCAGCATTGCCACAGTTCTTCCATATCGCGCTCTGCCCAGCCTGGCTGCGGGCTCAATGCGCACAGTGGCAGGCGCTGCACGCCTGCCTCCCGGCCTTCGCGGTCATACAGTCCGGCTTTTAGCCAGCTTCCGCCACAATCTAACCCCAGCCAGTATTGCGTCATGATTTATTGCACCTCATCCACGGCTTTCAGCAGGTCAGCGCCCTGCGGAACATCTTTTACAAACATGTCGCGGACCTGAGTACCCAGTGCGTCGCTAAAGGCTTTGCGATCAAGTTCGGTGATGACTTCTACGCCCTCGTCTTTCATGCCATCGATGATTTTTTGCTGATTTTCGGCGACCAATTTGCGCTGGTAATTACCCGCTTCTTGCGCAGATGAAATTAGCGCTTGCTGGAACTCCGGGCTTAAGCCATCAAACTTCGCTTTGTTGATCACCACCAGAAGTGGGGAATAGGCATGGTGCGTCAGAGATAGGTACTTCTGCACTTCATAAAATTTGGCTGACCAGACGACGTTGATCGGGTGTTCCTGAGCGTCGATAGTGCGCGTTTCCAGCCCGGTATAGACTTCGGCAAACGGCATCGGAATCGGGTTAGCGCCAAAGACTTTGAATGCGGCGATATTCATCGGGCTATTGTTGGTGCGTATTTTCAGCCCTTTCAGGTCGGCAGGTGTTTTAACTGGCTGGCGTGAGTTGGTGACATCGCGCCAGCCGTTTTCCCAGTAGGCCAGTACTTTCAGTCCCTTACCTTCAAGCGAGGCCTTCAGTTCATCGCCGACTTTGCCGTCGAGTGTTTTATGCGCGTGGGCGGTATCGCGGAACAGGAAGGAACATCAAGCAGGTTCATCACAGGTGATAATCCGGCAAAGTTATTCAAGCCAGACATCTCCATATCAATAGTGCCGCCACGCACGCCGCTGATCATCGCTTGTGCGTTGCCGAGAGTACTGTCCGGGAACAGTTTTAATTTCAGCTCGCCTTTGGTTCTCTCCTGTAATAATTCATTAAATTTTTTCGCTGCAATATGTTGTGAGTCGGTTTGTGAGGTTTCATAACCGAAACGTAATGATTGTGCCGCCAGAGAAGATGTGCTGAACGCCGCCACTCCGGCAATTAATAAAGCGTAGGTTACAGAGCGTAATTTCATTATATTTTCCTTTTAATTAATCCATTTCAACGGGAGGATGATGAGATCGGGAATAAAAACAAATAAGGCTAATAAGGAATATAAAACCAGGACGTAAGGGAAAACGCCTCTGACTGCATCATCGAATTTGAGCTTAGCCACCCCTGAAATAACGTTAAGCACATTACCGATAGGCGGTGTAATTAAGCCGATTGAGCAGTTGATGATAAACATGACTCCGAAGTAAATCGGATCGATTCCTGCCTCTTTAACTAAAGGCATTAATACCGGGGTAAGAATTAACACCGTCGGCGTTAAATCCATTACCATACCGACTATCAAAATCGCCAGCATAATAACGATAAACAGCAGACGCGGTGATTCCACTAACGGTTGCAGTAAATCAGAAACCATCATTGGCAGTTCAGCAATGGTAATTAGCCAGGCGGAAACTTGTGCCGAAGCCACCAGAAACATTACCACTGAGGTGGTTTTCGCCGCGCCAATAAGTACATGCCAAAGTGTGGCGAAGGTCATTTCACGGTAAATAACCGTGGCGACAAATAACGCATAGAAAGCAGCAACGGCCCCGGCTTCGGTAGGGGTAAACAGACCGGAGCGAAAGCCGCCAATAATAATGACCGGAAGAAATAGCGCCCAGATACCGGAAACAAAAGAGTGCCAGATTTCTCGTTTCGTTGCTTTTTGCTGACGGGGTAAATTAAGACGACTGGCCTGCCACCACCATGTGAGCATCAGCGTTGCGCCCATCATAATGCCTGGGGCAATGCCCGCCATAAACAACTTACTGATGGATAATCCGCTGGAAACACCGAAGATAATAAACGGAATGGAAGGGGGAATAATTGGCGCGATAATGCCGCCAGAGGCAATCAGCCCCGCAGCACGGTTGACCGGGTAGTTAGCGCTGCGCATCATCGGCACTAATAGCGCGGCAACGGCGGCGGTATCAGCAACAGCAGAACCAGAAAGGCTCGCCATAATCATAGCCGCCAGCACGCCGACGTAGCCCAGCCCGCCTGGTTTATGCCCCACCAGTTTCATCGGCAGGTCAACAATGCGTTTTGATAAGCCGCCCGCATTCATGATTTCACCCGCCAGTACAAAGAACGGAATCGCCAGCAGGGAGAAGCTGTCAGCACCGTTTACCAGCGTTTGCGCCATGATCTGGACATCAAACATATCCAGCCAGAACATAAGCGCCGCCCCGCACAACAGTAGCGACCAGGCAATAGGCAAACCGATGGCAATGCCACCCAACAGGCAGCCCAGAAAAATCAGCACAGCCATGATTAAGCTCCTTGCGGTGGCGGCGTTAGAGAATTGCTACGCGTGATGAGTTGATATAAAAGGCGCAGCTCAAAGAATGCGATAACGAGGCTGGTGGGCAGACAAGCGGCATACATCAGGCCGATGGGCAAGCCGAGGATCGGTGAATAATCGCTCCAGTCCTGAATTGTTTTTAGCGTTGCGCCCCAGGCCAGTGCGCCACAAATAAATAATATTAAGGAATGGGTGATCAGAGCGACTCGCCGCTGCCACGCGGGGGAGAGTTTCTCCACCAGAAAGGTAACCTGAACGTGGGCGTTATCCATAAAAGCCACAATCGCGCCAATAAAGGTTAACCAGACAAATAAATAACGCGACAATTCATCTACAGATAAAATACTTGTCTGAAAACCATATCTTAAAATAATGTTTATAAACACAATACAGGAAAGTACGGCGAGATTAATCGCCAGTATTGCTTCAAGTATTTTTTTCATAGCTATTCCTTGAGGCTATGTTTGTCATAATTCAAGTTGCATGTGCAGCAACCTGAATTATTAATATAGTTAGAGCAATAACATTACCCAGGCGTTCTGGCGTAGACGATTATTCGATTAATTTAGCGCCGTTAATGCGACTTTAACCACAACTTTTCGTATCTCAGAGGCTGTTTGCAGAATACAGCCTGGTCGATGAACATCCTGAGGAAAGAAAATAGCGTAGCTACCCGGTATCATTTCTATAAATGATTCATGTTCACTATCGTGATAAAAAATAATATCGCGTTGCTCTAATAGAGATTCGCTGACTTTATTATTTCCTGTATCAATAGCAATGCCGATTTTCTCTTTGCCCCACGCCAGAAATTGAATATCAATATAGCGACGATGTACTTCCGGGCGATTTTCCTCCGCCGGACGTGTCGTTAAATCGATAATTTGCGCATAAATATTTTTGCCGTCGATTTCGACAACGCCCGGCTCCAGGGCGTTGAAATCGGTAGCGCGCAGAAAATCGAGCGCCTTTTCAATGGCGGCGGGAAAACGGCACGGGTTAGGCTGCGCGATATGTCCAAAAATCATGGCTTATCTCCTTATAACGCCTGGATTTTTGCCCATACGCTGTCATCAACGGTAATACCGTTACGGCGGTTTTCTGCCAGCAGGGTGGTAAATTCGTGGCCGGGTAAGCGAATGGCCTGGTTTTCATCGGCGCGTTCAGCGGTAGTAACATAATCCATGATGCGTTGTAGCTTGGCATCGCGGGTGGCGCCGTCGATAAGCTTGTCCACTTCAATGGCGATAAAGATTTGCGAAACGCCATATTCGTCGCTGTTATCCTGGGTGACTTCGGCAACGGATGCGCCGTCGGAAAGGAGAGTAGCGATCATATCCAGCACGATCGACAAACCAGAACCTTTCCAGTAACCCATCGGCAAAATGCGGCGATTTTTCTCGATAATGCCAGGTTCTTTGGTCAAATTGCCCTCATCATCAAAGCCACCATCGACCGGGAGCTGACGACCTGCAAGGCGGTTAACTTCTAACATGCCGTAGGAAAACATCGACATCGACATATCGACCATGGTGATTGGGGTAGAAGGAATGGCGACGATCAGCGGGTTAGTGCCGATGCGACACTCTTTTGCGCCCCACGGCGGCATTACGGCGATGGAGTTGGTCCAGCAAATGCCAATATAGCCTTTTTCCGCCGCCTGCCAGCCGTAGCTGCCGCCGCGCATCCAGTGGTTGGCATTACGCAACGCCACCAGACCAATACCGTGATCGGCAGCCAGTTCAATGGCGCGATCCATCATCTTTTTCGCCGTCAGATTGCCGATTGAACGCTGAGCATCCCATTGCTCGATAGCGCCAAGAGTGGTTATACGTTTGGCCTCGGCATCGGGAATGATATCGCCATTATCCAGTTGTTGGATGAAGCGTGGGAAGCGGTTAACACCGTGAGAATAAACGCCGGATTCGGTGGTGCGGGCGAACATTTCGGCACAGGCATCAGCCGTTTCGCTGTCAACGCCGCGTGAAATTAAGACTCGATTAAAGGCTGCTTTTAACTGCTCAAATGTCACTTTCATCCCTGGCTTCCTTGTTTTTTTGATCGCTTTTTTGGCTTAAAATTTCAATATGCGAAATCTGATTTCAAATATATCGATCGCTTTTTAACAAAGCAATCTGATTAATGAATTTCAAAAGACTTAAAAATCAATTGGTTATAAATTATCTGTCGAGATCGTGAACTACGGCACACTTTGCGCTACCATCAGGACGCGACAAAATGGGGAAAGAAGTGATGGGAAAAAAAGAGAACGAGATGGCGCAGGAAAAAGAGCGTCCAGCCGGAAGCCAGAGTCTGTTTCGCGGGTTGATGCTGATTGAGATTTTGAGCAACTATCCAAACGGTTGTCCGTTGGCGCATCTTTCGGAGCTGGCTGGTTTAAATAAGAGTACCGTCCATCGCTTATTGCAGGGATTACAGTCCTGCGGCTATGTGACCACCGCGCCCGCCGCAGGGAGTTACCGCCTGACTACCAAATTTATTGCCGTCGGGCAGAAGGCGCTGTCTTCGCTGAATATCATTCATATCGCCGCTCCGCATCTTGAGGCACTGAACATCGCCACTGGTGAAACCATTAACTTCTCCAGCCGCGAAGACGATCACGCTATTTTGATTTATAAGCTGGAACCCACGACCGGGATGCTGCGAACCCGAGCTTATATAGGCCAGCATATGCCGCTCTACTGTTCCGCAATGGGCAAGATCTACATGGCGTTTGGTCACCCGGACTACGTGAAGTCATACTGGGAAAGCCATCAGCATGAGATCCAGCCGTTAACCCGCAATACCATTACCGAGCTGCCCGCGATGTTCGACGAACTGGCGCACATTCGTGAAAGCGGAGCGGCGATGGACAGAGAAGAAAACGAACTCGGCGTCTCCTGTATTGCTGTTCCGGTGTTTAATATTCATGGGCGGGTGCCGTACGCCGTGTCGATTTCTCTTTCGACATCACGTCTGAAACAGGTGGGGGAGAAAAATCTCCTGAAACCACTGCGTGAAACCGCGCAGGCTATTTCTAATGAACTGGGATTTACTGTCAGGGACGACCAGGGCGCGATCACATAACGCTCTGGACAAGTGCCAAAACTTTAACATTTCCTTCGTTGGATCAAAGCAGTAGAGACGCGCTCTCTGGCACTCTGCTGTTTTAGTGCAAAGGAGTGATCATGAACCGGTTTATTATTGCGGATGCGACGAAATGTATCGGTTGCCGTACCTGTGAAGTGGCTTGCGCAGTGTCGCATCAGGAGAATCAGGATTGCGCTGCGTTGTCACCCGGTGAGTTTATTTCGCGTATTCGTGTCATTAAAGATCATACTTACACCACGGCAGTAGCCTGTCATCAGTGTGAAGATGCACCGTGCGCAAATGTGTGCCCTGTTGACGCGATAAGTCGCGAACATGGGCATATTTTCGTTGAACAATCACGTTGTATTGGCTGTAAAAGCTGTATGCTGGCTTGCCCGTTTGGTGCGATGGAGGTCGTTTCTTCACGCACAAAGGCGAGGGCGATTAAGTGCGATCTGTGCTGGCATCGGGCGACGGGACCGGCTTGTGTTGAAGCTTGCCCAACACAAGCGTTGCAATGCATGGATGTCGAGAAAGTGCAGCGGCATCGGCTACGGCAGCAGTCTGTTTGAAACGTTTTTCCGGCGTTTTTTAACGCAGGAATAGTGCGCTTTGTTTATGCCGGATGCGGCTTAAACGCCTTATCCGGCCTACAAATTATTCCAAATTCAATATATTGCAGAAATGATGTAGGCCTGATAAGCGTAGCGCATCAGGCAATTTTTAATGACTTTCAGCCCAGGCGCGTTCAATCTCTTCCGCCAGAATCTTCACCCCCGCTTCAATTTTATCCGGCTCCGGCACGTAGTTCATACGCATACATTGATGTGTATGTGGCCACGGTTTATCCAGCCCTGGGAAGAAGTTGTGCCCCGGCACCATCAGCACGCCCCGTGCTTTCAGGCGCTGGTAGAGCTGCTCGGTCGTAATTGGCAAATCCTTAAACCATAGCCAGAGGAAAATGGCTCCTTCCGGTTTATGAATCAGGCAGCGATCTTCCGGTAAATAGCGGCGAATGATAGCGATAGTTTCCTGAACACGCTGGTAGTAAAACGGTTTGATGACTGTTTCAGACAGGCGCAGCAGATCGTTACGTTTAATCATTTCACACATTATCGCCGGACCAATACCGCCAGGCGCCAGGCTGATAATGCCGTTCATGTTGGTGATGGCGGTGATGATTTTTTCATTGGCGATGATAATGCCGCAGCGCGAACCCGGTAGTCCCAGCTTGGAAAGACTCATGCACAGTACAATATTCGGATTCCACAGCGGGCGCGCTTCGCTGAAGATGATGCCTGGGAACGGGACGCCATAAGCGTTATCAATCACCAGCGGAATACCGTGCTGATTCGCCAGTGCGTCCAGTTTCAATAATTCTTCGTCAGTAATCACATTGCCTGTTGGATTCGTCGGTCGGGAGACGCAAATCATCCCGGTCTCTTCGCCAATATGCAGATGCTCAAAATCGACGTGGTATTTAAACTGGCCTTCCGGCAGCAGTTCAATATTCGGACGCGCAGAGACAAACAGATCTTCTTCCAGTCCGGCGTCAGCGTAGCCAATGTATTCCGGTGCCAGCGGAAACAGCACTTTTTTGATCCGACCATCGGCACGGCGTCCGGCGAACAGATTAAATAAGTAGAAAAACGCGCTCTGGCTGCCGTTTGTTAGTGCAATATTCTGTGGTTCGATATCCCAACCCAACTTCTCGCGTAGCATTCCGGCAAGCAGTGTGAGTAGCTCCGTTTTCCCCTGTGGACCGTCGTAATTGCACAGTGCATCAGTCGCTTTGCCACTTTCCAGCATGTCGGTCAGTAGCGTCTGGAAGTAGTCCTGCATTTCCGGGATCTGCGCTGGATTACCGCCGCCGAGCATAATCGCGCCAGGCGTGCGTAAACCGTCGTTCAGATCTTCCATCAGCAGCGTAATGCCGGAGTGGCGGGTAAATTTGTCACCAAAAAGGGAGAATGTCATAGCGGGATATCTGTCGAACTCTGTAGCAAGGAAGGTAACAATAACGCTACATTTGCTGGGGTGCAAATCGCTCTGTTGAAGTGGGAGCGGTGCTTTATCCTGCAACTCTGATTAGGGCTGACATTTTATCCTGGTTGGCGGCTTCCCGAGGTACTGACGAACGGGAAGCCGGAAACGTTACTGTTGCCCCGCCCAAACGACCAGCACTTTATCGTCGCCATGCTCACGAACAAAGCCGTAGCCCTGCTTCAGCGAAAGTGTCGTTTGTTTGCCTGCGCCAATTGCGGGATGACGGGCGCGGAACTGGCTGATTTTCTGCCAGTGCGCGACGCTAGCGGCAGATTTACCGCTAACATCCTGCCAGTTCATATCCGAACGCGTGCCTTGCAGCGGATCAGATCCGGTAGGACCGAACGGACGAGAGGATTCATCACCATAAAAGATTTGTACTGCGCCTGGCGCTAATAACATTAACTCTGCTGCTTTGTCGCCCCCTTCACGGAACAGGCGGGTATCATGCGACGAGAGGTAGCTCAACACGTTGAAATCCTGCAATTTCTCCGCCATTTGCTGCCAGGTCGTATCCATCTGCGCCAGACAATCGACTGCTTTAGCCGCCTGCTCCTGATAATCGAAATTGATCATCGCATCGAAGCCGTGGCGATAGTAGTCACTTTGCATCACGCCGTGGCCCCAGGCTTCACCGGTCATCCAGAAAGGTTTGTCATCTAATGCTTTGTCGGGATTCGCTTTTTTCCATTCGCGAAGCGCGGCGCTGGCTTCGGTTTTCAGTTGCTGCCAGGCGGGCAACTCAACATGTTTGGCGGTGTCGATCCGAAAACCATCAATCCCATAGTCACGGACCCACTGGCTTAACCAATGGGTTAAGTAATCTCGAGGGGTAAAGCCGTCAATGGCTTTAGCGTGGGTATCCGTTTTGTTGTTATAGAACACTGGCAGGCCAGAAGCGGTAGTTGATTCGGTTTTGATATCCGGTAAAAAGGCCAGCGACATGGTGAGATCGTCAAATCCAGGATTGTCGTAGTCGCCGATATCCGTTCTGATCCAGTTTTTTCCCCACCATTTATCCCAGCCTGTTTTGTCGCTGAAATTAATGTAATCGTTAAAGCTATGCCAGGTTTGCCCGGCGGCGGGCTTCCAGTCGCTCCAGCGGTCACCTAACGTTTTTTTCAGCTCATCACCAGAAAGGTATAACGCGCCAAACTGATACTCCTGCATATCCGCCAGCGTGGCATAGCCGGTGTGGTTCATCACGACATCAAAGAGAATACGAATACCGCGCTGATGCGCGCTATCAACCAGCGTCCTTAGATCGGCTTCGCTGCCCATATTGGCATCAAGATTCGTCCAGTCCTGTGTGTAATAACCGTGGTAGGCATAATGCGGGAAATCGCCTTTTGTACCGCCGCCGACCCAGCCGTGAATTTGCTCAAATGGGGCACTTATCCATAAAGCATTGACGCCCAGCTGCTGGAGGTAATCCAGTTTGTTGGTCAGGCCGCGTAAATCGCCGCCGTGAAAAGTGCCAATTTCTGCCATACCGTCTTTATGACGTCCGTAACTCTGGTCATTACTGGGATCGCCGTTTTCGAAACGATCTGTCAGCACAAAGTAAACCGTGGCGTTATGCCAGTCGAAAGGGGCGGATGTGTCAGTTTCTGCCCGTTCCAGCAGGAGTAAACCGTTGCTGGTGGCAGCGGGTTGTAACGTTATTTGACCGTTCTTCACTATCGCAATTTGCTGGCTGTAATAATCCCGGACTGCGGCTCCCTCCGGAAAAGTGGCGCTGACATCCAGTGTGAGCGGTAATCCATCCCATTTCGGGCATTCACGGCTCAGGCTTGCTACCGGTTCGACGGCGTTCTGGATGGAAATCATCAATGTTGGTGTACCGGAGCGGGTGTCTAGTTGCAGCGTATATTCGCCGTCCCTGAACAATCGCCATTGAGGTGGCGTGTTGCTACAAGGTTGCAGGGAAAGCATCTGATTGAGTTTTATCGCATCCGCAGGCTGCCAGCACTGTTGGTCAAAATTTAGCGTGAGTGGACGCGTACCTTTGGGCAACTGCGCGTGGCTGACAAATGTTCCCGTTCCCTGTTCGCTAAAGGCAGGGAACCCCGGAGAAGTCCAGCTGGCGGCAACGGCGAAGCCAGGAAGGAGTGTCAGAAAACAGGCGGCGAGTTTCATGGCGGATGAGTCCTTATTGCTGCGATTTCAGACAGTTTGCCAGCGATAAGCCAGACAAAACTCATCCCTGAGCGGTAAGTCCACAGGATGAGAAGCAAGGGTGAGCGATCGCGCGCAAAAAACGGCTGAATTTTGCGATAAACCCCACATTTTCTGCGATTTAGCGCCAATCTGAATCGTTAACACGTGACATAGTTTCAGATTTGGACTATTCCTTGGGGTGCTCTTGACGGCTATTTTTGATATGATTTGAGATTCAACTCTCAAATTTGTGAAAAATATAAGGTGTTGGAATGATTAAATCCGACCAGGAGACCTGATGATTTTGACTCCCATACGACGATATGGGGCGATGATTCTTATGTTACTCACTCTGGTGTTTTCGAGTGAGGTGTTAGCGAAGACGCACACAACAACAGCGAGTCAAAAGTCCCACTTAACTAAAGCTAGTAATAAACAGGTAAGCAGTAAACAAGAGTATTCTCGCAATAGTGCAAAGAGTAGTTCACTTCCTGATTTGCGAAAATACCCTTCCGGAACACCAAGGAAAAAAGCGTTTCTCCGGACCGTAATGCCTTACATTACCAGCCAAAATGCGGCCATTACTGCGGAACGTAACTGGCTCATTTCAAAACAGTATCAGGGCCAATGGTCACCTGCTGAGCGTGCGCGTCTGAAAGACATCGCCAAACGCTACAAGGTGAAGTGGTCCGGTAATACGCGAAAAATCCCGTGGAATACCTTGCTTGAACGCGTAGACATTATTCCTACCAGTATGGTGGCGACGATGGCTGCAGCAGAAAGCGGTTGGGGAACGTCGAAGCTGGCGCGTAGCAACAACAACCTATTCGGCATGAAGTGCATGAAAGGACGTTGTACCAATGCGCCGGGTAAAGTGAAGGGGTACTCACAGTTCAGTTCTGTCAAAGAATCGGTGAGCGCCTATGTCACTAACCTGAATACTCACCCGGCTTACTCTTCGTTCCGTAAATCGCGTGCACAACTGCGTAAAGCGGATCAGGAAGTGACTGCCACAGCGATGATTCACAAGCTGAAGGGCTACTCGACCAAAGGGAAGAGTTATAACAACTACCTGTTCGCAATGTACCAGGATAACCAACGGTTAATCGCGGCGCATATGTAATTGCATTTCCTCGAGCCTTATCCGACTTGCCAGTCGGATAAGGCTTTTGCTCGCATCAGGTGGTTGTGCTGAGTTACCTGATGCGACGCCGACAATTCTCATCATCGCTACAACATGACCTCGCTATTTACATCGCGATACTCTTTTGGCGTCGTGTCATATGCTTTTTTAAAAACAGAGTAGAAATATTGCAGCGATGGATAACCGCACATTTGCGATATCTCATTGATCGATAAGGTGGTTGAAATCAGCAGACTGCGCGCTTTCTCCAGCTTCTCGGCATGAATCATGGCATGGATGGTTTCACCCACCTCCTCTTTAAAACGCTTCTCAAGATTGGAGCGCGAGATCCCGACGGCATCGAGTACCTGATCCACTTTAATCCCTTTACAGGCGTGATTACGAATGTAATGCATGGCCTGAATAACGGCGGGATCGGTCAGCGAACGGTAATCTGTTGAGCGCCGTTCAATGACGCGAACTGGTGGGACCAAAATCCGCTGTAGCGGCATTTCTTCTTTATCTAATAATCGATGCAACAGTTTTGCCGCCTGATATCCCATTTGCCGCGCGCCCTGAGCGACCGAAGAAAGGGCGACACGCGACAGATAGCGGGTCAGTTCTTCGTTATCGATGCCAATCACGCATAATTTTTCCGGTACGGGAATATGTAGATGTTCGCATACTTGCAAAATGTGCCGCGCCCGGGCGTCGGTAACGGCAATGATCCCGGTTTGCGGCGGCAGCGTTTGTAGCCAGTCTGCCAGCCGATTTTGCGCGTGTTGCCAGTTCTCTGGCGCGGTTTCTAACCCCTGATAAACTACTCCGCGATACTTTTCTTCGGCGACAAGCTGACGGAAAGCATATTCGCGTTCAGTGGCCCAACGTTTGCCGCTGGATTCCGGAAGACCATAAAAAGCAAAGCGGTTAACGCCTTTCTCTTTTAAATGCAAAAATGCGCTTTCAACCAGTGCATAGTTATCGGTGGCAATGTAATGAACGGGTGGGTAACTTTCGGCAAGGTGATACGAGCCACCAACCCCAACAATGGGGACGTCGACGTTAGCCAGTGCTTGCTCGATTTGTTTGTCGTCGAAGTCGGCAATGACGCCATCTCCTAACCAGTCCTTGATTTTATCAATGCGGGCGCGGAAATCTTCTTCAATGAAAATATCCCATTCCGATTGTGACGCCTGTAAATATTCCCCTACGCCTTCTACTACCTGACGGTCATAGGCTTTATTAGCATTGAACAGCAATGTGATGCGGTGACGTTTAGTAAACATGGTTCTTTTCCTGCTGAATCATGCAAAAACTCAAAACCGGTAATAAGTTACCGGTTTTGAGAAAATTTTTATCAAAATCAAGAACGGCGTTTGGTTGCGGAGTCCATCCATACTGCCAGCAACAGAATCGCACCTTTAACTATATACTGCCAGAAGGTCGGTACATCCATCATACTCATGCCGTTATCCAGTGAAGCCATGATGAATGCCCCCATTACCGCTCCGGCCACGCTCCCGACGCCGCCTGCCAGACTGGTGCCGCCAATCACACATGCGGCAATTGCGTCCAGTTCGGCGATATTTCCCGCAGAAGGTGAACCTGCGCCAAGGCGTGAACTAAGGATTAACCCAGCGATAGCGACCATTAATCCGTTAATAGCGAACACGGCAAGTTTGGTGCGTTCAACGTTAATCCCGGAGAGCCGTGCTGCTTCCAGATTGCCGCCGATGGCATAAATGCGTCTTCCAAATGCCGTCCGCGTTGCCATAAACATTCCGCCGAGTAACAGCAACGTCAACAGCAGAACAGGAGTGGGAACGCCACGGTAATCGTTCAACAGCCAGATTGCGCCTAAGACGATAATCGCCGTTAATGCCTGGCGGCCGACAACTGCGGTAGAGGCCGGAGACTGCAAACCCAAAGCCTGACGGCGCATTCTTCCGCGCCATTGCCAGCCAACAAAAGCCATTAAGCCAAGCGCGCCAATGATGAAGCCGGTGCTGGCAGGTAGATAGCTTTGCCCAATTTGTGACATCGCGGCACTGGTGGGGGAAACCGTCGTGCCGTTGGTGATGCCAATGAGTATGCCGCGAAATGCCAACATGCCCGCAAGGGTGACAATAAATGAAGGGACTTTGCGGTATGCAACCCACCATCCGTTCCAGGCTCCGAGAAGCAGTCCCAGAACCAACGTCACAATGATGGTAAGTGGCAAAGGCCAGCCTAGCCAGACGTCACAAATCGCCGCGACGCCACCTAATAGCCCCATCATTGAGCCGACGGAAAGGTCGATTTCAGCAGAAATTATGACGAACACCATTCCTACCGCGAGGATGCCGGTAATCGCGGTCTGGCGTAACAGGTTGGAGACGTTACGGGCGCTTAAGTAGGCACCATCGGTGGTCCAGGTAAAGAACAGCATGATTGCGATGATCGCTGCAATCATCACGAAGACCTGCAAATTCAGTGACTTCAGCCCGGAAAAGCCACCGGATGTCGGTACTGCCAATTTCACTTCAGACGGATTGCTTTTCGACATGATGTTCGCTCCTCAATGCGGCTTCCATCACCTGCTCCTGAGTCAGGTTATGATTTATCAGGTTGGCTTTTAGTTTCCCTTCATGCATCACCAGTACACGATCGCTAAGGCCGAGCACTTCAGGTAATTCGGAAGAGATGACAATAACGGCAATACCCTGCTGGACGAGTTGGTTAATTAATTTGTAGATCTCGTATTTCGCGCCAATATCGATACCCCTGGTAGGTTCATCAAGAATGAGAATGCGCGGGTTGAGTAACAGACAGCGAGCGAGGATCGCTTTTTGCTGATTGCCGCCGCTCAAACGTCCAATAGCAAGGTCGGGGGACGACGTTTTAACTTTGAGTTGCTGGATTGATTCCAGAATACATTTTTGCTCTGCCGCGTCATCAAGCTGGCTAATACCGCCGGTAAATTTATTGAGTGCGGCGAGGGTAATATTTTTACCAACCGCCATTACCGGAACGATGCCGTCGCGCTTTCTGTCTTCGGGTACCATCGCAATCCCCTGGGCGATGGCTTGCTGACAGTTACGAATATCTACCTGTTTGCCATCAATATAAATTTTTCCTTCCCATTGTCCGGGCCACACGCCAAACAGGCACTGAATGGTCTCGGTACGTCCGGCACCAACGAGTCCGGCAATACCCAGTATTTCGCCACGTTTCAGGGAAAACGAGACATCATTAACTCGTTTAATATGACGATTAACCGGATGCCATGCCGTCAGATGTTCAATACGTAATATTTCATCTCCGGTGGTATGTGGTTCATTAGGGTAAAGTGCGGTTAACTCTCGCCCGACCATCATGGTGATAATATCGTCTTCACTCATTCCGGCAGCATCACGCGTACCAATGTGCTGACCGTCGCGAATAACGCAAATCGTATCGGAAATCGCTTTGACTTCGTTGAGTTTGTGCGAAATATAAATACAGGCGATACCGTGCTGTTGTAGATCGCGAATAATATCCAGTAAAACCGACGTTTCCTGCTCAGTTAATGAGGCTGTCGGTTCATCGAGAATTAACAAGCGCACCTGTTTATTAAGTGCCTTGGCAATTTCAACCAGTTGTTGTTGCCCTAGCCCTAAATCGCCAACGCGGGTATCTGGTGAAATAAGTAAACTGACCTGTGCGAGCAGCTTCTGACAGCGTAGCGTCATCAGATCATAGTCCATAATACCATTGTGGGTTATTTCGTTACCCAGGAAAATATTTTCCAGTACGGTCAATTCTTTCACCAGGGCCAATTCCTGGTGAATGATAGCGATACCTTTGCGTTCGGTATCGCGGATGTGACTCGCCTGAATCTCTTCTCCCGCAAAAATAATGTCGCCTTCGTAGGAGCCATGGGGATAAATACCACACAGCACTTTCATCAGCGTTGATTTACCAGACCCATTTTCCCCGCAGAGTGAGACTATTTCGCCGGCATTCAACCGCAAGCTAACGTTATCAATCGCCTTCACACTGCCGAAGGTTTTGGTAATGTTCTTCATTTCAAGTAGATAAGGCATAACGACTCCACCTAAGCCAATTAATTTACACGGCATGGAGAGAAATCACGCCCCCGCTCTGTGCCGGGGCGTAACGCTTACAGCTCGCTCTCTTTGTGGAATCCGTCTTTAACTACCGTATCTTTGATGTTGTTTTTATTCACATCGATCGGGGTCAGCAGGCGGGAGGGAACATCTTTCAGACCATTATTCAGTGTGGTATCTGCTTTTGGTTCCTGACCATTGCCCAACTCAACGGCAATTTCTGCGGCAGTATTTGCCAACAATGTAATAGGTTTATACACCGTCATAGTTTGCGTACCGGCAGCAATACGTTTAATACCTGCGAGATCCGCATCCTGGCCGGATATTGCTACTTTCCCTGATAAACCTTGCGCACTTAATGCCTGAATTGCCCCACCTGCGGTGGCATCGTTTGAGGCAACTACAGCATCAATTTTGTTATTATTGGCGGTTAGCGCGTTTTCCATAATTTTCAATGCGTTTTCCGGTAACCAGCCATCAACCCATTGGTCACCAACGACTTTAATTTTTCCGGAATCAACGTAAGGTTTTAACACTTTCATTTGTCCGGCGCGGAACAGCTTGGCGTTGTTATCTACCGGCGAGCCGCCCATCAGGAAGTAATTACCTTGCGGAACAATATCGACCAGGGCTTTTGCCTGCAGTTCACCGACTTTTTCGTTATCGAAAGAAATATAAAAATCGATATCCGCATCGTTAATCATACGGTCGTAAGCTAATACTTTAATACCTTCTTGTTTGGCTTCTTTTACAACGTTACTTAATACCTGACCGTTATACGGAATAATGACAAGAACATCGACACCACGGTTAATCATGTTTTCAATCTGCGACATTTGTGTTTCTTCATTGCCATTTGCAGACTGTACAAATACTTTCGCGCCGAGAGATTCTGCCTTTTTCACAAAAATATCTCGATCTTTTTGCCAGCGTTCAAGACGGAGATCATCAATCGCCATACCTATTTTGACTTCTTTGGCGTGCGCCGCAACGTTGGTAAGCAGAAGTGAGGTGCAAAGGGTGAGTAGAATGTTCTTTATTTTCATGGTGTAGGGCCTTCTGTAGTTAGAGGACAGCTTTAATAAGTAACAATCACCGCGATAAACGTAACCAATTTTTAGCAACTAAACAGGGGAAAACAATTACAGATTTTTATCTTTCGATTACGATTTTTGGTTTATTTCTTGATTTATGACAGAGATCTTACTTTTGTTGCGCAATTGTACTTATTGCATTTTTCTCTTCGAGGAATTACCCAGTTTCATCATTCCATTTTATTTTGCGAGCGAGCGCACACTTGTGAATTATCTCAATAGCAGTGTGAAATAACATAATTGAGCAACTGAAAGGGAGTGCCCAATATTACGACATCATCCATCACCCGCGGCATTACCTGATTATGGAGTTCAATATGCAAGCCTATTTTGACCAGCTCGATCGCGTTCGTTATGAAGGCTCAAAATCCTCTAACCCGTTAGCATTCCATCACTATAATCCCGACGAACTGGTGTTGGGCAAGCGTATGGAAGAGCACTTGCGTTTTGCCGCCTGCTACTGGCACACCTTCTGCTGGAACGGGGCGGACATGTTTGGTGTGGGGGCGTTTAATCGTCCGTGGCAGCAGCCTGGTGAGGCACTGGCGTTGGCGAAGCGTAAAGCAGATGTCGCATTTGAGTTTTTCCACAAGTTACATGTGCCATTTTATTGCTTCCACGATGTGGATGTTTCCCCTGAGGGCGCGTCGTTAAAAGAGTACATCAATAATTTTGCGCAAATGGTTGATGTCCTGGCAGGCAAGCAAGAAGAGAGCGGCGTGAAGCTGCTGTGGGGAACCGCGAACTGCTTTACAAACCCTCGCTACGGCGCGGGCGCAGCGACGAACCCAGATCCTGAAGTCTTCAGTTGGGCGGCGACGCAAGTCGTTACGGCGATGGAAGCAACCCATAAATTGGGCGGTGAAAACTATGTTCTGTGGGGCGGTCGTGAAGGTTACGAAACGCTGTTAAATACCGACTTGCGTCAGGAGCGTGAACAACTGGGCCGCTTTATGCAAATGGTGGTTGAGCATAAACATAAAATCGGTTTCCAGGGTACGTTGCTTATCGAACCGAAACCGCAAGAACCGACTAAACATCAATATGATTACGATGCCGCGACGGTGTATGGCTTCCTGAAACAGTTTGGTCTGGAAAAAGAGATTAAACTGAACATTGAAGCTAACCACGCGACGCTGGCAGGTCACTCTTTCCATCATGAAATTGCCACCGCCATTGCGCTTGGCCTGTTCGGTTCTGTCGACGCCAACCGTGGCGATGCACAACTGGGCTGGGACACCGACCAGTTCCCGAACAGTGTGGAAGAGAATGCGCTGGTGATGTATGAAATTCTCAAAGCAGGCGGTTTCACCACCGGCGGTCTGAACTTCGATGCCAAAGTCCGTCGTCAAAGTACTGATAAATATGATCTGTTTTACGGTCATATCGGCGCGATGGATACGATGGCGTTGGCGCTGAAAATTGCAGCACGCATGATTGAAGATGGCGAGCTGGATAAACGCATCGCGCAGCGTTATTCCGGCTGGAATAGCGAATTAGGCCAGCAAATCCTGAAAGGCCAAATGTCACTGGCAGATTTAGCCAAATATGCTCAGGAACATAATTTGTCTCCGGTGCATCAGAGTGGTCGCCAGGAGCAACTGGAAAATCTGGTAAACCATTATCTGTTCGACAAATAACGGCTAACTGTGCAGTCCGTTGGCCCGGTTATCGGTAGCGATACCGGGCATTTTTTTAAGGAACGATCGATATGTATATCGGGATAGATCTTGGCACCTCGGGCGTAAAAGTTATTTTGCTCAACGAGCAGGGTGAGGTGGTTGCTTCGCAAACGGAAAAGCTGACCGTTTCGCGCCCGCATCCACTCTGGTCGGAACAAGACCCGGAACAGTGGTGGCAGGCAACTGATCGCGCA
This sequence comes from Escherichia sp. MOD1-EC4550, assembly GCF_963876935.1. Classification (NCBI taxonomy): domain Bacteria; kingdom Pseudomonadati; phylum Pseudomonadota; class Gammaproteobacteria; order Enterobacterales; family Enterobacteriaceae; genus Escherichia; species Escherichia sp. MOD1-EC4550. The sequence goes on from NZ_CAWNSE010000053.1 coordinate 46,997, forward strand.
ATGAAAGCTCTGGGCGATCAGCATTCTCTGCAGGACGTTAAAGCATTGGGTATTGCCGGCCAGATGCACGGTGCAACCTTACTGGATGCCCAGCAACGGGTATTACGCCCTGCCATTTTGTGGAACGACGGGCGCTGTGCGCAAGAGTGCACTTTGCTGGAAGCGCGAGTTCCGCAATCACGGGTGATTACCGGTAACCTGATGATGCCCGGATTTACTGCGCCTAAATTGCTATGGGTTCAGCGGCATGAGCCGGAGATATTCCGTCAAATCGACAAAGTATTATTACCGAAAGATTACTTGCGTCTGCGTATGACGGGGGAGTTTGCCAGCGATATGTCTGACGCAGCTGGCACCATGTGGCTGGATGTCGCAAAGCGTGACTGGAGTGACGTCATGCTGCAGGCTTGCCACTTATCTCGTGACCAGATGCCCGCATTATACGAAGGCAGCGAAATTACTGGTGCTTTGCTACCTGAAGTTGCGAAAGCGTGGGGTATGGCGGCAGTGCCAGTTGTCGCAGGCGGTGGTGATAATGCAGCTGGTGCGGTTGGTGTAGGAATGGTTGATGCTAATCAGGCAATGTTATCGCTGGGGACGTCGGGGGTCTATTTTGCTGTCAGCGAAGGGTTCTTAAGCAAGCCAGAAAGCGCCGTACACAGCTTTTGCCATGCGCTCCCGCAGCGTTGGCATTTAATGTCTGTGATGCTGAGTGCAGCGTCGTGTCTGGATTGGGCCGCGAAATTAACGGGCCTGAACAATGTCCCAGCTTTAATCGCGGCTGCTCAACAGGCTGATGAAAGTGCCGAGCCAGTTTGGTTTCTGCCTTATCTTTCCGGCGAGCGTACACCACACAATAATCCCCAGGCGAAGGGGGTTTTCTTTGGTTTGACTCATCAACATGGCCCCAATGAACTGGCGCGAGCAGTGCTGGAAGGCGTGGGTTATGCGCTGGCAGATGGCATGGATGTCGTGCATGCCTGCGGCATTAAACCGCAAAGTGTTACGTTGATTGGTGGCGGGGCGCGTAGTGAGTACTGGCGTCAGATGCTGGCGGATATCAGCGGTCAGCAACTCGATTACCGCACGGGGGGGGATGTGGGGCCAGCACTGGGCGCAGCAAGGCTGGCGCAGATTGCGGCGAATCCAGAGAAATCGCTCATTGAGTTGTTGCCACAACTACCGTTAGAACAGTCGCATTTACCAGATGCGCAGCGTTATGCCACTTATCAGCCACGACGTGAAACGTTCCGTCGCCTCTATCAGCAACTTCTGCCATTAATGGCGTAAACGTTATCCCCTGCCTGACCGGGTGGGGGATAATTCACATCTATATATATCAGTAATTAATTAATATTTAGTATGAATTTATTCTGAAATCATTTGTTAATGGCATTTTTCAGTTTTGTCTTTCGTTGGTTACTCGTAATGTATCGCTGGTAGATATGGAGATCGTTATGAAAACCTCAAAGACTGTGGCAAAACTATTATTTGTTGTCGGGGCGCTGGTTTATCTGCTTGGGCTATGGATCTCATGCCCATTGTTAAGTGGAAAAGGCTATTTTCTTGGCGTGTTAATGACGGCAACTTTTAGCAACTATGCATATCTTCGCGCAGAAAAACTCGGGCAACTGGATGATTTTTTTATTCACATCTGCCAGTTAGTTGCGTTAATCACTATCGGTCTCTTGTTTATCGGTGTTTTAAACGCACCTATCAATGCTTATGAAATGGTGATCTACCCTATCGCCTTTTTTGTCTGCTTGTTTGGTCAAATGCGTTTGTTTCGCCCGGCATGAGCAACATAAAGCTCTTACACATTCAGGAATGAAAGGAATACTGTGATGGACAACAAAATATCAACCTATTCTCCGGCATTTAGTATTGTGTCATGGATAGCTCTTGTTGGTGGTATCGTTACCTATCTGTTAGGGCTATGGAATGCAGAGATGCAGTTAAATGAAAAAGGATATTATTTTGCCGTGCTGGTGCTAGGACTGTTTTCTGCGGCATCTTATCAAAAGACCGTTCGGGACAAGTATGAAGGCATACCGACCACCTCCATTTATTATATGACCTGCCTGACTGTCTTTATTATCTCTGTTGCGTTACTGATGGTAGGTCTGTGGAATGCGACGTTATTACTCAGCGAGAAAGGTTTTTATGGACTGGCTTTCTTCTTAAGCTTGTTTGGTGCAGTAGCGGTGCAGAAGAATATTCGTGATGCCGGAATAAACCCACCAAAAGAAACACAGGTTACCCAGGAAGAATACAGCGAATAATTCACGTAAGCCCGGTCAGTCCAATGTGACCGGGCTTTTATTTAACTCACTAGTCTGTTTCTGTCGATTCGTTGTACCAGCACAGAAAGTAACAAACTCGCTGCCAACGTCGCGCAAAAGATCCAAATAATATCCAGTATTGGCCAGTTTTTAAGCTCAATCCCCCGGGTGCGCAGCGCATGGATAATCAATGCATGGAACCCGTATATACCTAAAGAATGGCGTGATATCAGCCCAAGCCCGGGAACAGTGTGTGTATCCAGCGTGTTTTTAACCAGAGTCAATAGTGCGATTGCGCAGATAAAAACCATCGGCCCACAGTAAAGATACCAGGTATCGGCAAAATTTCCGCGCCACTGCAATTCATATAATGTCCCGCGAGAGATAATAAAAACCCCCGTCGCAAACAGTGCGGCGCACACCCACGACAGTGCTTTATGCTGTGTGTCCATCATCCCTATAGCGCGGCCCAACATGCCATACAGGATGTAGTAAAAAGTGTCGCCATTGATATATAAGTTAATTGGCAGCCATTCAAAACCGTCAATTTTCTGCGGCACTGTGTTTGGGTTAGCGATAATACCAATCACCACCATTAGTACCAGCAACATTTTTCCGCCGACGTTCTTCACCTGAATCAGCGGTGAAACCAGATAAATCACCGCAATCGCGAAGAAAAACCATAAGTGGTAAAACACTGGCTTTTGCAGCAGGTTTTTCAGCGCTAACTCCACATTGATGGAGGTAAACAGCGCAATGTAGAGCAGTGCGATTGCGCTATAAAAAAGCAGACATAAGCCGATACGTAAGAAATGGCGCGGCTGGGCGCTGCGTTCGCCAAAAAAGAGATAGCCGGAAATCATGAAAAATAGCGGCACGCTGACACGAGAGGCAGAATTCAGAACATTGGCGATATCCCAGGTGACGGGGCTAACACTATGAGCATTGGTCACATACCAGGTAGTGGTGTGAATCATCACCACCATTAAACACGCTATCCCTCGCAGGTTATCAATCCAGTAAATTTTGGGCTGCATCTGTGTCTCTGTATCTGGTTAAAAAAAGTCTGACCGATAAATCATTCGGTTGGCACACTGGAATAATCTGAGTTTTATCACTACAGCTTATAGAGGCTTGAGGAAATTCGTAAGATATCAGCCACTATACCGATATAAATAATAAGACTCACCTGCAAACCAGACGGTAATTTAATGATGATGAACTCTTTCTTTCCGGCAATGGCGCTTATGGTGCTTATGGCGCTAGTGGGTTGTTCTACACCGCCACCCGTGCAGAAAGCACAACGGGTAAAGGTTGATCCGCTGCGTTCGTTGAATATGGAAGCGTTATGCAAGGATCAGGCGGCAAAACGTTATAACACCGGCGAGCAAAAAATCGACGTCACTGCTTTTGAACAATTTCAGGGAAGCTACGAAATGCGCGGTTATACCTTCCGTAAAGAGCAGTTTGTCTGTTCTTTTGACGCAGATGGCCATTTTTTGCATCTTTCCATGCGTTAAGCCCTGCTTTTTCCCGTTTCGTACTGTATATCTTCCATCCAGCGGGTATACTGATCCCTTCCTTTAAATCCACACGTATCCAGCACGAAATAATATGCAAAAGTTTGATACCAGGACCTTCCAGGGCTTGATCCTGACCTTACAGGATTACTGGGCTCGCCAGGGCTGCACCATTGTTCAACCATTGGACATGGAAGTCGGCGCGGGAACCTCTCACCCAATGACCTGTCTGCGCGCGCTGGGGCCAGAACCGATGGCGGCTGCTTATGTTCAGCCTTCTCGTCGCCCGACCGATGGTCGCTACGGCGAAAACCCCAACCGTTTACAGCACTACTATCAGTTCCAGGTGGTCATTAAGCCATCGCCGGACAATATTCAGGAGCTGTACCTTGGTTCTCTGAAAGAGCTGGGCATGGACCCGACTATCCACGATATCCGTTTCGTGGAAGATAACTGGGAAAACCCGACTTTGGGTGCCTGGGGGCTGGGCTGGGAAGTGTGGCTGAACGGCATGGAAGTGACGCAGTTCACTTACTTCCAGCAGGTTGGTGGTCTGGAGTGTAAACCGGTTACCGGCGAGATCACCTACGGTCTGGAACGTCTGGCCATGTACATTCAGGGCGTAGACAGCGTTTACGACCTGGTCTGGAGCGACGGTCCGCTGGGTAAAACCACCTACGGCGACGTGTTCCATCAGAACGAAGTGGAGCAGTCCACTTACAACTTCGAATACGCGGATGTGGACTTCCTGTTCACCTGCTTCGAGCAATACGAGAAAGAAGCGCAGCAGCTGCTGGCGCTGGAAAATCCGCTGCCGTTGCCAGCCTACGAGCGTATTCTGAAAGCCGCCCACAGCTTCAACCTGCTGGATGCGCGTAAAGCCATCTCTGTCACTGAGCGTCAGCGCTATATTCTGCGCATTCGCACCCTGACCAAAGCAGTGGCAGAAGCATACTACGCTTCCCGTGAAGCCCTCGGCTTCCCGATGTGCAACAAAGATAAGTAAGAGGCGGCTATGTCTGAGAAAACTTTTCTGGTGGAAATCGGCACTGAAGAGCTGCCACCAAAAGCACTGCGCAGCCTGGCTGAGTCCTTTGCTGCGAACTTTACTGCGGAGCTGGATAACGCAGGCCTCGCACACGGCACCGTTCAATGGTTTGCTGCTCCGCGTCGTCTGGCGCTGAAAGTAGCTAACCTGGCGGAAGCGCAACCGGATCGTGAAATCGAAAAACGCGGCCCGGCGATTGCCCAGGCGTTCGACGCTGAAGGCAAACCGAGCAAAGCGGCAGAAGGCTGGGCGCGTGGTTGCGGTATTACCGTTGACCAGGCTGAGCGTCTGACTACCGATAAAGGCGAATGGCTGCTGTATCGCGCCCACGTGAAGGGCGAAAGCACTGAAGCACTGTTGCCGAATATGGTCGCCACTTCGCTGGCGAAACTGCCGATCCCGAAACTGATGCGTTGGGGTGCAAGCGACGTGCACTTCGTGCGTCCGGTGCACACCGTGACCCTGCTGCTGGGCGACAAAGTCATTCCGGCAACCATTCTGGGCATTCAGTCCGATCGCGTGATTCGCGGCCACCGCTTTATGGGCGAGCCGGAATTCACTATCGACAATGCTGATCAGTATCCGGAAATTCTGCGTGAGCGCGGGAAAGTCATCGCCGATTACGAAGAACGTAAGGCGAAGATTAAAGCCGATGCCGAAGAAGCGGCGCGTAAGATTGGCGGTAACGCTGACTTAAGCGAAAGCCTGTTGGAAGAAGTCGCTTCGCTGGTGGAATGGCCGGTTGTGCTGACCGCAAAATTCGAAGAGAAATTCCTCGCGGTGCCGTCTGAAGCGCTGGTTTACACCATGAAAGGTGACCAGAAATACTTCCCGGTGTATGCGAACGACGGCAAACTGCTGCCGAACTTTATCTTCGTTGCCAATATCGAATCGAAAGATCCGCAGCAAATTATCTCTGGTAACGAGAAAGTCGTTCGTCCACGTCTGGCGGATGCCGAGTTCTTCTTCAACACCGACCGTAAAAAACGTCTGGAAGATAACCTGCCGCGCCTGCAAACCGTGTTGTTCCAGCAACAGCTGGGTACACTGCGCGACAAAACTGACCGCATCCAGGCGCTGGCTGGCTGGATTGCTGAACAGATTGGCGCTGACGTTAACCACGCAACCCGTGCGGGCCTGCTGTCCAAGTGCGACCTGATGACCAACATGGTCTTCGAGTTCACCGACACCCAGGGCGTTATGGGGATGCACTACGCGCGTCACGATGGCGAAGCGGAAGATGTTGCCGTGGCGCTGAACGAGCAGTATCAGCCGCGCTTTGCCGGTGATGACCTGCCGTCTAACCCGGTAGCCTGTGCGCTGGCGATTGCTGACAAGATGGATACTCTGGCGGGTATCTTCGGTATCGGCCAGCATCCGAAAGGCGACAAAGACCCGTTTGCGTTGCGTCGTGCCGCACTTGGCGTGCTGCGTATTATCGTTGAGAAGAACCTCAATCTTGACCTGCAAACCCTGACCGAAGAAGCAGTGCGTCTGTATGGCGATAAGCTGACTAATGCCAACGTGGTTGATGATGTTATCGACTTTATGCTCGGTCGCTTCCGCGCCTGGTATCAAGACGAAGGTTACACCGTTGACACCATCCAGGCGGTACTGGCGCGTCGTCCGACTCGTCCGGCTGATTTCGATGCCCGAATGAAAGCGGTATCGCACTTCCGTACCCTGGATGCAGCTGCAGCACTGGCGGCGGCGAACAAGCGTGTATCTAACATTCTGGCGAAATCTGACGAAGTGCTGAGCGACCGCGTGAATGCCTCTACTCTGAAAGAGCCGGAAGAAATTAAACTGGCGATGCAGGTTGTGGTGCTACGTGACAAGCTAGAGCCGTACTTTGCTGAAGGTCGTTACCAGGATGCGCTGGTCGAACTGGCTGAGCTGCGTGAACCGGTTGATGCCTTCTTCGATAAAGTGATGGTCATGGTTGATGACAAAGAATTGCGAATCAACCGTCTTACCATGCTGGAGAAACTGCGCGAATTATTCCTGCGAGTTGCGGATATTTCGCTGTTGCAGTAATAACGTCGTTATTAAAAAGCCTGCCATCTGGCAGGCTTTTTTATCGCTAAATAATAGAGCAACCTTTAATAATCTTCTGCTGAATAAAGATTGCCTCATATATTAATTTTATGAGATTTTTTTAGGATTATATCAAGGAGAAGAAAAGAACTTATTAAGCTAGAATAGTCACGGGTGCTTGAGACTGTTTGTCTCAGGTATTCACCGAAAGGCAGACAGAGAAAAGCCCCACCTGACTATAAATCAAAGTGAGGCCCCTCTATGCATAGACACCATAAGGTTAGCCTCTTACTCGTTGGAAATCAACACAGGAGGCTGGGAATGCCGCAGAAATATAGATTACTTTCTTTAATAGTGATTTGTTTCACGCTTTTATTTTTCACCTGGATGATAAGAGATTCACTGTGTGAATTGCATATTAAACAGGAGAATTATGAGCTGGCGGCGTTTTTAGCCTGCAAATTGAAAGAGTAAGAGTCTTCGGCGGGAAGTTATTCCCGCCTTTCTTACGGCGTTGCGCATTCTCATTGCACCCAAATTTATTCTTCACAAAAATAATAATAGATTTTATTACGCGAACGATTATTTATTTCCTGAATAAACAAATAAAAAAATCCCCGCCATTTGGCAGGGATCTTAGATTCTGTGCTTTTAAGCAGAGATTACAGGCTGGTTACGTTACCAGCTGCCGGGCCTTTAGCGCCGCTTTCGATGGTGAAGGACACTTTCTGACCTTCGTCCAGAGATTTGTAACCATCGTTCTGGATAGCAGAGAAGTGTACGAACACGTCTTTAGAGCCATCGTCAGGAGTGATGAAGCCGAAGCCTTTGTCAGCGTTGAACCATTTTACGATACCAGTCATTTTACCGGACATAGTGTATTACCTTTAATAATTTAAATGTGCCTTTCGGCGATATGGCGTGCTTTACAGATTTTGAAGCGTTAAAGGAAATGCACTACGAGGGGTATCAACGATAACTCTTGAAGGGACTTGCCTTACTACACTGCTTTAATGGTCTGTACGTCAAACCGTTGATGTGCATTAAGCCACGCATTGGCGGGTGATGCAACAATTATTTTTCATATTTATGATTAATCGGTTGGAAAACGGTCCTGTCATCAGGACCGTAAACAGCAATAAAGTGGATAAAAGTCTATTCCATCAACTGCTTACTTAACGCTGGGTTAGCTTGAATCAGACGCATCAATTTTAGTTCGGCACTTGAAGGCTTAACGCGTCTGGATTCCCATTCCTTTACCATGGCGACTGATACGCCCAAAACCCGGGCGAAATCATCGATTTTTAACCCCGTACCTTTACGTAACTGCTCAATCTCGGTACAGGACGTTGTTCTATGCGTCAGAGTAATCTTCTGCGTTTCATCTTTAAAAACAATCTGTTCCAGGCTGCTCAACAGCTCATGCATGGGATCTTTATATTCCATTGAAAACTCCTCAAATCACACTGCGGGATCGTGAATTGCATCGAAGCTCATTAAGAATAGTCGGGAAAAGCAGACACAGCGGGAGTAAGGCAGGGCATGCTCTGCCTGTGATTCGATTCAGCCTGACACTTAGCGTGACTTATAGCGACCTAACGATCTGATAAATGCCGATATATCTTTTACCACTCCGGGATTGTAAAGATTTCGAAAATATGGCGTTCTGTAAAGACGTAAATCTCTGGCTAGAAAAAAGGCAACTGCAATGTCATTTTTTAACAATGAAACAACAAATTAACCTTGTTTCGTTTTCTCCATTATTTTACCAGGAAGATTACGTAGAAAGGGTATCCTGCAAGCCTGTCCTGGACTATCCTTGTCACGTCAGACACGCGTGTGTCGTTGTGCGCTTTTTTTGGGTGAAAGGAGTAAGAAAATGGCGACAGGAAAGTCCTGCTCTCGCTGGTTTGCGCCTCTTGCGGCGTTATTAATGGTAGTTAGCCTGAGTGGGTGTTTTGATAAAGAAGGCGATCAGCGTAAAGCGTTTATCGACTTCCTGCAGAATACAGTGATGCGTAGCGGTGAACGTCTACCAACCCTGACTGCCGATCAGAAAAAACAGTTTGGTCCTTTTGTCTCTGATTACGCGATTCTGTATGGTTATTCTCAGCAGGTGAATCAGGCAATGGATTCCGGTCTGCGTCCGGTTGTAGACAGCGTTAACGCAATTCGCGTACCGCAGGATTACGTTACGCAAAGCGGCCCACTGCGTGAAATGAACGGTTCTCTGGGCGTACTGGCGCAACAGTTGCAAAATGCGAAGTTGCAGGCCGATGCTGCGCACTCTGCGCTAAAACAGAGCGATGACCTGAAACCGGTCTTTGATCAGGCATTCACCAAAGTGGTAACGACGCCAGCTGATGCTTTGCAACCGTTGATTCCGGCGGCACAAACTTTCACGCAACAACTGGTGATGGTTGGAGACTACATTGCTCAGCAAGGTACTCAGGTGAGTTTTGTAGCAAATGGCATCCAGTTCCCGACTTCGCAGCAGGCAAGTGAATATAACAAACTGATTGCGCCATTACCGGCACAGCATCAGGCGTTTAATCAGGCCTGGACTACAGCAGTCACTGCAACCCAATAAAGAGTAAAAGCCCGAGCGATTATCGGGCTTTACTTCCCGCAGTCGCGGTTAGTCCGCGACGTGCGGATTCACACAGTTCTTCTCAACTTTTCCCTGTAACGCATTAATCAAATTATCCACGGCGCAGGCGGCCATGCCATAACGCGTCTCATGGGTGGCAGAACCAATATGCGGTACGGCGACGACGTTGGCCATTGAGAGCAACGGAGAATCTACGGCCAGTGGCTCTTGTTCGAATACATCCAGCCCGGCAGCGTGAATTTCCCCTTTCTGCAATGCTGCAATCAGTGCATTTTCGTCAACCACTGGACCACGTCCGGCATTAATGAAAATGGCGGAGGATTTCATTTTGGCGAATTGTTCTGCGCCAAACAGATGATGCGTTTCATCAGTTAACGGCAGGATCAGGCAAACGAAATCTGACTCTTGTAACAGTGTATCCAAATCGCAGTAGCGGGCGTTGAAGCGTTCTTCTGCTTCTTTATGGTGGCGGCGCGCGTTATAGAGGATGGGCATATTGAAGCCAAAGTGCGCACGTTGTGCCAGCGCCATGCCGATCCGTCCCATCCCGACAATGCCCAGTGTTTTATGGTGAACGTCAGTGCCGTACCAGTCCGGGCCTATGCTCGCGGTCCATTCGCCTGCTTTTACCCGTTCTGCTACCTCCACAACCCGACGAGCGGTAGACAACACCAGCGCCATCAGCGTATCGGCGACGGTTTCCGTTAATACGGTTGGCGTGTGCATCAGCAGAATTTTTCGGGCGGTAAGCGCATCGACATCAAAATTGTCATAGCCGACGGAGATCGTTGATGTGGCCCGCAATTTTGGCATTTTTTCCAGTAATGCGGCGTCAACGTTTTCATTTGAACCCAGCAAGCCTTCGGCGTCGGCAAAAATTGCTGCATTTTGTTCGATGGTTTGTGGGCTGAGGTTTGCCACCTGATGAACGGTGAAATGCTCTTGCAGGCGTTGCAGTAAATCATCAGGTAAGGCTTTGTAGAGGATAACGGACGGCTTCATTCTTCTCTCCATTCACTGATAAGGCGATCACCTTAGCCTGAAATATGATGAAGGAAAACTGAAGAATGCCAGGTGATTTTTGCATCACCTGGCATGAAAGGGATTACAGCGGGCTTAAGGTAATTTCTACACGGCGGTTTTGCGCCTTACCTTCTGCGGTGCTGTTGCTGGCGATTGGGTTAGCCGGGCCAAGGCCCTGAGTACGGATGCGGCTGGCGTCCACGCCCTGGGTGATCAACGCGCTGGCAACGGAATCCGCACGCTGCTGGGAGAGACGCATGTTCAGGTCGTGACCACCCGTGCTGTCGGTATAACCAATCACGTTAACCGCCGTTTTCGGATACTCTTTCAGCACCATTGCCACGCCGGTTAGGGTGTTAGCGCCTGCCGGTTTCAGGGTCGCGCTGCTGCTGTCGAAGGTTACATTGTTCGGCATATTGAGGATAATGTTATCCCCGCTGCGGGTTACGCTAACACCAGTGCCGCGCATTTTGTCACGTAGCTTCGCTTCCTGCACATCCATGTAATAACCAACGCCGCCGCCCAGAGCTGCACCCGCTGCTGCGCCAATCAGCGCGCCTTTACCGCGATCTTTCTTCGAAGAAGAGAGCGCACCAATACCCGCGCCAACGAGAGAGCCCAGACCTGCACCGATAGCAGATTTACCTGCTTCGCGTTCACCTGTGTAAGGGTTAGTGGTGCAGCCAGATACCGCCAGAGCGCCACTCACTACGGCGGCAATAAGATAAACACGTTTCTTCATTGTTAATCCTTAATAACCTTTTTATTCTTTGCCACGGGTTCCGTGGCGGGAGATTATGCCGCGTGAACATGAAGATTATTCCTGGGAATACTCGGAAATTTGTAAGTAATATTTAACTGCTCAATACATCTAATCTTTCAGGAGCCTTCGGTTTGGCCAACTCATCCTCACGTTATTCTGTTCTTACTGCCGCTCACTGGGGGCCCATGCTGGTTGAAACCGACGGCGAAACCGTGTTTAGCTCGCGTGGCGCGTTAGTCACAGAAATGAAAAACTCCTTGCAGAGTGCGGTTCGCGACCAGGTTCACAGCAAAACACGGGTACGATTTCCAATGGTGCGCAAGGGCTTTCTCGCGTCACCGGAAAACCCGCAAGGCATTCGTGGGCAGGATGAATTTGTTCGCGTGAGTTGGGATGAGGCGCTGGAGCTTATTCACCAACAACATAAACGTATTCGTGAGGCTTATGGTCCGGCGTCGATTTTTGCGGGTTCCTACGGCTGGCGTTCAAACGGCGTACTGCATAAGGCCTCGACATTATTGCAACGCTATATGGCACTGGCAGGCGGTTATACCGGGCATCTGGGGGATTATTCGACCGGCGCGGCACAGGCGATCATGCCGTATGTCGTGGGGGGCAGCGAAGTTTATCAACAGCAAACCAGTTGGCCGTTGGTATTGGAACATAGCGATGTCGTGGTGCTATGGAGTGCTAACCCACTCAATACGCTGAAAATTGCGTGGAATGCATCCGATGAGCAGGGGCTTTCTTACTTTTCCGCACTGCGTGACAGCGGGAAAAAGCTGATCTGCATTGATCCAATGCGATCGGAAACCGTCGATTTCTTTGGCGATAAAATGGAGTGGGTGGCACCGCACATGGGCACCGATGTTGCGCTGATGCTGGGGATCGCCCATACGCTGGTGGAAAATGGCTGGCACGACGAAGCGTTTCTGGCGCGTTGCACCACAGGTTATGACGTCTTCGCCTCTTATTTGCTGGGCGAGAGTGACGGAATAGCGAAAAATGCCGAATGGGCGGCAGAGATTTGTGGGATTAACGCAGAGAAAATCCGCGAACTGGCGGCTATTTTTCATCAAAATACCACCATGCTGATGGCTGGCTGGGGAATGCAGCGCCAGCAGTTTGGTGAGCAAAAACACTGGATGATCGTCACCCTGGCAGCAATGTTAGGGCAAATCGGCACGCCTGGCGGGGGCTTTGGTCTTTCTTACCATTTTGCCAATGGTGGTAACCCTACGCGCCGCGCTGCGGTGCTTTCATCTATGCAGGGTAGCTTGCCAGGTGGCACCGATGCGGTAGATAAAATCCCCGTAGCCCGTATTGTTGAAGCTCTGGAAAACCCTGGCGGTGCATACCAACACAATGGCATGAACCGTCACTTCCCGGATATTCGTTTTATCTGGTGGGCGGGCGGCGCCAACTTTACTCATCATCAGGATACCAATCGTCTGATTCGTGCCTGGCAAAAACCGGAGCTGGTGGTGATCTCCGAATGCTTCTGGACGGCAGCGGCGAAACACGCCGATATCGTCCTCCCTGCAACCACCTCGTTTGAGCGTAATGACCTCACCATGACCGGCGATTACAGTAATCAGCATCTGGTGCCGATGAAGCAAGTGGTGCCTCCACGTTATGAAGCGCGTAATGATTTTGATGTCTTTGCCGAGTTGAGTGAACGTTGGGAGAAGGGCTGCTGTGCGCGGTTTACGGAAGGAAAAAGTGAGCTGCAATGGCTGGAAACGTTTTATAACGTTGCACGGCAGCGCGGGGCAAGCCAGCAGGTTGAATTGCCGCCATTTGCTGAGTTCTGGGAAGCCAACCAGTTAATTGAGATGCCGGAAAACCCGGACAGCGAGCGGTTTATTCGCTTCGCCGATTTTCGCCGCGATCCGCAGGCGCATCCATTAAAAACCGCCAGCGGCAAGATTGAAATCTTCTCGCAGCGTATTGCCGATTACGCTTATCCGGATTGCCCTGGGCATCCAATGTGGCTGGAGCCGGACGAATGGCAGGGCAATGCCGAACCGGAACAGTTGCAGGTACTTTCTGCTCATCCGGCACATCGTCTGCACAGCCAGCTGAATTACAGTTCTCTGCGCGAATTGTACGCGGTGGCAAATCGTGAGCCTGTCACCATTCATCCTGACGATGCCCAGGCGCGCGGCATACAAGATGGCGATATTGTTCGGTTGTGGAACGCACGCGGGCAAATTCTTGCCGGAGCGGTCATTAGCGAGGGAATTAAACCTGGCGTGATTTGCATTCATGAAGGGGCATGGCCGGATCTGGATTTAACCGCTGACGGTATTTGTAAAAACGGCGCGGTGAACGTTCTGACCAAAGATCTCCCCAGCTCGCGGCTGGGGAATGGCTGTGCGGGTAATACGGCGCTGGCATGGCTGGAAAAATACAACGGTCCGGAACTGACACTTACAGCGTTTGAACCACCGGCCAGCTCATAATCCAGGTGGGTAGTTGGGTTTCATCCTGCCATGCGCAGTCGACAATGTGAAAACCCTGCGCATGGTAAAAATCTATCGCCGGTTGATTTTTTTGATAAACCTCCAGCATCAGATGGGGATGGCGCTGCTGCACATACTGCATTAGCGCCTTACCAATACCGCGTCTGACGGCCTTCGGTGCGACAAACATTGCAGCCAGAAATCGGTCTTCCATAATGCTGACAAAACCGAGAAGCTTACCGTCTTCTTCCCAGACCCAGTTTTGCGCGTTGGCAAGATAGGCATCCCGCACCAGCGGAATGCAATCACGCCAGTAATTCGCTTTTATAAAGGGATGCCCCCAGGTTGTACTTTCCAGCCACAGTTCGAGGATCGCGGGGAGTTCTGAACGTTGCGCTTCCCGAATCATGGTTTATTTCCCGGATAGCAACAGCAGCCAACCACATGATCATTCACCAGCCCACATGCCTGCATAAAGGAGTAACAGATTGTGGTACCAACAAACTTAAAGCCACGCTTTTTCAGGGCTTTAGATAGAGCGTCGGAGGCGGGCGTAGATGTAGGGATTTCGCTCAACGTTGTGGCTTGTGTCACCTGTGGTTGATGATTGACAAAGGACCAAACAAAGTCGGCAAACGGTTCGCCGTTCTGTTCCATTTGCAGGTACGCCCGCGCATTACCAATAATTGCCTGAATTTTCCCGCGATGGCGGATAATCCCGGCGTCCTGTACCAGTCTTTCGACATCCTCTTCCTGCATTGCAGCCACCTTCACCGGATCGAACTGATGAAAGCAGGCGCGATAGTTTTCGCGTTTTTTGAGGACGGTGATCCACGATAACCCTGCTTGTTGCCCTTCAAGGCAGATCATTTCGAACAGTTTTTTACTGTCAGTTTCAGGCACGCCCCACTCATTATCATGGTAGGCAATATAAAGCGGGTCCTGACTCACCCAGCCGCAACGTTCCATACTTTCCCTCGCTATGTACCCGATCGTAAAAATTTCAGCCGCTTTTCTTGACGCATCGGTGAAAAAGTCAATATTTAATACAGGGCTACTATGCCCGATATCCTTCATACAATGACAATAATATTGCCGAATTCGGCTCTTCTCTGGAGTCGTGTTAATGATCATAAAAAAAAGCGGTGGTCGCTGGCAGTTAAGCCTGCTGGCGAGCGTGGTAATCAGTGCCTTTTTTCTCAACACAGCTTACGCCTGGCAACAAGAATATATCGTTGATACGCAACCCGGACATTCTACAGAGCGCTACACCTGGGATAGCGATCATCAACCTGATTACAACGATATTCTGTCGCAACGTATTCAAAGTAGCCAAAGGGCGCTGGGACTGGAAGTCAATCTGGCGGAAGAAACCCCTGTGGATGTGACCAGCAGTATGAGTATGGGCTGGAATTTTCCTTTATATGAACAGGTTACAACCGGCCCGGTCGCGGCATTACATTACGATGGTACAACCACCTCGATGTATAACGAGTTTGGCGACAGTACTACTACACTGACTGATCCGTTATGGCATGCCAGCGTGAGTACCTTAGGCTGGCGTGTTGACTCCCGGCTTGGCGATCTCCGACCCTGGGCGCAAATCAGCTATAACCAGCAATTTGGCGAGAATATCTGGAAGGCGCAATCAGGCTTAAGCCGGATGACGGCGACAAACCAGAACGGCAACTGGCTGGATGTCACGGTAGGTGCTGATATGTTGCTCAATCAAAATATTGCCGCCTACGCTGCGTTATCTCAGGCAGAAAATACCACGAACAATAATGACTATCTGTATACGATGGGGGTTAGCGCCAGATTTTAACGTTATAGATACAATTGAAACCCATAAATAACAACTAATGTGGCGATAGTGGGGACTAACTTACTAAATAATAAATTTGGTGAATAATTGTCGAGTCATTCATTCCTGAACTAATGCATTTCATTCCGTTCTGATGGCATTTCATGCCGTTTTTCCCCAGGCATAAAGTGCACTTCGTTATGGTTGTCGGCAGAGATTTTTCCTTTTTATTACTGCAGGAATACTGCCATGACACCTTCAAATTATCAGCGTACTCGCTGGCTGACACTCATCGGTACTATCATTACCCAGTTTGCCCTGGGGTCGGTTTATACCTGGAGTCTGTTTAACGGCGCGCTTTCTGCCAAGCTGGGGGCTCCGGTAAGCCAGGTTGCTTTCTCTTTCGGCTTGTTAAGTCTGGGGCTGGCAATTTCGTCTTCTGTTGCGGGCAAATTGCAAGAACGTTTTGGTGTTAAACGCGTCACTATGGCTTCCGGCATTTTGCTGGGATTAGGTTTCTTCCTGACAGCACATTCCAACAACCTGATGATGCTGTGGTTAAGCGCCGGTGTGTTGGTTGGTCTGGCGGATGGTGCGGGTTACCTGTTGACGCTCTCTAACTGCGTGAAGTGGTTCCCGGAGCGTAAGGGACTCATCTCTGCTTTCGCTATTGGTTCTTATGGACTTGGTAGTCTGGGTTTCAAATTTATCGATACGCAACTGTTGGAAACGGTCGGTCTGGAAAAAACCTTTGTTATTTGGGGCGCGATTGTACTGGTGATGATTGTCTTTGGCGCAACGTTAATGAAAGATGCGCCGAAACAGGAAGTGAAAACCAGCAATGGTGTGGTGGAGAAGGATTACACGCTGGCAGAGTCGATGCGTAAACCGCAGTACTGGATGTTAGCAGTTATGTTCCTGACTGCCTGCATGAGTGGCCTGTATGTGATTGGCGTGGCGAAAGATATCGCTCAAAGTCTGGCGCATCTTGATGCAATTTCCGCAGCCAATGCTGTGACGGTTATTTCCATCGCCAACCTTTCTGGTCGTCTGGTGCTGGGCATTCTGTCTGACAAAATCGCCCGTATCCGTGTTATCACCATTGGTCAGGTCATTTCGCTGGTGGGCATGGCGGCCCTGCTGTTTGCCCCATTGAATGCAGTGACGTTCTTTGCAGCGATTGCCTGCGTGGCATTTAACTTCGGCGGCACTATCACGGTGTTCCCGTCACTGGTCAGTGAGTTCTTCGGCCTAAATAATCTGGCAAAAAACTACGGTGTGATTTACCTCGGTTTCGGTATCGGCAGCATTTGTGGTTCGATTATCGCTTCACTGTTTGGCGGATTCTATGTGACTTTCTACGTGATTTTCGCCCTGCTGATTCTGTCACTGGCGCTTTCTACGACGATTCGCCAGCCAGAGCAGAAAATGTTGCGTGAGGCGCATGGCTCCCTTTAATGACCTGCCGCGAGCTACTGGGCTTTAGCCTTAGTGTGAATCAAACGCTTCAACGCAATGTATAAACAATGACGCGTAAAATTTGGGCCAGTGAACTGGCCCTTTTTACTGCTTTTTGTAACGCTAAAGTCTCTTTTCAAACTTGCATTTTTGTAAATTTGTGCTTCATGCACACTCTTTCCCCACACTTTTTCCCTTTGCTGTGGTCTACTTATTCGCGCGTGTAGATTTTACTTATCTGACTACCTCCGCACTTTTCCCCTGCCGGGCCTGAAAAGCCACTAAGCAGGGTGTTATCACCTGTTTGTCCAGGGTTTGTTTGCATGAGATACATCAAATCGATTACACAGCAGAAGCTGAGCTTTTTGCTTGCAATCTATATTGGCCTTTTTATGAATGGCGCGGTTTTTTACCGCCGCTTCGGCAGCTATGCGCACGATTTTACCGTCTGGAAAGGCGTTTCTGCTGTTGTTGAACTGGTCGCTACCGTACTGGTGACCTTCTTTTTACTGCGTCTGCTTTCGCTGTTTGGCCGCCGCAGCTGGCGAATTCTGGCATCGCTGGTGGTGCTCTTTTCTGCAGGTGCCAGCTATTACATGACTTTCCTTAATGTGGTCATTGGTTATGGCATCATCGCATCCGTCATGACCACCGATATCGATCTGTCAAAAGAAGTTGTTGGTCTGAACTTTATTCTCTGGTTAATCGCCGTAAGCGCATTACCTCTTATCCTTATCTGGAATAACCGCTGTCGCTACACCTTGCTCCGACAACTGCGAACCCCAGGGCAACGTATTCGGAGTCTGGCGGTCGTCGTACTGGCAGGTATTATGGTTTGGGCACCGATTCGTTTGCTGGATATCCAGCAGAAGAAAGTGGAGAGGGCGACAGGTGTTGATTTGCCGAGTTATGGTGGCGTTGTCGCGAACTCTTATCTGCCATCAAACTGGCTTTCGGCGTTAGGTCTTTATGCCTGGGCGCGGGTCGATGAATCTTCCGATAACAATTCTCTCCTTAACCCTGCGAAGAAGTTTACGTACCAGGCTCCACAAAACGTTGATGATACATATGTCGTTTTCATTATTGGTGAAACCACGCGCTGGGATCATATGGGCATTTTCGGCTATGAACGCAATACCACACCGAAACTGGCTCAGGAGAAAAATCTGGCGGCGTTTCGTGGCTATTCTTGTGACACGGCGACCAAACTTTCTCTGCGTTGCATGTTTGTGCGTCAGGGTGGAGCAGAAGATAATCCGCAGCGCACATTAAAAGAACAGAACATTTTCGCGGTATTGAAGCAGTTAGGATTCAGTTCTGATCTCTACGCTATGCAAAGCGAAATGTGGTTCTACAGCAACACGATGGCAGACAACATTGCTTATCGTGAGCAGATTGGTGCGGAACCGCGTAACCGCGGCAAGCCGGTAGATGATATGTTGCTGGTAGACGAAATGCAGCAATCGCTGGGGCGCAACCCGGATGGTAAGCATCTGATCATTCTGCATACCAAGGGGTCGCACTTTAACTACACCCAGCGTTACCCGCGCAGCTTTGCGCAGTGGAAGCCAGAATGTATTGGTGTTGATAGCGGCTGTACCAAAGCGCAGATGATCAACTCCTACGACAACTCGGTGACCTATGTGGATCACTTTATTTCCAGCGTGATTGATCAGGTTCGCGATAAGAAAGCGATTGTGTTCTACGCAGCTGACCACGGTGAGTCAATTAACGAACGCGAGCACCTGCACGGCACACCGCGTGAACTGGCACCGCCGGAGCAGTTCCGCGTACCGATGATGGTCTGGATGTCGGATAAATATCTGGAAAATCCAGCCAACGCGCAGGCATTTGCGCAGTTGAAAAAAGAAGCTGATATGAAAGTGCCACGCCGTCACGTAGAGCTGTACGACACCATCATGGGTTGTCTTGGCTATACTTCACCGGACGGTGGTATTAACGAAAACAACAACTGGTGTCACATCCCGCAGGCGAAAGAGGTCGTGGCTAACTAAGAGGCCTGCTGACTTTCTCGCCGATCAAAAGGCATTTTGCTATTAAGGGATTGACGAGGGCGTATCTGCGCAGTAAGATGCGCCCCGCATTCGGTGATTGGCGCAGCCTGGTAGCGCACTTCGTTCGGGACGAAGGGGTCGGAGGTTCGAATCCTCTATCACCGACCAAATTCGAAAAGCCTGCTCAGCGAGCAGGCTTTTTTGCATTTGAAGCCCATGAGGATGAGAACCTCCGGGGGCGGGGAGGTTCGACTCGAGCGAAGCGAGAGAACGTTGCGCCAGCAACGGCCCGCAGGGCGAGCCACGAAGTGGCGAGTAATCCTCTATCACCGACCAATTTAGAAAAACCAGCCTACGGGCTGGTTTTTTGCTTTCTGCGGCCTGAAGAGGATGAGAACTTCCGGGGGCAGGGAGGTTCGACTCCAGCAAAGCGAGAGAACGTTGTGGCAGCAACGGCCCGCAGTGGCGAGTAATCCTCTGGCACCGACCAAAACGGCCCCGCATTCATTGTCGGATACAGCGTACCTGTCTTATCCGATCTAAACGGCAACACACCACATATTTCCCTGCCAAATTTGCGCCCCACATCTCACTATCCATTAACGGATTTGTGACAGAATCCATTGTCTTTTTTTATATTTGCTTAAATCTTTTTTTGCGTTACTTATGGCTGGCGCTGGCATTTTCCGCTGTGCGTTTTAGCGTTCATGGTATTAATCGCTCAGATATCCATCTTTTCCTCAGATTTTTTTCATTAAATGCATAAAACTTAATCACCAAATGTTGCTAAATATTAAGCTGATTGTTCTGGTTATGTTGGCGTAGCACAAATTTCTCTGCTGCAAATAGCTGTTTGAAGTTTTTTTAATCTTTGTTTGTGGATTCTCACCGTTGGTGTAAATCCCGGTTGGCTGTATTGACGTTTTCACATTCTGTTGACAGATTGTAGGTCACGAGGGGCATTTTATGGAGGATCCGCACTGTTACACTGATGTTAATTAGTACGGCATCCCCACCTCATAACGTTGACCCGACCGGGTAAAAAACAAAAAAGGTCAGGCAGCGACAACCCACTGCAAAGGGTTAAAACAACAAACATCACAATTGGAGCAGAATAATGCGTATTTCCTTGAAAAAGTCAGGGATGCTGAAGCTTGGTCTCAGCCTGGTGGCTATGACCGTCGCAGCAAGTGTTCAGGCTAAAACTCTGGTTTATTGCTCAGAAGGATCTCCGGAAGGGTTTAACCCGCAGCTGTTTACCTCCGGCACCACCTATGACGCCTCTTCCGTACCGCTTTATAACCGCCTGGTTGAATTTAAAATCGGCACCACTGAAGTGATTCCGGGCCTCGCTGAAAAGTGGGAAGTCAGCGAAGACGGTAAAACCTATACCTTCCATCTGCGTAAAGGTGTGAAGTGGCATAACAACAAAGAATTCAAACCGACGCGCGAACTGAATGCCGATGACGTGGTGTTCTCGTTCGATCGTCAGAAAAACGCGCAAAACCCGTACCATAAAGTTTCAGGCGGCAGCTACGAATACTTCGAAGGTATGGGCTTGCCGGAGCTGATCAGCGAAGTGAAAAAGGTGGACGACAACACCGTTCAGTTTGTGCTGACTCGCCCGGAAGCGCCGTTCCTTGCTGACCTTGCAATGGACTTCGCCTCTATTCTGTCAAAAGAATATGCTGACGCGATGATGAAAGCCGGTACGCCGGAAAAACTGGACCTCAACCCAATCGGCACCGGCCCGTTCCAGTTACAGCAATATCAAAAAGATTCCCGTATTCGCTACAAAGCGTTTGATGGCTACTGGGGCACCAAACCACAGATCGATACGCTGGTCTTCTCTATTACCCCTGACGCTTCCGTGCGTTACGCTAAATTGCAGAAAAATGAATGCCAGGTGATGCCGTACCCGAACCCGGCAGATATCGCCCGCATGAAGCAGGATAAATCCATCAACCTGATGGAAATGCCGGGGCTGAACGTCGGCTATCTCTCGTATAACGTGCAGAAAAAACCACTGGATGACGTGAAAGTTCGCCAGGCACTGACCTATGCGGTGAACAAAGACGCGATTATCAAAGCAGTGTATCAGGGCGCTGGCGTATCAGCGAAAAACCTGATCCCGCCAACCATGTGGGGCTATAACGATGATGTTCAGGACTACACCTACGATCCTGAAAAAGCGAAAGCCTTGCTGAAAGAAGCGGGTCTGGAAAAAGGCTTCTCTATCGACCTGTGGGCAATGCCGGTACAACGTCCGTATAACCCGAACGCTCGTCGCATGGCAGAGATGATTCAGGCAGACTGGGCGAAAGTCGGCGTACAAGCGAAAATCGTTACCTACGAATGGGGTGAGTACCTCAAGCGTGCAAAAGATGGCGAGCACCAGACGGTAATGATGGGCTGGACTGGCGATAACGGGGATCCGGATAACTTCTTCGCTACCCTGTTTAGCTGCGCTGCCTCTGAACAAGGCTCCAACTACTCAAAATGGTGCTACAAACCGTTTGAAGATCTGATTCAACCGGCGCGTGCTACCGACGACCACAACAAGCGTGTTGAATTGTACAAACAAGCACAGGTCGTGATGCACGATCAGGCTCCGGCACTGATCATCGCTCACTCCACCGTGTTTGAACCGGTACGCAAAGAAGTTAAAGGCTATGTGGTTGATCCATTAGGCAAACATCACTTCGAAAACGTCTCTATCGAATAATTAAAAGCCATACAAGGTTGATGGCAAACGCAAAACTGCCGGATGCGCTCCGCTTATCAGGCCTACGAGAGTTCTGCAATGTATTGAGTTTGCACGATTTTGTAGGTCGGATAAGGCGTTCACGCCGCATCCGGCATGACAAAAGCGTACTTTGTCAACAATCTGCATACCCGGTGGTGCTGTGCCTTTAAGTGCAGCGCCATCCGGCAGCAATACTTAATTCCTTGTCCTATAAGGGCGGGAATTGATTTGTGAGCAATACAGACTCGCAGTTCCAGGCTGCGGGTCACTACAGAGAATCCGGGTTATGTTGCAGTTTATTCTCCGACGTTTGGGACTCGTCATCCCCACGTTTATCGGTATTACCCTTCTCACATTTGCCTTTGTCCACATGATCCCGGGCGATCCGGTGATGATCATGGCGGGTGAACGTGGGATCTCCCCAGAGCGTCACGCACAATTGCTGGCAGAACTCGGCTTGGATAAACCGATGTGGCAGCAGTATCTCAATTACATTTGGGGTGTAATGCACGGTGATTTAGGCATTTCGATGAAAAGCCGCATCCCGGTTTGGGAAGAGTTCGTGCCGCGCTTCCAGGCCACGCTGGAACTTGGCGTCTGTGCGATGATTTTTGCTACCGCGGTCGGTATTCCGGTTGGTGTGCTGGCTGCGGTTAAACGTGGTTCTATTTTCGATCATACAGCCGTTGGCCTGGCGCTGACCGGCTACTCGATGCCGATCTTCTGGTGGGGCATGATGCTGATCATGCTGGTTTCGGTGCACTGGAACCTGACGCCTGTCTCCGGTCGCGTGAGCGACATGGTGTTCCTCGATGATTCCAATCCGTTAACCGGTTTTATGCTGATCGACACCGCCATCTGGGGTGAAGACGGCAACTTTATTGATGCTGTCGCCCATATGATTTTGCCCGCCATTGTGCTGGGTACTATCCCGCTGGCGGTCATTGTACGTATGACGCGCTCCTCGATGCTGGAAGTGCTGGGCGAGGATTACATCCGCACCGCGCGTGCCAAAGGGCTAACCCGCCTTAGGGTGATTATCGTCCATGCGCTGCGTAATGCCATGCTGCCGGTGGTGACCGTTATCGGCCTGCAGGTGGGAACATTGCTGGCAGGCGCGATTCTGACCGAAACCATCTTCTCGTGGCCAGGTCTGGGGCGCTGGTTGATTGACGCGCTGCAACGCCGCGATTATCCGGTAGTGCAGGGAGGCGTATTACTGGTGGCGACGATGATTATCCTCGTCAACCTGCTGGTCGATCTGCTGTACGGCGTGGTGAACCCGCGTATTCGTCATAAGAAGTAAGGGGACATCATGTCACAGGTTACTGAAAATAAAGTGATTAGCGCACCGGTGCCGATGACCCCGTTACAGGAGTTCTGGCACTATTTTAAACGCAATAAAGGCGCGGTTGTCGGGCTGGTTTACGTCGTCATCGTGCTGTTTATCGCGATCTTTGCCAACTGGATTGCACCCTATAACCCGGCGGAACAGTTCCGCGATGCACTGCTCGCCCCGCCAGCCTGGCAGGAAGGCGGCAGCATGGCGCACTTGCTGGGCACCGATGACGTAGGCCGTGATGTGCTGTCGCGGCTGATGTACGGCGCGCGCTTGTCGCTGCTGGTTGGTTGTCTGGTGGTGGTGTTGTCGCTGATTATGGGCGTTATTCTCGGCCTGATCGCCGGTTACTTTGGCGGTCTGGTTGATAACATCATCATGCGCGTGGTCGATATCATGCTGGCGCTGCCAAGTCTGCTGCTGGCGCTTGTGCTGGTGGCAATTTTCGGTCCGTCGATTGGTAACGCCGCGCTGGCGCTGACCTTTGTTGCGCTGCCGCACTATGTGCGCTTAACCCGCGCCGCCGTGCTGGTGGAGGTGAATCGCGATTACGTCACCGCGTCTCGCGTGGCGGGGGCCGGGGCGATGCGCCAGATGTTTATTAACATCTTCCCGAACTGCCTTGCGCCGCTGATTGTTCAGGCGTCGCTCGGTTTCTCTAACGCCATTCTCGATATGGCTGCTCTTGGTTTCCTCGGTATGGGGGCGCAGCCGCCAACACCGGAGTGGGGCACCATGCTCTCCGACGTATTGCAGTTCGCGCAAAGCGCCTGGTGGGTCGTAACCTTCCCCGGTCTGGCGATCCTGCTGACGGTGCTGGCATTTAACCTGATGGGTGACGGTCTGCGTGACGCGCTCGATCCCAAACTGAAGCAGTAAGAGGTTCGAGATGGCGTTATTAAATGTAGATAAATTATCGGTGCATTTCGGCGACGAAAGCGCACCGTTCCGCGCCGTAGACCGCATCAGCTACAGCGTAAAACAGGGCGAAGTGGTCGGGATTGTGGGTGAATCTGGCTCCGGTAAGTCGGTCAGTTCACTGGCGATTATGGGGCTGATTGATTATCCGGGCCGCGTGATGGCAGAAAAGCTGGAGTTTAACGGCCAGGATTTGCAGCGTATCTCGGAAAAAGAGCGCCGCAACCTGGTGGGTGCCGAAGTGGCGATGATCTTTCAGGACCCGATGACCAGCCTTAACCCGTGCTACACCGTTGGTTTCCAGATTATGGAAGCAATTAAGGTGCATCAGGGCGGTAATAAGAGCACTCGCCGTCAGCGGGCGATTGACCTGCTGAATCAGGTCGGTATTCCCGATCCGGCTTCGCGTCTGGATGTTTACCCGCATCAGCTTTCTGGCGGCATGAGCCAGCGTGTGATGATCGCCATGGCGATTGCCTGTCGACCAAAACTGCTGATTGCCGATGAGCCGACCACCGCGCTGGACGTGACAATTCAGGCACAAATCATCGAACTGCTGCTGGAGTTGCAGCAGAAAGAGAACATGGCGCTGGTGTTGATTACCCATGACCTGGCGCTGGTGGCGGAAGCGGCGCATAAAATCATCGTCATGTATGCAGGCCAGGTGGTGGAAACGGGCGATGCCCACGCCATCTTCCATGCACCGCGTCATCCGTATACTCAGGCATTGCTGCGCGCGCTGCCGGAATTTGCCCAGGACAAAGAACGTCTGGCGTCGTTGCCTGGCGTCGTTCCTGGCAAATACGACCGTCCGAATGGCTGCCTGCTTAACCCGCGTTGCCCCTATGCCACTGACAGATGCCGCGCTGAAGAACCGGCGCTGAATATGCTCGCTGACGGGCGTCAGTCCAAATGCCATTACCCACTTGATGATGCCGGGAGGCCCACACTATGAGTACGCAAGAGGCCACCCTGCAACAACCGCTGTTGCAGGCTATCGACCTGAAAAAACATTATCCGGTGAAGAAAGGCATGTTCGCGCCGGAACGTCTGGTGAAGGCGCTGGACGGCGTTTCGTTTAATCTTGAACGTGGCAAGACGCTGGCAGTAGTAGGTGAATCTGGCTGCGGTAAATCGACCCTCGGTCGGCTACTGACGATGATCGAAACACCTACCGGCGGCGAACTGTATTACCAGGGGCAGGATCTGCTCAAGCACGATCCGCAGGCGCAGAAGTTGCGTCGGCAGAAAATCCAGATCGTCTTCCAGAATCCCTATGGCTCGCTGAATCCGCGTAAAAAAGTCGGTCAAATTCTCGAAGAGCCGCTGCTGATCAACACCGGTTTAAGCAAAGAACAGCGTCGGGAAAAAGCGTTGTCGATGATGGCGAAAGTCGGCCTGAAAACCGAGCATTACGATCGCTATCCGCACATGTTCTCCGGCGGTCAGCGTCAGCGTATCGCCATCGCCCGTGGTCTGATGCTCGACCCGGATGTGGTGATTGCCGATGAACCGGTTTCCGCGCTGGACGTCTCGGTACGTGCGCAGGTGCTGAATCTGATGATGGATTTGCAGCAGGAACTGGGGCTGTCTTATGTCTTCATCTCTCACGACCTGTCGGTGGTGGAACACATTGCTGATGAAGTGATGGTGATGTACCTGGGCCGCTGCGTGGAGAAGGGGACGAAGGAGCAAATCTTCAATAATCCGCGACATCCGTACACACAGGCGCTACTCTCCGCGACGCCGCGCCTGAACCCGGACGATCGCCGCGAGCGCATCAAGCTCACCGGTGAACTGCCAAGCCCGCTCAATCCACCGCCGGGCTGCGCGTTTAACGCCCGCTGTCGTCGGCGCTTCGGCCCCTGCACCCAGTTGCAGCCGCAGCTAAAAGACTACGGCGGTCAACTGGTAGCTTGTTTTGCTGTTGATCAGGATGAAAATCCGCAGCGGTAACTCACAAAACCGGGGCCATGCGCTCCGGTTTACTCAATCAGCTTCAACAGTGGCGACAAGCATAACAAAATGCCGTACAGCAGAATCATCCAGGCTTTAAACCCGCGAAGTTTTTCCAGTTGTGCGACTTTATAGATCAGGAAAAATGGAATGAGGCACGACACAATGCCATATAACGGGCTTCCCAACTGAAAGAACACCAGCACCGATACACGAAACGAAACCCAAATCGTCAACGTAATGACGATAAAAGCGCAGATCGCCAGAGTCAGCATGCGTGAGTTAATTTTCTTGGTATCAATAATTCGGCTTAACAGATTGAGAATAATGCCTTTAATGGCCTCGTGGAAACCGAGATAAATGCCAAAGAATGCGGTCAGTACGGCAAAGATATTCAGCACCGTAGAGGTGATATGAATGATATGCCCAGGGATCACCTGCGCGGCCAGTGCCAGTGCCGAGATATTTTGTTCAAAGGCAGAAACGGCTTCTTCGTGGCTAATTGAGAAGGTAAACGAAAAGGCAAAAAACAGGATCACCGCGATGAGCGTGACATAACTAATTCGGTGGGTACGCAGCGCGAGCCGGGTTGCCAGTACTTTATCCGCTTCCCGTTTACGATAGGCAATATTCATTGGGTTAAGTACCTGAATAAATACCGCAGAAAAGAAGCAAAAGGGAATGGTAAGCAGGACATCGCGGAAAAAGACGGAGGCTTGCGGGAAGGCGGTTATATTGGCGAAATTCCAGTGCGGGATCATCGCAAAACCGAACACGACGATAATCCCTACTTTGACCACCACCATTGGCCCGGAAATCTTAAACAGTAATCGTTCACCACCAGACGCAATTGCCACCAGTACGGCGAAAATGGCGACTTTATAAAGTAGAGATTGTGAAAGATCGGCATTGGTTAAACCGAAGGTTTTCAGGTACGAGGCGCTGTCGAAAACCACGGAGAGAGAGTAGATAAAAATCCCGTGGATAATCATCAAAAAGTAGATAACCCCGAGGAAAATTCCCCAGTTCTTCCCCAGGTAATGACTGATAATATCGGTGTAGTCATTACAGGAATCGCTTTCAGAAAGGGTTTTTAAATAAATGTCCTGCACTACCCAGGTGGCAGGATAAGCAATGATCGCTGCGGTAATAAATACCCAAATTCCCTTCAAGCCAATTTGTACTGGCATCAGCACGGTTCCGGCACCAATCGCCATGCCTATGCATAATAAAACCCAGCCGAAGTCGTAGCGTGTAAACGGCATTTTCTGATCGTGTTTCGGTAGTGTGTTGTGCTGCATAAAGTCCTGTCCAGAAAGAAGTCGGCCTCGCAAAAATGAATAAACCCAGTTTCTCTTGCGCAACAGGTGGAGAAGTCGAATACGCAGTATGTAAAAAATGAGGCAACAGATTCACTGGGGAGGTCGCGAGGAGGCGCAATTCTACAAAATTGCGCATTTCACTACCAGTCTGGAGTCAGCCCGGATATGAACTGCAACTATTGCAAATAAAGAAATTAAGCTGGAAGGCATCACGCAATGAGGAAGATTGCCGGGTGCTGACGGTAAAAAGCAATCGTAAAAGCAGCGGCAAGCCGGAAAGGTTCCGGTGAGGCGCAATGTTGCGGGGGCTTAATCCCTAGTGGCATTGGTTGCTGGAGAGAGAAAACCCCCGCCCGTTGCAGATATTCACCTGACAACATCACGGGGGCTAATCTTGAACCTAGACCACTCAAGAATAGCCGCGAAACGTTGTCATTACAACACAGGCGGCTATATGACGCTCGCAGAACTGGGCATGGCCTTCTGGCATGATTTAGCGGCTCCGGTCATTGCTGGCATTCTTGCCAGTCTGATCGTGAACTGGCTGAACAAGCGGAAGTAACGTGTCAGACGGGCGTCAGGCTGCCGTAATGGCAATTTGCGCCCGGACCAGGCCGCAGGGATAAAACTCTGCGGCCTTTTTCGTAAGAAAAATGCAACGGTTGCAAGCGGATAATATTCTGCGGAATGCGCAGCACAGAGTGAAGAAGTGATGGATTTCGACGAACAAAAATGGCCGTAGAATCAGCGGCAAGCCGGAAGGGTTCCGGTGAGGCGCAATGTTGCGGGGGGCTTTATCCCTGGTGGCATTGGTTGCTGGAGAGAGAAAACCCCCGCACGTTGCAGGTATGCACCTGACAACACCACGGGGGCCATTCTTGCATCTAGACCATTCAAGAATAGCCGCGAAACGTTGTCATTACAACAGAGGCGGCTATATGACGCTCGCAGAGCTGGGCATGGCCTTCTGGCATGATTTAGCGGCTCCGGTCATTGCTGGCATTCTTGCCAGCATGATCGTGAACTGGCTGAACAAGCGGAAGTAACGTGTCAGACGGGCGTCAGGCTGCCGTAATGGCAATTTGCGCCCGGATCAGGCCGCAGGGATAAAACTCTGCGGCCTTTTTCGTAAGAAAAATGCAACGGTTGCAAGCGGATAATATTCTGCGGAATGCGCAGCACAGAGTGAAGAAGTGACGGATTCCGGAACAGAAAAACAGTCGTAGAATCAGCGGCAAGCCGGAAGGGTTCCGGTGAGGCGCAATGTTGCGGGGGCTTAATCCCTGGTGGCATTGGTTGCTGGAGAGAGAAAACCCCCGCACGTTGCAGGTATGCACCTGACAACACCACGGGGGCCATTCTTGAACCTACACAACTCAAGAGTAGCCGCGAAACGTTGTCATTACAACACTGGCGGCTATATGACGCTCGCAGAGCTGGGCATGGCCTTCTGGCACGATTTAGCGGCTCCGGTCATTGCTGGCATTCTTGCCAGTCTGATCGTGAACTGGCTGAACAAGCGGAAGTAACGTGTCGGACGAGCGTCAGGCTGCCGTAATGGCAATTTGCGCCCGGACCAGGCCGCAGGGATAAAACTCTGCGGCCTTTTTCGTAAGAAAAATGCAACGGTTGCAAGCGGATAATATTCTGCGGAATGCGCAGCACAGAGTGAAGAAGTGATGGATTCCGGAACAGAAAAACAGTCGTAGAATCAGCGGCAAGCCGGAAGGGTTCCGGTGAGGCGCAATGTTGCGGGGGCTTTATCCCTGGTGGCATTGGTTGCTGGAGAGAGAAAACCCCCGCACGTTGCAGGTATGCACCTGACAACATCACGGGGGCTAATCTTGAACCCAAACAACTCAAGAATAGCCGCGAAACGTTGTCATTACAACAGAGGCGGCTATATGACGCTCGCAGAGCTGGGCATGGCCTTCTGGCATGATTTAGCGGCTCCGGTCATTGCTGGCATTCTTGCCAGTCTGATCGTGAACTCGCTGAATAAGCGGAAGTAACGTGTCATGCGGGCGTCAGGCTGCCGTAATGGCAATTTGCGCCCGGATCAGGCCGCAGGGGTGAAACTCTGCGGCCTTTTTCGTTCTTATTGCGGGTAAGGCACCCAGTCGCCGCCGTTCAGGCGAACGTACGGTTTATCCTGGTATTGAATAACTACTGCATTTGAGTTCTCGGAGACCGGTGCTGTTTGTGGCAACCCACTGGTGAGTTTTTTCCAGTCAACATTGTCTTCGGTGAAAATCTTACCATCAAGAACGCGAACCACCAGATCGGAGATAGCCAGGAAGCTGCTCGGTTGGTCGATGACAATCGGTGCCCCCTGATGTGGTGCCTTCATGCCGAAGAATTTCACCCCAACGGGGACGTCTGTGATAGACGGGCTAGGGATATCACGTAGGCCAGATACCTGCATTCTGTCGCCCTTCAGCGCGCCACCGTGTTCCGGCACCACTACCACCATCACTTTACGACCCGATTTCTCCAGTTCAGTAAAGAAGGCGTCTAGCTCATCAAAGAATTTCTGCGCTCGCGCTTTGTAATCCGCTGTTTTGCTGACGCCCGGATAATGGTTGCCGTCATGCAGTGGAAGCGTGTTGTAGAACGTGGCACTACGGCTGTTTTTATCTTTTTCGGTAACGTCCAGCCAGCGGTTAAGCACGGCGGTATCGTCATAAACCGGCGAACCATCAAAGCCCAGCAAAATAACCGGCAGATTTGTTTGATCCATCAATTCGGTCTGCATGCCGCCATTTTCGCGAACTTCTTTCAAAAAACCGCCGAACTGGCCGTTATGTCCCATCATCAGGTGCTGGGTAAAGCCCAGTTTCGACAGGTTATCAAACAGATAGCAGTCGTTATTTGCCGGTTGATACAGATTAGTGTGCGAAGTCTGCCCGCAGCTGGCGCGCAGTAAACGGATCGCCGCCGGGCCACTGTAGGAGGTGGCGGAGTTAAAGTTCTTGAACTCAATATCGAAATGCGACCACAGCGGATGCGACATCAACCCGGCGGCTTCAATATCCGACCAGGAAAGCGAACAGATATTAATCACCAGTAGTTCAAATGGCTGAGCATCAGCGGGCAGCGAAGACGGGAAGGTCGATTTACGTTTCGCCTCCGCGTTATAGAAATTATTCAGCCAGGCGTTAAGGTTCGCCGTTGTTGGCGGTGCAGTTTGTGCGGGCATATCACCCACTACCGGTGCGCCACCCGTCGCCGCAACGGTTGCCGCTGCGTTACCACCCGTCGTTGTTACAGTGGTCGTCGGTTGACCGGCAGGCCACAAGGAGAAACTTGGTCCCGCTAGGGTAAGTACGTTCAGCCATAGCAGAATGGCAACCACAAAAACGGTAATGCGAATCCATTGTGACAGGAATAACCAAGCCACTAATAAAACAAAAATGGCCCCAATCATCTGCCAGTTAATAAAGCGTGTGACAAGGTCGATTAAATAATCGGTACTGAACCCCGCCACCTGCGAACCCTGGCTCATTATGCTTTCCGGGCCAGGCAACCAGGTGTCATGCCAGAACAAAGCAAAGCCGATCGGCAGGGCAATCCAGTGGCGTAAGCGATGCAGGCTGTAGCGCGGAATGGGCATCAGCAGAAACGCGGCAAACACCAGATTGAGGAGCGGATGGAAGTTAAGATATCCCGCCCACAACAGGCCGAACTTAACCAGAAAATAGAAGTTCCAGCCGGAAAGGCCGCGCCAGTATTGCCAGAGGGAAGAAGGCATGGCGGTATTTTGCGTAAATTGAGTCATTTTTTGGTTGCCCTGGCTTTTTCCGTGCGGCGTAACGTCCCGGCCGGTTTAACATAACGAGGTTTAGCAAAGAACAAACGTAAGGTGTCGCGAATGCGTCGCAAAGAGTGCCGCGCCAGATAGCCCAGCGGGAAAAATATCAGTGCGCAAACGACAATAATTTCAATGATATCGCTGATGGTCATCATGATGAGCGCTCCACAGCATCATCTAACAGTCGCATTGGTTCTGGTATTCTTCGCCAGTGGCGACCATCGTGCTCGGCATTGATGACCGGTTTAGAACTTTGCGTTAAAGGCAGCGGCATGCCCCATTGTTCTGGGGCAAGCAGGCGCATCTGCACCAGCTCTGCACTGATTTGATCATCTTCAAACCAGACCATACGGTTTGAGAAAATGTCGCCAGTCGGCAATGGGAAAATATGATTCAACGCGGTATCCAGATCGTTAATCCGACAGAATGAGAGAAACAGCACCAGCCGATTACCGCCAATGGTCATGATATCGCCGGTACGGTTAGGGCGACACAGCGTCAGGGCTTGCTCAACGCGGATACCCGGTACCGGACGTAGGGCAACCAGAACGCCTTTACCATGTGCAGGCAAGAGAGGGTTATTCATCATATTGTTAACGGCATTACAGAACACATCCCACTTCTGGAAACCACGTAGTTTGAGCGGCTGGGTCATTGACAGCAAGGTAGTGATATCTTCCGGCACATAGCGACTAAACTTCTGCCCTTGCACGCTTTCGATCATCGTCAGACAGCGGGAGAGTGGCGCATTCCACGGGATAACCATATTTGCACCGCAGGCCAATAACAAACGTTCATCGGTGGCGCGCAGGCTTGCGGTATTTTCCCGTACGAGGATTTTCATCGCACTACCGCGCTGGCGACGCAGAGTATGAATGCTGCGGGCCAGTGGCTCGATTTGCGCATTTTGCTGTAAAGAAAAGACCACCGTCGCCGCCTGAGCGGTACGGGCTTCATTGAACAGAACTTCGTTATTGTTGAACAGTTGCCAGTGTTCCGATAGCGGCGGCGCACCTTCCAGTACAGCAACATTACTCAGAATGCGTTTTTCGTCGCTGCGTGGTTGGATCTCCGCCTCTTCGCTTTGAACTAATGTCCAGATACCATTTTGTTGCTGAACGCTAAGCTGCTGACGGGCGCTGACCCCTTTTTCGTTGCACCAGAAGGCAATATCCAGCAAATGTTGGTCGCCCTGAAAACGCAAACTGGCAAGACCAAAAAGTGAACGGTATTCCTCAAGCAACAATGAAAATTGTTTATCGTTATTATTTCCGGGATTAATTACCAAAAGCGAACAATGGTTTAACCTGCTCCATTTATTCATTTTATCCAACCATGAGCGAAGCCGCTCGGCAGGAATGTTTTGCCATGCGTTATTTGCGCAAACAAGAATAAAAAGGTAATTATTGGGATCAATAGAACACTGCAAATCACGGGCCAAATAGTATAGACCTTTTTCATGATTTAGCATTGAAAATAATTTTATTTTTTCCGGCCCTTGAGAATCATCTAATTGAAAGATTTTCGCCGGATCGCTGTCCATGCTAATGACCGCGACGTGTGCGGTTTCAGCCTGGGATGCAATTGTTTGATTCGCCAGACTGATAGCATCTTCATGGCGATCGACGTTAAACCACCAGACGCCGCCTGCTGGCATATGTCGCAGCTCATCCCATAATGATGAGATACCGATAGAGAATACAGGGTCCACAATGTCCCTCATGTCACCATTTTGTCTGATTATCAGTTTACTAGCGAAAGCTAAGAAATAAACCTACCATTGAAATTAAAACTTATCAGATTTAGCATGTGAATCAATTTAGCAGGTCACAAGACGTGTGATTTTAGCCTTTTCGTTTTTAACTTTTTTTGTTGCGTAACGGAAAGTCAAAAAGTGAGCAAATTCCCGTCTCGCCGTAAACAATAAACCGGCGAAATGCTCACGGTTAGAATTGTCTCATGAACGGTACGGTTATTTCATAGGGATCAAGCAAATGAATAACAATGAACCAGATACTCTGCCTGATCCCGCGATAGGCTATATCTTCCAGAATGATATTTTGGCGTTAAAGCAGGCGTTTTCACTGCCTGATATTGATTATGCCGATATTTCCCAACGCGAACAGTTGGCCGCGGCATTAAAACGCTGGCCGTTGCTGGCAGAGTTTGCGCAACAAAAGTAGGGGATTGGTGAATGGCCGTACTGGGATTGCAGGGGGTGCGGGGAGGCGTGGGGACAACAACCATCACTGCCGCATTAGCCTGGTCATTACAAATGTTGGGAGAAAATGTCCTGGTGGTCGATGCCTGCCCGGACAATTTGTTGCGCCTGTCATTTAACGTTGATTTTACCCACCGTCAGGGCTGGGCCAGAGCCATGCTGGACGGTCAGGACTGGCGTGACGCCGGGTTGCGCTATACCTCGCAACTCGATTTGCTGCCTTTTGGTCAGTTATCCATTGAAGAACAAGAAAATCCACAGCACTGGCAAACCCGGCTGAGCGATATTTGCTCCGGCTTACAGCAACTAAAAGCCAGCGGGCGTTACCAGTGGATTTTAATCGACTTACCGCGTGATGCCTCGCAGATAACCCACCAGCTGCTGAGTTTGTGCGATCACTCGCTGGCAATCGTCAATGTGGATGCCAACTGCCATATCCGGCTGCATCAGCAGGCGCTGCCGGATGGCGCGCATATTTTGATTAATGACTTCCGTATCGGCAGTCAGGTTCAGGACGATATTTACCAGCTTTGGTTGCAAAGCCAGCGCCGATTACTGCCAATGCTCATTCATCGTGATGAAGCGATGGCTCAATGCCTGGCGGCTAAGCAACCAGTCGGTGAATACCGCAGTGATGCGCTGGCGGCTGAAGAGATACTGACGCTGGCTAACTGGTGCCTGTTGAACTATTCCGGGCTGAAAACGCCAGTCGGGAGTGCATCATGAGTATCCTGACCCGGTGGTTGCTTATCCCGCCGGTCAACGCGCGGCTTATCGGGCGTTATCGCGATTATCGTCGTCACGGCGCGTCGGCTTTCAGCGCGACGCTCGGCTGTTTTTGGTTGATCCTGGCCTGGATTTTTATTCCGCTGGAGCACCCGCGCTGGCAGCGTATTCGCGCAGAACATAAAAACCTGTATCCGCATATCAACGCCTCGCGTCCGCGTCCGCTGGACCCGGTCCGTTATCTCATTCAAACATGCTGGTTACTGATCGGTACATCGCGCAAAGAAACGCCGAAACCGCGCAGGCGGACATTTTCAGGTCTGCAGAATATTCGTGGACGTTACCATCAATGGATGAACGAGCTGCCTGAGCGCGTTAGCCATAAAACACAGCATCTCGATGAGAAAAAAGAACTCGGCCATTTGAGCGCCGGGGCGCGGCGGTTGATCCTCGGTATCATCGTCACCTTCTCGCTGATTTTGGCATTAATCTGCGTTACCCAGCCGTTTAACCCGCTGGCGCAGTTTATCTTCCTGATGCTGCTGTGGGGTGTAGCGCTGATCGTACGGCGGATGCCGGGGCGCTTCTCGGCGCTAATGTTGATTGTGCTGTCGCTGACCGTTTCTTGCCGTTATATCTGGTGGCGCTACACCTCTACGCTGAACTGGGACGATCCGGTCAGCCTGGTGTGCGGGCTTATTCTGCTGTTCGCCGAAACGTACGCGTGGATTGTGCTGGTGCTCGGCTACTTCCAGGTGGTATGGCCGCTGAATCGTCAGCCAGTACCGTTGCCGAAAGATATGTCGCTGTGGCCGTCGGTAGATATCTTTGTCCCGACTTACAACGAAGATCTCAACGTGGTGAAAAATACGATTTACGCCTCGCTGGGTATCGACTGGCCGAAAGACAAGCTGAACATCTGGATCCTCGATGACGGCGGCAGGGAAGAGTTTCGCCAGTTTGCACAAAACGTGGGGGTGAAATATATCGCCCGTACCACTCATGAACATGCGAAAGCAGGCAACATCAACAATGCGCTGAAATATGCCAAAGGCGAGTTCGTGTCGATTTTCGACTGCGACCACGTGCCGACGCGCTCATTCCTGCAAATGACCATGGGCTGGTTCCTGAAAGAAAAACAACTGGCGATGATGCAGACGCCGCACCACTTCTTCTCACCGGACCCGTTTGAACGCAACCTCGGGCGTTTTCGTAAAACGCCAAACGAAGGCACGCTGTTTTATGGTCTGGTGCAGGACGGCAATGATATGTGGGATGCCACTTTCTTCTGCGGTTCCTGTGCGGTGATTCGTCGTAAGCCGCTGGATGAGATTGGCGGTATTGCCGTCGAAACGGTAACCGAAGATGCGCATACTTCTCTGCGTCTGCACCGTCGTGGCTACACTTCAGCGTATATGCGTATTCCACAGGCGGCGGGGCTGGCGACCGAAAGTCTGTCGGCGCATATCGGCCAACGTATTCGCTGGGCGCGGGGGATGGTGCAAATCTTCCGTCTTGATAACCCGCTCACCGGTAAAGGGCTGAAGTTTGCTCAGCGGCTGTGCTACGTCAACGCCATGTTCCATTTCTTGTCGGGCATTCCAAGACTGATCTTCCTGACTGCGCCGCTGGCGTTCCTGCTGCTGCATGCCTACATCATCTATGCGCCAGCGTTGATGATCGCCCTGTTCGTGCTGCCGCATATGATTCATGCCAGCCTGACCAACTCGAAGATCCAGGGCAAATATCGCCACTCTTTCTGGAGTGAAATCTACGAAACGGTGCTGGCGTGGTATATCGCACCACCGACGCTGGTGGCGCTGATTAACCCGCACAAAGGCAAATTTAACGTCACCGCCAAAGGTGGACTGGTGGAAGAAGAGTACGTCGACTGGGTGATCTCACGGCCCTACATTTTCCTGGTATTGCTCAACCTGGTCGGTATTGCGGTCGGTATCTGGCGTTACTTCTACGGCCCGCCAACCGAGATGCTCACTGTCATCGTCAGTATGGTGTGGGTGTTCTACAACCTGATTATTCTCGGTGGTGCGGTAGCGGTATCGGTAGAAAGCAAACAGGTTCGCCGATCGCACCGCGTGGAGATGACGATGCCCGCGGCAATTGCCCGCGAAGATGGTCACCTCTTCTCGTGTACCGTTCAGGATTTCTCCGACGGTGGTTTGGGGATCAAGATCAACGGTCAGGCACAGATTCTGGAAGGGCAGAAAGTGAATCTGTTGCTTAAACGCGGTCAGCAAGAATACGTCTTCCCGGCCCAGGTGGCGCGCGTGATGGGTAATGAAGTTGGGTTGAAATTAATGCCGCTCACCACCCAGCAACATATCGATTTTGTGCAGTGTACGTTTGCCCGTGCGGATACATGGGCGCTCTGGCAGGACAGCTATCCGGAAGATAAGCCGCTGGAAAGTCTGCTGGATATTCTGAAGCTCGGCTTCCGTGGCTACCGCCATCTGGCGGAGTTTGCGCCTTCTTCGGTGAAGGGCATATTCCGTGTGCTGACTTCTCTGGTTTCCTGGGTTGTATCGTTTATTCCGCGCCGCCCGGCGCGGAGCGAAACGGCACAACCATCGGATCAGGCTTTGGCTCAACAATGATGATAACGCGATGAAAAGAAAACTATTCTGGATTTGTGCAGTGGCTATGGGGATGAGTGCGTTCCCCTCTTTCATGACGCAGGCGACGCCAGCAACGCAACCACTGATCAATGCTGAGCCAGCTGTAGCAGCCCAGACGGAACAAAATCCGCAGGTGGGGCAAGTGATGCCGGGCGTGCAGGGCGCTGATGCCCCCATCGTGGCGCAGAACGGTCCTTCGCGTGATGTGAAGCTGACCTTTGCGCAAATTGCGCCACCGCCGGGCAGCATGGTGCTACGTGGCATTAACCCGAACGGCAGCATTGAGTTTGGTATGCGCAGCGATGAAGTGGTGACGAAGGCGATGCTCAACCTCGAATACACGCCATCGCCATCGTTACTGCCTGTCCAGTCGCAGTTAAAGGTTTATCTCAATGATGAACTGATGGGCGTGCTGCCAGTGACCAAAGAACAGTTGGGTAAAAAAACGCTGGCACAAATGCCAATTAACCCACTGTTTATTACCGACTTCAACCGTGTGCGGCTGGAGTTTGTCGGTCATTATCAGGACGTGTGCGAAAACCCGGCCAGCACCACGCTTTGGCTGGATGTTGGGCGGAGCAGTGGACTGGATCTGACCTATCAGACCCTGAATGTGAAGAATGATCTGTCACACTTCCCGGTACCATTCTTTGACCCGCGTGATAACCGCACCAACACCTTGCCGATGGTCTTTGCGGGTGCGCCGGATGTTGGGCTGCAACAAGCATCTGCCATTGTCGCCTCGTGGTTTGGTTCGCGTTCTGGCTGGCGTGGGCAGAACTTCCCGGTGCTCTATAACCAACTGCCGGATCGCAATGCCATCGTTTTTGCCACTAATGACAAACGCCCGGACTTCCTGCGCGATCATCCGGCGGTAAAAGCCCCGGTGATTGAGATGATCAACCATCCACAGAATCCTTACGTCAAACTGCTGGTGGTCTTTGGTCGTGACGACAAAGACCTGTTGCAGGCAGCGAAAGGTATCGCTCAGGGTAACATTCTGTTCCGTGGTGAAAGCGTGGTAGTGAATGAAGTGAAACCGCTGCTACCGCGTAAGCCGTACGATGCGCCGAACTGGGTGCGTACCGATCGTCCGGTCACCTTTGGTGAACTGAAAACCTATGAAGAACAGTTACAATCCAGCGGTCTTGAGCCAGCAGCGATTAACGTTTCGCTAAACCTGCCGCCGGATCTCTACCTGATGCGCAGTACCGGCATTGATATGGATATCAACTATCGCTACACCATGCCGCCGGTGAAAGACAGTTCGCGGATGGATATCAGCCTGAATAACCAGTTCCTGCAATCCTTCAACCTGAGCAGTAAACAGGAGGCGAACCGCCTGCTGCTGCGTATTCCGGTATTACAAGGTCTGCTGGATGGCAAAACGGATGTCTCTATTCCGGCGCTGAAACTGGGCGCGACCAACCAGCTGCGCTTCGACTTTGAGTATATGAACCCGATGCCGGGCGGTTCGGTGGATAACTGCATTACCTTCCAGCCGGTGCAGAATCATGTGGTGATTGGTGACGACTCCACCATCGACTTCTCGAAGTATTACCACTTCATCCCGATGCCGGATCTACGCGCCTTTGCTAACGCGGGCTTCCCGTTCAGCCGGATGGCGGATCTGTCACAAACCATCACCGTGATGCCGAAAGCGCCTAACGAAGCACAGATGGAAACCTTGCTGAATACCGTTGGCTTTATCGGTGCGCAGACGGGCTTCCCGGCGATTAACCTGACGGTGACCGATGATGGCAGCACCATTCAGGGCAAAGATGCCGACATCATGATCATCGGTGGTATCCCGGACAAACTGAAAGACGACAAGCAGATCGACCTGTTGGTGCAGGCGACCGAAAGCTGGGTGAAAACGCCGATGCGCCAGACCCCGTTCCCCGGCATTGTGCCGGACGAGAGCGATCGCGCGGCAGAAACTCAATCAACGCTGACCTCTTCCGGTGCGATGGCAGCGGTGATTGGCTTCCAGTCGCCGTATAACGACCAGCGTAGCGTGATTGCGCTGCTGGCAGATAGCCCACGCGGTTATGAAATGCTTAACGATGCGGTGAACGATAGCGGCAAACGCGCCACCATGTTCGGCTCGGTCGCGGTGATCCGCGAGTCCGGTATCAATAGCCTGCGTGTTGGCGACGTCTATTACGTTGGCCATCTGCCGTGGTTCGAACGCTTATGGTATGCGCTGGCAAACCATCCGATTCTGCTGGCGGTGCTGGCGGCAATCAGCGTCGTGCTGCTGGCCTGGGTACTGTGGCGTTTGCTGCGTATTATCAGCCGTCGTCGTCTTAACCCGGATAACGAGTAATTGAAGATGAATGTGTTGCGTAGTGGACTCGTGACGATGCTGCTGCTGGCTGCCTTTAGTGTTCAGGCAGCCTGCAATTGGCCTGCCTGGGAGCAGTTCAAAAAGGATTACATCAGTCAGGAAGGGCGCGTCATCGACCCCAGCGACGCGCGCAAAATCACCACCTCCGAAGGGCAAAGTTACGGCATGTTCTTTGCCCTGGCGGCTAACGACCGTGCAGCTTTCGATAATATTCTCGACTGGACGCAGAACAATCTCGCTCAGGGTTCTTTAAAAGAACATTTGCCCGCCTGGCTGTGGGGCAAGAAAGAGAACAGTAAGTGGGAAGTGCTGGACAGCAATTCGGCCTCTGATGGTGATGTCTGGATGGCCTGGTCGTTGCTGGAGGCGGGGCGGTTGTGGAAAGAGCAGCGTTATACGGATATCGGCAGCGCGTTGTTAAAACGTATTGCGCGGGAGGAAGTGGTGACGGTGCCTGGGCTGGGTTCCATGTTGTTGCCGGGCAAAGTGGGATTTGCTGAGGATAACAGCTGGCGTTTTAACCCCAGCTACCTG
Organism: Escherichia sp. MOD1-EC4550; assembly: GCF_963876935.1. Classification (NCBI taxonomy): domain Bacteria; kingdom Pseudomonadati; phylum Pseudomonadota; class Gammaproteobacteria; order Enterobacterales; family Enterobacteriaceae; genus Escherichia; species Escherichia sp. MOD1-EC4550. The sequence goes on from NZ_CAWNSE010000053.1 coordinate 86,582, forward strand.
CCGCCGACGCTGGCGCAGTATTTCACCCGCTTTGGCGCGCCGTGGACTACGCTGCGCGAAACCAATCAACGTTTATTGCTGGAAACCGCCCCGAAAGGCTTTTCGCCAGACTGGGTGCGCTATGAGAAAGACAAAGGCTGGCAGCTAAAAGCCGAAAAAACATTGATCAGCAGCTACGACGCTATCCGTGTTTACATGTGGGTAGGCATGATGCCTGACAGCGATCCGCAAAAAGCGCGGATGCTCAACCGGTTTAAACCGATGGCGACATTCACCGAGAAAAACGGCTATCCGCCGGAAAAAGTCGATGTGGCTACGGGGAAAGCGCAGGGTAAAGGACCGGTCGGTTTTTCTGCCGCCATGCTGCCCTTTTTACAAAACCGCGATGCACAGGCCGTTCAGCGCCAGCGCGTGGCCGATAACTTTCCCGGCAGCGATGCCTATTACAACTATGTGCTGACCCTGTTTGGACAAGGCTGGGATCAACACCGTTTCCGCTTCTCGACAAAAGGTGAGTTATTACCTGACTGGGGCCAGGAATGCGCAAATTCACACTAAACATATTCACGCTTTCCCTCGGTCTGGCCGTCATGCCGATGGTCGAGGCAGCACCAACCGCTCAGCAACAGTTGCTGGAGCAAGTTCGGTTAGGCGAAGCGACCCATCGTGAAGATCTGGTGCAACAGTCGTTGTATCGGCTGGAACTTATTGATCCGAATAACCCGGACGTCGTTGCCGCCCGTTTCCGTTCTCTGTTACGTCAGGGCGATATTGATGGTGCGCAAAAACAGCTCGATCGGCTGTCGCAGTTAGCGCCGAGTTCAAATGCGTATAAATCGTCGCGGACCACAATGTTACTTTCTACGCCGGAGGGTCGTCAGGCACTGCAACAGGCAAGATTGCAGGCGACTACCGGTCATGCAGAAGAAGCTGTGGCGAGTTACAACAAGCTGTTCAACGGTGCGCCGCCGGAAGGTGACATTGCCGTCGAGTACTGGAGTACGGTGGCGAAAATTCCGGCTCGCCGTGGCGAAGCGATTAATCAGCTAAAACGCATTAATGCGGATACGCCGGGCAATACGGGCCTGCAAAACAATCTGGCGCTATTGCTGTTTAGTAGCGATCGGCGTGATGAAGGTTTTGCTGTACTGGAGCAGATGGCGAAATCGAACGCCGGGCGCGAGGGAGCCTCTAAAATCTGGTACGGGCAGATTAAAGACATGCCTGTCAGCGATGCCAGCGTGCAGGCGCTGAAAAAATATCTCTCTATCTTTAGCGATGGCGACAGCGTAGCTGCTGCGCAATCGCAACTGGCAGAACAGCAAAAACAGCTGGCCGACCCTGCTTTCCGCGCTCGTGCGCAAGGTTTAGCGGCAGTGGACTCTGGCATGGCGGGTAAAGCCATTCCCGAACTACAACAGGCAGTGCGGGCGAACCCGAAAGACAGTGAGGCACTGGGGGCGCTGGGCCAGGCGTATTCTCAGAAAGGCGATCGCGCCAATGCGGTGGCGAATCTGGAAAAAGCCCTCGCACTGGACCCGCACAGCAGCAACAACGACAAATGGAACAGTCTGCTGAAAGTAAACCGCTACTGGCTGGCGATCCAGCAGGGTGATGCCGCGCTGAAAGCCAATAATCCTGACCGGGCAGAACGCCTGTTCCAGCAGGCGCGCAGTGTCGATAACACCGACAGCTATGCGGTGTTGGGGCTGGGCGATGTGGCGATGGCGCGCAAAGATTATTCCGCCGCCGAACGCTATTACCAGCAGACGCTGCGCATGGACAGCGGCAATACCAACGCCGTGCGCGGGCTGGCGAATATTTACCGCCAGCAATCGCCAGAAAAAGCAGAAGCGTTTATCGCCTCGCTCTCTGCCAGCCAGCGGCGCAGCATTGATGATATCGAACGTAGCCTGCAAAACGATCGTCTGGCACAGCAGGCAGAGGCACTGGAAAACCAGGGCAAATGGGCGCAGGCAGCAGCACTTCAGCGGCAACGACTGGCACTGGACCCCGGCAGTGTATGGATTACTTACCGACTTTCGCAGGATCTCTGGCAGGTCGGACAACGCAGCCAGGCCGATACGTTAATGCGCAATCTGGCGCAGCAGAAGCCGAACGACCCCGAGCAGGTTTACGCTTACGGGCTGTATCTCTCAGGTCACGACCAGGACAGAGCGGCACTGGCGCATATCAACAGCCTGCCGCGTGCCCAGTGGAACAGCAATATTCAGGAGCTGGTTAATCGGCTGCAAAGCGACCAGGTGCTGGAAACCGCTAATCGCCTGCGAGAAAACGGTAAAGAGGCAGAAGCAGAAGCGATGCTGCGCCAGCAACCGCCTTCCTCGCGTATTGATCTGACGCTGGCTGACTGGGCGCAACAACGACGTGATTACGCTGCTGCCCGTGCTGCATATCAGAATGTCCTGACGCGGGAGCCAACTAACGCTGATGCCATTCTTGGCCTGACGGAAGTGGATATCGCTGCCGGTGACAAAGCGGCGGCACGTAGCCAACTGGCGAAACTGCCTGCCACCGATAACGCCTCCCTGAACACACAGCGGCGCGTGGCGCTGGCGCAGGCGCAGCTTGGCGATACCGCAGCGGCGCAGCAGACATTTAACAAGCTGATCCCGCAGGCAAAATCTCAGCTACCGTCGATGGAAAGCGCGATGGTACTGCGCGACGGTGCGAAGTTTGAAGCGCAGGCGGGAGACCCAACGCAGGCGCTGGAAACCTACAAAGACGCGATGGTTGCATCCGGTGTGACCACGATGCGTCCGCAGGATAACGACACCTTTACCCGGCTGACCCGTAACGACGAGAAAGATGACTGGCTGAAACGCGGCGTGCGCAGCGACGCGGCAGATCTCTACCGTCAGCAGGATCTTAACGTCACTCTCGAGCACGATTACTGGGGTTCGAGCGGCACCGGTGGTTACTCCGATCTGAAAGCGCACACCACCATGTTGCAGGTGGACGCACCGTATTCTGACGGGCGGATGTTCTTTCGCAGTGATTTCGTCAATATGAACGTCGGCAGTTTCTCCACGAATGCCGATGGCAAATGGGATGACAACTGGGGCACTTGTACATTACAGGACTGTAGCGGCAACCGCAGCCAGTCGGATTCCGGTGCCAGCGTGGCGGTCGGCTGGCGAAATGACGTCTGGAGCTGGGATATCGGCACCACGCCGATGGGCTTCAACGTGGTGGATGTGGTCGGCGGCATCAGTTACAGCGATGATATCGGGCCGATGGGTTACACAGTTAACGCCCATCGTCGGCCCATCTCCAGTTCTTTGCTGGCCTTTGGCGGGCAAAAAGACTCCCCGAGCAATACCGGGAAAAAATGGGGCGGCGTGCGTGCCGACGGCGTGGGGCTAAGCCTGAGCTACGATAAAGGTGAAGCAAACGGCGTCTGGGCATCGCTTAGCGGCGACCAGTTAACCGGTAAAAATGTTGAAGATAACTGGCGCGTGCGCTGGATGACGGGCTATTACTATAAGGTCATCAACCAGAACAATCGCCGCGTGACAATCGGCCTGAACAACATGATCTGGCATTACGACAAAGATCTGAGTGGGTACTCACTCGGTCAGGGCGGTTACTACAGCCCGCAGGAATACCTGTCGTTTGCCATTCCGGTGATGTGGCGTGAGCGGACAGAAAACTGGTCGTGGGAGCTGGGGGCGTCTGGTTCGTGGTCGCATTCGCGCACCAAAACCATGCCGCGGTATCCGCTGATGAATCTGATCCCGACTGACTGGCAGGAAGAAGCTGCGCGGCAATCCAACGATGGCGGCAGCAGTCAGGGCTTTGGCTATACGGCGCGGGCATTACTTGAGCGTCGCGTCACATCCAACTGGTTTGTCGGTACAGCAATTGATATCCAGCAGGCGAAAGATTACGCGCCCAGCCATTTCCTGCTCTACGTACGTTATTCCGCCGCCGGATGGCAGGGTGACATGGATTTACCGCCGCAGCCGCTGATACCTTACGCCGACTGGTAAGTTTTCAGATAGCGCCTCTCTTAATGCCGCTGCGATCGGGTATACTCGGGCGGCAATCTGGGATTTCCGGGGGGAGACAATTTGCGCGTAAGTCGCTCGTTAACAATCAAGCAGATGGCAATGGTGGCAGCCGTTGTCCTGGTGTTCGTTTTTATTTTTTGCACCGTTTTGCTGTTCCATCTGGTCCAGCAGAATCGCTATAACACGGCTACGCAACTGGAAAGCATTGCTCGCTCTGTCCGCGAACCCTTATCTTCTGCCATTTTGAAAGGCGATATTCCCGAAGCGGAAGCTATTCTTGCCAGCATTAAACCGGCAGGCGTGGTCAGCCGTGCCGATGTGGTGCTGCCTAACCAGTTCCAGGCGCTGCGTAAAAGTTTTATTCCAGAGCGTCCGGTGCCGGTAATGGTTACTCGCATGTTTGAGCTACCGGTGCAAATCTCGCTGGGCGTTTACTCGCTGGAACGTCCGGCAAACCCGCAGCCAATTGCCTATCTGGTGCTACAGGCGGATTCCTTCCGCATGTATAAGTTCGTGATGAGCACCCTCTCAACGTTAGTGACCATTTACTTACTTTTGTCGTTAATATTGACGGTGGCGATTAGCTGGTGCATTAACCGCCTGATTTTGCATCCGTTACGCAATATTGCTCGTGAACTTAACGCCATCCCAGCCCAGGAGCTTGTTGGTCACCAACTGGCATTACCGCGTCTGCATCAGGATGATGAAATCGGTATGCTGGTGCGTAGTTACAACCTCAACCAGCAATTGCTGCAGCGCCATTATGAAGAACAGAACGAAAATGCGATGCGCTTCCCGGTGTCGGATTTGCCGAACAAAGCCTTGCTGATGGAGATGCTGGAGCAGGTTGTCGCGCGTAAACAAACCACCGCGCTGATGATCATCACCTGTGAAACCCTGCGTGATACTGCGGGCGTGCTGAAAGAGGCGCAACGAGAAATTCTGCTGCTGACGCTGGTGGAAAAACTCAAATCGGTACTGTCGCCACGTATGATCCTCGCGCAGATTAGTGGTTATGACTTTGCTGTCATTGCCAATGGTGTACAGGAACCGTGGCACGCAATCACTTTAGGTCAGCAAGTGCTCACTATCATGAGCGAGCGCCTGCCGATTGAACGTATTCAACTCCGTCCGCACTGTAGCATTGGCGTGGCGATGTTCTACGGCGATCTCACCGCCGAACAGCTTTACAGTCGCGCTATTTCTGCGGCATTTACCGCTCGCCATAAAGGTAAGAATCAGATTCAGTTCTTTGATCCGCAGCAGATGGAAGCCGCCCAACAGCGGTTGACGGAAGAGAGCGATATCCTTAATGCACTGGAAAATCATCAGTTTGCGATTTGGTTACAGCCACAGGTCGAGATGACCAGCGGTAAACTGGTCAGTGCGGAAGTGTTACTGCGTATCCAGCAACCGGATGGCAGTTGGGATCTGCCGGATGGCTTAATCGATCGCATTGAGTGCTGTGGGCTGATGGTTACCGTCGGTCACTGGGTGCTGGAAGAGTCCTGTCGACTGCTGGCTGCCTGGCAAGAGCGCGGCATTATGTTGCCCTTGTCGGTAAACCTCTCAGCGCTGCAACTGATGCACCCGAATATGGTAGCGGATATGCTGGAACTGTTAACCCGCTATCGCATTCAGCCGGGAACACTGATTCTGGAAGTGACAGAAAGCCGACGTATTGACGACCCTCATGCAGCGGTGGCAATCCTCCGCCCGTTGCGTAATGCCGGCGTTCGGGTGGCGCTGGATGATTTCGGCATGGGCTACGCAGGGCTGCGTCAGCTGCAGCATATGAAATCGTTGCCAATCGACGTGTTAAAAATCGACAAAATGTTTGTTGAAGGCTTGCCGGAAGATAGCAGCATGATTGCTGCAATTATCATGTTGGCGCAAAGCCTGAACTTACAAATGATTGCCGAAGGCGTGGAGACTGAAGCACAACGCGACTGGCTGGCAAAAGCGGGCGTTGGTATTGCCCAGGGCTTCCTTTTTGCTCGCCCACTCCCTATTGAAATCTTCGAAGAGAGTTACCTGGAAGAAAAGTAGCTACCCCAAACTGATTACAAAACTTTAAAAAGTGCTGGTTTGTGCGAGCCAGCTCAAACTTTTTAACCTTTTTGTTTCAATTATGATCCAGGTACATTTCTGTGATGTTGTCTGGGTGTTATTTTAAGGCCGCAGGTACCCCATAACCTTACAAGACCTGTGGTTTTACTAAAGGACACCCTATGAAAACCTCTCTGTTTAAAAGCCTTTACTTTCAGGTCCTGACAGCGATAGCCATTGGTATTCTCCTTGGCCATTTCTACCCTGAAATAGGCGAGCAAATGAAACCGCTTGGCGACGGGTTCGTTAAGCTCATTAAGATGATCATCGCTCCTGTCATCTTTTGTACCGTCGTAACGGGCATTGCGGGCATGGAAAGCATGAAGGCGGTCGGTCGTACCGGCGCAGTCGCACTGCTTTACTTTGAAATTGTCAGCACCATCGCACTGATTATTGGTCTTATCATCGTTAACGTCGTGCAGCCTGGTGCCGGAATGAACGTCGATCCGGCAACGCTTGATGCGAAAGCGGTAGCGGTTTACGCCGATCAGGCGAAAGACCAGGGCATTGTCGCCTTCATTATGGATGTCATCCCGGCGAGCGTCATTGGCGCATTTGCCAGCGGTAACATTCTGCAGGTGCTGCTGTTTGCCGTACTGTTTGGTTTTGCGCTCCACCGTCTGGGCAGCAAAGGCCAACTGATTTTTAATGTGATCGAAAGTTTCTCGCAGGTCATCTTCGGCATCATCAATATGATCATGCGTCTGGCACCTATTGGTGCGTTCGGGGCAATGGCGTTTACCATCGGTAAATACGGCGTCGGCACACTGGTGCAACTGGGGCAGCTGATTATCTGCTTCTACATCACCTGTATCCTGTTTGTGGTGCTGGTACTGGGTTCAATCGCTAAAGCGACTGGTTTCAGTATCTTCAAATTTATCCGCTACATCCGTGAAGAACTGCTGATTGTACTGGGGACTTCATCTTCCGAGTCGGCGCTGCCGCGTATGCTCGACAAGATGGAGAAACTCGGCTGCCGCAAATCGGTGGTGGGGCTGGTCATCCCGACAGGCTACTCGTTTAACCTTGATGGCACATCGATATACCTGACAATGGCGGCGGTGTTTATCGCCCAGGCCACTAACAGTCAGATGGATATCGTTCACCAAATCACGCTGTTAATCGTGTTGCTGCTTTCTTCTAAAGGGGCTGCAGGGGTAACGGGCAGTGGCTTTATCGTGCTGGCAGCGACGCTCTCTGCGGTGGGCCATTTGCCGGTAGCGGGTCTGGCCCTAATTCTTGGTATCGACCGCTTTATGTCAGAAGCTCGTGCGCTGACTAACCTGGTCGGTAACGGCGTAGCGACCATTGTTGTTGCTAAGTGGGTGAAAGAACTGGACCACAAAAAACTGGACGATGTGCTGAATAATCGTGCGCCGGATGGCAAAACGCACGAATTATCCTCTTAATCTCACCACTTATGCCCGCACTCCCTTCCCCGAGTGCGGGTGTTTGCGCATAATTGACCCCTGTGCCTGAACTTACCACCTGGGTGAGTTCAGGTTTATTTCACTTCTTCCGTGACATTTTCATGTTCTTGCGGTCTAACACGAAGTGTTTTTAACGTCATTTAGACTGACCGACAACGGGCAGTTTTTTATTACCAGGATAGTTGATCAGGGGTTCACATGCAGGGCACAAAAATTCGACTTTTAGCGGGCGGTTTGCTGATGATGGCCACTGCTGGCTATGTGCAGGCAGATGCGCTCCAGCCTGATCCAGCATGGCAACAGGGGACGCTTTCCAACGGTTTACAGTGGCAAGTGCTGACCACGCCCCAGCGTCCCAGCGATCGTGTTGAAATTCGCCTGCTGGTTAATACCGGTTCGCTCGCCGAAAGTACACAACAGAGCGGTTACAGTCACGCCATCCCTCGTATTGCGTTAACGCAAAGCGGTGGCCTTGAAGCAGCACAGGCGCGTTCATTGTGGCAGCAGGGGATCGACCCTAAACGCCCGATGCCGCCGGTAATTGTCTCTTATGACACCACGCTGTTTAATCTGAGTTTGCCCAATAACCGTAACGACTTGCTGAAAGAAGCGCTCTCTTATCTGGCAAATGCCACTGGCAAACTGACCATCACACCAGAAACCATCAACCACGCGCTGCAAAGTCAGGACATGGTGGCAACCTGGCCTGCCGATACTAAAGAGGGCTGGTGGCGCTATCGTCTGAAAGGATCAACCTTGTTAGGTCACGATCCTGCCGATCCGCTGAAACAACCCGTTGAAGCGGAAAAGATTAAAGATTTCTATCATAAATGGTACACCCCGGATGCAATGACGCTGCTGGTGGTGGGAAACGTGGATGCGCGCTCGGTTGTCGACCAAATCAACAAAACGTTTGGCGAACTGAAAGGCAAACGTGAAACACCGGCTCCGGTGCCGACGCTTTCTCCGCTGCGTCCTGAAGCGGTGAGTATTATGACCGATGCGGTACGTCAGGACCGGTTATCTATCATGTGGGATACGCCGTGGCAGCCAATTCGTGAATCAGCCGCACTGCTGCGCTACTGGCGTGCGGACCTGGCCCGTGAGGCGCTGTTCTGGCACGTTCAGCAAGCGTTAAGCACCAGTAACAGCAAAGACATCGGTCTTGGATTTGACTGCCGTGTGCTGTATCTGCGTGCGCAGTGTGCCATCAACATCGAGTCACCAAACGACAAGCTGAACAGCAACCTTAATTTGGTAGCGCGTGAGCTGGCAAAGGTTCGCGATAAAGGTCTGCCGGAAGAAGAGTTCAATGCGTTAGTGGCGCAAAAGAAACTGGAGCTGCAGAAACTGTTTGCCGCCTATGCGCGAGCTGATACCGATATTTTGATGGGGCAGCGGATGCGTTCGTTGCAAAATCAGGTCGTTGATATCGCGCCGGAGCAATATCAGAAACTGCGCCAGGATTTCCTTAATAGTCTGACGGTAGAGATGTTAAATCAGGATCTGCGCCAGCAGTTGTCGAACGATATGGCATTAATTCTTCTGCAGCCGAAAGGCGAGCCAGAATTTAACATGAAAGCGTTGCAGGCGGCCTGGGATCAAATCATGGCCCCATCTACTACTGCTGCCACAACCTCAGTTGCCACGGATGACGTACATCCTGAAGTGACGGATATTCCACCCGCACAGTAATAAATAACCCGGCAGCGTTTCTTCTGCGCTGCCGGGATTAACGGTAATAAATTAGTTACCGTGATATAACCGCAGATATTTTTCCGGGCACGGCGGTAGCGCGCAGATAACCATTCATTATTAAAATAAACTTACCGTAGAGTGGGTTTAATTATTTATTAGCTGAATAAATTATACCGGTGCCTCTAGGAAGGAGTGAGTTTATGCTTGTGTTAAAATCACAATCGATTGGATTCAGGATTTCCACAACTTATTTATCTTTAACATATACAGAGTCTGATGGCGTCAACATTAAAGTAGATGCTCTGGAGTTAATATCAACAGAGAGAGATTATGTTCAAATTGAACTGGTCTTCACTACAGTTGCTGAAGTTAAGTGTGCTACCGTCAATTTTTATGAAGCCAACTATAACAATATTGTTATTAAGAAGGTTGATGGTGAAAATCTGGACTCCGGTGTATATCAAGTAATGAATTCTGTACCGCTTGAAGAAAAAGAGAAATTATATGATCCTAAAAAACGGTTGAAGTTAAAACATTTTATTATAGCAGGTTATGATAGTTATGTTGAGATTTTAGCTACTGGTTTTAGCTGTATACGATGCCAGGCAATAGATGGTGTTAAATAATGGCCTATCATATAGAAATATTGAAAATTAAAGAAGCTGATAAAGTAGTAAAATATGAATTTGGACCTACATCTTCTGACTATTGTAGATCTGATTACGGCGAATTCGTGATAGATAAAAGAACGGGTGAGATGACATTAGTCAGAATGGTTAAAAAAGATTCGGCTAATAAATTTTATTTGCGAGCGAGTTTTAAGATTCTGACCTGTTGGCTAAAGGGCTATTTGCCAAAAAATGAGGAGTGGGCTTCTTAATAAGTAACTTTGCAGAATAAGTGAATTTTCCCATTTTTGGGGGGCAGTCGTTGATTCTTATACAGTTTATGTTATGGGTGCCAAATTTAGGATAGGCTATGGATTTTCACTTGGATATTTTGCTCCCTACACGATTCGCTCCAGAGGAACTAGATCTACAAGAGGTTATGGTTCACTGGGGTGGGGAAACCTTTCATCGCGACCCTCCGGTATACGCCTGGTGTAATCATCATCTTTTGCAGAGATGCAATCTACCGATTACTTATGGCCCACCTTTAGATGAGCACATAGACTTTAATGAATATCATGTTTACAACTTCAATGGTTCTTTAGTCGATGACCTGGAAATGGCTGTGAATAAAGGAAAGGATATTTCAACCAATCCTATAATTAAATTTATTAACAACCTGGTTAGCAAAAATTACGGGGGGTGGGTAATCTTGTCATTAGATGATGAAAAAATAGAAGTGATTAAAAATATAAGCTTCCAGTATTCTTTTCTATCATTATTAGTTGATGGACTAAAATGGGAAAGACCGCATGGGGTGGCAATATTATATAATTCACACTTAATTTAATTAATTAATGAATGGAAACATATGTATCGTGTAAAGGTTGTTTGGCTTACAGAAAATGAAGGTGGCAGAAGGAGCGCACCTCCTATCGGTAGATATTATTCCCGTCTCCAGGTTTCCAGAGGAGAAAACTGACTGGCAAAATAATGCATGGGGTGTTGTTTTTGAATTGGAAAAACCTAATGTAACCGATGGACGTATCGTTTCAATGAGGTGCGTTCAGTTCCTTTTCGATACCGCCCCTGAACAATGGATGACTAAGTACGAGGCATTTGAGATCTACGAAGGACCAAGAAAAGTCGCAGATGTATTATTGATAGGGAATTAATTTTATTTATGTCAGACTATTTAATTATATTTGCGACCTCAACGCATTTTCAGGAGTATAAATGCGTAACAAAAAACGCATACTATTCTTGCTAACAGTCATTTTTTGCTTAACAGGTCTTTATTCCTGCAACAAAAATTTTCTCTTACTCTGGGATGCCAATAATATGTATGTCAGCACAAGAAATAATATCGATAAAGAGAAGGTAAAAATAGAATTCGGTATCAGCGTCAACACGATCAACCGAGAAACGGATGCCGAATTATTTGCTGATAGAGATAAGTATGCAGTGCTCTTCGATGGTAGCCTGAGAAATAAGATGATAAACGAATACGGAGAAAATGATTTTTTAATTACCTACGATAACCGCTGCTATTTATCATTTCGTCAATTTAAAACAAATCGTCGTCATCAACATGACTATTATTTTGACTTCTTTAACAAGGATGGGAATGTCTTCGTCACGGTCGAAATTAAAGGTGAGAACCCGCTTAAATTTACGCGTAGTTTGAATGATATGCGTCAGCAGTTTATTTCAAATCATCAGCACCGCTCGGTTCGTCCCTGCAAGATGATTAACGGAGAACGAATATCTACCCGTTCTCCGTCAAAAACCATTATTCCGGCATCGCCTCACGCGGGATAATCGCGCCGCGATACTGAATAACGGTACTTGCAGTCAAATGCCCGCGTTTCGCCGCGTCTTCCGCACTGGCGCCCGTCAAACGTACCGCCAGATAACCAGCACTGAAAGAGTCGCCAGCTGCGGTGGTATCGATCACTTTTTCTTTCGGCAGTTTCACCGCCGGAACATCCACTAACCCCTCGCCAGCAATGGACACCAGGCAAGAATCCGCCCCGCGTTTCACCACCACTTCTTTCACGCCCGCGTTATGGGTGCGCGCAATGACGTCTTCCACCGGTTGTTGACCCCACAGCGCGTCTTCGTCGTCCAGCGTCAGGAAGGCGATATCCGTGCATTCCAGCATTTGCTGGTACATCTGCTGTGTCTCTTCTTTGCTGGCCCACAAGCGCGGACGGTAGTTATTGTCGAAAATCACTTTTCCACCGTTAGTGCGGCATTCGCGCAGCAGGGAAAGCAGCTTTTCGCGGCTGGTCGGGCTTAAGATTGCCAGGCTAATCCCGCTCAGGTAGAGATAATCAAAATTCGCCAGCTCTGCACAAATCGCTGCGGATTGCTCACTCTCCAGCCAAAATTTGGCGGCGGCTTCGTTACGCCAGTAGTAGAACGTACGTTCGCCAGTGCTGTCGGTTTCAATGTAGTAAAGACCCGGCAGACGATTTTCCATCCGTTGGGTCAGGGAAGTATCAACGTTCTCGCCGTGCCAGGCGTCCAGCATTTGCTGGCTAAAACTGTCCGTTCCCAGCGCCGTTACGTAATGAACGGTTAATGCCGCAGGATCGACCTGACGGGCGATATAGACGGAAGTGTTCAGGGTATCGCCGCCGAAACCGCGCTTAACGTCCGCGCCTTTCTCGGAAAGCTCAATCATGCATTCGCCAATCACGGCAATCTTTTTGGACATAGTCGTGAACCTGATCTGTAAAAAATTAGCGTTAGTTTGCGCTGTGGTGGTTTGCTGGTCAACCATATTAAAACAGTGTTCCATTATTTTTTTGAGCCAGAACGTATTCCTGAAAGATTCCGTAGTGGAGTGGGGAAATTTAACTCGGTCAGGCGGTAAAGTTCTGCTCTTGCGCGCCGATAATCTTTGTCGAGTCCGGGCAGCATCACTTTTAAACACAGGACATCTTTGATGATAAGGCAGGTTATCCAGCGAATAAGCAACCCTGAAGCAAGCATCGAGAGCTTGCAGGAACGGCGTTTTTGGTTGCAGTGTGAGCGTGCTTACACCTGGCAGCCGATCTATCAAACCTGCGGACGGTTAATGGCCGTGGAGCTATTAACGGTGGTCACGCATCCCTTGAACCCTTCGCAACGTCTGCCGCCGGATCGCTATTTTACTGAAATCACCGTCAGCCATCGGATGGAGGTTGTGAAAGAGCAGATTGATTTGCTGGCGCAAAATGCCGACTTCTTTGTCGAGCACGGCCTGCTGGCATCGGTCAATATTGATGGTCCTACGCTCATCGCCCTGCGTCAGCAACCAAAAATCCTGCGCCAAATTGAGCGTCTTCCCTGGCTGCGTTTCGAACTGGTGGAGCATATCCGTCTGCCGAAAGATTCAACCTTTGCCTCGATGTGTGAATTTGGTCCGCTGTGGCTGGATGATTTCGGCACTGGGATGGCAAATTTCTCTGCGCTCAGTGAAGTCCGTTACGACTACATCAAAATCGCCCGTGAGCTGTTTGTGATGCTGCGTCAGTCGCCGGAAGGACGTACGCTCTTTTCTCAGCTTTTACATCTAATGAATCGCTATTGTCGCGGGGTGATTGTCGAAGGTGTGGAAACGCAGGAAGAGTGGCGCGATGTACAAAATTCGCCTGCATTTGCCGCACAAGGCTGGTTTCTTTCACGCCCGGCACCGATAGAAACGCTGAATTCGGCAGTTCTGGCGCTATAAGCTGCCTCATTTTCTGCCTGGCTGGACTATCTTTAGGACTGGCACAGGAAGAAATATGAGGAAGCGAATGATGAGCAAGGCAGGCAAAATAACCGCTGCGATTTCAGGGACTTTCTTGTTGTTGATTGTCGTGGCGATCATTTTGATTGCAACATTTGACTGGAATCGACTCAAACCGACCATCAACCAGAAAGTCTCTGCGGAGTTGAATCGTCCATTCGCTATCCGTGGCGATCTGGGCGTGGTGTGGGAGCGGCAAAAACAAGAAACCGGCTGGCGCAGCTGGGTGCCGTGGCCTCATGTGCATGCAGAAGACATCATTCTTGGCAATCCGCCAGATATTCCCGAAGTAACAATGGTGCATTTGCCGCGGGTAGAAGCGACGCTGGCCCCGCTGGCGTTGCTGACCAAAACGGTCTGGCTGCCGTGGATAAAACTGGAGAAGCCCGACGCGCGTCTGATTCGTCTCTCTGAAAAGAACAATAACTGGACCTTTAATCTCACCAATGATGACAACAAAGACATGAATGCAAAGCCGTCTGCGTGGTCGTTTCGACTGGATAATATTTTGTTCGATCAAGGGCGGATCGCTATTGATGACAAAGTAAGCAAAGCGGATCTGGAAATTTTTGTCGATCCGTTAGGCAAGCCGCTGCCGTTCAGTGAAGTTACCGGATCGAAAGGTAAAGCGGACAAAGAAAAGGTGGGCGATTACGTTTTTGGTCTGAAGGCGCAGGGACGTTATAACGGTGAACCGCTCACGGGCAAAGGTAAAATCGGCGGTATGTTGGCACTACGCGGCGAAGGTACACCGTTTCCGGTACAGGCTGATTTCCGCTCCGGGAATACTCGCGTCGCTTTTGATGGCGTCGTGAATGACCCAATGAAGATGGGCGGTGTCGATTTACGGCTTAAATTTTCTGGCGATTCGCTGGGTGATCTCTATGAACTGACGGGCGTTCTGCTGCCCGATACCCCGCCGTTTGAAACCGATGGTCGGCTGGTCGCGAAAATCGACACTGAAAAATCGTCGGTATTTGATTATCGAGGCTTTAATGGGCGCATTGGCGATAGTGATATCCACGGTTCTCTGATCTACACCACCGGCAAGCCACGGCCAAAACTGGAAGGTGATGTCGAATCGCGGCAATTGCGGCTGGCAGATTTAGGGCCATTGATTGGCGTTGATTCTGGAAAAGGTGCAGAAAAGTCGAAACGGTCTGAGCAGAAGAAAGGCGAAAAAAGCGTTCAGCCTGCGGGCAAAGTGCTGCCTTATGACCGCTTCGAAACCGATAAATGGGACGTCATGGATGCCGATGTCCGCTTCAAAGGTCGGCGCATTGAACATGGTAGTAGCTTGCCGATTAGCGATCTCTCTACCCATATCATTCTCAAAAATGCTGACCTGCGCCTGCAACCGCTGAAATTTGGCATGGCGGGAGGCAGCATTGCGGCGAATATTCATCTGGAAGGCGATAAAAAGCCGATGCAAGGGCGGGCTGATATTCAGGCGCGTCGGCTGAAACTGAAAGAACTGATGCCCGATGTAGAACTGATGCAGAAGACGCTGGGGGAAATGAACGGTGACGCGGAACTACGCGGTAGCGGTAACTCGGTGGCGGCGCTTTTAGGCAATAGTAACGGCAACCTGAAACTGTTGATGAATGACGGGCTGGTGAGTCGCAACCTGATGGAGATTGTCGGCCTGAATGTCGGCAACTACATTGTCGGTGCGATATTTGGTGATGATGAGGTGCGGGTGAACTGCGCGGCGGCGAATCTGGATATTGCCAACGGTGTGGCGCGTCCGCAGATTTTCGCTTTTGATACCGAGAATGCGTTGATCAATGTTACCGGCACGGCAAGTTTTGCTTCGGAACAGCTGGATTTAACTATCGATCCAGAAAGTAAAGGGATTCGGATTATCACACTGCGTTCGCCGCTGTATGTGCGTGGGACATTTAAAAATCCGCAGGCTGGGGTGAAAGCCGGGCCGTTGATTGCCCGTGGTGCTGTTGCGGCGGCACTGGCAACGCTGGTAACACCGGCGGCGGCGTTACTGGCGCTGATCTCACCTTCCGAAGGGGAGGCTAATCAGTGTCGGACGATTTTGTCGCAGATGAAGAAGTGATGGAAACTGCCGGATGCGGCGTGAACGCCTTATCCGGCCTACAAATCCTTGCGAATTCAATATATTTTATGGAAATTCAGGCCTGATAAGCGTAGCGCATCAGGCTTTTCACTCTTATTACAACGATTGATGTCGCGTCTCATGGGTCAGCAGCAGGGCGATTAAGGTCAAGCCAGCCATCGCCGCCAGATATAACCCCACCGCACCTAACCCGTAGTTAGTCTGCAACCAGGCTGCGATATATGGTGCAACGGAAGCCCCGAGAATCGACGCTACGTTGTAAGAGAACGATGCTCCGGTGTAACGCACTTCTGTCGGGAACAGCTCTGGTAACAGCGCGCCCATCGGCCCGAAGGTCAGTCCCATCAGACTTAACCCCAGCAGCAGGAAGGCAAAAACCAGAATCGGGTTGCCAGAACCGAGCAGCGGGTTAAAGGCGAACAGCGCGAACAGGATGATCAGCGTGGTGATGATTACCATGCTTTTACGGCGACCAAAGGCATCAGCCAGCAGTCCGGCGACTGGCACCATCACGCCAAAACCAATCACTGCCATCATCAGCATCCACAACACTTCGTTACGCGGCAGGCCAAGCCCAACTGGCGCGGCGGCGGTACTAAAGGTCATTGAGTAGACCGTCATGATGTAAAACAGCGTATAGGTTGCCAGCATAATGAACGTACCCAGTACGGTTACGCGAACATGTTTGGTCAGCAGCGTACCCAGCGGGATCTTCACCTGTTTTTTCGCTTTAGCGACTTTCTCAAACACCGGTGACTCATGCAGCGACACGCGAACATACAGGCCGATAATGACCAGCACCGCCGAGAAGATAAACGGCACGCGCCAGCCCCAGCTCATAAACTGCTCATCTGTCAGTAGCCAGGAAAGCAGCAGGAAAGTGCCGTTGGCAAAGAAGAAGCCGATCGGTGCGCCCAGTTGCGGGAAGGAGCCGTACAGCGCGCGTTTACGCGGTGGGGCGTTTTCTGTCGCCAGTAGCGCCGCACCGCCCCATTCACCGCCTAATCCCAGACCCTGACCAAATCGAGCCAGCGCCAGCAACAGCGGGGCGAAAATACCAATCGTGGCGTAACCTGGCAGCAGACCAATCACCACGGTCGAAATCCCCATCGTTAGCAACGAGGCGACCAGCGTCGCTTTACGCCCAACGCGATCGCCAAAATGACCAAAGACGGCAGAGCCAATAGGGCGCGCGACGAAGGCGATGGCGAAGGTGGCAAGCGACTGTAGCGTTGCTGCCGTGGGATCACCCTGCGGGAAGAAGATATGCGGGAACACAATAACGGCTGCCGTTGCGTAAATATAGAAGTCGAAGAACTCAATGGCTGTACCGATGAGTGAGGCAACCAGAACTTTATTACGTGAGTTTACCGGCGTAAATTCCTGGTTATTTTCGAGTGTTGTGGCTGTTGCTTGCATAATCTTTTCTTATTTTTTGGCTAACGAATAGCCATATTACGCACAGCAAAAGTGATATTTCAATGTGTAACAAATCGCGGAAATGGTCAAAAACCAGGCAAAAAGGGGATAATGTTTAGGCCAGTGATTTTTCTTCCATGAAATGCTTCACATATTTTTATAAATGGTGGATAAAACTGGTTTCAGGTTAAATAAAAGTTACCAACTGGATTTATATGCTGGGGTTATGAGTTGGAATGAAATTGTTTGCTCCCGAATAGATGGCTGAAGAGGCTCTGGGGAAGAGTTTCAAGAGGTTATGTGCGCATGATAGCCGGATGCGATGCTGGCGCATTTTATCCGGCCTACGGGGAGCCAGGCCGAATAAATTCGTAGGCCGGATAAGGCGTTACGCTGCATCCGGCATATTTTAAGACTGCGTTTTCCCCGGCATTCTCGGGTCGTCTTTGTATTCGGCGGTGGCAATCCACGCCGCGCAAAACAGCGTCAGACGAGCGAAGAAGTAGAAAAACGCCATCAGTCCCAGCACGGAGCCAAATGCTGCGCCAGACGGAGATTTCATCAGCGATGGCAGTGTGTAGGTCATCACGATTTTAATCACTTCAAAACCTATAGCAGCCAGAAATGTTCCGCGAATTAGCGCTTTTTTGCGCGGACGGTGGCGCGGCAATCGCCAAAAGATCCAGAAGAAAAGCAGATAGTTGGCGAAGATGGAAATCGCCAGGCCAATCAACCGCCACGTTGGTTTCAGCCACTCAATGCTGTTCAGGTGCAGGGCGCTAATAATCATTTGCTGCGCCGAACCGGCAACCGAGGTGATCGAAAGCGTCACAATGAGCGCAATCAACAAACCAATCAGCGAAATAAAATCACGCAGATATTTAACCCAAAATTTTTCCTGATCCTGTGGCGAACGTTCCCAGACATCGCGCGATTGAGCGCGAATCGCTTCACGCAGGTTACCCATCCAGTTGATGCCGGAATAAAGCGCCACCGCCAGGCCGACAAGCCCTACCGTCGTACGCTGTTGAACGGCGGTATTGATGGTGTTTTTCAATGTAGCTGCCAGCGTCGGATCGCTAATATTTTGCAGAATTTTGTCGAAGATATCCTGCAGCAGCATCGGATGGGAGGCCAGAACGAAACCAGCGGCGGCAAACGACACCATCAAAATCGGAATCATCGACAAAAATGAGAAATAGGTGATAGCCGCACCAAACTGATTCCCCAGCCGATCGTTAAAGCGTTCAGTCGCGCGAATCAGGTGCGCAATAATCGGTTGGCGTTGGACTTTTTCGGCAGTAGTGGTGACGGTTTCCAGCGCCTGGCTAACTTTGCCGCCTTTCTCGCTATTATCCAGCGGTTTAATCGGCTCGAGCTCCAGAGCCTGGGTGGGACGTTTAATCTCGTTTTCCTGCGTCATCCGCTCTTTTATCCTTCTGTCTTGATCATTCTTAAAAAGTATAGTCGGTCAGTCCAGGTACTCTTTCATTACGCCAGCCAGCCACTGCATAAACAGGTTTACACGCCGGGAAAGCTCCCGACGCTGCGGATAAACCAGCGAAAGGGAGAGCGGCTCGGCACGGTAGCCAGGTAATACTTCAATAAGCCGCCCGGCACGCAGGGCTTCGCGCACGGCAATGCGCGGGATCTGAATAATCCCCAGACCGGCAAGACCGGCGGCGAGATAGTTTTCGCCACTGTTTACCGTCAACATGCCGCCAGACTTAAACCACTGGACGCCATTAACGCTGGCAACCTCAAAACCTAACGGATGTACACCCAGGTGCGGTGTGTAACGCACTATTGCGTGCGAAGTCAGATCGTTGGGGCTTTGCGGATAACCAAAGCGCGTCAGATAGTGCGGACTGGCACAGTTGACCATGGTCAGTTTGCCGAGGGGACGGGCGATAACGCCATCTTCCGGTAACGCGCCAGTGCGTATCACGCAATCAAAACCATCGTGAAGAATATCTACCGGACGGTCATGGCTACTCAGTTCCAGCTCAATTCCCGGATGCTGATAGAGAAATTCCGACAGGCGCGGCAGTAACAGGCTTTTCGCGATTCCTGGTGGGATGTCGATGCGTAATTTACCGCTGATACTGGTGGCATCCTGTTGAAACAGAC
Organism: Escherichia sp. MOD1-EC4550; assembly: GCF_963876935.1. Lineage (NCBI taxonomy): Bacteria > Pseudomonadati > Pseudomonadota > Gammaproteobacteria > Enterobacterales > Enterobacteriaceae > Escherichia > Escherichia sp. MOD1-EC4550. Next base: position 105,883 of record NZ_CAWNSE010000053.1, read on the forward strand.
CGTCCAGTTCGTTGAGATTACTCAACACATCTTTTGCCCGTTGATAATAGGTCATGCCTTCTGGCGTGAGTTTGACCCGTCGCGTGGTGCGCTGGAGAAGCTGGGTGCCAAGTTGATGTTCCAGTGCCTGTATCTGGCGCGAAACACTTCCCTTTGGCAAAGCAAAGAAATCCGCTGCGCGGGAAAAACTTTCCAGCTCCGCGACTTTGATGAACAACTGCATTGCGTGAATTTTATCCATTTCTTTGACCGATTGTTGTTCACAGCGAAACAGTAACGCGCATATCGCATTGTTTATTGTTTTTCTAACATCTAATGCCGGGTTTCACAATGTTGTCATGACGAATGTGGCGATTTCTCAGTAGGAAAAGGGCGGAATAGCTTTATGAGAAAGGTGAATCCCCTTAAACAGAGCGTATTTTTCAGCGATTCCCTTTAAAGTGAACAGAGGCCGTGTTGGCTATTTGTGCTTATTTTTGTCTCATTGGCGTTTGTTATTTTTGTTTGTAGTCGCGGAATTTCATTTTTAATTGCATGCGTACTAACCACCAATATAAGGAAATCCTCAAAATTGTTTTAAATAGTGCCCTCGACATGTAATTTCAGGCGTTTAGCTGTAACTATTTATATCGGTAACTATTTTCTACGCGTCATCTCTGTAGAATGGCCACCGCCAAATGGCGAATTCTTATTTTTTCTCGCGGGTAATACCCTTCCACTACTTAAGTCTTTTTAACGTATTCAGGTGGAGATTCAGTTATGCAAATAGTCATGTTTGACAGGCAGTCAATATTTATTCATGGAATGAAAATCAGTTTACAGCATCGTATTCCAGGAGTGAGTATTCAGGGGGCCAGTCAGGCAGACGAGTTATGGCAAAAGCTGGAAAGTTACCCTGAAGCCTTAGTGATGCTCGATGGCGATCAGGATGGTGAGTTTTGCTACTGGTTGCTGCAAAAAACCGTGGTGCAATTTCCTGAGGTTAAGGTGTTAATTACGGCGACGGATTGCAACAAACGGTGGTTACAGGAAGTTATTCATTTTAATGTACTGGCCATTGTGCCTCGTGATTCAACCGTCGAGACATTTGCGTTGGCGGTCAATAGTGCGGCGATGGGGATGATGTTTCTGCCTGGAGACTGGCGAACGACGCCGGAAAAGGACATTAAAGATCTCAAATCGTTAAGCGCCCGCCAGCGGGAGATTTTAACCATGTTAGCGGCGGGCGAATCAAATAAAGAGATCGGCAGGGCGCTGAATATCAGTACCGGAACGGTAAAAGCGCATCTGGAATCACTGTATCGCCGTCTGGAAGTGAAAAATCGCACCCAGGCGGCAATGATGTTAAATATCTCCTCCTGAAGAGGATAATTTTACAGCCAGCAGGAAGTTAGCGGCTGGCTGTAAAAATATTATGGTTCGCCGTACAAACCAATTAAACGGCGTACCACACCGTTAGTCCAGCCAAACCCATCCTGCAACGGATACTCGCCACCGCCGCCTTCGCGGGGAACACCATCGGCAATATGGTATTTCTCAATCAGTTTGTGCTGTTCCAGATAGAACTGATTCACCGTCTTCAGCCAGCTGCGCGCGATTTCATCACCCAGAAGGTCATCGCCGTACATTTTAAACCCCTGAATCGCCATCCATTGTAATGGTGCCCAGCCGTTAGGTTTATCCCACTGTTCACCGGTTTCGTACTCGCTTGCCAGAATCCCGCCAGGCGTAAGTAACCGACTGCGCACGGCGTTTGCCAGGCGATCGGCCTGTTCATGGTTCGCCATATCGACATAGAGCGGCACAATGGCGGCAGCGGAAAAGAGCGCCAGTTGTTCGCGTCGCCAGTCGTAATCGCGGTAGATACCGTTTTCATCATCCCAGAGGTAACGGTTTACCGCATCGCGACGGGCACTGGCCTTCTGGCGGAACAGTGCTTCTGTCTCTTTCTCGCCTTTCAGTGCCGAGATGTTGGCGATGGCGCTCTCCAGTTTAAACAGGAAGGCATTCAGATCGATGGGGATGAACTGGGTGGTACGAATGCTCGCCAGACGACCGGTATCACGCAGCCAACGGGAAGAGTAATCCCAACCGGAGGCCGCCCCCGCGCGTAAATCGCGGTACACCTCGTTGGGCGGGCGACCAGAATGTTTCGCGGTTTCAACGTCCTCAAGCCAGGATTCGTCACGCGGTGTGTCGCGATCGTCCCAGTAACGGTTGAGCAGCGATCCGTCCGGCATCCGCACAACATGGCGATAGGCCTGATTAGGGATCAACGATTCTGCACCGTCCATCCAGAAGGCATATTCCATTTTCAGGTGGTCGAGATAGCGGCGCGCACCGCGTACGCCATCTTCTTCAAACAACTCCACCATCAGCGCAAAAACCGGTGGTTGCGAGCGGCTCAAATAATAGGTGCGGTTGCCGTTGGGGATGTGACCATAGTTTTCGATCATCCAGGCGAAGTTATCGGCCATGCATTTCAGCAAATCTTCCCGACCACTTTCCGCCAGCCCCAGCATGGTGAAATAGGAATCCCAGTAGTAGGTTTCGCTAAAACGGCCCCCTGGAACAATGTAAGACTGTGGCAGCGCCAGCAGAGAAGACCACGGAATGTGATCCTGCGGTTCGCGGGTTAGCACCGGCCACAGCTGGTCGATATGCTCTTTCAGGGAATTTTGCGGGTCCGATACATACTCGCTGGAGTAGACCTCCGGTAGCCAGAAGTGATTTTCAACAAACTTGCGCAAGTCAAAATCACGATGACGGCGCACTTTACGGTAGCGGATTAAAATATCCAGCGGGTCCATTTTGGGTGCGCAGTCGGGAAAGGTTTTACTGTCGGGGAAAATTTTCGCCGACTGAACATGCTCGAACAGTTCGAGATAGCGATCGGCAGGCGTCAGCGCATCAGAGGCGGGCAGCCCTTCAATCATCTCGGGTTCTGGTTCTGCCTCGATCATCTCATCCAGTTTTAATTCATACGGGTCCAGTTCATAGCAGAGATCAACCTCGATCATCAGTTCGTCTGGATTAGAGTTTTGAATTTTCTGATTGAGCATAAGGATCCGACCTCCGAAATTCGTCGCTAATTATCGGGCTTTTCTTTAAGGGTAGTCATTCGCTCCGCCTGGTGGGCGACAAAGCGTGCGGTGGATCACGTTTATTAACTTGTCAAAAAATATAACGCACTAATATCAATAGAATTTATAAAAATACGGATTCCGTGTTGTTTTTCATTTTCAGAACATTCAATCCTGCTCTCGTCGCAATCATGATATGCCATCCCTGCTCTTTATAATAGGCACAGGCTATCTTATTGATAGTTTATATTCATGTAATTGATTGATTCCTATCAAAAAGCGTATTTCCCTGTTTTTTATGATGGCTTTGTCTCGCAGAGACGTTTGCAGCATTCTGGAAAATTTTCTGGGTCACAATAACTCACCACCGTGAGGGAAGAATAATGAAAATGGTCTCACGTATTACCGCGATCGGCCTGGCTGGCGTCGCGATTTGCTATTTAGGGTTATCTGGTTATGTGTGGTACCACGATAATAAACGCAGTAAACAGGCCGATGTTCAGGCATCTGCTGTCAGTGAAAATAATCAGGTTTTAGGTTTTCTTCGCGAAAAAGGATGCGACTATTGTCATACGCCTTCGGCAGAATTACCCGCCTATTATTATATTCCTGGCGCGAAACAGTTGATGGATTACGACATTAAGCTTGGATATAAATCTTTTAACCTCGAGGCCGTGCGTGCGGCTCTGTTGGCAGATAAACCCGTTTCGCAAAGCGATCTGAATAAGATTGAATGGGTGATGCAGTATGAAACTATGCCGCCAACGCGTTACACCGCGCTACACTGGGCGGGTAAGGTGAGTGATGAAGAGCGGGCGGAAATACTTGCCTGGATTGCAAAACAGCGCGCGGAATATTACGCCAGTAATGATACTGCTCCGGAGCATCGCAATGAACCGGTGCAGCCTATTCCGCAAAAACTGCCTACCGATGCGCAAAAAGTGGCGTTGGGTTTTACGCTGTATCATGATCCCCGTTTATCGGCTGATAGCACCATTTCATGTGCACATTGCCATGCGTTAAATGCGGGTGGCGTTGATGGCAGAAAAACGTCGATTGGTGTTGGTGGTGCCGTTGGACCGATTAACGCACCGACGGTATTTAACTCAGTATTTAACGTTGAGCAGTTCTGGGATGGTCGTGCGGCAACATTGCAGGATCAGGCGGGTGGACCGCCGTTGAACCCGATTGAAATGGCGTCGAAATCCTGGGACGAAATTATTGCTAAGCTGGAAAAAGATCCGCAGCTTAAAGCGCAGTTCCTCGAAGTCTATCCGCAAGGTTTCAGTGGCGAAAATATTACTGATGCTATTGCTGAATTTGAGAAAACATTAATTACGCCGGATTCCCCATTTGATAAATGGTTGCGTGGAGATGAGAATGCGCTGACGGTGCAACAGAAAAAAGGCTATCAATTATTTAAAGATAATAAATGTGCAACTTGTCATGGTGGTATTATTCTCGGCGGACGTTCTTTCGAGCCGTTGGGGCTGAAAAAAGACTTTAACTTTGGGGAAATTACGGCGGCGGATATTGGTCGTATGAATGTTACTAAAGAAGAGCGTGATAAATTGCGTCAGAAAGTACCCGGTTTACGTAACGTTGCTTTAACGGCACCGTACTTCCATCGCGGTGACGTGCCGACGCTGGACGGGGCGGTAAAACTGATGCTGCGCTATCAGGTAGGCAAAGAGCTGCCGCAGGAGGATGTGGATGATATCGTAGCTTTCCTGCACAGTCTGAACGGGGTATATACGCCGTATATGCAGGATAAACAATAATTAATTTGATCGCCCGAACAGGAATGTTTGGGCGATTTTTATTACGACAATAAAGTCTGTTTTTAATATTATCATGTTAAATGTTTATATTATAAAAAGTCGTTTTTCTGCTTAGGATTTTGTTATTTAAATTAAGCCTGTAATGCCTTGCTTCCATTGCGGATAAATCCTACTTTTTTATTGCCTTCAAATAAATTTAAGGAGTTCGAAATGGACCAGAAGCTGTTAACGGATTTCCGCTCAGAACTACTCGATTCACGTTTTGGCGCAAAGGCCATTTCTACTATCGCGGAGTCAAAACGATTTCCGCTGCACGAAATGCGCGATGATGTCGCATTCCAGATTATCAATGATGAATTATATCTTGATGGCAACGCTCGTCAGAACCTGGCCACTTTCTGCCAGACCTGGGACGACGAAAACGTCCATAAATTGATGGATTTGTCGATCAACAAAAACTGGATCGACAAAGAAGAATATCCGCAATCTGCAGCTATCGACCTGCGTTGCGTAAACATGGTTGCTGACCTGTGGCATGCGCCTGCGCCAAAAAACGGTCAGGCCGTTGGCACCAACACCATTGGCTCTTCCGAGGCCTGTATGCTCGGCGGGATGGCGATGAAATGGCGTTGGCGCAAGCGTATGGAAGCCGCAGGCAAGCCAACGGATAAACCTAATCTGGTGTGCGGCCCGGTACAAATCTGCTGGCATAAATTCGCCCGTTACTGGGATGTGGAGCTGCGTGAAATCCCTATGCGCCCCGGTCAGTTGTTTATGGACCCGAAACGCATGATTGAAGCCTGCGACGAAAACACTATCGGCGTGGTGCCGACTTTCGGCGTGACCTACACCGGTAACTATGAGTTCCCGCAACCGCTGCACGATGCACTGGATAAATTCCAGGCCGACACCGGTATCGACATCGACATGCACATCGACGCCGCCAGCGGTGGCTTCCTGGCACCGTTCGTCGCCCCGGATATCGTCTGGGACTTCCGCCTGCCTCGTGTGAAATCGATCAGTGCTTCAGGCCACAAATTCGGTCTGGCTCCGCTGGGCTGCGGCTGGGTTATCTGGCGTGACGAAGAAGCGCTGCCGCAGGAACTGGTATTCAACGTTGACTACCTCGGTGGTCAGATTGGCACTTTCGCCATCAACTTCTCCCGTCCGGCGGGCCAGGTAATTGCACAGTACTACGAGTTCTTGCGCCTCGGTCGTGAAGGCTATACCAAAGTACAGAACGCTTCCTACCAGGTAGCTGCCTATCTGGCAGATGAAATCGCCAAACTGGGGCCGTATGAGTTCATCTGTACCGGTCGCCCGGATGAAGGCATCCCGGCGGTTTGCTTCAAACTGAAAGATGGTGAAGATCCGGGTTACACCCTGTATGACCTCTCTGAACGTCTGCGTCTGCGCGGCTGGCAGGTTCCGGCCTTCACCCTCGGCGGTGAAGCCACCGACATCGTGGTGATGCGCATTATGTGCCGTCGTGGCTTCGAAATGGACTTTGCTGAACTGTTACTGGAAGACTACAAAGCCTCCCTGAAATACCTCAGCGATCACCCGAAACTGCAGGGTATAGCCCAGCAGAACAGCTTTAAACACACCTAATAACATAATGTTGTAAAAACCGAATGCCCCGACCTTCAAAAACAGGTGGGGCATTCGGTTACTTATTAATGCAATAATATATTGGCTGTTTATTCATCGTGTTGATAAGATATATGTTATATGAATGTTATTAAGGGTGGCAGGACCGTTTAATATCACAATAAGGGATTATTTGCTTACTAATAATTCCTCTGCGTTTTTAACGCCTTTTTTTGTATTATAAATCCAGTTATCCAGCCCGACTATCATCACACATCATCATCCTGTTTTCCCGCTTCGTTTAAATTTATTTATCAATCAATTTGACTTAAGAGGGCGGCGTGCTACATTAATAAACAGTAATATGTTTATGTAATATTAAGCCGACTATGCAATCACTACATGGTAATTGTCTAATTGCGTACGCAAGACATAAATATATTCTCACCATGGTTAATGGTGAATATCGCTATTTTAATGGCGGTGAACTGGTTTTTGCGGATGCAAGTCAAATTCAAGTGGATAAGTGTGTCGAGAATTTTGTATTAGTTTCAAGGGACACGCTTTCATTATTTCTCCCGATGCTCAAGGAGGAGGCATTAAATCTTCATGCACATAAAAAAGTTCCTTCGTTACTCGTTCATCACTGTACCAGAGATATTCCTGTTTTTCAGGAGGTTGCGCAACTATCGCAGAATAAGAATCTGCGCTATGCAGAAATGCTCCGTAAAAGAGCATTAATCTTTGCGTTGTTATCTGTTTTCCTGGAGGACGAGCAGTTTATACCGCTGCTTCTGAACGTTTTGCAACCGAACATGCGAACACGAGTTTGTACGGTCATCAATAATAATATCGCCCATGAGTGGACATTAGCCCAAATCGCCAGCGAGCTGTTGATGAGTTCAAGCCTGTTAAAGAAAAAATTGCGCGAAGAAGGTACGTCATATTCACAGTTGCTTACTGAGTGTAGAATGCAACGTGCTTTACAACTTATTGTTATACATGGGTTTTCAATTAAAAGAGTCGCAGTGTCCTGTGGTTATCACAGCGTGTCGTATTTCATTTACGTTTTTCGAAATTATTATGGGATGACGCCCACAGAGTATCAGGAGCGATCGGCGCAGGGATTGCCGAACCGTGACTCGGCGGCAAGTATTGTTGCGCAAGGGAATTTTTACGGTACTAACTATTCTGCGGAAGAAATAAGATTATAGTTTTTACCCAGACATAAAAAAAACCCGGCATAGGGGACCGGGAAGAGGATAGTCTGCCGTCTCCAGACTAATAAACCGTTATAACACTCCCTGTTGGCACGGGAAACTTTGTGCTCTCAGTAAGTTAAATATAACTTTTACTGGAGATAAGATCAGCCATTTTTTTATAAACATAAGCTATGCGCTGTGTGAAAATATATTCTTCTTGCATTTTCTTATTATCAATTAACTGTTATGCCAAACTACTTTTTGGATAACTTTTGGTCCTACCAAATATGGCAGTTTATGCACGAAGAAGCGGTCTGGCATCATTTCATTAGTATACTGAAATTGAAATAATCGCAGTAATGAAATATAAGGGATAGTCATGACTCATGTCTGCTCGGTGATCCTCGTTCGTCGTTCATTGGATATTCATCATGAACAGCAAAAAATATCGTTGCACAACGAAAGTATTCTACTGCTGGATAAAAATTTGGCAGACGATTTTGCGTTTTGTTCACCGGATACACGACGACTGGATATCGATGAGCTGACAGTTTGCCATTACTTACAAAATATTCGTCAGTTACCGCGCAATTTAGGGTTACATAGCAAAGACCGTTTGTTAATTAACCAGTCCCCGCCCATGCCTCTGGTGACGGCGATTTTTGATAGTTTCAATGAATCCGGAGTAAATTCGCCGATACTGAGCAATATGCTTTACCTTTCCTGTTTATCTATGTTTTCTCATAAGAAAGAACTAATCCCCTTACTTTTCAATAGTATCAGCACTGTTTCAGGAAAAGTTGAACGCCTTATTAGCTTTGATATCGCTAAACGTTGGTATCTGCGCGATATCGCGGAAAGAATGTATACCAGCGAGAGTCTAATCAAAAAAAAGTTGCAGGACGAAAATACCTGTTTCAGTAAAATATTACTCGCTTCCAGGATGTCGATGGCCAGACGATTACTCGAGTTACGTCAAATTCCTCTACATACTATTGCAGAAAAATGTGGGTATAGCAGTACGTCGTACTTTATAAACACATTTCGACAATATTATGGTGTAACGCCACATCAGTTTGCGCAACATTCGCCAGGTACCTTTTCCTGACATATTTCGCATTTGAATATTGGTCAGGATCTCACACGTGCTTCATGTGAAACTCTTCCCTGATGATTTCTGCCGGGCTACCGGCTAGTTCTCTTTCGCAGTATGCCAGGCGGTATAGGTATTTTCAGGAGGAAAAGACTCGGCATGTTTGGGATTATTAAGCTGACAATTCATACGATTACGGGAATGTGGGTCAGTATTGTGCTGTTCAAATTGATGACGAATGGCTGGAGTGGCTTCTACTTTCAGTGCTGTGTACTAAGCCTGGTATTCCTGACGGTCAGCTGGTTGTTGAGTGGTGAATGGTTAGCAGGAAAGAGTAAGGCTGAACCCTCACGTTCAACCTTACTCTCATTTACACGTTACGCTTTTTTAAAGCGGGCAAAGAGATGTTCCACTACAACGAAAAAGACTGGAACGAAGTAAATGGCCAGCACTGTTGCGGCAAACATCCCGCCCATCACGCCGGTACCTACCGCGTTTTGCGCGCCGGAACCGGCACCATGACTGATTACCAGCGGCAGCACGCCGAGAATAAAGGCCAGAGAGGTCATCAGGATTGGGCGTAAACGCATTCGCGCCGCTTCGATGATCGCCTCTATCGGCGTTTTCCCTTCTTTCTGCATCATCTCAACGGCAAATTCGACGATCAGGATGGCGTTCTTGGCGGAAAGCCCGATGGTAGTCAGCAAACCAACCTGGAAGTAGACGTCATTACTTAAGCCGCGCAGATCGGTGGCCAGTAATGCGCCAACGACGCCTAACGGTACAACCAACATCACCGAGAACGGAATTGACCAGCTCTCATAAAGTGCGGCAAGGGCGAGGAACACCACGACCAGTGAAATGGCATACAGCGCGGGAGCCTGGTTTGAGGATAACGCTTCCTGATAAGACAGTCCGGTCCATGAGTAGCCGACGCCTGCCGGAAGTTTAGCGACCAGGTCTGCCATAAATTTCATGGCGTCACCGGTACTTTTCCCGGCCGCCGCTTCTCCTAAAATCTCCATTGACGGGATACCGTTGTAGCGTTCCAGTCGCGGCGAACCATAGGTCCATTCGGTAGACGAATAGGCAGAAAGCGGTGCCATCGTGCCAGAGGCGTTGCGTACATACCACTGGTTGATGTTATCCGGCAACATACGGAACGGCGTGCCTGCCTGGACATACACTTTTTTCACCCGTCCCTGGTTGAGGAAGTCGTTCACGTAGCTGCTGCCGAAGGCGGTGGAAATTGTCTGGTTGATATCGGACAGCGCCACGCCCATTGCCTCGGCTTTCGCGGCATTGACGTTAACTTTGAACATTGGCGTATCTTCCAGGCCGTTCGGGCGTACCCCGATAACCTGGTTCGGCGATTGCGCAGCCAGTGATAACAGCTCGTTTCGCGCCTGGGTCAGTTTTTCGTGCCCCAGGTTACCGTTGTCCAGCAGTTCCATATCAAAACCTGAAGCGGTACCCAGTTCAGCCACCGCGGGTAAGTTGAACGGGAAGACGACGGCTTTATTGATACTGCTTAGCGCAATCATTGCCCGCTGAATGATCGCGGTAACTGAGTTTTCCTCGCCGACACGTTCAGACCACGGCTTGAGGCTGATAAACGCCAGACCGTTGTTTTGCCCCTGGCCACTGAAGCCAAAGCCGCCAACGGTAAACACCGACTGAACATTATCTTTCTCTTTTGTCAGATAATAATCAGTCACCTGTTGCAGCACTTTCGTGGTGTTAACCATGGTGGCACCGGAAGGTAACTGCGCGGTGGTCATAAATACCCCCTGATCCTCTTCTGGTAAGAAAGAGGTCGGCGTACGCAGGAACAGCACTGCCATCCCGGCGCAAATCAGCAGGTAGACCACCATGTAGCGACCGGTACAACGCAACAGCGAGCGGGTGCTGTCGGTATAGTGATGAGTCGATTTTTCAAACAGCGTGTTGAAGCGTGCGAACAGGGCGTTAGGTTTGTGACCGCCTTCCGGCGCGGCTTTCAGAATGGTGGCGCACAGGGCAGGGGTCAGGCTCATTGCCACAAATACTGAAAGCAGCATGGAGGAGATCAGCGTGATGGAGAACTGTCGGTAGATCTCCCCGGTTGCACCGCTCATAAAGGCCATTGGCATAAACACCGCGGAAAGCACAACGGCAATCCCGACCAGAGCGCGTTGGATTTGCCCCATCGATTTATGCGTTGCTTCCTTCGGCGGCAGTTTATCCTCCGCTATCACGCGCTCGACGTTTTCTACCACCACGATGGCGTCATCCACCAACAACCCTATCGCCAGCACCATCCCGAACATGGTGAGGGTGTTGATGGTGAAACCGACCGCCGACAAGATCGCAAACGTCCCGAGAATAACCACCGGTACGGCAATCGTCGGGATGATTGTGGCACGGAAATTCTGCAAAAACAGATACATGACCAGGAAGACGAGGATGATAGCCTCAACCAGTGTTTTGAAAACTTCCTGAATAGAAATTTCGATAAACGGCGTCGTGTCGTAAGGATAAACCGTCTTCAGACTTGCGGGGAAATAGGCTGATAAGCGGTTCAGCTCCTCTTTGACTGCCCGTGAGGTATCCAGGGCATTTGCTCCGGTAGCCAGTTTGATGGCGATCCCGGCCGCAGGTTTGCCGTTATAGCGCGCCACGGTGGAATAATCTTCCGCCCCAAGTTCGACGCGGGCGACATCACGCAGCAGCACTTGCGAGCCATCTTGCTGAACTTTCAACAGGATTTTGCCAAATTCTTCCGGCGTTTGCAGACGCGTCTGCACAATGATCGAGGCGTTCAGTTGCTGGTCTGCCGCCTGTGGCATGCCACCCAGTTGACCACCGGAAATCTGGTTGTTTTGCACCTTAATCTGGGAAATAACATCGGAAGGTACCAGGTTGTATTTATTGAGTTTTTGCGGGTCCAGCCAGATACGCATGGCATACTCGGAACCAAAGAGTTGTACGCTACCAACGCCCGCGGTACGGCTTAGCGGGTCTTTGATATTAGACGCTACATAGTCCGCGATATCGTACTGGTTGAGACTGCCGTTATCAGAAATGAACGCCGCTACCATCAGGATATTACTGCTCGACTTATCGACGCTAATCCCCTGCTGCTGCACCGCTTCAGGTAATGAAGGCATAGCGAGTTGCAGTTTATTTTGCACCTGAACCTGCGCGATATCAGGCGATGTTCCCGTCTCAAAGGTCAGAGTGATGGAGGCATTACCCGCCGCATCGCTGGTTGAAGACATGTACATCAGGCCATCAAGCCCATTCATATTTTGCTCAATCACCTGAGTGACCGAGTCTTCTACCGTTTGCGCATCGGCACCCGGATAGGTTGCGCTGACGGTAATGGTTGGTGGCGCAATCTGCGGATATTGCGCAACCGGTAAGTTCATGATCGCCAGACCACCTGCAAGCATCATAATAATGGCAAGTACCCAGGCAAAAACCGGGCGATCAATAAAATAGTTAGCCATGAAAGTCCCCTTAAGCCTGCAACGTTATTGTTTCGATTCGGTGCTGGCGTTTTCCTGGCTGGAGGAAATTGCACGTGCTTTGATACCCGGATGAATACGTTGCAAACCGGAAACGATCACCCGATCGCCAGCCTGCAAACCAGAAGTGACAACCCACTGGTCGCCGATGGCTTTGCTGGCTTCAATTTCGCGTAGCTGCACGACATCGTCTTTATCCAGAATGAGCGCCGTTGCTTTACCCTGGGCGTTGTGGGTGACGCCTTCCTGCGGCACCAGTAATACATTCTGGCGGCTACCTTCATCCACTAATGCCGTGACGTACATGCCAGGCAGCAAGTCACCATTTGGGTTGGGGAAAATCGCCCGTAACGTCACGGAGCCCGTGGTTTCATCCACCGTCGGGTCGGAGAATTTCAGCGTGCCGGTCTGGCTGTAACGTTTACCATTTTCCAGATTGAGCTGTACTGGCGTACTGCCCTGAACCTGTTTGATTTGCCCACTGGCGACCTCTTCTTTCATGCGCAAAAAATCCTGCACCGACTGCGTGAGATCGACATAAATCGGGTCCAGACGTTGTACGGTAACCAGCGAATCTGCCTGATTAGCGGTAACGAGTGCGCCGACGGTCACCGACGATTTCCCGCTGACGCCCGTAATCGGCGAGGTGACATTTGCGTATTGCAGGTTGATAGTCGCCTGTTCAACAGCCGCTTTGGCGACGGTGACATTGGCTTCTGCTTCATTCAGCTGGGTGCGCGCGGTGTCGTAATCCTGACGGCTAACGTAGTTGGTCTTCAGCAATGATGCCTGGCGGTTGAAGGTGATGCGGGCATTGCTGGCGGTTGAGAGTGCTTTCGCCAACGAGCCTTTGGCGGAGTTTAGATCGGCCTGTAAAGGCGCAGGATCAATCTGATACAGCGAATCGCCCTGGTTCACTTTATCGCCTTCGATAAAGTTGCGTTTAATGATAATACCGCCCACCTGGGGGCGTATCTCGGCAACTTCATAAGGAACGGTTCTACCGGGCAATTCGCTCAACACATTGACCGAACCGGGGGAGAGTGTGACGACACCGACCTCAGGCGTCATGGCGGCGGCGTTTTCCGTCGATTTGTCATCGCAGGCGGTGAGCATCGCGCCGCAGAATAACAACGGTATTAACAGTTTTCTTCTTCTGTTCATTTTAGTCCCTGAAAATTCTTGAGATATAACGGTTCTTTAAATTGCGCGCGAGGAGAGGTATGAGGGATTTACAGACCAGCGGCATAGTGGGGTTGTCAGCCAGTAAGATGGGATGCAAGCACAGTGATCGACATGGTGAGGTCAACGACAAAAAAAATGTTGCCGTTCTGCCAACAGTTCCTGCCAGCATTCGGGCAACGAAGGGTTCTACTGGTGGATACACATACCAGGGGAATAAAGTCGTTTTCGCCTCTCCTTTAGTCATCACCGGGGATAATGAAATCAGCATCTGCATCCCTCTTCATGCCTGCCATCATTTTCAGTTAATTATGTCCTGACTAAAAATAAGATGTGATACCCAGGGTGACGATGTCGCTCATACGTCTTAGTTTCAGCTTGTACATAATGTTGAATTTCTGAATCTTTAATGTTTGTTGCGAAATATTGAGCGTTGACGTGATATTGCTTTCGTTTTTGTTTTTCAGAATCAGCTGCATAATTTTGAACTGATTATGTGAAAAACATAATTGTGAATTCTTATGGGGCAAGTGTTTACCATAAGTAATCTCAAGAAGATTTTTGATACTTTCTTTGCGGCTGACAAAATAAATAGGCGCTTTAGCTTTTAGTTTACTGATGTGATAAGGTGCCAAAACAATAATTCTCTCGGCGTCTAATTTCTCCAGAAATTTAATCGCTTCTTCATCAAGGATATGGTTGTGATAGGTATCAATGATAACCTTGAAGGGTTTATTACCTACTTTTTTGATCTCTAACAGGGAATTGATTTTTATCATTTCGTGATTATCTTTCAACTGCCAAAAGCCCTGTAAAAGAAAAGAATCTTTCGTCATGAGAAAAATCATAACTTGCTCCTTAGCCGTTATCGTTTCGAACATGTCATCCTTTTCATTATTTACATCCCTGTCCGAATCGTTGTTCAATATAGTAAACGCCTATAAGAACCTTGCCCTTCGTGAACTAATACGTCTATTAACACTAATCAATACTTCAGATTTATCCATCACGCACTCCATATATTGATCCTAAGTAAAATTCCTGGTTGTTATCAGATTGTAAACTGCAAACAAAAAATTAACGTTTGCGGATTACTGCCCAAGAATAAGTTATCAATAACCAGTTTGTGATCTCTGAAGAATATTACTAAAGTTAAAATGTAATCCGATTTAAATATCGAGTCTCCTTGTTTCGACTTAAGCTGGCAATTGGATTGCCAGCTTTCTTTTAACGCATTGAAATTACCTGAGTAAATAACTCATTCATGTCTTCAGGTTTTTATATAGCGTCTGGAGACACGGATATTTATGCAATGTAATCAACGCCAGTTGCAAAAAAATGAACCCGGATTACTTATTTAACCGCCCATAGCATCAACGTTTACGGAACTCTTTGTTCACTTTCCCACAGCACTTTTAAAACATTAAACCTGACTACGGAAAATATCAGCCATGATAATGTTTGAAATGGCTAATTTGCCATGCAATGAAAAAAATCAGATAAAATTCAGTAGGTTGAAATACTCATCAGCAGGTAATTATTTCAATGATAGCGCGCAATTGATCTAAAATGCTGTGTAGCGGAGAGAGTATTAATTGGATCATAGTCACATCAAGTGACTATGATCCAGGTGGCAATAGGGATAATTATTGCTTTTTAACAAACAAACTGGCGAAGCTGAACAGGCTAGCGGCGCTAAATATCAGTTCAATACCCACCAGTGTGGAAACCAGCGTTACAGAAACCATCGGCGTTGCGCCAAGGAATATCCAGGCAATGACGATATCCAGCACACCAATAACGAGCTGTAGCCAACTGCCTTTCATTGAACGCTGACGATACCAACTCATCAGACGAATAACTCCTGCCACACAGAACAAACCGGCAATAAATGCCGCAATGGCAAAAATGCCCAGCTCCGGTGCGCGGATGAAGAAATAGCCGATCAATAAATAGGCGATTGCGACGAGGAAACCGGATAATACAGGCCAGAAATTATGACTGCGGTTGCTGAATAACCCGACAATAAGCGCAATACCTGAGCAGATTAATAATGCACCCACTACTGTGCTTAAAATATCGCCAGAGACGAACGGGAAACTGATACACAGCAACCCGACGATAAACAGCAGCACGGCAATAAACTGGATTGCTCTACGGTGCTTTTTAAGCATCTCCAGATCAAACTTCAAAATTGTTGCCTTATCTATATATAACATATAACCACCCTATAAAATTAAGAAGAAAATCCCCTGCTATCAATCTATGCCAAAAACGCGTCTAAGAATGCAGTCGATTTAATAAAAATTTCCTAATTACAGTATCTGATACATCTGTAACTCATTGTATTGAAATAAAAATATCTGATTTTGATATTTTCCATCAACATGACATATACAGAAAACCAGGTTATAACCTCAGTGTCGAAATTAATTCGTGACGGCTCTTTCACTTTATAGTTGAGGATATTACGATGAAAAAAGTATTAGGCGTTATTCTTGGTGGTCTGCTTCTTCTGCCAGTGGTGAGCAATGCAGCGGATGCACAAAAAGCAGCTGATAACAAAAAACCGGTCAACACCTGGACCTGTGAAGATTTTCTGGCTGTGGACGAATCCTTCCAGCCAACTGCAGTTGGTTTTGCTGAAGCACTGAACAATAAAGATAAACCAGAAGATGCGGTTTTAGATGTTCAGGGTATTGCAACCGTAACCCCAGCGATCGTTCAGGCTTGTACTCAGGATAAACAAGCCAACTTTAAAGATAAAGTTAAAAGCGAATGGGACAAAGTTAAGAAAGATATGTAATTCCGGGAATACGTTACATCGTACTTCCTTGCATATTGAACAGGTAGGAATACCTTCTTCAAAAGCAGCTATTCCTTCTGTTCATATTTAATCTCTATATTGAATGGGTTACAAAATGAATATTTCATCTCTCCGTAAAGCGTTTATTTTTATGGGCGCTGTAGCGGCTTTGTCACTGGTGAACGCACAATCTGCGCTGGCAGCCAATGAATCCGCTAAAGATATGACTTGCCAGGAATTTATTGATCTGAATCCAAAAGCAATGACACCGGTTGCGTGGTGGATGCTGCATGAAGAAACAGTTTATAAAGGTGGTGATACTGTTACTTTAAATGAAACCGATCTTACTCAAATTCCTAAAGTGATCGAATACTGCAAAAAAAATCCGCAGAAAAATTTGTATACTTTCAAAAATCAAGCATCTAATGACTTGCCGAATTAATGGGGCACAAGTAAAAAGGAGTAGCAAGTTGAGCCATCTTGCTGCTCCTTTTTGCATTTTTATATGACAGCAGAATTTATTATACGTCTTATACTCGCGGCAATTGCCTGTGGCGCTATTGGCATGGAAAGGCAAATGCGTGGCAAAGGAGCAGGGTTACGCACACATGTATTAATTGGCATGGGAAGCGCCCTGTTTATGATTGTTTCGAAATATGGTTTTGCTGACGTGCTGTCTTTAGATCACGTCGGACTGGACCCCAGCCGTATTGCTGCTCAGGTGGTGACGGGCGTCGGGTTTATCGGTGCAGGTAACATTCTCGTTCGTAACCAAAATATTGTGGGTCTGACGACGGCAGCCGATATCTGGGTGACTGCGGCTATTGGTATGGTGATTGGCAGCGGTATGTATGAGCTGGGCATTTATGGTTCAGTAATGACCTTGCTGGTGCTGGAAGTCTTTCATCAATTAACCTTCCGCCTGATGAATAAAAATTACCATTTACAGCTGACATTAGTGAACGGTAATACGGTATCAATGCTCGACTGGTTTAAGCAGCAAAAAATAAAAACGGATTTAGTTTCGTTGCAGGAAAATGAAGATCATGAAGTGGTCGCCATTGATATTCAGCTTCATGCCACGACGTCGATAGAAGATCTGTTGCGATTATTAAAAGGTATGGCAGGGGTGAAAGGCGTTTCAATTAGCTAATCTGTGTGGTAGCGAAATCACACTCGCCACCCTACTGGAAATTCACACCAGATAATCAATATGCTGATGGCGTACCAACTCATTGATCCGCTTAAGATTGAGGATCATCATGATATTGTGTTTATGGCAGTAGAACGTTTTTAGCGATATTTTCAGTTTCTCCAGAATATCTTCCGTTGTCATTTGATTCGCAATACAGCTTAGAACCTGATGCTGCTTGCGCGAAAGGGACACATCCGCTTCAGGCACAGAGCAGTAACTGCCATTGATGAGTGCGACAAAGTCGATGATGGTGATAGTTCGCGGAACAAAGGTCACCGGTACTTTCCCCAGGCAGCGTTTAATATTAAAGGGAGAGAAAATAATCACATGGACAGGTTTTAATCGTTCAATCTGAGTGAGCAAATTAGAATGAAATACATTATTCATTAATGTATCAATAATGACGAAGGCATGCTGATGCAACATTACGTCGATCTCTTCTTCGTTCTGTATATGAACGACATTACCTTTGCTCAGAATGTTTTTCATCGCAGTGAAGAACATCGTATCCCTGGTAATTATAAGAAACATAACCGACTCCTGGTGCGGACATTAACTTTATAATCAGTTTGCCAAAGGTAATTAACAGGACAGGGCTTATAATAATAATAGTTAGCTGGCTGTGTATTAATTTGATGTAATGCATGATGCAGATGCTGAGAAAGCATCTGCATCTCTCGGTGGTGTTATTTGACCAGCTCAGGTGTTACTTGACTCACCGCATTGGTGTAGTAAGGCGTGCCCCAGCCCGGTTCCGGCCAGAATGCACCATAGCCGTAATCCCACAGGTTATAGGTGGTATTAACCACTTCTCTCAAATGCCACACCTGGATGCCCTGCATATTCACTTCCAGGAAGTTATACGGGACTTTATTGATAAAGCCAGGTTGTTCACCCTGAATGGTACCGAGGATGGTAACAAAGTGATTACGATAGTTCACTGGATCAAGGAAGCCGCTTTGTCTGGCGAGCAGTCGGCCCTGATAGTTGGCTTCAATATCAGGCTTCGCATAGCTATCCAACGGTAATACAGCGATTTCTAACAACGTATCCGTTTTGCCATTGATAACGTTGATAACCTTCCCGCCAAAGCGCGCTTGTTGACCAACATATAACCCCGGCTGGTTATGAACAGCAACAAAACTTTTTTGAATATCAGGTTGGTTATTGCCTTTGATATTTTGCGGAATTGAACTACATGCGGCAAGCAAAAATGAAAGGCTGAAGATGAGTGCACCTTTTGTCATGTTCATGTTACTATCCTTATCAACAAATATTAAAACCATAATAGATATTTCTTTATAGTTTTCATCTGATTCTGAGGCGATATGCCTGATAGTAACGTAAACCTGTCTGATGTTTATATCCATTCTGTTTAGTTTAATTCTGTTAATTTTGGGGCGTGACATGAGTATCCATCGCCCCATAAAATAGCCTTTTTTTAAAGGTACATAAAATCTATTTTTATTCAATGCTTATAAAGCGCTAATGTTCAATATTATGGGATTATATTCTGGTAATGATTTGATAAGCGAATTCTTTTGCCAGTTGATATTTCTATTTCCACCCCATAATTTATAGTTTTTTCATCAGGTAGCGATCTCTTTAAATAAGGTGCGTATGACATTTTTTTAGGATGAAACGTATCGTGTTGAAATATTTCGAATTGATATTCAGACATTTGTGCCCATGTTTGAATTTTATTGTATCGGGAGAGTGTCGTAAAGGCTTTAACTTGCTTATAACATTGTTTTTGGAATTCTTGCTGATATTTTAATATGTCGTTGTATGAAAGATTGGTTATCCTGGCCTCTAAAAACTTAATTATCGTCGAAGCAACTTCAGCTTTTGCTCGTAAAAAGTTGTCATTAATGGTTAATAATGTTGAAAATAAACCTTCAATTTGTTTGTCAAGATATTGTTCATCTTTATATAATTTATGGGTAGGGTGTTCCTTATGTGAAAAAATAGTGTCACATAAATTTGCGTCAGTGAAATTTATATTAAGTAGATCTTCGAAATAAAACCTTGACAAGGTTAGAACGAACCCGGACAGGTTCTGTCCTGTCATATTGAAATCAATAAAGTTGGTTCCGGCAAAGACTTTCATTCTGTTTTTATTTTCACTGTGCTCAATATATAACTTCGTCATTTTTTGATACAGGCTTTGAATATCTTTTATATTAGTTGGTAAGTCAGCTCGTTGTTCAGCAATAAAATTAGTATCTGAAAACATGGTTTGGACACTGAATGTTATGGGTATTCCCTCTTCTACGCTAATTTTAGTTATGATTGCCTTGTCGGGTTTAGGATTAGCGACAACAATGATTCGACATTCAGCACTTTTGTTCTTTTCGTATCTAATGTTATTAATCTGATTAAGTATTGATTGTGTCTGTTGCGTAAGTGGTGTCGAACTTATCGTTTCAATGTTATTAATAAGTTTTACAAGTTGAGCCACAACTTTTGAGTAGTCTGCATTTGTATATGTGGTGTTCGTGTGGCACGCATTAATTTGTTGGAGTTGTTGTTGCGCTAAATCAAATTGTTCAGCGTTATATCCTTCTTCAGACAATGAAAAATTAATGGGTTGTTGTTCTTCCTGATTATCACAAGGCCACATCGGTGTGTTTGGTGTTTTAACATTGTCGGTATCTGTTGTGCGGTTATAAATATCGCCGTGATATGTATTTATCATACCTGGGGTAAAGTCAATTGACATAACATTCCTTATTGTTCATCTATTTCGCTAAATTTTTGTAAATCGGAGAATTAGAGCAGGAATGGATTTTCTTCTACGCGGAAATAAACACAATGCGTCATATCTTCCTGATATAATTACCTTTAACTTCCCTTTCATTTCCACCCGGTAATATTTGTGTATAAAAAAAAGGCAGTGATAGTATCGTAAAGGAAAACATTAACAACTATCAAAAAGCGCTCATCTTAAAAAGTTATGATGTTCTCCGATAGTGTGTGAAGTGATATTTTTGTGATGTTTTAGATGTGTAATAATGAACCAGGTTAAAGTGTAATGTGTTGTATTGGCAGACTGAAATCTGCCCTTTAAAAGGGGGGATAGCACTGAGACAAAGAGGCATTGCTTCTCCGATAAAATGTCAGAGAAGCATGATTGCGTGGTGATTGTCGATTGATGACTTACTGACGGATCCGTCATCATTCTCAAAGCATTAGTTAAGTTATTTGTGATTTTTAAGGATTATCCTATCTATGATTTTCTACTCAGAAGGATAAGGCACTCACAATGCTCCTTATAGTTTACTGCTGGCATCTATTTAAAATAGCATTTGAGTCAAATAGCCCATCAAGATAGCCATACCTAAGATAACCGTCAGAAATGCAACTATCATCGGTATTCTGAACATTGATTTAAGTAATATCACTTCCGTCAGGCTTGCTCCGGCACTGCCGATGATTAATGCCATTAATGCTCCCAGACCCATTCCTTTTGTCATCAGAACAGATGCCAGAGGGATAACCGCCTCTGCCCGGATATACAGCGGGATTCCGACAACGGCGCTCAATGGGATGGCGAAGGGATTATCTGCCCCTGCATGAGCGGCAATCCACTCTGAGGGAATAAAGCCATAAATAAAAGAGCCTATTAATACCCCTAACAAAAGATATGGCAGTACATCTTTAAACTGTTGCAACGCATCTTTGGTGGCTAGTTTTATGGGATTAATACTTACCACAGCTTTGGTACTGCAACAGTTTACTACCGGTTTCTCAATGGCTTTAGCCGCTGGACTACAGCAACTCACTTTTATTGGCGTATATGTCGTCCCCGGCGAAGTTTTGGCTGGAGAGCAACAATTTGCTGATGAGCTTTTACTGGCAATGATATGACGTTCAAATCTCAGAGAATCCAGGATAATACTGGCAAGTACGGAGACGCCGGCGGCGATAATAGCGTACAACAAGGTAACTTTCCAACCAAAGGTCACCCACATTAACCCGACGATAATGGGATTAAGTAACGGTGAAACAAATAAAAAAGTGAGAGTCGGACCAAACCCGGCTTTCGCTGACAACAATCCACGTAGCATGGGTATTGTCGAGCAACTACAGAACGGGGTAACGGCTCCCAACAGAGCAGCCAGGAGATAGCCTCTCCCTTTTCTGGCCCCCATCATCTGCTGGATTTTATGGTCTGGCACCTTTTGTCTTATCAGGCTGACACCGGCACTAATCACCATAAACAGCAAAGAAAGCTCGACGGCGAGAAACACAAACATCTCTGCGGCATCTTGCAGCATCGCAAGCCAACTACTCATAAGTAACCTCATTGAATAAAACTATATTTCCAGAATAATCGAAATGAAGTTCAGATCAAGATATTTCTGGTATTATCGAAATATCAACCAGACAGAGGGGGTGACACATGCAATTGGAAGAGGTCGCTAAGGCACTGAAAGAGTTAGGTCATCCGACCCGTTTGTTCATATTTAAGCATCTGGTCAAAGCGGGGGAACAAGGGTTGCCGGTCGGTGAGTTGCAAAAGCAGCTTGGGATACCCGGCTCTACACTCAGTCACCATATTTCAGCACTGGTATCGGTAGGGTTGGTCAAACAAAACCGTGAGAGTCGAACGCTGATGTGTGTTTCGCAATACGCAATGCTGGAAGCGATAATTGAATTCTTACGTGAGGAGTGCTGCGTAAACAGCAAAACAGATGGCGAAGGAGCCGCGGAGAACAAATAAGGGGGCATATCCCCCTTTAGTTATTTCAACCGTTTACCCGCTTCATCAACCACTTTCTCGCCATCTTCCTTGGTGAACGCGCCTTGTTGCGCATCTGGCAGAATTTCCAGCACCACTTCTGAAGGGCGGCACAGGCGAGTTCCCAGCGGCGTCACCACAATCGGGCGATTAATCAGAATCGGGTGCTGAAGCATAAAGTCGATTAACCGATCGTCAGTAAATTTATCTTCTGCAAGGCCCAGTTCCTCATACGGCTCGACGTTTTTACGCAACAGCGCACGAACGGAAATCCCCATATCGGCAATGAGCTTGATCAGTTCATCGCGTGTGGGTGGAGTTTCCAGATAATAGATAATGGTCGGTTCTGTACCGCTGTTGCGAATCATCTCCAGCGTATTACGCGACGTGCCGCAGGCCGGGTTGTGATAAATAGTAATGTTGCTCATATCAGTATCTCATTACGATGTGAAAGAGAGACGAAGCGCCAGCGCGGCGAGCGTCACAAACAGCACTGGCAGGGTCATGATAATCCCTGTACGGAAGTAATATCCCCAGCTGATAGTCATATTCTTCTGCGAAAGTACGTGCAGCCAGAGCAGCGTTGCCAGGCTACCAATTGGGGTAATTTTCGGTCCCAAATCACAGCCAATCACGTTGGCATAGACCATCGCTTCTTTGATGACACCAGATGCCGTGCTGCCATCAATGGACAACGCGCCAACCAGTACCGTCGGCATATTGTTCATAATAGAAGAGAGGAAGGCGGTGAGGAATCCGGTGCCGAGCGTCGCCGCCCACAGGCCGTGATCCGCCAGCACGTTGAGTACGCCAGAAAGATATTCCGTTAGTCCGGCATTGCGCAGGCCGTAAACCACCAGATACATGCCGAGCGAGAAGATGACAATCTGCCAGGGGGCACCGCGCAGCACTTTACCCGTATTAATCGCATGACCGCGTTTAGCGACGGCAAATAATATCAGCGCGCCTACTGCCGCAATGGCGCTTACCGGAATGCCGAGCGGTTCCAGGACGAAAAATCCCACCAGCAGAAGCAGTAAAACAACCCAGCCAGTTTTGAAGGTGGCAGGATCTTTAACCGCTTCTACGGGAGATTTAAGCAGCGCCATGTCGTAGTTCTGCGGAATATCTTTGCGGAAATAGAGATGCAACATCACCAGGGTAGCCAGTATTGCAGCGATATCCACCGGCACCATCACCGAGGCGTATTCGCGAAAGCCGAGGCTAAAGAAATCTGCCGAAACGATATTCACCAGATTGGAGACAATAAGCGGCAGGCTGGCGGTATCGGCAATGAATCCGGCCGCCATAACAAACGCCAGCGTAGTGCCTTTGCTGAACCCTAAAGCCAGCAGCATGGCGATGACAATCGGCGTCAAAATAAGCGCCGCGCCATCATTGGCAAACAGGGCCGCAACGGTAGCACCGAGCAGGACAATCCAGGTAAACAGCAAGCGACCGCGCCCATTGCCCCAGCGTGAGACGTGCAGCGCCGCCCATTCAAAAAAGCCGGACTCATCCAGCAGCAAGCTGATGATAATGACGGCTATAAACGCAGCCGTCGCGTTCCAGACGATATTCCACACCACCGGAATATCGCCCGGATGGACCACGCCAGTAACTAACGCCAGTACGGCGCCCAGTGTCGCACTCCAGCCGATGCCTAAACCTTTCGGCTGCCAGATAACCAATACGATGGTCAGGACAAAGATAGCGCCCGCCAGTAACATCATGCCTCCTGGATAAAACACATTCGAATATTCATATGTGTTTAGATAAATTTTTTAACTACAAATATTCTTACTGTCTGCGGAACAATTTTGTCTGGCGAGGTTACGGACAATCACCTGAACCTTTTCCTGTTCGCATCGCCAGGCCTGCTCAATAATTTTCGCCGCCCATGCTGGAATATGCGGCGATAAACGGTAATGAACCCACTTTCCTTGCTTGCGGTCCAGCAATAGCCCACTTTCACGCAGTAATGCCAGATGGCGGGAGATCTTGGGCTGCGACTGATCGAGGGCAGTGCAGAGATCGCAGACGCATAACTCACCCAGTTCGCTGAGCAGTAAAACGATGCCCAGACGGGTTTCATCGGCAAGAATTTTGAAGAGTTGGATGGGTAACAGAAATGACATATTACGCTCCTGATTGTTGCACTTAGTGTCTCTCTTCGAAGCGGATAAGTCAAAAACATATATGACTTAACGAATATGTAAGTGTAGAGAAAGGTATAGGTGTGAATTAAGCGTTGGGTGTTCATTTGAAAGGAAGTCTGAATCAGGATGTAAAAAAACCGACTTTGCGTCGGTTTTTTACTCTTCAGCCAGAGTTGGTGGCTCTGGCTGGAGTGAGAATGCCCACATCTAACGGTTCAATACTATTAGCCAGTGGCTAACATTGCAAGCGTTAGCGATTTCTTCAGCTGGCGAAGGGACAGTTTGCTATACATGGTGGTGAAAGAGGATTGATATACTTTCATCGGGTCGCTGCCGTACCAAGCCTTGTCCGAATCCGGACGTAAAAAAACCGACTTCGCGTCGGTTTTTTTACTCTTCAGCCCAGAGTTGGTGGCTCTGGCTGGAGTGAGATAGCCATCATCTAACACATCAATGCTAATACCATACTGAAACCATTGCAAGGACATGCTGGTTTTATAACCCGCAAGTACTGTATGATTATCCAGTTGGCTCTGAGGCATTTTCACTCTGGCAATGCGCATAAACGCTTTCAAAGTCCTGATCAGTGGTACGGGTGGTGCCGTTAACTGATGCTCTGGCCGGAGTGAGATTGCCCACATCTAACAATGAGGCATGCGCCGTGACAGGCAGTGGATGAGTAAGCGGATGCATTCTCACTCCATCGCATGGAGAAAACGGGTGATTGATAAAGCAATCATCGTTCTTGGGGCGTTAATTGCGCTGCTGGAACTGATCCGCTTCCTGCTTCAGCTTCTGAACTGATAGCGGAAACGTAACTAAGGGCAAAGAGCACACCACTCTTTGCCCTTTAACATTTAACGCATGGTAACGAACTCTTCTGCCGCCGTTGGGTGAATGGCGACGGTATTGTCGAAGTCTTTTTTGGTTGCGCCCATCTTCAGCGCCACTGCGAAGCCCTGCAACATTTCATCCATACCAAAGCCAATGCCGTGAATACCGACAATCTTCTCTTCCGGTCCAACGCACACCAGTTTCATGCGGCACGGCTGGCGGTGCGTGGTGACTGCGGTATACATCGCGGTGAAAGAGGATTTATACACTTTCACCTGATCGTCGCCGTATTGCTCGCGCGCCTGCGGTTCCGTTAAACCAACAGTCCCAATCGGCGGATGGCTGAAGACCACGGTCGGAATATTGCTGTAATCCAGATGCTCATCCGGCTTGTTATTAAACAGGCGTTCAGAGAGGCGGCGGCCTGCTGCAACTGCCACCGGTGTCAGTTCCACTGCGCCCGTGTTATCGCCCACCGCGTAAATACCTTCAACGCTGGTATTTTGATATTTATCGACGACGATATAGCCTTTTTCGTTGGTTTTTACGCCAGCGGCTTCGAGGTTAATGTTGTCATTGGCAGGCTCACGACCAATCGCCCAAATCAGGCAATCCACCGTTTCACTGCGACCATCTTCCAGCTCCAGCGTCAGGCTGCCATCAGCATTTTTCACGACCGCTTTCGGGATGGCGTTGGTGTGCAACTGCGGACCTTCGGCGTTCATCACTTCGACCAGCGTTTCAGAGATCATCGGGTCGAAGCTGCGCAGCGGCGCATGTTTACGAACAAACAGATGCGTCTTTGCGCCGAGGCCGTTAATCACACCCGCCAGTTCAACGGCGATGTAACCCGCGCCAACAACCGCTACACGCTCTGGCAAAGCAGGAAGGGCGAAGAAGCCATCGGAATCAATACCGTATTCCACGCCCGGAATATCCGGGTGGCTCGGGCGACCGCCGGTGGCGATCAGGATATGATCGGCCGTGATGGTTTCGCCGTTTACTTCAATGGTTTTGGCATCAACGAAGCGGGCAAAGCCTTTGATTACATCAACGTTATTTTTACCGAGCACGTTTTCATAGGAGGTATGAATACGGTCGATATAGGCGGTACGGCTGGCGATCAACGTTTCCCAGTTGAACTTATTGATGGTGGTATCGAAACCATAATCCGGGCCGTACATGTGGATCGCTTCACGGATTTGCGCCGCGTGCCACATCACTTTTTTCGGCACGCAGCCAACATTCACGCAGGTGCCGCCCAGTTCTTTGGCTTCAATCAGCGCGCATTTCTGACCGTACATAGCCGCGCGGTTGATGGAGGCGATACCGCCGCTGCCGCCGCCGATGGCGATGTAATCATAGTGTTTAGTCATGACATATTGTCCTTATCGTTGATTACCGCGATTGTAGCGCGAGACGTAATAGGTGCCAGCGATGGCTGCAATTACTCTGGCACGATCCAGCTTACGGTGGCATGCCCGGTGCCAGCCGGAACCAGTTTGCTGTGCAACCACGGCAACACGTTATTCATCTGCTGTTCCAGCTTCCACGGCGGGTTAATTACAATCATGCCGGAAGCGGTCATGCCACGGCGATCGCTGTCTGGCAGTACCGCCAGTTCAATTTGCATAATCTTGCGAATACCGGTCGCTTCCAGCTCGTGGATCATGCGCTTGATTTGCTGACGCAGCACCACTGGATACCACAGCGCGTAGACGCCTGTGGCAAAACGTTTATACCCCTCGTTAATGCCGCTGACCACCGCCTGATAGTCGGTTTTCATTTCATACGGCGGGTCGATAAGGATTAAACCACGGCGAGAAACCGGCGGCAGCTTGGCTTTAATCTGCTGGAAACCGTCGGCTTTTTCCACGCGCGCACGGCTGTCTTTCTGAAATTCAGCACGCAGCAACGGGAAATCGCTCGGGTGCAGCTCGGTCAGTTGCAGACTGTCCTGCTCGCGCAGTAGCTGGCGAGCAATCAACGGCGAACCTGGGTAGTAACGTAACTGCCCGCTACGGTTAAAATGTTCCACCACGCTGATGTACGGTTCCAGCTCCGCAGGCAGATCGTCCTGCTGCCAGATACGGGCGATACCTTCGAGATATTCGCCGGTACGCTCGGCATGTTCACTGCCTAACTGATAACGTCCCGCACCCGCGTGGGTATCCAGATAGAGAAACGGTTTATCTTTCTCTTTCAGTGACTCGATGATCAGGCTCTGAACGGTATGTTTAAGAACGTCGGCGTGGTTGCCAGCGTGAAAGCTGTGGCGATAACTGAGCATGGGTAAAGGTGTTCCGGTAAGTAAAAATCGGCCCGTATTCGGGGCGCACAAAAGCCTATCAGGACAGTATACCGAAAAGAGGCCGTCGCCGCGAAAGCGTAACGTTTCTCATTGAAATTCACTACACTTAACCCCATGCTACACACATTATGTAAAGCGCCTGTTGAGCGCTTCCTTAACCTCTTTAACCAGGACTGCGCTAATGACGAATCCGTTACTGACTCCCTTTGAATTGCCTCCGTTTTCTAAAATTCTCCCGGAACATGTGGTTCCAGCCGTGACGAAGGCATTGAATGACTGCCGCGAAAATGTGGAGCGCGTAGTAGCGCAAGGGGCACCGTACACCTGGGAAAATCTCTGCCAGCCGCTGGCGGAAGTGGACGATGTGTTGGGGCGTATCTTCTCCCCGGTCAGCCACCTGAACTCGGTGAAAAATAGCCCGGAACTGCGCGAAGCCTACGAACAAACCCTGCCACTGCTGTCGGAATACAGCACCTGGGTAGGGCAACATGAAGGGCTGTATAAAGCGTACCGCGATCTGCGCGATGGCGATCATTACGCCACGCTGAATACGGCGCAGAAGAAAGCGGTTGATAACGCCCTGCGTGATTTTGAACTCTCTGGCATCGGTCTGCCGAAAGAGAAACAGCAACGCTACGGCGAAATTGCTACCCGTCTTTCCGAGCTGGGCAACCAGTACAGCAACAACGTCCTTGATGCGACGATGGGCTGGACCAAACTCGTTACCGACGAAGCGGAACTGGCGGGTATGCCAGAAAGCGCGCTGGCGGCGGCAAAAGCCCAGGCCGAAGCGAAAGAACTGGAGGGCTACTTGCTGACGCTGGATATCCCAAGCTATTTGCCGGTAATGACCTACTGCGACAACCAGGCCTTGCGTGAAGAGATGTATCGCGCTTACAGCACTCGCGCTTCCGATCAAGGCCCGAACGCCGGTAAGTGGGATAACAGCAAGGTGATGGAAGAGATCCTCGCGCTGCGTCACGAACTGGCGCAACTGCTGGGCTTTGAAAACTACGCCTTTAAATCTCTGGCTACCAAAATGGCGGAGAACCCGCAGCAGGTGCTTGATTTCTTAACCGATCTGGCAAAACGCGCACGTCCGCAGGGCGAAAAAGAGCTGGCGCAACTGCGCGCCTTCGCCAAAGCCGAATTTGACGTCGATGAGTTGCAGCCGTGGGATATTGCGTACTACAGCGAAAAACAGAAACAGCACCTCTACAGCATCAGCGACGAACAACTGCGTCCGTACTTCCCGGAAAACAAAGCGGTTAACGGCTTGTTTGAAGTGGTGAAACGTATTTACGGCATCACAGCCAAAGAGCGCAAAGATGTTGATGTCTGGCACCCGGATGTCCGTTTCTTCGAACTGTATGACGAGAACAACGAACTGCGCGGCAGCTTCTACCTCGACCTGTATGCCCGTGAAAACAAACGCGGCGGGGCGTGGATGGATGACTGCGTAGGCCAGATGCGTAAAGCCGACGGTTCGCTGCAAAAACCGGTCGCGTATCTGACCTGTAACTTCAACCGCCCGGTGAATGGTAAACCGGCGCTGTTTACGCATGACGAAGTAATCACGCTGTTCCACGAGTTCGGTCATGGTCTGCACCATATGCTGACCCGCATTGAAACCGCCGGTGTATCCGGGATCAGCGGGGTGCCGTGGGATGCGGTCGAACTGCCGAGCCAGTTTATGGAAAACTGGTGCTGGGAGCCGGAGGCGCTGGCGTTTATCTCCGGTCACTATGAGACTGGCGAACCGCTGCCGAAAGAACTGCTGGATAAAATGCTGGCGGCGAAGAACTACCAGGCGGCGCTGTTTATTCTGCGTCAGCTGGAGTTCGGCCTGTTCGATTTCCGTCTACATGCAGAATTCCGTCCGGATCAGGGGGCGAAAATCCTCGAAACTCTGGCAGAAATCAAGAAACTGGTTGCCGTGGTACCGTCTCCGTCATGGGGCCGTTTCCCGCACGCTTTCAGCCATATTTTCGCCGGTGGTTATGCTGCAGGTTACTACAGCTACCTGTGGGCCGATGTGCTGGCAGCGGATGCCTTCTCACGCTTTGAGGAAGAGGGTATTTTCAACCGTGAAACCGGGCAGTCGTTCCTCGACAACATTCTGAGCCGTGGCGGTTCAGAAGAGCCGATGGATCTGTTCAAACGCTTCCGTGGGCGTGAACCGCAACTGGATGCGATGCTGGAGCACTACGGCATTAAGGGCTGATCATTCAGTGAAAATCTGTTTAATTGATGAAACAGGCGCCGGAGACGGCGCCTTATCTGTTCTGGCGTCCCGCTGGGGGCTGGAGCACGATGAAGACAACGTGATGGCGCTGGTGTTAACGCCGGAGCATCTTGAATTGCGTAAGCGCGATGAGCCAAAACTTGGCGGCATCTTTGTTGATTTTGTTGGCGGAACGATGGCGCACCGTCGCAAATTTGGCGGTGGGCGCGGTGAGGCGGTGGCGAAAGCGGTGGGCATTAAAGGCGATTATCTCCCGGACGTGGTGGACGCTACCGCAGGACTGGGGCGCGATGCCTTTGTGCTGGCTTCTGTAGGTTGTCGTGTACGGATGCTGGAGCGTAATCCAGTCGTTGCCGCATTGCTCGACGACGGCCTGGCGCGTGGTTATGCGGATGCGGAAATCGGCGGCTGGTTGCAGGAGCGTTTACAGTTAATTCACGCCTCCAGCCTGACGGCGCTAACTGATATTACCCCGCGCCCGCAGGTGGTCTATCTCGACCCGATGTTCCCGCATAAGCAGAAAAGCGCGCTGGTGAAAAAAGAGATGCGCGTGTTCCAGTCGCTGGTGGGGCCGGATCTCGACGCTGATGGATTGCTGGAGCCTGCACGCTTGCTGGCGACCAAACGCGTGGTGGTAAAGCGCCCGGACTACGCGCCACCGCTGGCGAATGTCGCCACGCCAAACGCGGTTGTCACCAAAGGGCATCGCTTTGATATTTATGCAGGTACGCCGGTGTGAAAGTAAAGCAGGGTAGTGTTATTGCTACCCTGTGTTCTGCAAGAATAATTAATGGCTTTCCGGCGTCTCAATCATGCGTTTCAGCCACGGCACCATCAACAGCATCACTACTGCAACGCCCAGCGTAACCAGGCCAATTTTACCAAACACGCTGGTATAGACGGGCAACGTCTCAAGCGGATCGGTAATGTTGTCTGGTACTGCGGTAAATGTTGCCACATAGCCGCCAAGCAAGAACGCGGCAGCTTGCGTCAGGAACCACATCCCGAGAATAAAGCCCATCAAATGCTGCGGCACCAGGGCAGCAATCATCGCCAGGCCAAGGGCACTAATAAACAGTTCACCTAAACTCTGGAATAAGTAAACCAGCACGATAAACCATGGTGATGTCAGCCCTTGTGCATCAGCAAACCACATTCCCGCAGCTGCAGCCGTCAAAAAGCCCAGCGAGCACATAAACATACCGAGAGTAAATTTCATCGGCATCGAGAGGTCTTTGCCTTTGTTACCCAAATGCGTGTAGATACCTGCCAGTATTGGGCTGGCGAGTACCACCCAGAACGGGTTAAGCGCCTGGAAGCTGACCGGGTTGATGGAAAAGCCGAGAATTTCATGATGCACGTTGTTGATGGCAAAGAAGTTCAGCGACGTTGGCATCTGGGCGTAGAGAATGTAAAACACCACCGCTTCGAGCATCAGAACAAAGGCGACAAACATTTTATTACGCCCGGTTTTATCCAGCTTGAATGCCTGACGAAAGAAGATGATGGTGACGACGATGGAGAGAACAATCAGCACCAGATTGGCGACTTCTACGTTGTGCATCAGCCATGCACAGACGAAGATCATCACCACGCTGCCAAGTAACACGTACAACAGTTTGCTGAAGCTCATCGGCTTGAAGTCGGGTTCAGAACCAATGTCTTTCACCATTCCACGACAGGCGATGTAAACCAGTAGCGCGATAATTAATCCCGCACCGCACAGGTTGTAGGTGACTGAATAGCCGAATCTATCAGCGATCACAGGGGCCAACGATAACGCTATCAACGAGCCGATATTGATCGACATATAGAACAGGGTGAATGCGCCATCAAGCCGCGGATCTTTCGGTGGATAGCACTTCGAAAGCAAGCTGGCAGGGTTAGCTTTAAACAGGCCGTTACCGACAGCGATAGTCCCCAGGGCGATGAAAATCAGGTCAGGCTTAAGTAGCGACATGCCGGTCATGAAGTAGCCAATCGCCAGCACAAGTGCTCCGAGAACAATGGTGCGTTTGGTCCCCAGCAGGTGGTCGCCGACATAGCCGCCAATGGAAATGAGGCCATAGACCAGCGCAGCAAACGCACCAAAAGTGACAAAAGCCTGCTCTTGCGAGAATCCAAGCTGTTTAACGAAAAAAACCGCCAGTACGCCCTGCACGCCGTAGTAGCCGAATCGCTCCCATAACTCGACAAAAAAGATCATGAAAAATGGGCGAGGTTGCTGCAGCATCCCCATGGGTGTTGTTGTATTCATATTTATTAACCTTCCAATACCATCCTGAAAAGTATGAACGCGTAAGGGATAACGCGCGAAAAAGTTTACATCTGTCAGAGATTCTTAATATTGATGCGGTGAATAGATTAATACACTATTACAACAGAAAATAACCAGCTTATCACACTAATGATGGAAAATATGATGGTGTTAAATGTTGTATTGGCTGGGGATTTTGATTGCGTACGCAGATCGTAGGCCAGATAAGGCGTATACGCTGCATCAGGTAACAAGGCGCGCCAAAAAGCAAAACGCCCGCATATGCGGGCGTTCAGGCACACGTCGTGGAGGGAAGATTATTCTTCTTCGTCGCGCAGCGGAACAATCAGCATATCAACGTGAACGGTGTTGATCAGCTGACGTGCGGAAGACATCAGTTTGCTCCAGAAGTCCTGGTGGTGACCACAAACCACCAGATCCATATCGTATTTCTTGATTGCATCGACCAGAACCTGGCCCAGATCGCCGCTGCCGCTCAGGGTTTCAGTGATTGGGTAGCCTGCATTAGTGGAAAGCTCGGTCAGCGCATGATGTGTCTCTTCAGAGATGCGTTTCTGCATATCACCCAGATTCACATCAATAAGCCCGGTGTATAGGTCAGAGTAGTTTACATCTACGTGGATCAGAGAAACTTTCGCATTGTAGGGGCGAGCCATAGAGACTGCTTTCTCTACCAGAACTTTGCTTTCCGGGGAGAGATCGACCGCGATGAGAATGTGTTTATAAGCCATAGTGTTACTCCTTCCATAAAGTTGTCGATGACTGGCCAGCTAGCGTTTCTTGTGCCGTTACGTCACCCGCGTCCTGCGAACTACGTGCGCGGGGCTAACCCAGCCGTAAAGATTCAGTGTTAAAACCATCCTTACCTTATAGCGACCCGGATGATCCGTCAATCCGCCTTGCTTACCCGTTAGATAAACAAATTTTCGGCATGAATATATTGATAGTGGTTAACCTTCTGGAAAAAAAACAACCTGATCTCCTACACTATCTATAGAGCCGCTCGGATGTTGGTCACCACAAAAGCGGTTTCTCCAGGACCTGGTGTTAACTGATTGGCAGCGTATCGGGAGCGGTAGCCCCGGGGTGGAACTCCGCGGGCAGGTCGCCGGGGAGGAGGTATGATAAGCACCGTCGCATTATTTTGGGCTTTATGTGTCGTTTGCATTGTTAACATGGCGCGCTATTTCTCATCACTACGCGCGTTGTTAGTGGTACTGCGTAACTGCGATCCATTGCTCTATCAATATGTTGATGGAGGGGGCTTTTTTACCTCACATGGCCAACCCAACAAACAGGTGCGTCTCGTTTGGTATATCTATGCCCAACGTTATCGCGATCATCACGATGATGAGTTTATTCGCCGCTGTGAGCGGGTGCGTCGGCAGTTTATTCTGACCAGCGCATTGTGTGGTCTGGTGGTGGTCAGTCTGATTGCATTGATGATTTGGCATTAAGCACTTCAGCAAAAATAATGCATAAAAAAAGCGGGCCAGCAAACTGACCCGCTCGAGACTGATTACAAACGCAAAATTGCCTGATGCGCTACGCTTATCAGGCCTACATAATCTCTGCAATCTATTGAATTTGCATGTTTTTGTAGGCTGGATAAGGCGTTCACGCCGCATCCGGCATGAACAAAGCGCACTATGTCAACAATCTGAAGCGGGCCAGCTGACCCGCTCGTTTTGGTGCGTGCGATTACAGGAACTGCAAGGAGAGCCAGTAAAGCCCGCCGGAAAGCAGTACCGCAGCCGGAAGGGTAAACACCCAGGCCATCAGAATACTGGTCACGGTTTTACGCTGTAAGCCGCCGCCATCTACCACCATCGTCCCCGCGACAGAAGAGGAGAGTACGTGGGTAGTGGAAACCGGCATCCCGGTATAACTCGCCAGGCCGATAGACACTGCCGCAGTCATCTGGGCAGACATCCCCTGAGCGTAGGTCATGCCTTTCTTACCGATTTTCTCACCGATAGTCGTTGCCACACGACGCCAGCCAATCATCGTACCGATACCTAACGCCAGCGCGACCGCCATGATGATCCACACCGGCGCATACTCGATGGTGCTAAGCATGTCGGACTTCAGTTTCTTCAACAGGCGCTGATCGTCTGCACTCACGCCAGGCATCTTCACCACTTTGTCGATAGTGTCAGAAACGCACAGCATAATGCGGCGCATCTGGCTACGTTGATCAAGCGACAGCTTGTCGTAGCTTTCCACATCAGTAGTCAACATGCCTTTCAGGCGGTTGAGCGCGTTAATGGTATTCGACGGATGGCAATGGAACTCCGCAGGTTGCGTTGCGCCAGCTTCCGGAGCCGGTACTAACTGATCAGCACCGGTAGCCTGTTTCAGCAGCGCAGGGTGCTGCTCAAAGTAAGCTTCCACGTTGTTGATGGCATCACGGGTACGGGTGATTTCGTAGCCAGTGGCATTCATATTCACCACGAAGCCTGCTGGCGCGACGCCAATCAGTACCAACATAACCAGACCAATGCCTTTCTGACCATCATTTGCGCCGTGAGAAAACGCCACACCGATAGCGGAAAGGATCAGCGCGATACGCGTCCAGAACGGCGGCTTTTTCTTGCCGTCTTTCTTTTCACGCTCCGCTGGGGTCAGGTGGATACGGGCGCGTTTCTTGGTGCCGCTCCAGTAGCGACGCAGCAAGAAAATCAGACCGCCAGCAAACACCAGGCCGACAATAGGGGAAACGATCAGAGAACCGAAAATACTTAATACTTTCGGGATATTGAGTGCATCCACCACTGACGTCCCGGTCATCAACGCATTGGTTAAACCAATCCCGATGATCGCGCCAATCAGCGTATGAGAGCTGGATGCAGGTAAACCAAAGTACCAGGTACCCAGGTTCCAGATAATCGCCGCCAGCAACATAGAGAACACCATGGCAAGGCCATGAGACGATCCCATATTAAGCAGCAGATCCGTCGGCAGCATATGCACAATGGCATAGGCAACACTCAGACCACCCAGCAAAACACCCAGAAAGTTGAACACCGCCGCCATAACCACGGCGAGCTGAGAACGCATCGCGCGGGTATAGATAACGGTTGCCACGGCGTTGGCTGTGTCATGGAAACCATTGATGGCTTCGTAGAACAGCACAAAAGCCAGTGCAAGCAATAATAACAGCCCGGTATGCAAATCCAGGCCAGCAAACAAATGTAGCATAGGACGTTACGCCATTTTGAGGACATGAACGCGGCGCATTATCAGTGACTTTCGCGGCGCGGGCAAAGTGAAATATAGACTTTTTTTGATTTGCCTCCTGTATAGATTGCACTCAAAAAATAATTATCTTATATAATTCAGGCAAATACTTCCTTTTAGTAATATTGATGCTGGTGCGACCACTGAGGAATCTTTACAATTCACGCCCGTTTTTTCTTAGAGGAGCGCAACGTGGAAAGGTTTGATGCCATTATTATAGGCGCTGGTGCGGCGGGTATGTTCTGTTCTGCGCTGGCAGGTCAGGCAGGACGCCGGGTTCTGCTGATCGATAATGGTAAAAAACCAGGGCGCAAAATCCTCATGTCTGGCGGTGGGCGCTGCAACTTTACCAACCTTTATGTCGAACCGGGCGCTTATCTGAGCCAGAATCCGCATTTTTGTAAGTCTGCACTCGCGCGTTTTACCCAGTGGGATTTCATTGATCTGGTCAATAAACACGGCATTGCCTGGCACGAGAAAACGTTAGGGCAACTCTTCTGTGATGACTCCGCGCAGCAGATTGTCGACATGCTGGTGGCTGAGTGCGAGAAGGGCAATGTGACCTTCAGATTGCGAAGCGAAGTGCTGAGTGTGGCGAAGGATGAAACAGGCTTCACGCTTGAACTGAATGGCATGACCGTCGGTAGCGAAAAACTGGTCATCGCGACCGGTGGACTGTCAATGCCAGGGCTGGGCGCGTCGCCGTTTGGTTATAAGATTGCCGAACAATTTGGCCTCAACGTGCTGCCGACCCGCGCGGGTCTGGTGCCATTCACTCTGCATAAACCGTTGCTCGAAGAGTTACAGGTGCTGGCAGGCGTGGCGGTGCCTTCCGTGATTACCGCTGAAAACGGCACCGTTTTCCGTGAGAACTTACTCTTCACCCACCGCGGCTTATCTGGACCGGCGGTGTTGCAGATTTCCAGCTACTGGCAACCGGGGGAATTTGTCAGCATCAATCTGCTACCGGATGTAGACCTCGAAACCTTCCTGAATGAGCAGCGTAACGCACATCCGAATCAGAGCCTGAAAAACACACTGGCGGTTCATCTACCGAAGCGGTTGGTTGAACGCTTACAGCAACTTGGGCAAATCCCGGATGTTTCGCTAAAACAGCTCAACGTGCGTGACCAACAGGCACTGATTAGCACATTGACCGACTGGCGCGTACAACCCAACGGCACTGAAGGCTATCGCACTGCCGAAGTGACGCTCGGCGGCGTGGACACCAACGAACTCTCTTCACGGACGATGGAAGCGCGCAAAGTGCCTGGGCTGTACTTTATCGGCGAAGTGATGGACGTTACCGGCTGGCTGGGGGGCTATAACTTCCAGTGGGCGTGGTCGAGTGCGTGGGCTTGTGCGCAGGATTTGATTGCAGCGAAGTCGTCCTGACCTATTACCTAAAGATGAAAATTATTAGAGCCGCATTAAAAATGAGCTAATTTTGATAGTGGCTATCTTGTGATTATTTTCTAATGAGCCCGTGAACTGAACCCCCATGCTTAATATAAGGTGGAGGGAAAGGTGATTGAAAACTCACCCAGTGGGCTGATCTTTATAAAATATGAACAGGTTGAAAAAACAGTAACTTTGCTGTTTTTTATACTTAACCACTATGCATTAATGCTGCGTTATTTCATTCTACCTAAGAAAAACCAGCGTTACGCAATTGGTCGACG
Organism: Escherichia sp. MOD1-EC4550; assembly: GCF_963876935.1. Taxonomy (NCBI): domain Bacteria; kingdom Pseudomonadati; phylum Pseudomonadota; class Gammaproteobacteria; order Enterobacterales; family Enterobacteriaceae; genus Escherichia; species Escherichia sp. MOD1-EC4550. Next base: position 142,817 of record NZ_CAWNSE010000053.1, read on the forward strand.
CTGGTTTTATCCGGTACGTTGCAATTATTTTTTAGCAGAACCCGCTTCTAATATTGAAACGATTGAGAACAACGTAAAGCATACCGCTCCCAAACCGACCAGAACCCGCGAAGGAATAAAATATCCCATGTCGGTCTGCGCCATTTCCGCAAGAAACGATGCCAGGAAAAGGCAAAACAGGCAGGTGAAGACGGGAATCATCGGAATTCTGTTGGCTAATGAACAGGTACGTCTCCAGACCAGTGCCAGTAGCCAGACTTTTGAGAATATGCTGTAACAGATCATTCCGAGGCAAATGAGAATAATGCCGGGAGCCAGTCGAGCGCTTGCATCGGAACTGACTAAGACGTATATGCCCTGCAGCACCGTGATTGAGCCGAGAAAAATAACCCAATAACACCACAGCCAGTGCTCTTTGGATGAGAACGTATTACGTGTTTGATGGACGATTGTGGCTACAAGGCCAATGAGACAGGCACAGATTGCGGTTAACCCAAGCAATACGTGACCGGCGACATAATGTGGGGTTATGTCGGCACTGCGTAACAGCGTTATCGACCAAATGAAACCGAGCAGGGTGAGTAATACGGGAACGGCAATGAGGCAATTACCGATTAATGAAGAATAAGCCTGTACCGGCGTTCCGTCGCTTTTGCTCCCCGATGCATTTTTGGGAATGAGCAGAAAGTGACCGGATGACGCTGCCACTGTCGATACACAGGCGGCAATCATACCAACGCCGAAAATCACATGACCGGCGACAAACTCGTCTGCCATCACATCATTGCCTGCTAACAGTGCCCAACCCCATATCATGGTGATAATTGACCCCGCATAGCCAATAATGGGGAACAGTGTATTGTAAAACGTATTAACGCCGCGCGTGAGCTGCGAAATGATAATAAATGCGGTAGTGAATAATGCCAGGCATATGGCTGCCAGAGAAATCAGCACATGACCCGCGACGAAATACTCGCTTTGCCCTGAACTTTCCAGCACAAAGCCACCTAACGCGATACAAATTAACCCCATAATCAAGGGGATTAATTTGAAAAGCCACCCGATATATATGTTCACTTTAAACTCCTCAGGTATCCCTGCTAATATCGAAATGTGCATTAATGATAATTTCAGTCTGTTAATAAAATGACGAGATATCATTAAAGACAAATGCATAGCATAACTATAGCTGGGTTTACTTTGCCGAGTGCCACTTTTCAGCGTTCAAAAGGCCATGGTAAATAAATATTTATCCTAAGATTAATTCTTATTCTCTTGTTTTTTTCAATTATCTTCCAGGGAGGGATTCTTTTTCATTATTTGGTAAAAGACCGGATGGTATCGGTGCTTAAAATCATCGAACATATAAGTATTATTGCTTTGTATCATCGTAAATATGTCTTTCAGACATGTGTCATTTATTTTGTTACTAACAAGTCAAAAATATCACGGGTTATTTATGAAAGTATTTCACAATATATTTAAGCACATCTCTTCAAACCATCAAGATAAGTATTCAGATAAAGTTAACAGTCATCAACACCATGGCAAGGTTGATAAAAAACATCGTTCAAAGATAGTTGAAATTGATAATCTGGATAAACATTCGCAAATAGATAACGATTTTGGCCTGCATATCATCTATTTCCTGCAACATGGCTGCTGGAAGGTAACTGAACATAGTCCTCAGATAGAAAAAATATGGTTTTACAACAGTGAGCCATCCATAGATATTCAAGAATATAATAGTTTCGCCGACAATACTACTGACACGTTTATCTTTACAATTATACCAGACAATAACCATGTGATAAAATTATCGTCTCCCATTACCGTTACGATTGAGCGTAAGGACGGTTATTATTTTATTAATTTCTCCGGAGATAAATCAGACATAATTTATAAAGTTAATGGGCTTTCTATCATACCTGAAAATTTCTTTACTCTTCTTAGCGGTAATTTTAAAGCTGACTGGCGTTGGGATGTCTCTAAAGAGACGTTTTCTAAGGATAAGTTTGCTAGCTATGTTAATTCTGTGTTTTCAAAAATAGATTTTTATAAACAGTGTGGTGTAATTAACCCACAAAATCCCAACACGGCTTATTTTGGCGATACAGATGGAAGAGTGGGCGCTGTACTTTATGCATTGCTCGTTTCAGGGCATATAGGCATCAGGGAAAAGGGATGGAGTTTATTATGTGAATTATTAAAACACGAAGACATGGCTTCATTCGCATATGAAAATAAAAAATTGAAAAAACTCTTTACTTTATTAGATACGAGAGACATGATCTTGAATGAGTTGCATCAACATGTTTTTTTAAAAGGCGATGCGATTACCCCTTGTATCTTTCTTGGGGATCATACAGGCGATAGATTTAGTACTATTTTTGGTGATAAATATATCCTTACTTTGCTAAATTCTATGCGAAATATGGAGGGTAATAAAGATAGTCGTATAAATAAAAATGTCGTCGTTCTGGCTGGAAATCATGAAATCAATTTTAATGGTAACTATAGTGCACGACTAGCAAATCATAAACTCTCTTCCGGTGATACATATAATTTAATTAAAACGCTCGATGTTTGTAATTATGACTCAGAAACGAAAGTTTTAACCAGTCATCACGGAATAATAAGAAATGAAGAAAATGAATGTTATTGTCTAGGTGCTTTGCAGGTTCCATTTAATCAGATGAAAGACCCAATTGATCCTGAGGAATTAGCAAATATATTTAATAAAAAACATAAACAACACATGGATGATCGTCTTATCCATCTAATTAGAAGCAATGCTATAGCATCCACACCTGTATATGACAATTATTTTAATAACACTACTGATTTCAGACCAAAACCTGAAGATATCTTTAAATGTGGAGAGAAACTCAAATGTGAAGACCCCAGCAAATACATTAGACAAAAATATGGCCATCATGGGCTCGGGGTAGATCAGAATCAACAATTTGATAATGGTATTATGGGTCTAAATTCCCGGAAGAAAGTACGTGATAAAAATAATGAAATAATCTATTTATCAGGGCTTAGTTGTTTTCAATCTCATTAAAACTCCATGAATACTGTGGTATGTCTTATTAATTCTGAAAGTATTTCATAGGTTTTCTTAATCGATTGTAGAGGTATGTTCTGATAACGCCTCTACAATCTCTAGGGATTTTGTCTACTTTGAGATAAGAAATTTCATATTATGCCTTAAGGCTGAATGATTTGTGCAAAATATAATTGTTTTTCCATCGAACATGAGGTGTATGTCATAAGATTAAATATTAACTACGTATTCCTCGCGGTGAATAGCATGAGGTAAAAAATGAAAATTGGAGCTGTGACCGGTACTCACGACAGTACTATGACAATCCCCGCAAATGACATTATGCAAGATCATGTTACCAACTTCACTAAAGAACTGTTTGGGTATATAGCAAATGGCTTAGGTGATGACATATCAAGTATTGCCAGGACAATGCTCGGTGAAGTTGTGGAAAAAATAGATGACTGGCAAATAGAACGTTTCCAACAATCTTTTCAAGATGACAAGATTTCATTTTCCATACAGACGTATCAATCAGAAAAATATAGTATGCTATCGGGCATGCGTGTTCATATCCTACGCAGGAATAATAGTTATCAGTTTATTGTGACAATTAATGGAAAAAATTACGGTTGCCCTCTTGATAACATAGAAATAAATTGGCGCAGCATTGTTTGTTTTCTTAATGCCATGACAGAAGATGGTAATATGAATGATATTGTAGTTACTGAGTCGTACAAACCCCTCTGGGACTGGAAAACTTCGCAATACAATATATTTGATATTAAATTCGAAACAGTAATAAAGGCCCATTTTGCTAATAGAGTCTATTTCTCAAATTGCTCACCCGTTGATCCTACAAGTACCAGACCGACCTATTTCGGTGATACCGATGGCTCAGTCGGTGCCGTTTTGTATGCGCTTACTGCAACAGGTCATTTGGGTATTATGGCTGAAGGAGAAAATTTCCTTAGTCAGTTGCTTAATATAGAAGATGAAGTTCTCAACGTATTGCTAAGGGAGAACTTTAATGAGCAACTTGACACTAATGTTAATACAATAATCAGTATTCTGAACAGAAGAGATATAGTTTTAGAAAGTCTTCAGTCTTATTTGGTTATTAATAAAGGCGCAGTGACGCCATGTACGTTTCTGGGTGACCAAACCGGCGATCGGTTTAGTAATATCTGTGGCGATCAATTTATCATCGATTTGTTAAAACGCATAATGAGTATCAATGAAAATGTTCATGTATTAGCTGGAAATCATGAAACAAATTGCAATGGTAACTATATGCAGAACTTCACGCGCATGAAACCACTTAATGAAGATACCTACGCTGGGATAAAAGATTATCCTGTATGTTTCTATGACCCCAAATATAAAATAATGGCAAATCATCATGGGATAACTTTCGACATACAACGCGAACGTTACATTTTAGGTCCGATAACAGTCTCTAAAGATGAAATGACCAATGTTCTCGATCCGGTCGAATTAGCGGCAATCATTAATAAAAAGCATCATACCATAATTAATGGTAAAAAATTTAAAATTAGCCGGGCCATCTCTTGTCAATCTTTTAATCGTTATTTTTCCATCTCGACAGATTACAGGCCCAAACTTGAAGCACTATTAGCATGCTCACAAATGTTAGGTATAAATCAAGTTGTTGCACATAACGGTAATGGTGGAAGAGAACTCATAGGTGAAATGGGGGCTGTTTTAGGTCTGAACGCCCGTGACAGTAAACATGCCGGAAGGATGTACAGTATGCATAATTGCCAAATTAATCCTGGTGCAGGGCCTGAGGTAACCGCTCCCTGGACGTCTTACCAGCATGAAAAAAACAGAAATGAACTTATGCCTTTGAGTAGAAGGCGCACGCTGTTACAGCTTTGAACCATAGACAACATGAATATTAATGTTACTATCTGGTTGAGACTGTTGATAAAACGTAAAAAGGAATGCTCTGTTCCTGCAACTGAACAGGCGTGAAACGCTATCCAACAGGATGGATACCGTTTTATCAGCCAGTTTTATAGATCACACTTATGAGTATGCGTGTTTCATTTACGGCCAGGAATGCTGATGATGACAACATTACTACCCGTTTTCACTAAGCCTTCCCCATTGGCGCTCAATGCTCTGTGCGCTGGTCGTATTTGCCGTTTCCTTCTTATCCCGGATGGATGAATCCGCTGAACGTCGTTCGGCGGCAGTTGTAACACGTGTCGTTTGCTTACAGGGATTATGGCGGGTCGATTATGGATAAGAGTAAGCGCCATCTGGCGTGGTGGGTTGTCGGGTTACTGGCAGTGGTTGCTGTCGTGGCGTGGTGGCTGTTGCGCCCGGCAGGTGTGCCGGAAGGCTTTGCCGTCAGCAATGGGCGTATTGAAGCGACGGAAGTGGATATCGCCAGCAAAATTGCCGGGCGTATCGACACCATTCTGGTGAAAGAAGGCCAGTTTGTTCGTGAAGGTGAAGTGCTGGCGAAGATGGATACTCGCGTGTTGCAGGAACAGCGACTGGAAGCTATCGCGCAAATCAAAGAGGCACAAAGCGCCGTTGCCGCCGCGCAGGCTTTGCTGGAGCAACGGCAAAGCGAAACTCGCGCCGCACAGTCGCTGGTTAATCAACGCCAGGCAGAACTGGACTCCGTGGCTAAACGTCATACGCGTTCCCGCTCGCTTGCCCAACGGGGGGCTATTTCTGCGCAACAGCTGGATGACGATCGCGCCGCCGCCGAGAGCGCCCGAGCCGCGCTGGAGTCGGCGAAAGCTCAGGTATCGGCTTCTAAAGCGGCTATAGAAGCGGCACATACCAATATCATTCAGGCGCAAACGCGCGTCGAAGCGGCACAAGCCACTGAGCGGCGCATTGCCGCAGATATCGATGACAGCGAACTGAAAGCCCCGCGTGACGGACGCGTGCAGTATCGGGTTGCCGAGCCAGGCGAAGTGCTGGCGGCAGGCGGTCGGGTGCTGAATATGGTCGATCTCAGCGACGTCTATATGACCTTCTTCCTGCCAACCGAACAGGCGGGCACGCTGAAACTGGGCGGCGAAGCCCGACTGATCCTCGATGCCGCGCCAGATCTGCGTATTCCTGCGTCCATCAGCTTTGTCGCCAGCGTCGCCCAGTTCACGCCAAAAACCGTCGAAACCAGCGATGAGCGGCTGAAACTGATGTTCCGCGTCAAAGCGCGTATCCCACCGGAATTACTCCAGCAACATCTGGAATATGTCAAAACCGGATTGCCGGGCGTAGCGTGGGTGCGGGTGAATGAAGAACTTCCGTGGCCTGACGACCTGGTGGTGAGGTTGCCGCAATGACGCATCTGGAACTGGTTCCCGTCCCGCCTGTCGCGCAACTGGCGGGCGTGAGTCAGCATTATGGAAAAACTGTTGCGCTGAACAATATCACTCTCGACATTCCGGCCCGCTGTATGGTCGGGCTGATTGGCCCGGACGGCGTCGGGAAGTCTAGTTTGTTGTCACTGATTTCCGGTGCCCGCGTCATTGAGCAGGGCAACGTGATCGTGCTGGGCGGCGATATGCGCGACTCGAGGCATCGCCGTGACGTCTGCCCGCGCATTGCCTGGATGCCGCAGGGACTGGGCAAAAACCTCTACCACACCTTGTCGGTGTATGAAAACGTCGATTTTTTCGCCCGCCTGTTCGGTCACGACAAAGCGGAGCGGGAAGTCCGAATTAATGAGCTGCTGACCAGCACCGGGTTAGCACCGTTTCGCGATCGTCCGGCAGGTAAACTCTCCGGCGGGATGAAGCAAAAGCTGGGGCTGTGCTGTGCTTTAATCCACGACCCGGAATTATTGATTCTTGATGAGCCAACAACGGGGGTTGACCCGCTCTCTCGCGCCCAGTTCTGGGATCTGATCGACAGTATTCGCCAGCGGCAGAGCAATATGAGCGTGCTGGTTGCCACCGCCTATATGGAAGAGGCGGAACGCTTCGACTGGCTGGTAGCGATGAATGCCGGAGAAGTACTGGCGACTGGCAGCGCCGAAGAACTGCGGCAGCAAACGCAAAGCGCCACGCTGGAAGAAGCATTTATAAATCTGTTACCGCAAGCGCAACGCCAGGCGCATCAGGCGGTAGTGATCCCACCGTATCAACCTGAAAACGCAGAGATTGCCATCGAAGCGCGCGATCTGACCATGCGTTTTGGTTCCTTCGTTGCCGTTGATCACGTCAATTTCCGCATTCCACGCGGGGAGATTTTTGGCTTCCTCGGTTCGAACGGCTGCGGTAAATCCACCACCATGAAAATGCTTACCGGACTGCTGCCTGCCAGCGAAGGTGAGGCGTGGCTGTTCGGGCAACCGGTTGATCCAAAAGATATCGATACTCGCCGTCGGGTGGGCTATATGTCGCAGGCGTTTTCGCTCTATAACGAACTCACCGTGCGGCAAAACCTGGAGTTACATGCCCGTTTGTTTCACATTCCGGAAGCGGAAATTCCCGCGCGAGTGGCTGAAATGAGCGAGCGTTTTAAGCTCAACGACGTTGAAGATGTTCTGCCGGAGTCATTGCCGCTCGGCATTCGCCAGCGGCTTTCGCTGGCGGTGGCGGTGATTCATCGCCCGGAAATGTTAATCCTCGATGAGCCTACTTCTGGCGTCGATCCAGTGGCGAGGGATATGTTCTGGCAGTTAATGGTCGATCTTTCGCGCCAGGACAAAGTGACCATTTTCATCTCCACCCACTTTATGAACGAAGCGGAACGCTGCGACCGCATCTCACTGATGCACGCCGGAAAAGTGCTTGCCAGCGGTACACCGCAGGAACTGGTTGAGAAACGCGGAGCCGCCAGTCTGGAAGAGGCATTTATCGCCTATTTGCAGGAAGCGGCAGGGCAGAGCAACGAAGCCGAAGCGCCGCCCGTGGTACATGACACCACCCACGTCCCGCGTCAGGGATTTAGCCTGCGACGTCTGTTTAGCTACAGCCGTCGCGAAGCACTGGAACTGCGCCGCGATCCGGTACGTTCGACGCTGGCGCTGATGGGAACGGTGATCCTGATGCTGATAATGGGTTACGGCATCAGTATGGATGTGGAAAATCTGCGCTTTGCGGTGCTCGACCGCGACCAGACCGTCAGTAGCCAGGCGTGGACGCTCAATCTCTCCGGTTCCCGTTACTTTATCGAGCAGCCGCCGCTCACCAGTTATGACGAGCTTGATCGTCGGATGCGTGCGGGCGATATCACGGTGGCGATTGAGATTCCACCCAATTTCGGGCGCGATATCGCGCGTGGTACGCCTGTGGAACTCGGTGTCTGGATCGACGGTGCGATGCCCAGTCGTGCCGAAACGGTAAAAGGTTACGTGCAGGCCATGCACCAGAGCTGGCTACAGGATGTGGCGAGTCGGCAATCCACGCCCGCGAGCCAAAGCGGGCTGATGAATATTGAGACACGCTATCGCTATAACCCGGACGTAAAAAGCCTGCCAGCGATTGTTCCGGCGGTGATCCCGCTGTTGCTGATGATGATTCCGTCGATGTTAAGCGCCCTTAGCGTAGTGCGGGAAAAAGAGTTGGGGTCGATTATCAACCTTTACGTGACCCCCACCACCCGCAGCGAATTTTTACTTGGCAAACAGCTGCCGTACATTGCGCTGGGGATGCTGAACTTTTTCCTGCTCTGCGGCCTGTCGGTGTTTGTGTTTGGCGTACCGCATAAAGGCAGTTTCCTGACGCTCACCCTGGCGGCGCTACTGTATATCATCATCGCCACCGGAATGGGGCTGCTGATCTCCACCTTTATGAAAAGCCAGATTGCCGCCATTTTCGGTACGGCGATTATCACGTTGATTCCGGCGACGCAGTTTTCCGGGATGATCGATCCGGTAGCTTCGCTGGAAGGTCCAGGACGTTGGATCGGCGAGGTTTACCCTACCAGTCATTTTCTGACTATCGCCCGCGGGACGTTCTCGAAGGCGCTGGATCTGACGGATTTGTGGCAACTTTTTATCCCGTTGCTGATAGCCATACCGCTGGTGATGGGCTTAAGCATCCTGCTGCTGAAAAAACAGGAGGGATGATGCGCCATTTACGCAATATTTTTAATCTGGGTATCAAAGAGTTGCGCAGTCTGCTTGGTGATAAAGCGATGCTGACGCTGATTATTTTCTCGTTTACGGTGTCGGTTTATTCATCAGCGACCGTCACGCCAGGATCGTTGAACCTGGCACCGATCGCTATTGCCGATATGGATCAATCGCAGTTATCGAACCGGATCGTTAACAGCTTCTACCGCCCGTGGTTTTTGCCCCCCGAGATGATCACCGCCGATGAGATGGATGCCGGGCTGGACGCCGGGCGCTATACCTTCGCGATAAATATTCCGCCTAATTTTCAGCGTGATGTCCTCGCAGGACGCCAGCCGGATATTCAGGTGAACGTCGATGCCACGCGCATGAGCCAGGCATTCACTGGCAACGGTTATATCCAGAATATTATCAACGGTGAAGTGAACAGCTTTGTCGCGCGTTACCGTGATAACAGCGAACCGTTGGTATCGCTGGAAACCCGCATGCGCTTTAATCCGAACCTCGATCCCGCATGGTTTGGCGGGGTGATGGCGATCATCAACAACATTACCATGCTGGCGATTGTGTTGACCGGATCGGCGCTGATCCGCGAGCGTGAACACGGCACGGTGGAACACTTACTGGTGATGCCGATAACGCCGTTTGAGATCATGATGGCGAAGGTCTGGTCGATGGGGCTGGTGGTGCTGGTGGTATCGGGATTATCGCTGGTGCTGATGGTAAAAGGCGTGCTGGGCGTACCGATAGAAGGCTCGATCCCGTTGTTTATGCTTGGCGTGGCGCTCAGTCTGTTTGCCACCACGTCAATCGGTATTTTTATGGGGACGATAGCGCGTTCAATGCCACAACTGGGGCTGCTGGCGATTCTGGTGCTGCTGCCGCTGCAAATGCTTTCTGGTGGATCCACGCCGCGCGAAAGTATGCCGCAGATGGTGCAGGACATTATGCTGACCATGCCAACGACACACTTTGTCAGCCTCGCGCAGGCCATCCTCTACCGGGGGGCCGGATTCGAAATCGTCTGGCCGCAGTTCCTGACGTTGATGGCAATTGGCGGCGCGTTTTTCACCATCGCGTTGCTGCGATTCAGGAAGACGATTGGGACAATGGCGTAGTTACGGGCTTAATCTTCCTTCGGCAAGCACTGCAAATGCCCGTGCCGCACGCCGCGCTGGGCGATAACGTCATCGGCAAAATGCTGCACGTCGCCCATGTCACCTTTCAGCACGGCGATTTCCAGACAGTCGTCGTGATTAATGTGCACATGCAGAGTAGCAACCGAGAGATCGTGGTGATGGTGCTGCGTGGAGACAATACGGCTGGCTAAGTCGCGTTTTTCGTGTTCATACACATACGACAGCACCGCGAAACCTTGTGTGCCGTGCTGCTGGGTGGCCTCCTGCGCCAGAGCGCTACGCAAAATATCGCGGATAGCTTCGGAACGGTTGTTATAACCACGACGCTGGCTCAGGCTGTCCAGCGTCTCCAGTAAATCGTCATCAAGGGTGATGGTGACTCGTTGCATTGACTTAAACCTTTTCTGTGGCGCGACGGCGCACTGGGAATGCGGGTAATACCGCGTTTTGTAGCACACGTCCGGCGTCAGAGGAAAAGGTTAATTTATCTCCCACCACCTGGGTTTCGACAATTTGCCCGTTATCCATCACCATCACCCGCTGACAGAAGCGCTCCACCAAGCGTAAGTCATGAGTGATGAACAGACAGGCAGTGCCAAACTGCTGTTGCAGTTTTTTCAGCAGTCGAATGACACCCGCCTGTAACACAAGATCAAGGTTGGAAACGGCTTCATCCAGAATCAGCAGTTTTGGTTCAACCGCCAGCGCACGCGCCAGGCAGACGCGCTGGAGCTGGCCGCCGCTTAACTGTGGTGGGCGCTTGTCGAGCACGCTGTCGTCGAGATCGACCGCCTTCAGCATTTCGCTGGCGCGCGCCAGTTGTTCCGCTTTTTTCAGCGATAGCAGGTGGCGCATCGGTTCACGCAGGATCTCGCGCACGGTTTTGCGCGGATTCACGGCGCTGATGGAGTCCTGAAACACCATTTGAATATCACGGCGGAACGCTTTACGTTGCGCGCGATTGAGTTTCGCCAACGGTTCGCCGCGCCAGCTAATATTTCCCTGTGAGGGCGACTCTAACCCTACCAGCAGCCGCGCGAGGGTACTTTTTCCGCAGCCGCTGCGTCCCAGCAGGGCGACGGTTTCACCGCTTTTTATGGTCAGCGAAACGTTATTGAGCACTGCCTGATGCTGGTGCTTACCGCTGAATCCACCGTGTGCGTATTGGTGTGAAAGGTCGGAGACGTTAAGTAAAGTCATGATGCCAGCTCCATACCATAAAGCGCGAGGTGAGCAGAAACCAGGCTGCGCGTTACCGCATGTTTGGGGGCGTTAAACAGCGTTTCGACATCGCCCTGCTCAACAATCTTACCGTGAGACATCACCGCCACATCGTCTGCCAGACGCGCTACCACGCCCATATCATGGGTAACCAGCAGCATTCCCGGCGCTTGTTTTTGCATAATGCTTTCCAGCAGATCCAGAATGCGGGCTTGCGCTACTACATCAAGATCGGTGGTCGGTTCATCGGCGATAATAAACGGTGATTCACATAGCACTGCCATCGCAATCATCATGCGCTGCAACATGCCGCCGCTCATCTCGAACGGGTACAGCTTCAGCACGCGTGCGGCGTTTTCCAGCCCTACCGCTTCTATAGCGGCGATAAGCGTGGCGTCATCGGCGGGTTTCCCCAGTGCCTGGCAAGTTTCCCGCGCGTGCGTGTGCATGGTGTGCAGCGGATTAAAGGCACTGCGTGGGTTCTGCATGATAGTGGCAATTTTGATACCGCGCAGGGCGCAGGGAGAAACCGGTTTGCCATCGGCCAAAATTTCCCCCGCCGTCTGGCGAACGCCAGCGGGCAGAATGCCCAGCGTCGCAGCGCAGGTCAGCGACTTCCCGCTACCACTACCGCCGACTAACGCCAGCACGCGCCCGCGTTGCAGGGTTAACGATACGCCGTGCACCAGCGGTTGCGCGGCCTGTAGCGCGATATTACGTAGTTCAATCTGTTGCGGCATTAGTGTGCGTGCTCCGTCACCAGATGAGGGTCCAGATGATCGCGCAGTGCGTCACCCACCAGGTTAAAGGCCATCACGCTGATAAACAGCGCCAGTCCCGGCCAGAACATTTGCAGCGGCTGGGTCCAGATATACTGACGTGCATCGTTAATCATCACGCCCCATTCGGCGGTCGGGGCGGTCACGCCGAGACCGAGGAAGGACATCCCCGCGACGTGTAGCATCATATGGCCGATATCCAGCGTCGCCAGCACCAGCAGTGAAGGGATCACCGCGCCCGCCAGATGATCGATAAACACCCGCACATGGCCCGCGCCAGAAAGCCGTGATGCCAGCACAAACTCGCGCTGGCGCAGTGAAATCACCAGACTGCGCACCATGCGCGCGTACCACGCCCAGTGCGACAGGGCGATGGCGATAATCACATTGGTCAACCCGGTGCCGAGCACGCCGACCATAAAGAACGACAGAATCGACGTCGGGAAGGTCATAAACATATCCGCCACGCGCATGGTGGCCTGATCAACGCGCCCGCCAATCAGCCCGGCGCTGCCGCCAATAATCAGCCCTAACGCCAGCACCAACAGCAGGCAGGCCATTACCGAGCCAAGCGACACACGGGTCGCCGCCATCAGCCGTGAGAAAATATCGCGTCCTAAGTGATCGGTGCCCAGCCAGTGCTGTGCATCCGGAGAAAGCAGACGCGACGGCAAATCAATGACCTGGGGATCGTATGGCAGCCACCACTGGCTGGTGAGCGCAATCAGTGCCAGCAGGGCGATAATGATGAGCGCCAGGCGTACCGACCAGCGAGAAGAGAGGAAAAAGTTCACGCGTGCGCTCCTTCATGACGACGAATGCGCGGGTCCAGCGCGGCGTTGAGCAAATCGACAATCAAATTACAGACCACAAAAACCACCACCATCATCAGCGTAAAGCATTGGATCACCGGATAGTCACGGTTGAAAATCGCCGACACCGCATAGCGCCCGACGCCCGGCCAGGCAAAGATGTTTTCGATAATCATCGTCCCGCCAATCAGTTCGCCAATGTGCATCCCCACGGCGGTGATCATCGGCAGCGAGGCATTGCGCAGGATATGGCGGCGTTCGGTCTGTTTGTCGTTCAGGCCGCGCAGTCGCGCCCAGGTCACATGACGCTGACCCGCGACGTCCAGCATACTGGCGCGCAGCAGACGCGCGTTAATCGCCAGCGACATAAAGGCGATGGAAACAGCAGGCAAAATGATATGCTGCCAGCCGCCGTAACCCATCGCGGGCAGCCATTGCAGATACACTGAAAATGCCATCACCAGTAAAAACGCTAACCAGAAGTTAGGCATCGACACGCCAAGAAACGCGATAAAACGCACGGCGAAATCCGGCAGGCGGTCGCGATGGCGCGCCGCCCAGATGCCGAGCGGCACGGAAGTGAGCAGAATTAATACCAGCGCCGCGCCCGCCAGTTCCAGCGTGGCGGGCAGGAAGGTCAGCATATCGTCCAGCACCGGGCGTTGGCTGGCGAATGAGATACCAAAGTCAAGATGCAGCGCTTTCCACAACCAGGTTCCGTACTGCACGTACAACGGCTGATCCAGCCCCAGCATGGTGCGGGTAGAAGCCAGCATTTCCGGCGTCGGCGGTAGGTTAGACAGACGCAGATAATCGAGCGCCGGGTCGCCGGTGCCGAGGCGCAGCATCAGAAAAATGATCACCGAGGCGGCGAGCACCATCGGGATCAGCAGCAGAAAGCGGCGTAATACATAACGCAACATTAAGGTTTCACCGGTTTAATCTGTTCGAACGGGATTTCGGTGGCGATCGGCGCGTAGGGGATGTTACCCAGTTCCGGTTTTGAAACCACCATCATTGAGATATAGCTGATGGGCAGATAAACCGCCTCGTCATGCAGACGGGTCAGAATGTCGCGATACAGTGCCTGACGTTGTGTTTCGTCGTGTGTCGCCAGCACTTCGCCAATCTCTTTATCAATCAGTGGCTTGTCGGCTAAACCTTGCTGTGCCTGGAAGTCAGCGTGCGACGGTACGCGCATTGAACTCAGGAAGGCGTGTGGATCGTATGGCGCGCCCCAGGTACGGTGGAAAATCATGCCAAAACGACCGTCGCGTTGACGAGCATAGATACTGCTCTCTTCTTCGCCGATCAGAGTGACATCCGCGCCAATCTGGCGCATATCAGCCTGAATGATTTCTGCCATTGATTTGCTTAACGCATCGGTGCCGATGAACGACAGTTCAATGCGCAGCGGCTGACCATTTTTCTCGCGGATGTCTTTGCCTGCGGGCAGCGTCCAGCCTGCTTGTTCCAGCAACGCTTTCGCTTTCTGCGGATCGTACTGGCGCGGTTTCAGGCCGAGATTGGCATAGGGCACGGAAGGGGCAAACAGGGTGTCGGCGACCTGCTGGGTGCCATACAACGCGTTATCAATCAGCGATTTTTTGTTTACCGCGTAATTGAGAGCTTCACGTACGGCCAGCTCGTTGGTGGGGGCTTTGGCAGTATTGAGCGCCAGCATCACGGTTTCGATCGGCTGTGACAGTTGGGTGTGGTAAGCCGGGTTCTGGCTAAAGCGGGCGAAGGTATCGAGCGGTAATAGCCCTTCATTACCGTATAGTAGATCGATATCGCCGGTTTCAAACGCTACTGCGCGGGTAGTCGGGTCTGGGATGACGTTAAAAGTGATCTTCTTAATCGCCGGCTTTTCGCCCCAGTAGTTTTCGTTACGGACGAAGACATCGTATTGATTCAGTTTCGATTCCTGCAAAACCCACGGCCCGGTGCCAATCGGCGCGTTAATCCCGTTCATGGTTTCATTATTTTTAAACTGCGAGGGGGCGATAAAGCGGAAAGGACGGGGCAGGGCCAGTTCTTGCAGGAAAGGGTAGTAGGCGCTTTTCAGGGTGATTTGCAGCTCGGTTTTACTGAGAGCTTTGACATCAACAATCTGGTTTGCCAGCTCCAGCCAGGCGTGACGTTGACGGTTGTCGAGCACAGCGCGGAAGTTTTCTGCCGCGGCCTCTGCATCAAACGGTTCACCGTTAGAGAATTTCACATCATCACGCAGGGTGAAGGTCCAGGTTTTGCCATCTTCTGAATGGGTCCAGCTTTTTGCCAGCCACGGGCTCACCGAGCCATCTGCCTGATATTTCACCAGTGGTTCATAAACCATGCTCTGGGCGAACATCTGGTTGGGTGTGTAAAGGTGCGGGTTTAGTGGCCCGACATTCACCGGCCAGGCGGTGGTGATTTCATCTGGTGCAGCGGCATGGACGATAAAAGACGCACAAGCCAGCAGCGCAAATAGAGTGCGGCGGAGTGTGGAGAGCATGGTAACCCCAATGGATTAAAATAGATGGCGGAAATAAGTATGACGATTTTAAGTATTCGTCATACTGATAACCTGTTCTGGATCAATAGATGGGCAGTCGGATGGGCTGATCAGTTAACTGAATCGATCCATTGCACACTGTCGGCGGTGAGCGTAAAGGGAGTAGGGGTGCAGATCGCCAGACTTAAATTTTCAAGCTGACAATGGCTGACTGACAGCGAGGACTGATAGGTGCTGTCTACGCTGACGATTTGCCAGGCGCTGCCGCCACGTTGTTTAACGATGGCTTCTTTGCGTGTCCAGATGCGCCAGAACATTTCCAGTTGCTGATCTGGATGCACGGCGTCCATCTCGGCATGTTCTCCGAGGCTGAACACCGCGTTCGCCAGCCAGCGCCAGTTGGCACGCGGGCGAATCACTTCGATATCGCAGCCGACTTCGCCTTCATCGCTCAACAGCAGGGCGATATCGTCACCGCTATGGCTTAAGTTGAACCATAGCGGCGTTTCCGATGCGAATGCGGGTTTGCCTTGTTCGCCGTAGATGATCTCAGGTAGCGGGGAAAGCGTGTGTGAAAGCAATGCACGCCCCGCCAGCCAGCGTTCGCGCCGTGGACCTTGCGGTGCTTTATCGCGTAAAGCCGGTGGCAGTGGAGCTGCGCTTAAGGTCGAAACTTTCCCCAGAACTATCCGATACATATCAGGGCCAACGTTTAATGGAAAATGAAAGTGCGTATCGTATCACTTGTCGCCTCATCCCGGTAATCGACTTTTCGGTCTGCCCGGTCCCAGTAAAATCGCCAGTTTGCTACCGCCTTTGGTGGTTTCCATCCAGATTTTACAGACGCTGGTTAATGGTACCGAAAGTAGCATCCCTACCGGGCCGAGCAGCCATCCCCAAATTAACAATGAAAGAAATACCACCATGGTGGACATCCCCAGGCGATGGCCCATCATCCGCGGTTCTAAAATATTGCCGATGACCATATGGACCACTAAAAACAATGCGCCGACCAGAATACATTCGTAAACGCCATTAAACAGCAGCACCTGAATCATTGGCGGTACGGCGGAAATTACCGCGCCGATATTGGGGACGTAGTTAAGCAAAAACGCCAGTACCGCCCACATCAGCGCAAACTGTACGCCCATAAGTTCCAGCCCCAGCCAGACGATAATGCCTGTCCATAAACTTAGCAGTGTCTTCAATGCAAGATAGTGCGAAACACCTTTTAAGGCGCGGTGTAGCCCGGCGATGTGAATCTGTGGATTATTCAACGCAAAACGCATTTTGTAGGGGACGTGGCGTACTTCAAACAGCATGAAAACTACGGTCATCACCAGCAAAAGTACGCTCGCCATTGCCCCGGAAAGCCCGGTCATTAGCGCCGTGGTGAAGGTAACCACTTTTTCCGAGTCCATCCGCTGCAGCATTCGCTCCGGCGACATATGCAAATTAAGAAAAGGCAACATCTCCTGCAATTTAAAAAGCTTGCGCGTCAGCTCCTTATTAAACTTCGGCAGCATAGAGATAAATTCGTTAAACGAAGCTGCCAGTACACCGACCAGTGCGGTAAGTGCGATCAGCATCACCACCACCACAATCGTAATTGCAACGGGGCGTTGTACTCCGCGACGAATAAACCAGGTGACGAGCGGGTTGAGGACGATGGCAAAAAACAGCGCCAGTAACAGTTGCACAATGATATCTGCCGCTGCGTGAATGCCCGCGAGGATTACTACCAGCGAGGCCAGTTTAAGCAGAATGTGCATGCCCGTTTTATCGGGTTGAGGGGTTTCCATTGGGGCTTCCTTGTGACTTTTTGTATTAAGTGTAGCGGGAGTCACGCCAGCAATATTCTGATTCTTACTGCTGATTTTCACGTCAGCACGTGGTAAAAATGAAACACTGTTGTAAAAATGTGGTGATCCTCATGCCCGAACCCGTAGCCGAACCCGCGCTAAACGGATTGCGCCTGAATTTGCGCATTGTCTCCATTGTCATGTTTAACTTCGCCAGCTACCTCACCATCGGGTTGCCGCTCGCTGTATTACCGGGCTATGTCCATGATGTGATGGGCTTTAGCGCTTTCTGGGCAGGATTGGTTATCAGCCTGCAATATTTTGCCACCTTGCTGAGCCGCCCTCATGCCGGACGTTACGCCGATTTGCTGGGACCTAAAAAGATTGTCGTCTTCGGTTTATGCGGCTGCTTTTTGAGCGGTTTGGGGTATCTGACGGCAGGATTAACCGCCAGTCTGCCCGTCATCAGCCTGTTATTACTGTGCCTGGGGCGCGTGATCCTTGGGATTGGGCAAAGTTTTGCCGGAACGGGATCGACCCTATGGGGCGTTGGCGTGGTTGGTTCGCTGCATATCGGGCGGGTGATTTCGTGGAACGGCATTGTCACTTACGGGGCGATGGCGATGGGTGCGCCGTTAGGTGTCGTGTTTTATCACTGGGGCGGCTTGCAGGCGTTAGCGTTAATCATTATGGGTGTGGCGCTGGTGGCCATTTTGTTAGCGATCCCGCGTCCGACGGTAAAAGCCAGTAAAGGCAAACCACTGCCGTTTCGCGCGGTGCTTGGGCGCGTCTGGTTATACGGCATGGCGCTGGCGTTGGCTTCTGCCGGATTTGGCGTTATCGCCACCTTTATCACATTGTTTTATGACGCTAAAGGCTGGGACGGTGCGGCTTTTGCGCTGACGCTGTTTAGCTGTGCATTTGTTGGAACGCGATTGTTATTCCCTAACGGCATAAATCGTATCGGCGGCTTAAATGTGGCGATGATTTGCTTTAGCGTTGAGATAATCGGCCTGCTACTGGTTGGCGTGGCGACTATGCCGTGGATGGCGAAAATCGGCGTCTTACTCGCGGGGGCGGGGTTTTCGCTGGTGTTCCCGGCATTGGGCGTAGTGGCGGTAAAAGCAGTGCCGCAGCAGAATCAGGGGGCGGCGCTGGCAACTTACACCGTATTTATGGATTTATCGCTTGGCGTGACCGGACCACTGGCTGGGCTGGTGATGAGTTGGGCGGGCGTCCCGGTGATTTATCTGGCGGCGGCGGGACTGGTCGCAATCGCGTTATTACTGACGTGGCGATTAAAAAAACGGCCTCCGGTGGAAGTACCTGAGGCCATCTCATCATCTTAAAACTTACTGAATAACCAGCGTATTAATGATGTTTTCTGCGGTGGTCTGTGCTTTTTGCTGATCGTCAGCTGGCAGCGTAATTTGCATGGTCAGCAGTTGATTACCCACGTTACCCAGAATAACGGAAGAGTACGCCGTCTGGCCTTTCGCGGAGATAATGCTGTCTAACTGCTGCATTTTGTGACCTTTCAGCTCAATGGCTTTATTGGTTACCACTTGCAGCTGCGGATCGCGGCTACGTTGCTGATCTTCCAGGCGCTTCGCCAGCACCGCCAGATCTTCTTTCGGATCATCGCCCATGATGACGATGACTGCTTTTTGCCCGGTGGCGTCGGACCAGACATGCATGTTATTAGCCTGCGTTCCCAGCTTACCGCTCTGGTCGGTCATATCCGCTGGCAGCGAGAAACTTAACTTGCCATCAAGCAGGTTGACGGGATTCCCGGTAGCGTTACTTTCCGCGACCGAACCCTGCGCCGTAGCGTTAGTGTCTTTATCATCACAGGCCGCAAGCCCCATAACCAGCAGGCCAATTCCGACATATTTAACCAGATTGCGCATTGACTTCTTCCTTTCGATAAACGGCCATAACGGCTCATTCATCCATCTTATCACAACTCTGATAACGAACCTTTAACTCGCCTGCAAAGCGTTGATTTCGGATTTATCTGCCAGTCTTTTCAACAGCATATTGAGTAATACGCCATACATTGGCAGGAAGAAAACGATACTGATTAACACTTTGAAACAGTAATCGACCAGCGCGATTTCCATCCAGTGTTCAGCCATAAAGGCATCTGGGCTGCGCCAGAAGGCAATGAAGAAGAAGGCCAGCGTGTCGCTGACGTTACCAAACAGGGTGGAAGCCGTCGGTGCCAGCCACCAGCGACGACTCTGACGCAGGCGGTTAAAAACGTGCACGTCGAGGATTTGCCCCAGCGCGTAGGCCATGAAACTGGCGGTGGCGATACGGGCGACAAACAGATTGAAGTGGGCGAGCGCGCCGAATCCCTGCCAGGAACCCATATAGAACAGCGACGAGATGACGTAGGAGATCAGTAACGCCGGGATCATCACCGCAAAGATGATACGACGGGCCAGCGGTGCGCCAAAAATACGCACAGTCAGGTCGGTAGCAAGGAAAATAAACGGAAAGCTAAACGCGCCCCAGGTGGTATGGAAACCAAAAATGGATACGGGAAGCTGAACCAGATAGTTACTGGAGGTGATCACCAACAGATGAAATAACGATAACCAGAACAACGCCTTATAGCGTTGAGTTTGCGAGAAAACGTTCATATTGTACCTTTTTGATTAACCATTGGGGTGAGGGAACCCAATACGTACGACACGTCTGTTACCTTAACATAATAACGTGCTGACCCTTTTTTCGAGCCGCCGCATGATACTGCTTTACGTTGACAATGCAATGGTTAATTTTCACGCAATCGTTAACCTGGTTTGCTTACGGACTCACAGGGCGTAAACTAGCGCCGTTTTTTTATGTGATGAGAAGAAAATGACCGATCTCTTTTCCAGCCCTGACCACACACTCGACGCACTTGGCCTGCGCTGCCCGGAACCAGTAATGATGGTGCGCAAAACTGTGCGCAATATGCAGCCAGGTGAAACGTTGCTGATTATTGCTGACGATCCGGCGACGACACGCGATATTCCTGGGTTTTGTACCTTTATGGAACACGAACTGGTTGCGAAAGAGACCGATGGACTGCCTTATCGTTATTTGATTCGCAAATCGGGGTAAGGTGGATCAGGCTAGCGGACCGATCGCGCTCAATTTTGCGGCTTGCAACCGGTTTGTAGGACGGATAAAACGTTCAAGCTGCATCTGGCGATACGGTGCACAATGCCTGATGCGACGCTGTCGCGTCTTATCATGCCTACGAGTTCAATGCCCTGTGTAGGCCAGATAAGGCGTTTACGCCGCATCCGGCACGCAAACGTAATGGAATGCACAAATGGATTATTTAATTCCAGTTTGTCTGGCATTGCTGGGATTGCTCGCGATCTTCACCCCCAATTGGCTGATCCCTGTTTTTATCGTCGTGGGGGGATGGCTGGGGGTACTTGCCTGGGGTTGGCTCTGGCTAATGATTTTTTTACCTTTACTTAACGGTGTCGGGCTTGCTTATGCCCTGTGGTTGATGTTCAAAAGGCCATCCATAGCATCCCGCCTGGTTGCTGCATGCTGTGTTATCTCCGTCATTCTGATGTTAGCGCTTTATTATGCTTTCCTGACTATGCCGCCGTTCCCGGCCCAGCACTAAGCCTGATAGCCAGAGGCTATCAGGCAACACTTTTACTTCCTGCGCAACAATCTTAACGCATTCGCCGTCACCAGCACCGTCGCACCCGTATCTGCCAGCACCGCCAGCCAAAGGCCAGTCATTCCTAACAGCGTTGTGACGAGGAAGATCCCTTTCAGCCCCAGCGCAATGGTGATGTTCTGGCGGATATTGGCGTGAGTGGCGCGTGCCAGTTCAATCATCTGCGCCAGGCCGCGCAGGTGGTTATGGGTTAATGCTGCGTCGGCGGTTTCCAGCGCCACGTCTGTGCCACTGCCCATTGCAATCCCTATGGCGGCAGCTTTCATGGCGGGCGCGTCGTTAATACCGTCGCCGACCATCGCCAGCGGCGCATGTTGATTCAGCTCGGTCACCGCTTTGACTTTATCTTCCGGCAACAGGCCCGCTTTAAACTCCAGCCCCAACTCCCCGGCAATTGCCGCCGCTGCGCGTGGATTATCGCCAGTGAGGATCACCCCTTTGACACCCAGGGCGCTCAGTTCGCTGATGGCAGTTGCGGCGTCGGCGCGCAGGGTATCCTGCAATGCAATTACGCCAAGCACGTCATCGTTACGCACCACCAGTACTACCGTTTGCCCGGCGCTTTCCAGTTCGTTAATTAAACCAGCAAATGCAACAGCCGGATGTTTTCCGGCAGCGCATATCAACACGCGCTCGCCGTTAATCAGTGCTTCAATACCAGACCCGACCAGCGCCCGCTGTGATTCGGCGGCGGGAATGGCGAGTTCAGCAACCTGTGCTTCGCGTACGATGGCTTGCGCCAATGGATGCGTCGCGCCTTGCTCGACCGCCGCTGCCAGTGTCAGCAGTTCAGATTCACTAATACCCGTTGCCGGATGAATCGCGGTAACGCGCGGTTTACCGACGGTCAGCGTACCGGTTTTATCAAACGCCACCTGGGTAACACGACCTAGTTGTTCCAGCGCCGCACCGCCTTTAATCAACGCCCCACGACGCGCTGCTGCTGCCAGCCCGGAGGTGATCGCCGCAGGTGTTGAGATCACCAGCGCACACGGGCAGCCAATCAGCAGCAGCGTCAGCCCTTTATAAATCCACTCCTGCCAGCTTGCGGCAAACAGCAGCGGCGGCACCAGCGTCACCAGCAGGGCGACGGCCATAATCGCTGGCGTGTAAATACGGCTGAAACGGTCGATAAACCGCTCAATCGGTGCGCGGCGCTCTTCAGCTTCTTCGATCAGTTTCAGAATCCGGTCAATGGCGCTGGCACCCGGTTCTGACAGCACTTCCAGCGTTACCAGACGGTCTACGCTGGTGGCGCCTGCAGGAACTTTATCACCCGTCGCGCGTTCCACCGGAATGGATTCGCCGGTCAGGGCGCTTTCATCAAAACTGGCAAACGGTGAGAGCAGTTTACCGTCGGCAGGTAAACGCCCACCTGCCGCAACTTCGATAACATCGCCCGGACGCAGGCTGTTAATTGCTACCTCTTCACGCTTGCCATTACGCAGGCGCGTGGCGGTTTCCGGTTTCAGCGCCATTAACGCGCTGACCCCTTGACGCGCGCGGCTGGCGGCCCAGCCTTCCAGTCGTTCACCAATCAAAAATAGCAGCAACACCATCGCAGCTTCGGCGGTTGCGCCAATAAACAGCGCACCAATAGCGGCTACGCTCATTAAGGTTTCAATAGCGAAGTAGCTGCCGGATTTGATCAGTCGTAATGCCTGGCGCGCAATCGGGTACAGCCCAACCAGCGTGGTCGCGATAAACGCCAGTTGCCCGAACGGATGATTAAACTGCTCCAGACCCCAGCTGATTGCCATCATCACGATAAGCGTAATCAGCGGCAGGTTCTCTTTCAGGCGTGATGCTTGCGGTTCTTCGGCGGCCTGTTCATCGCGCAGGGAGTAGCCTGCTTTTTGCACCGCTGATTCAACTTGTGCACGGATGTCATTGTCGGCATCAACCACCAGTTTTTCGGTGGCGAACAGCACCTGCACCTGATTCACGCCTGCAAGCTGGCGCACGGCATTTTCTACCTTGCGCGCACAGGCGGCGCAGTCCATGCCGCTGACTTTCCAGCTATAGCGGGTGCCGGAGACGTTTTCAGAGAGCGTTGGCGTGCTGGAACATGCGCCGTCGCAGCAACAGTCGTTGGCGTTCTGAACCGTGGGCAGCGGTTTGAACGCGGCAAATTGAGGGGCTTTCTTGCCGTGATTGTCAGGAGTCGACATGGCATCCTCCGGTTAAGTTTTTTCTCATTAACCGAAGGATACACTCTGGAGTCGACTCCAGAGTCAAGTTTTATCAGAGATACAGCGAGCGGACGATGAGGAAATGTCCGGCAAAGTAGCAGGCCGCAGCAATCGCGTTGTCCGCACGGAAGCGTCGGCGATAGTGACTACCCAGCCAGACAAAGTTACTGATAAACAGCAACGAAGCGCCGACAAACGCAGAGAGCGCTGGAGCGGTTGGACGGAAGAACCACAGTTCACCTGCCAGCCATACCATCACCAGCGTCATGCCGATAAACGTGCAGATAGGCCAACGATACTCTTCCAGACGCGTCCAGATAATCGCCAGTAACAGCGCACCCAGCACCAGCAACACCAGCGGCAAAGGCCAGAAGAAAGAGAGCGTCATCTGGCTGGCGAAATAGATGGTGTACAACAGGTGCGAGAGGAAAAACGCGCCGATGGCGTACATCAGACGTTGACGTGGCAACAGGGTTAGCGCATCGCCCAGCAGTGAAGCGCACAGCCCTGCCAGCACCAGATAGCTAATGGCGTCGAACATCGGCGCTTGCCATGCCAGTAACAGCAGGAGAAGAAGGGTTAACGGTTTAAACACCCAGCGTTGCCAGGTTGGCCCACGATACGAAGCATCCACAGATAGCCATGCGGAAAGACAGACTGCGATAAACGACCAAAGCATCTTAGTTCCTTGAATTCGTTATTTTTTCGTAAGCGGAATGCCTACGGTCTTGCTTCCAGTTTAGTGGCGAGGGTGGACGGATGACAACACCATAACTGGCAGGGTATGCTTATTTCCGCATTTTCCGATGAGGGATAAAGATGAGCAAACCACCTCTTTTCTTTATTGTTATCATTGGCTTAATTATCGTCGCCGCATCGTTTCGTTTTATGCAACAACGACGGGAAAAAGCTGATAATGATATAGCGCCACTCCAGCAAAAGCTGGTGGTAGTGAGCAATAAGCGGGAAAAACCGATTAACGATCGCCGTTCGCGCCAGCAGGAAGTGACACCGGCTGGTACCAGCATGCGCTATGAGGCGAGCTTCAAACCGCAAAGCGGAGGAATGGAACAGACGTTTCGCCTCGACGCCCAGCAGTACCATGCCCTGACAGTGGGCGATAAAGGTACGCTGAGCTATAAAGGAACGCGCTTTGTCAGCTTTGTCAGCAAACAATAAGGTTATTTTTTAACGTTAAATTTCTTCTGCCAGACCAGCAGTTCAAACACGCCGAAAAGGAAAATCCGCACCTTTTCGGCGGTGGTCATCTGCGGGCCATCTTTCGGCAAAGTGGATTTCAATAGCGCCAGCTGCATACCATGCATCAGCACGGTAAAAATCAGCGCCACGTTAACGAAAATATTCAGCGGACGCGGGAAGGGATGCACCAGGTTGAGGATTAAAAATCCCCAAACGCAGAGCATTAACACACGACCAATATTAATCAACATCACTTTCTCCTTGTGCTTCGCGTTGATACAGGCGGTAAGCCACCTGACCTGCCACTTTTTCCCGATGTAATGACCAGTTCGCCGGAACAGTGGGCAGACCGTTTTCGACTTCGCTTTCGACATAAATCAGGGCTTCGTCAGCCAGCCAGCCGTTATCTTCCAGTAAATTTATCGTCTCTTCTAACAAGCCACGGCGGAACGGTGGATCGACAAACACGATATTATGCGGTGTGCCTTTTTGCGCCAGGAATGACATCGCGTTGCTGTTCACCACGCGTGCATTGCCTGCTTTTAGTGTCGCCAGATTCTTAATTAACTGCTGAGAAACCGCGCGATCCATCTCAATCAACGTGGCCCCCGCAGCGTAGCGCGATAACGCTTCCAGCCCCAGCGCGCCGCTCCCGGCGAAGCAATCCAGACATTGGGCATCAACAATGACCGGAGCCAGCCAGTTAAACAACGTTTCGCGTACGCGGTCGGTGGTGGGGCGTAGGCCTGGGCTATCAGGAACCGGGAGTTTACGGCCTCGCCACTGCCCGCCAATAATGCGGATTTGGCCGCTGCCGGAATGATTCGGTTTTTTCATGATAAATTGCTCAATCCGCCAGATAACACATACTTGCAGGCGGTGATGTGAATTAAGTTAAGTGATAGACTATTTCATCATTTTTTTAGCTGCTATGTACATAGCGTTAACGCTGTGCCATGAAGCAACAGCGAGGAGTGTAGTCGCAAATGGCGAAAGAAAAAAAACGTGGCTTTTTTTCCTGGCTGGGCTTTGGTCAAAAAGAGCAGACCCCGGAAAAAGAGACAGAAGTCCAGAACGAACAACCGGTTGTAGAAGAAATCGTTCCGGCGCAAGAGCCTGCGAAGGCTTCTGAACAAGCCGTTGAAGAGCAGCCGCAGGCGCATACTGAAGCCGAGGCGGAAACTTTTGCTGCCGACGTTGTGGAAGTTACTGAACAGGTTGCTGAAAGTGAAAAAGCGCAGCCTGAAGCTGTTGCTGAACCGGAAGTTATTACTGAGCCGGAAACGATAGTTGAAGAAACGCCAGCGTCAGTCATTGAACCTGAAGTTACGCCAGAGCCTGTGGCTATCGAGCGTGAAGAGCTGCCGTTGCCGGAAGACGTCAAAGCCGAAGAGGTTTCGCCAGAAGAGTGGCAGGCCGAAGCGGAAACCGTAGAGATTGTCGAAGCGGCGGAAGAAGAAGCGGCTAAAGACGAAATCACCGACGAAGAGCTGGAAGCACAGGCGCTGGCTGCCGAAGCGGCAGAAGAGGCGGTGATGGTGGTTCCTCCGGCAGAAGAAGAGCAGCCGGTGGAAGAAATCGCTCAGGAGCAGGAAAAACCGACCAAAGAAGGTTTCTTCGCGCGCCTGAAACGCAGTCTGTTAAAAACCAAAGAAAACCTCGGTTCCGGATTTATCAGCCTGTTCCGCGGTAAAAAAATCGACGATGATCTGTTTGAAGAATTGGAAGAGCAATTGCTCATCGCCGATGTGGGCGTGGAAACCACGCGTAAAATTATCACCAATCTGACAGAAGGTGCGACCCGCAAGCAGCTTCGTGATGCCGAGGCGCTCTATGGCCTACTGAAAGAAGAGATGGGTGAGATTCTGGCGAAAGTCGATGAACCGCTGAACGTTGAAGGTAAAACGCCGTTCGTGATCCTGATGGTGGGCGTCAACGGTGTGGGTAAAACCACGACGATCGGTAAGCTGGCGCGTCAGTTTGAGCAGCAGGGTAAATCAGTGATGCTGGCGGCGGGCGATACTTTCCGTGCAGCAGCGGTTGAACAGCTTCAGGTCTGGGGGCAGCGTAATAATATTCCGGTGATTGCCCAGCATACCGGTGCGGATTCTGCTTCTGTTATCTTCGACGCCATTCAGGCCGCTAAAGCGCGTAACATCGACGTTCTGATTGCCGATACCGCCGGACGCCTGCAGAACAAATCGCACTTGATGGAAGAGTTGAAGAAAATCGTCCGCGTGATGAAGAAACTCGACGTTGAAGCTCCGCATGAAGTTATGCTGACTATCGACGCCAGTACCGGGCAGAATGCAGTAAGCCAGGCCAAACTGTTCCACGAAGCCGTTGGCTTAACCGGCATCACGCTAACGAAACTGGACGGCACGGCGAAAGGCGGGGTAATTTTCTCGGTGGCTGACCAGTTTGGTATCCCTATCCGCTACATTGGTGTCGGCGAACGTATTGAGGATTTGCGTCCGTTTAAAGCGGACGACTTTATAGAGGCACTTTTTGCCCGAGAGGATTAACAATGATTCGCTTTGAACATGTCAGCAAGGCTTATCTCGGTGGGAGACAGGCGCTGCAGGGCGTTACGTTCCATATGCAGCCGGGTGAGATGGCGTTTCTGACCGGTCATTCCGGCGCAGGGAAAAGTACCCTCCTGAAGCTGATCTGTGGGATTGAGCGGCCCAGCGCCGGGAAAATCTGGTTTAGCGGCCATGACATCACGCGTCTGAAAAACCGTGAAGTTCCGTTTCTGCGCCGCCAGATTGGCATGATTTTCCAGGATCACCATCTACTGATGGACCGTACTGTCTACGATAACGTGGCGATACCCCTGATTATCGCCGGTGCCAGCGGTGACGATATTCGTCGTCGTGTATCGGCGGCGCTGGATAAAGTCGGGCTACTGGACAAAGCGAAGAACTTCCCTATTCAGCTTTCCGGCGGTGAACAACAGCGTGTTGGCATTGCCCGCGCGGTGGTGAACAAGCCCGCGGTACTGCTGGCGGATGAACCGACCGGTAACCTTGACGACGCGTTGTCAGAAGGAATTCTACGTCTGTTTGAAGAATTTAACCGCGTTGGGGTAACCGTATTGATGGCAACGCACGACATCAACCTGATTTCGCGGCGTTCCTATCGCATGCTCACCCTGAGCGATGGTCACTTGCATGGAGGCGTGGGCCATGAATAAGCGCGATGCAATCAATCATATCCGGCAGTTTGGCGGGCGTCTGGATCGCTTCCGTAAATCGGTCGGCGGCTCTGGCGACGGCGGTCGTAACGCGCCAAAACGGGCGAAATCCTCGCCAAAACCGGTAAATCGCAAAACCAACGTTTTCAACGAACAGGTGCGCTATGCCTTCCACGGCGCATTGCAGGATCTGAAAAGTAAACCGTTCGCCACGTTTTTAACGGTGATGGTTATCGCCATCTCCCTGACGCTGCCCAGCGTCTGTTATATGGTGTACAAAAACGTTAACCAGGCGGCGACGCAGTATTATCCGTCACCGCAAATCACTGTTTATTTGCAAAAAACGCTGGATGATGACGCCGCTGCGGGTGTGGTGGCACAGTTGCAGGCCGAGCAAGGCGTAGAGAAAGTAAACTATCTTTCTCGTGAAGACGCACTGGGCGAGTTCCGTAACTGGTCTGGTTTTGGTGGTGCGCTGGATATGCTGGAAGAAAACCCGCTTCCGGCAGTGGCGGTGGTAATCCCGAAACTCGATTTTCAGGGGACCGAGTCACTGAATACCTTGCGCGATCGTATCACCCAGATCAACGGCATTGACGAAGTGCGAATGGATGACAGCTGGTTTGCCCGTCTGGCGGCGTTGACCGGGCTGGTCGGGCGCGTTTCGGCAATGATCGGCGTATTGATGGTGGCGGCAGTGTTCCTCGTCATCGGTAACAGTGTGCGTCTGAGCATCTTTGCTCGCCGTGACTCCATTAACGTACAGAAACTGATTGGTGCGACAGATGGTTTCATCCTGCGCCCATTCCTGTACGGTGGCGCATTGCTGGGATTTTCTGGCGCATTGCTGTCATTAATTTTGTCGGAAATTCTGGTCCTGCGTTTGTCTTCGGCGGTTGCGGAAGTGGCACAGGTTTTCGGAACGAGGTTTGATATCAATGGCTTATCTTTCGATGAATGTCTGCTTTTGCTGCTGGTGTGTTCGATGATTGGCTGGGTGGCAGCCTGGCTTGCCACGGTACAACATTTACGCCACTTTACGCCTGAATAATAAAAGCGTGTTATACTCTTTCCCTGCAATGGGTTCCGTAGCAGGGAAAGAGACCCCGTTGTCTCTTCCCGGTATTTCATCTCTATGTCACATTTTGTGCGTAATTTATTCACAGCGTTGCATTGAACTTGTGGATAAAATCACGGTCTGATAAAACAGTGAATGATAACCTCGTTGCTCTTAAGCTCTGGCACAGTTGTTGCTACCACTGAAGCGCCAGAAGATATCGATTGAGAGGATTTGAATGACTGACAAAATGCAAAGTTTAGCTTTAGCCCCTGTTGGCAACCTGGATTCCTACATCCGGGCAGCTAACGCGTGGCCGATGTTGTCGGCTGACGAGGAGCGGGCGCTGGCTGAAAAGCTGCATTACCATGGCGATCTGGAAGCAGCAAAAACGCTGATCCTGTCTCACCTGCGGTTTGTTGTTCATATTGCTCGTAATTATGCGGGCTATGGCCTGCCACAGGCGGATTTGATTCAGGAAGGTAACATCGGCCTGATGAAAGCAGTGCGCCGTTTTAACCCGGAAGTGGGTGTGCGCCTGGTCTCCTTCGCCGTTCACTGGATCAAAGCAGAGATCCACGAATACGTTCTGCGCAACTGGCGTATCGTCAAAGTTGCGACCACCAAAGCGCAGCGCAAACTGTTCTTCAACCTGCGTAAAACCAAGCAGCGTCTGGGCTGGTTTAATCAGGATGAAGTCGAAATGGTGGCCCGTGAACTGGGCGTAACCAGCAAAGACGTACGTGAGATGGAATCGCGTATGGCGGCACAGGACATGACCTTTGACCTGTCTTCCGATGACGATTCCGACAGCCAGCCGATGGCTCCGGTGCTCTATCTGCAGGATAAATCGTCCAACTTTGCCGACGGCATTGAAGATGATAACTGGGAAGAGCAGGCGGCAAACCGTCTGACTGACGCGATGCAGGGCCTGGATGAGCGTAGCCAGGACATTATCCGCGCACGCTGGTTGGACGAAGACAACAAGTCCACACTGCAGGAGCTGGCTGATCGTTACGGTGTTTCCGCTGAGCGTGTGCGCCAGCTGGAAAAGAACGCGATGAAAAAACTTCGCGCTGCTATTGAAGCGTAATTACCGCTGTTAAGCAGAGAACCCTGGATGAGAGTCCGGGGTTTTTATTTTTTGGGCCTCTGCAATAATCAATGACCCCCTCCGGCAAAACGCCAATCTCCACGCAGATTGTTAATAAACTGTCAAAATAGCTATTCCAATATCATAAAAATCGGGTATGTTTTAGCAGAGTATGCTGCTAAAGCACGGGTAGTCATGCATAAAACGAAATAAAGTGCTGAACAACAACATCACAACACACGTAATAACCAGATGAATGGGGATTCTCAGGATGAATATAAAGGGTAAAGCGTTACTGGCAGGATGTATCGCGCTGGCATTCAGCAATATGGCTCTGGCAGAAGATATTAAAGTCGCGGTCGTGGGCGCAATGTCCGGTCCGGTGGCCCAGTATGGCGACCAGGAGTTTACTGGCGCAGAGCAGGCGGTTGCGGATATTAACGCTAAAGGCGGCGTGAAAGGCAACAAACTGCAAATCGTAAAATATGACGATGCCTGTGACCCGAAACAGGCGGTTGCGGTGGCGAACAAAGTCGTTAACGACGGCATTAAATACGTGATTGGTCACCTCTGCTCTTCATCAACGCAGCCTGCGTCTGACATCTACGAAGACGAAGGCATTTTAATGATCACCCCAGCGGCAACCGCGCCAGAGCTGACCGCCCGTGGCTATCAGCTGATCCTGCGCACCACCGGTCTGGACTCCGACCAGGGACCGACGGCGGCGAAATATATTCTTGAGAAAGTGAAACCGCAGCGTATTGCTATCGTTCACGACAAACAGCAGTACGGCGAAGGTCTGGCGCGTGCGGTGCAGGACGGCCTGAAGAAAGGCAATGCTAACGTGGTGTTCTTTGACGGCATCACCGCCGGGGAAAAAGATTTCTCAACGCTGGTGGCGCGTTTGAAGAAAGAGAATATCGACTTCGTTTACTACGGTGGTTACCACCCGGAAATGGGGCAGATCCTGCGTCAGGCACGCGCGGCAGGGTTGAAAACCCAGTTTATGGGGCCGGAAGGCGTGGCTAACGTCTCGCTGTCTAACATTGCGGGCGAGTCAGCTGAAGGGTTGCTGGTAACCAAGCCGAAGAACTACGATCAGGTTCCGGCGAACAAACCAATTGTTGACGCGATCAAAGCGAAAAAACAGGACCCAAGCGGCGCGTTCGTCTGGACCACCTACGCCGCGCTGCAATCTTTGCAGGCGGGCCTGAATCAGTCTGACGATCCGGCTGAAATCGCCAAATACCTGAAAGCGAACTCCGTGGATACCGTGATGGGGCCGCTGACCTGGGATGAGAAAGGTGATCTGAAAGGCTTTGAGTTCGGCGTATTTGACTGGCACGCCAACGGCACGGCGACCGATGCGAAGTAATCATTAATCGGCAACTTTGGGTTGCCGCCAAATTGCTAATATCGAGTACGCATGCTTCATGCCGGATGCGGCGTAAACGCCTTATCCGGCCTACAAGATCCAAAGAAATCAGTAAATTGCAGCACACATTGTAGGCCTGATAAGCGTAGCGCATCAGGCCATTTCTCGTTGGTCATCACTTTTGAAATCAAACTTGACGATTAACGCTTCTCCCAGCCGCCCTGTTGTGCCGTAAACCCCAGCGCCTGCATAAACGCCGTCATCACGCCGCGATCTTCCACGCCTGCATCTGCCATCCACCAGCCTGAAACGCCAGGATTGTTACGCAAAACCTCTTCCAGCAGATATTGCCCCACACCGCGACGGCGGGTGACTTCCCGCACGCGCAGGGAATCCAGTGCCCCCTCGGTGCCGTTTAAGGTTACCCGCACGGCCGCGAGCAGGCGCTCGTTAAAACGCGCGGCGTAGATACGGTGGTTATCGTCAACCTGTAAAGAGGAAGGGGAGTACTCCGGCCAGATCTTTTGCAGATCAATCCGGTCCT
Source organism: Escherichia sp. MOD1-EC4550 (assembly GCF_963876935.1). Classification (NCBI taxonomy): domain Bacteria; kingdom Pseudomonadati; phylum Pseudomonadota; class Gammaproteobacteria; order Enterobacterales; family Enterobacteriaceae; genus Escherichia; species Escherichia sp. MOD1-EC4550. The sequence continues at coordinate 174,543 of NZ_CAWNSE010000053.1, forward strand.
GGTCGCTAAAGTGTTCTAAACGAATGATGGTCAGCTTCATGGGGAACCCGTGTAAATCACAAAAGTGGAACCAGTGTAGCGAAATAATTTAATCGGAGGCTTTCTCTTTTTTATTTCTTTTGGCAGGTGATTAATTTTTTAACAGCAATAATTACAAATTAAAAACATTAGAGAATGAAAAATGTCCAGCATAATCCCCTGAATGGTAGTGAATTATTCCGCCCTTTGTACCGTTATTTTATGCTGACAACGGCGCTTTTTTCTGTTTATCTATCAACAAATTCAGAATATTATCTGTTCTTAATCGACTGAAAAATAGGGATTTTAATCGCTATTATCACAAAACACTGCGCTAAACCCTTAATCAGACAGGCAAAAACAGTGCAGTATAAAAAAAGTACAGTCTGATTTGTTAACACATAAAAACAAAGCAACACAACATCACGAATGGGGATTTTTGACTATGAAACGGAATGCGAAAACTATCATCGCAGGGATGATTGCACTGACAATTTCACACACCGCTATGGCCGACGATATTAAAGTTGCCGTTGTCGGCGCGATGTCCGGTCCGATTGCCCAGTGGGGCGATATGGAATTTAACGGCGCGCGTCAGGCGATTAAAGACATTAATGCCAAAGGGGGAATTAAAGGCGATAAGCTGGTGGGCGTGGAATATGACGACGCCTGCGACCCGAAACAAGCCGTTGCGGTCGCCAACAAAATCGTTAACGACGGCATTAAATACGTTATTGGTCATCTGTGTTCTTCTTCTACCCAACCTGCATCAGATATCTACGAAGATGAAGGTATTTTGATGATCTCGCCGGGGGCGACCAACCCGGAGCTGACCCAACGCGGTTATCAACACATCATGCGTACTGCCGGGCTGGACTCTTCCCAGGGGCCAACAGCGGCAAAATACATTCTTGAGACGGTGAAGCCCCAGCGCATCGCCATCATTCACGACAAACAACAGTATGGCGAAGGGCTGGCGCGTTCGGTGCAGGACGGATTGAAAGCAGCCAATGCCAACGTCGTCTTCTTCGACGGCATTACCGCTGGTGAGAAAGATTTCTCCGCACTGATCGCCCGCCTGAAAAAAGAAAACATCGACTTCGTTTACTACGGCGGTTACTACCCGGAAATGGGGCAGATGCTGCGCCAGGCCCGTTCCGTTGGCCTGAAAACTCAGTTTATGGGGCCGGAAGGGGTGGGTAATGCGTCGCTGTCGAACATTGCTGGTGATGCCGCCGAAGGTATGTTGGTCACTATGCCAAAACGCTATGACCAGGACCCGGCAAACAAAGGCATCGTTGATGCGCTGAAAGCAGACAAGAAAGATCCGTCCGGGCCATATGTCTGGATCACCTACGCGGCGGTGCAATCTCTGGCAACTGCCCTTGAGCGTACCGGCAGCGATGAGCCGCTGGCGCTGGTGAAAGATTTAAAAGCTAACGGTGCAAACACCGTGATTGGGCCGCTGAACTGGGATGAAAAAGGCGATCTTAAGGGATTTGATTTTGGTGTCTTCCAGTGGCACGCCGACGGTTCATCGACGGCAGCCAAGTGATCATCCCACCGCCCGTGAAATGCGGGCGGTTTTAGAAAGGTTACCTTATGTCTGAGCAGTTTTTGTATTTCTTGCAGCAGATGTTTAACGGCGTCACGCTGGGCAGTACCTACGCGCTGATAGCCATCGGCTACACCATGGTTTACGGCATTATCGGCATGATCAACTTCGCCCATGGCGAGGTTTATATGATCGGCAGCTACGTCTCCTTTATGATCATCGCCGCACTGATGATGCTGGGTATTGATACCGGCTGGCTGCTGGTGGCGGCGGGATTCGTCGGCGCAATCGTCATTGCCAGCGCCTATGGCTGGAGTATCGAACGTGTGGCTTACCGCCCGGTGCGTAACTCTAAGCGCCTGATTGCGCTCATCTCGGCAATCGGCATGTCCATCTTCCTGCAAAACTACGTCAGCCTGACCGAAGGTTCGCGCGACGTGGCGCTACCCAGCCTGTTTAACGGTCAGTGGGTTGTGGGCCATAGTGAAAACTTCTCTGCCTCTATTACCACCATGCAGGCGGTTATCTGGATTGTTACCTTCCTCGCCATGTTGGCGCTGACAATTTTCATCCGCTATTCCCGCATGGGGCGCGCCTGTCGTGCTTGCGCGGAAGACCTGAAAATGGCGAGCCTGCTTGGCATCAACACTGACCGGGTGATTGCGCTGACCTTTGTGATTGGCGCGGCGATGGCGGCGGTGGCAGGTGTGCTGCTCGGTCAGTTCTATGGCGTAATTAACCCCTACATCGGCTTTATGGCCGGGATGAAAGCCTTTACCGCTGCGGTGCTCGGTGGGATTGGCAGTATTCCGGGGGCAATGATTGGTGGCCTGATCCTGGGGATTGCGGAAGCGCTCTCTTCTGCCTATCTGAGTACGGAATATAAGGATGTGGTTTCATTTGCCCTGCTGATTCTGGTGCTGCTGGTGATGCCGACCGGTATTCTGGGTCGCCCGGAGGTAGAGAAAGTATGAAACCGATGCATATTGCAATGGCGCTGCTCTCTGCCGCCATGTTCTTTGTTCTCGCGGGCGTCTTTATGGGGGTGCAACTGGAGCTGGACGGCACCAAACTGGTGGTCGACACGGCTTCGGACATCCGTTGGCAGTGGGTGTTTATTGGCACGGCGGTGGTCTTTTTCTTCCAGCTTGTGCGACCTGCGTTTCAGAAAGGATTGAAAAGCGTTTCCGGGCCGAAGTTTATTCTGCCCGCAATTGATGGCTCCACGGTGAAGCAAAAGCTGTTCCTCGTCGCACTGTTGGTGCTTGCGGTGGCGTGGCCGTTTATGGTGTCGCGCGGGACGGTGGATATCGCCACCCTGACTATGATCTACATTATCCTCGGCCTCGGGCTGAACGTGGTGGTGGGGCTGTCTGGCTTACTGGTACTGGGTTACGGTGGTTTTTACGCCATCGGCGCTTACACCTTTGCCTTGCTCAATCACTATTACGGTCTCGGCTTCTGGACCTGTCTGCCGATTGCCGGGTTGATGGCGGCGGCGGCGGGCTTCCTGCTCGGCTTCCCGGTGTTGCGTCTGCGCGGTGACTATCTGGCGATCGTTACCCTCGGTTTCGGCGAAATTGTGCGCATATTGTTGCTCAATAACACCGAAATTACCGGCGGCCCGAACGGAATCAGTCAGATCCCGAAACCGACGCTCTTCGGACTCGAGTTCAGTCGCACCGCCCGCGAAGGCGGCTGGGATACGTTCAGCAATTTCTTTGGCCTGAAATACGACCCGTCCGATCGCGTCATCTTCCTCTACCTGGTGGCGTTACTGTTGGTGGTGTTAAGCCTGTTTGTCATTAACCGCTTACTGCGAATGCCGCTGGGCCGCGCGTGGGAAGCGTTGCGTGAAGATGAAATCGCCTGTCGTTCGCTGGGCTTAAGTCCGCGTCGTATCAAGCTGACCGCTTTTACCATCAGTGCCGCGTTTGCGGGTTTTGCCGGAACGCTGTTTGCTGCGCGTCAGGGCTTTGTCAGCCCGGAATCCTTCACCTTTGCCGAATCAGCCTTTGTGCTGGCGATAGTGGTGCTCGGCGGTATGGGTTCGCAATTTGCAGTGATTCTGGCGGCAATTTTGCTGGTGGTGTCGCGAGAGTTGATGCGTGATTTCAACGAATACAGCATGTTAATGCTCGGTGGTTTGATGGTGCTGATGATGATCTGGCGTCCGCAGGGCTTGCTGCCCATGACGCGCCCGCAACTCAAGCTGAAAAACGGCGCAGCGAAAGGAGAGCAGGCATGAGTCAGCCATTATTATCTGTTAACGGCCTGATGATGCGCTTCGGCGGCCTGCTGGCGGTGAATAACGTCAATCTTGAACTGTACCCGCAGGAGATCGTCTCGTTAATCGGCCCTAACGGTGCCGGAAAAACCACGGTTTTTAACTGCCTGACCGGTTTCTACAAACCCACCGGCGGCACCATTTTACTGCGCGATCAGCATCTGGAAGGTTTACCGGGGCAGCAAATCGCCCGCATGGGCGTGGTGCGCACCTTCCAGCATGTGCGTCTGTTCCGTGAAATGACGGTGATTGAAAACCTGCTGGTGGCGCAGCATCAGCAACTGAAAACCGGGCTGTTCTCTGGCCTGTTGAAAACGCCATCCTTCCGTCGCGCCCAAAGTGAAGCGCTCGACCGCGCCGCCACCTGGCTTGAGCGCATTGGTTTGCTGGAACACGCCAACCGCCAGGCGAGCAACCTGGCCTATGGTGACCAGCGTCGTCTGGAGATTGCCCGCTGTATGGTGACGCAGCCGGAGATTTTAATGCTCGACGAACCGGCAGCAGGTCTTAACCCGAAAGAGACGAAAGAGCTGGATGAGCTGATTGCCGAACTGCGTAACCATCACAACACCACTATCTTGTTGATTGAACACGATATGAAGCTGGTGATGGGGATTTCAGACAGAATTTACGTGGTCAATCAGGGGACGCCGCTGGCAAACGGTACGCCGGAGCAGATCCGTAATAACCCGGACGTGATCCGTGCCTATTTAGGTGAGGCATAAGATGGAAAAAGTCATGTTGTCCTTTGACAAAGTCAGCGCCCACTACGGCAAAATCCAGGCGCTGCATGAGGTGAGCCTGCATATCAATCAGGGCGAGATTGTCACCCTCATTGGCGCGAACGGGGCGGGAAAAACGACCTTGCTCGGCACGTTATGTGGCGACCCGCGCGCCACCAGCGGGCGAATTGTGTTTGATGATAAAGACATTACCGACTGGCAGACGGCGAAAATCATGCGCGAAGCGGTGGCGATTGTCCCGGAAGGACGTCGCGTTTTCTCGCGGATGACGGTGGAAGAGAACCTGGCGATGGGCGGTTTTTTTGCTGAACGTGACCAGTTCCAGGAACGCATAAAGTGGGTTTATGAACTGTTTCCACGTCTGCATGAGCGCCGTGTTCAGCGGGCAGGCACCATGTCCGGCGGTGAACAGCAGATGCTGGCGATTGGTCGCGCTTTGATGAGTAACCCACGTTTGCTATTGCTTGATGAACCCTCGCTCGGACTGGCACCGATTATCATCCAGCAAATTTTCGACACCATCGAACAACTGCGCGAGCAGGGGATGACCATCTTCCTCGTCGAGCAGAACGCCAACCAGGCGCTAAAGCTGGCGGATCGCGGCTACGTGCTGGAAAACGGTCATGTGGTGCTCTCCGATACCGGCGATGCGCTGCTGGCAAACGAAGCGGTGAGAAGTGCATATTTAGGCGGGTAAATTATCGAATACCCGGCAGCCAGCTTCTGCCGGGTTCTTCGTCCGTATACAGACTTGTTTCAACTGACCGGGAGGATTAAAACCAGACCACTTATTTGCCACGGAAAGGTTCCCTCCCATGCATTATGCCGTTGTCGTCATGCTTGAACTGCTTTGCTGTATTCACGCTTATCGCTCCGGACAAGAGCGATACTGGATTTTTATTATCTTCTGTTTTCCGGTGATTGGCTGCGTGGCGTATTTCGTCATGGTTATGCTGCCTGAAACGGGCGCTGACCGTCACGGGCGTACTTTGCTGATGCGCCTGCAGGACAAAATCAGCCCGGAACGCCACCTGCACAAATTAACCGAAGAGCTGGCGATTGCCGAGACCAATCAAAACCATTATGCGTTAGCTAACGAACTGGCGCGCCTTGGGCGTTATCACGAAGCCGTTCCCCATTATCATCAGGCGTTAAGCGGGATATTCGTCCATGAAGCGGCAATGATGCTAAGCCTGGCGCAGGCGCAGTTTGCCATTCAGGAGTTCGCCGCCTGTCAGCAGACGCTGGAAGATGTGATACGTTATAACCCTGATTTTCAGTCGGCAGACGGACACTTGTTATTCGCCAGAACCTTAGCAGCCCAGGAGAAATACGCTGACGCAGAAAGCGAGTTTGAAGTATTGATTTCTTATTACCCCGGCCCTCAGGCACGTATTTTCTATGCGGAAATGCTGGCGAAAATGAGTCGGTTGCGTGAAGCCAACGAGCAGTATGTTGCTGTGGTTGATACGGCTAAACGCTCAAGACCTCATTATAGAAAACACCACCGGGAATGGATTAAGACTGCCAACGAACGGCTGAAGCAGAGTATTGTTCGATAGGCGCTGCGCCAGAGAGTCTCTGGCGCGTTAATTTTTGTGAACGTAGCATTATCCGTGCCCCATCTCCCATTTTCCCTCACCCGTACCGTCACCGCCTTGTCATCTTTCTGACACCTTACTATCTTACAAATGTAACAAAAAAGTTATTTTTCTGTAATTCGAGCATGTCATGTTACCCCGCGAGCATAAAACGCGTGAATTCGCGCATTCGGTACAACAAGAGAGATAAACGATGAAACCGTTACATTATACAGCTTCAGCACTGGCGCTCGGACTGGCGTTAATGGGGAATGCACAGGCAGTGACGACCATTCCGTTCTGGCATTCTATGGAAGGGGAACTGGGTAAAGAGGTGGATTCTCTTGCCCAACGTTTTAACGCCGAAAACCCGGATTACAAAATTGTACCGACCTATAAAGGCAACTACGAACAGAATTTAAGCGCGGGGATTGCCGCATTTCGTACCGGCAACGCGCCGGCTATTTTGCAGGTTTATGAAGTTGGCACCGCCACCATGATGGCGTCGAAAGCCATTAAACCGGTATATGACGTGTTTAAAGAGGCGGGGATTCAATTCGATGAGTCGCAGTTTGTGCCGACGGTTTCAGGTTACTACTCCGACAGCAAAACCGGCCACTTACTCTCCCAGCCGTTCAACAGCTCGACTCCCGTTCTCTATTACAACAAAGACGCCTTCAAGAAAGCGGGGTTAGACCCGGAACAGCCGCCGAAAACCTGGCAGGATCTGGCAGACTATGCCGCGAAACTGAAAGCCTCTGGTATGAAGTGCGGCTACGCCAGCGGCTGGCAGGGCTGGATCCAACTGGAAAACTTTAGCGCCTGGAACGGTCTGCCGTTTGCCAGCAAAAACAACGGCTTTGACGGCACGGACGCGGTGCTTGAGTTCAACAAGCCGGAGCAGGTGAAACACATCGCCATGCTCGAAGAGATGAACAAGAAGGGCGATTTCAGTTACGTAGGGCGTAAGGATGAATCTACCGAGAAGTTCTATAACGGTGATTGCGCGATGACGACCGCCTCTTCGGGTTCTCTTGCCAACATTCGCGAGTACGCCAAATTCAACTACGGCGTAGGCATGATGCCTTACGACGCCGATGCGAAAGACGCGCCGCAAAACGCCATTATCGGCGGAGCCAGCCTGTGGGTGATGCAGGGCAAAGATAAAGAAACTTACACCGGCGTGGCGAAGTTCCTCGACTTCCTCGCGAAGCCAGAAAATGCTGCCGAGTGGCATCAGAAAACCGGTTATCTGCCAATCACCAAAGCGGCGTATAACCTGACCCGTGAGCAGGGCTTTTACGAGAAAAACCCAGGGGCGGATACCGCGACGCGTCAGATGCTGAACAAGCCGCCGTTGCCGTTCACCAAAGGGCTGCGTCTGGGCAATATGCCGCAGATCCGCGTGATTGTGGATGAAGAGCTGGAAAGCGTGTGGACTGGTAAGAAGACGCCACAGCAGGCGCTGGATACCGCTGTTGAGCGTGGGAACCAGTTACTGCGCCGCTTTGAGAAATCTACGAAGTCTTAACCAGTGAAATGTCGGATGCGTTTCGCTTATCTGACCTTGCATCGCGTGTAGGCCGGATAAGCGAAGCGCATCCGGCACAGTTCAGGAATTAACCGTAATGTCATCATCCCGTCCGGTGTTCCGCTCGCGCTGGCTGCCTTATTTGCTGGTCGCGCCGCAGCTTATCATCACCGTTATCTTTTTTATCTGGCCTGCGGGCGAAGCGTTGTGGTACTCGCTACAAAGCGTCGATCCGTTTGGCTTTTCCAGCCAGTTTGTCGGCCTGGATAACTTCGTCACGCTGTTTCATGACAGCTACTATCTCGACTCCTTCTGGACGACGATAAAATTCAGCACCTTTGTCACCGTCAGCGGTTTGCTGGTGTCGCTGTTCTTCGCGGCGCTGGTGGAGTACATCGTGCGCGGCAGCCGTTTCTATCAAACTTTAATGCTGCTGCCGTATGCCGTGGCTCCCGCCGTTGCCGCCGTATTGTGGATCTTCCTGTTTAACCCTGGTCGCGGGCTGATTACTCATTTTCTCGCTGAGTTCGGCTACGACTGGAACCACGCGCAAAACAGCGGTCAGGCGATGTTTCTGGTGGTGTTTGCCTCAGTATGGAAGCAAATCAGCTACAACTTTCTGTTCTTCTATGCCGCGCTGCAATCCATTCCCCGTTCGTTGATTGAAGCCTCAGCCATCGACGGTGCAGGCCCGATTCGCCGCTTCTTTAAGATTGCGCTGCCGCTTATCGCGCCGGTGAGTTTCTTCCTGCTGGTGGTGAACCTGGTGTATGCCTTCTTCGACACCTTCCCGGTGATCGATGCCGCCACGTCCGGCGGACCAGTACAGGCCACCACGACGCTGATTTATAAGATCTATCGTGAAGGCTTTACTGGACTGGATCTGGCTTCCTCTGCCGCGCAGTCGGTGGTGTTGATGTTCCTCGTCATCGTGCTGACGGTGGTGCAGTTCCGCTATGTTGAAAGCAAGGTGCGTTACCAATGATTGAGAACCGTCCGTGGCTGACTGTATTCAGCCATACCATGCTGATCCTCGGGATCGCGGTGATCCTCTTCCCGCTGTACGTGGCGTTTGTCGCGGCGACGCTGGATAAACAGGCCGTCTACGCCGCGCCGATGACGCTCATCCCCGGCACGCATCTGCTGGAAAATATCCACAACATCTGGGTGAACGGGGTAGGCACAAATAGCGCGCCGTTCTGGCGGATGTTGCTTAACAGCTTCGTGATGGCGTTCAGCATTACGCTCGGCAAAATTACCGTCTCGATACTCTCGGCATTTGCCATTGTCTGGTTTCGTTTTCCGCTGCGTAACCTCTTCTTCTGGATGATTTTTATCACCCTGATGCTGCCAGTTGAAGTGCGTATCTTCCCGACAGTAGAAGTCATCGCCAACCTGAACATGCTCGACAGCTACGCTGGTTTAACGCTGCCGCTGATGGCCTCGGCAACCGCTACCTTCCTGTTCCGCCAGTTCTTTATGACGCTACCGGATGAACTGGTGGAAGCCGCGCGGATCGACGGCGCGTCACCAATGCGTTTCTTTTGCGACATCGTTTTCCCGCTGTCGAAAACCAATCTGGCGGCGCTGTTTGTGATCACTTTTATTTACGGCTGGAACCAGTATTTGTGGCCGTTGTTGATTATTACCGATGTTGATCTCGGCACCACCGTGGCAGGAATCAAAGGGATGATCGCTACAGGCGAAGGCACCACGGAATGGAATTCGGTGATGGCGGCGATGTTGTTAACGCTTATCCCTCCGGTGGTGATTGTTTTAGTGATGCAGCGTGCCTTCGTGCGCGGCCTGGTCGATAGTGAGAAATAAGATGGCAGGACTGAAATTACAGGCAGTAACCAAAAGCTGGGATGGCAAAACCCAGGTCATTAAACCGCTGACCCTTGATGTGGCGGATGGCGAATTTATCGTGATGGTCGGGCCGTCTGGCTGCGGGAAATCCACGCTGCTGCGCATGGTTGCCGGGCTGGAGCGGGTCACCGAAGGCGATATCTGGATTAACGACCAACGCGTGACCGAAATGGAGCCGAAAGATCGCGGGATTGCGATGGTGTTCCAGAACTACGCGCTTTATCCGCATATGAGTGTCGAAGAAAACATGGCGTGGGGGCTGAAAATTCGCGGCATGGGCAAGCAACAAATTGCCGAACGTGTTAAAGAAGCGGCGCGTATTCTGGAGCTGGATGGCCTGCTCAAGCGTCGTCCGCGTGAGCTTTCTGGCGGTCAGCGTCAGCGTGTAGCGATGGGCCGTGCGATTGTGCGCGATCCGGCGGTGTTCCTGTTTGATGAGCCGCTCTCTAACCTCGATGCCAAGCTGCGCGTTCAGATGCGCCTTGAGCTGCAACAACTGCACCGTCGCCTGAAAACGACTTCACTCTACGTTACTCACGATCAGGTTGAGGCGATGACGCTCGCTCAGCGGGTAATGGTGATGAACGGCGGCGTTGCCGAACAGATTGGCACGCCAGTTGAAGTCTACGAAAAGCCCGCCACTCTGTTTGTGGCGAGTTTTATCGGCAGTCCGGCGATGAACCTGCTGACAGGCCGCGTGAATAACGAAGGCACGCATTTCGAACTGGATGGCGGTATCGCGCTACCGCTAAACGGTGGCTACCGTCAGTATGCCGGGCGTAAAATGACTCTTGGCATTCGCCCGGAACATATTGCGTTAAGCTCGCAGGCAGAAGGCGGCATACCGCTGGTGATGGACACGCTGGAGATCCTCGGCGCAGATAACCTGGCGCACGGACGCTGGGGCGAACAGAAGCTGGTGGTGCGACTGGCGCATCAGGAGCGCCCGACGGCAGGCAGCACGCTGTGGCTGCATTTGCCGGAAAATCAGCTGCATCTTTTTGATGGTGAAACAGGACAACGAGTATGAGTAACTGGCCTTATCCCCGCATCGTCGCCCACCGTGGCGGCGGTAAGCTGGCCCCGGAAAACACCCTGGCGGCAATCGACGTTGGGGCAAAATACGGTCATAAGATGATCGAATTTGATGCGAAGTTATCGAAAGATGGTGAGATCTTCCTGCTGCATGACGATAATCTCGAACGCACCAGCAACGGCTGGGGCGTCGCGGGCGATCTGAACTGGCAGGATTTACTGCGCGTGGATGCGGGCAGTTGGTACAGCAAAGCGTTTAAAGGTGAGCCGCTGCCGTTGCTTTCGCAGGTGGCGGAACGCTGCCGTGAACATGGGATGATGGCAAATATTGAAATCAAACCCACCACTGGCACTGGTCCATTAACGGGTAAAATGGTATCGCTGGCGGCGCGCGAACTGTGGGCTGGTATGACGCCGCCGCTGCTGTCATCGTTTGAGATTGATGCTTTAGAAGCCGCGCAACAGGCTGCACCGGAACTGCCGCGCGGTTTGTTGCTGGATGAGTGGCGCGACGACTGGCGCGAACTGACCACGCGGCTGGGCTGCGTCTCTATTCATCTCAATCATAAGTTGCTCGATAAAGCGCGAGTGATGCAGTTGAAAGACGCTGGATTACGGATTCTGGTTTATACCGTCAACAAACCCCAGCGCGCGGCAGAGTTGCTGCGCTGGGGCGTGGATTGCATCTGTACCGATGCGATTGATGTGATTGGCCCGAACTTTACGGCCCAATAGTTTTCAACGGAATATCAGGCTGCGGCGTGCTGGGCTGATTCAGCATGTCGCCGTTTCTCCTCTCCGGCAACATATGCTGCTGATTCAACGAACTATCCGGATTACGGTTGCTGTTTAACATCCCGCCGTTGGTGTTGGGCAGCATTTGCTGCCGGGCGGGATTTAGCTCCCCCGGCTGTGACTGCAATACCCGCTGCGAGTTGCTATTAAGCTGATTTTCTAAATGCTGCTGTTGCAACTGCGTTTGCGTTTTCAGTTGCTGATTCAGCATCCCTTTTTGCTGGATTTGCTGCGTTTGCATTTGAGTTTGCATTCGCTGCTGGCTGGGGATCTGATACCCCGGCTGGTTAGGGTTGTTCAGAGTATTAATGGGCTGTGCAAAGCCGACAAAAGGCAGGAGTGCCGTCAAAAGCAGAAGTCGTTTCATCGCGTATCCTCCTCTGAAGATATTCTTTAAGTTTACTCCTTTCCTGCAATCATCAGGATTAATTCAGAGTTATATACCAGGCTTAGCTGGGGTTGCCTCTTAATCTCTGGAGTATAACGATGATAAAACCGACGTTTTTACGCCGGGTGGCTATTGCTGCTCTGCTCACAGGAAGTTGTTTTAGTGCTGTCGCCGCGCCACCTGCGCCACCGCCAGTCTCGTATGGCGTGGAGGAGGATGTCTTCCATCCGGTACGCGCGAAGCAGGGGATGGTAGCATCTGTGGACGCCACTGCCACTCAGGTGGGGGTAGATATCCTTAAGCAGGGCGGGAATGCCGTTGATGCTGCCGTGGCAGTGGGCTACGCGCTGGCGGTAACGCATCCGCAGGCAGGGAATCTGGGCGGCGGCGGTTTTATGCTGATCCGCACTAAAGATGGCAATACCACCGCCATCGATTTCCGCGAAATGGCACCCGCCAAAGCGACCCGCGATATGTTCCTTGATGATCAGGGCAACCCGGACAGCAAAAGATCTCTCACTTCGCATCTTGCTTCTGGCACACCCGGTACGGTAGCGGGCTTCTCGTTGGCGCTGGAGAAATACGGCACCATGCCGCTGAACAAAGTTGTGCAGCCTGCGTTTAAACTGGCACGCGATGGTTTTATCGTTAACGATGCGCTGGCAGACGATCTCAAAACCTACGGCAGTGAAGTGCTACCAAATCACGAAAACAGCAAAGCTATCTTCTGGAAAGAGGGCGAACCGCTGAAAAAGGGCGACAAGCTGGTACAGACGAATCTGGCAAAGAGCCTGGAGATGATTGCCGAAAACGGCCCGGATGAATTCTACAAAGGCACGATAGCGGAACAGATCGCCCTGGAGATGCAGAAAAACGGTGGCTTGATCACTAAAGAAGATTTAGCGGCCTATAAAGCGGTCGAACGTACACCAATAAGTGGCGATTATCGCGGGTATCAGGTTTACTCCATGCCACCGCCATCCTCCGGCGGGATCCATATCGTACAGATCCTCAATATTCTGGAAAACTTCGATATGCAGAAATACGGCTTTGGCAGCGCCGACGCGATGCAAATCATGGCAGAAGCGGAGAAACATGCCTACGCCGATCGCTCGGAATATCTTGGCGACCCGGATTTTGTCAAAGTACCGTGGCAGGCGCTGACCAATAAAGCCTATGCCAAATCTATTGCCGATCAAATCGATATCAATAAAGCGAAGCCATCCAGCGAAATTCGTCCTGGCAAGCTTGCGCCTTATGAGAGTAATCAAACTACCCATTACTCAGTGGTGGATAAAGACGGTAACGCCGTGGCGGTGACCTATACGCTGAACACCACCTTCGGTACGGGTATTGTCGCGGGTGAGAGCGGTATTCTGCTTAATAATCAGATGGATGATTTCTCCGCCAAACCGGGCGTACCGAACGTTTACGGGCTGGTGGGCGGCGATGCTAACGCTGTCGGGCCGAATAAACGTCCGCTGTCATCAATGTCACCAACCATTGTGGTGAAAGACGGAAAAACCTGGCTGGTGACCGGTAGTCCTGGCGGAAGCCGAATTATCACCACTGTGCTGCAAATGGTGGTGAACAGCATCGATTATGGCATGAATGTCGCCGAAGCGACCAATGCGCCGCGTTTCCACCATCAGTGGTTGCCGGACGAGCTGCGTGTTGAGAAAGGATTTAGTCCGGATACGCTCAAGCTGCTGGAAGCAAAAGGTCAGAAAGTGGCGCTAAAAGAGGCGATGGGCAGTACACAAAGCATTATGGTTGGGCCGGACGGCGAATTGTATGGCGCTTCCGACCCACGTTCGGTAGATGATTTAACGGCGGGGTATTAATATCTTAAGCCCTCTCCAGGTAGGTGAGGGCTTTTAGATTACAAATTCTCTATTTCACCCGCGCCATATAATACGCATCGACATATTCGCCATTACGAAAAGCGTAATTTTTGCCGGTACCTTCTATGAGAAATCCGAATTTTTTATAGACTGCGATTGCTGGGGCGTTATCCGCAAACACCGTCAACTCAATACGATCTATCCGTAACCAGTTGTCGCACATTTCAATCAATTCGCGGATCAGGGCGCTGGCGATGCCACGGTTGTGCCAGCGGGAGTCAACACAGATACCAAAAGTTGCAACATGACTGCGACGTGGGCCTTGATAAGCTTCCACGAAAAGATGACCCACCACGATACTATCAATGCAGGCAACCAGTTGTTTAAATCCCTGGCGATCTTTCAATCTTTCTGGCCACCAGCCTTCCGAAGGATGAGGTAGTTGTAGCGTGTTGTAATACACCTCCGGCTGGGCGTGAATCTGCCTGATGGCCTCGTAATCCCGTGTTTCTGCGTGGCGTATTACTATCTCACTCATTCCTTTGTCCTCTTTGGGGTAAATGTCCCTTTCAACATCATTGACTTTCAAATGCGAGTCAAATGCATTTTTTTGCAAAAAGTGTTGGACAAGTGCGAATGAGAATGATTATTATTGTCTCGCGATCAGGAAGACCCTCGCGGAGAACCTGAAAGCACGACATTGCTCACATTGCTTCCAGTATTACTTAGCCAGCCGGGTGCTGGCTTTTTTTTTTGACCTTTCGTTCTCAATTTATCCACGGGAAGTGCTTGTGTTTGTTATGCGCACTCCTGTAGGAACCGCGTCCGCTTTGCGCTAAGGTGTAAATAACCACCTTAAAAAGGACGAAATCATGGTCATCAACTGCGCCTTTATTGGCTTCGGCAAAAGCACCACCCGTTACCATCTGCCGTATGTACTTAACCGCAAGGATAGCTGGCATGTCGCGCATATTTTTCGCCGCCATGCGAAGCCGGAAGAACAGGCCCCCATTTACTCTCATATCCATTTCACCAGCGATCTCGACGAAGTACTAAACGATCCCGATGTTAAGCTGGTTGTTGTCTGCACCCATGCGGACAGCCACTTCGAGTACGCGAAGCGCGCGCTGGAGGCTGGGAAAAATGTGCTGGTCGAAAAACCGTTTACTCCGACGCTTGCCCAGGCGAAAGAACTTTTTGCGCTGGCGAAAAGTAAAGGGCTGACCGTCACGCCGTATCAGAATCGTCGCTTTGATTCCTGTTTTCTGACGGCGAAAAAAGCGATTGAAAGCGGCAAGCTGGGAGAGATTGTTGAAGTGGAAAGCCATTTTGACTATTACCGCCCAGTGGCAGAAACCAAACCTGGACTGCCGCAGGATGGCGCGTTCTATGGCCTTGGTGTGCATACGATGGACCAGATTATCTCGCTGTTCGGTCGCCCGGATCACGTCGCTTATGACATCCGCAGCCTGCGTAATAAAGCCAATCCTGACGACACCTTTGAAGCGCAGCTATTTTATGGCGATCTAAAAGCCATCGTCAAAACCAGCCATCTGGTGAAAATCGATTATCCGAAATTTATCGTTCATGGGAAGAAAGGTTCGTTTATTAAATACGGTATCGACCAGCAGGAAACCAGCCTGAAGGCTAACATTATGCCCGGCGAACCGGGATTCGCAGCGGATGATTCGGTCGGTGTGCTGGAGTATGTCAATGACGAGGGCGTTACGGTCAGAGAAGAGATGAAGCCGGAGATGGGCGATTACGGACGCGTTTATGATGCGTTGTACCAAACCATCACCAACGGTGCACCAAATTACGTCAAGGAATCTGAAGTTCTTACCAATCTGGAAATCCTTGAACGCGGTTTTGAGCAAGCCTCTCCCTCCACAGTGACTCTTGCGAAGTAAGTTTGATGACCTCTCGAATAGTTCAATTTTTTTGAACAGAGGGGTCAATTTTCACCCTCTATCATCCCAGGCGGATCGGGTCCACACTAAGCCCATCGAAATCATTCAGGGGGCGAATACAAATGATCTACTTACGCAAAGCAAATGAACGTGGTCATGCAAATCATGGCTGGCTGGACTCCTGGCATACTTTCTCTTTTGCCAACTATTACGATCCGAACTTTATGGGCTTCTCCGCGCTGCGCGTGATTAACGACGACGTGATTGAAGCAGGGCAGGGCTTCGGCACTCACCCGCATAAAGATATGGAAATTTTGACCTACGTGCTGGAAGGTACTGTTGAGCACCAGGACAGCATGGGCAATAAAGAGCAGGTTCCGGCGGGCGAGTTCCAGATTATGAGTGCGGGTACGGGTATTCGTCACTCAGAGTACAACCCAAGCAGTACCGAGCGTCTGCATCTGTATCAGATCTGGATCATGCCAGAAGAAAACGGCATTACGCCACGTTATGAACAACGTCGCTTCGATGCCGTACAGGGTAAACAGCTGGTGCTTTCGCCTGATGCGCGAGATGGTTCGTTGAAAGTGCATCAGGATATGGAGCTGTACCGTTGGGCGCTGGTGAAAGATGAGCAGTCGATTCATCAGATTGCCGCTGAACGCCGCGTCTGGATTCAGGTAGTGAAAGGCAATGTTACCATTAACGGCGTGAAAGCCTCGACCAGCGATGGTATGGCAATCTGGGATGAGCAGGCAATCTCCATCCACGCTGACAGCGACAGCGAAGTGTTACTGTTCGATCTGCCGCCGGTTTAAAACTTAACGGCATTTTTGAAGCCTGCCTTTTTGCGGGCTTCATCGCTCGCCCCGGTCGCGTGCTGATGTACGCGACCGGGGTTTCGTCGCGTCTTTAGCACAATGCGATGCAATTGATTTAGTGTATATCTAATTATTGTAAACAAGCACTGTTTTCTCCGGGAAGGTTCTGATGCGTCCGTGTTAAACTAAAAGAATCTATCTCTTTTGTACCTTCAGGACGATGAAAAAGAAAAGACCCGTACTTCAGGATGTGGCTGACCGTGTAGGCGTGACCAAAATGACGGTCAGCCGTTTTTTACGCAACCCGGAGCAGGTTTCCGTCGCTCTACGTGGCAAGATTGCCGCCGCTCTTGATGAACTGGGTTATATTCCCAATCGCGCGCCCGATATCCTCTCTAACGCCACCAGCCGGGCGATTGGCGTCCTGTTACCTTCACTCACCAACCAGGTTTTCGCTGAAGTATTACGCGGTATCGAAAGCGTCACCGACGCACACGGTTATCAGACGATGCTGGCGCACTACGGTTATAAACCGGAAATGGAGCAAGAACGCCTCGAATCAATGCTTTCCTGGAATATCGACGGACTTATTCTCACCGAACGTACCCACACGCCCCGCACCTTAAAGATGATTGAAGTAGCGGGTATTCCGGTGGTGGAGCTGATGGACAGTAAGTCGCCGTGCCTCGATATCGCCGTCGGTTTTGATAACTTTGAAGCGGCACGCCAGATGACCACCGCCATTATTGCTCGCGGGCATCGTCACATTGCCTATCTCGGCGCACGCCTCGACGAACGTACTATCATCAAACAGAAGGGATATGAGCAGGCGATGCTGGATGCAGGCCTGGTGCCGTATAGCGTGATGGTCGAGCAATCTTCTTCTTACTCTTCCGGTATTGAACTGATTCGCCAGGCGCGGCGGGAATATCCGCAGTTGGATGGCGTATTTTGTACTAATGATGACCTGGCGGTCGGCGCGGCGTTTGAATGTCAGCGTCTGGGGCTGAAAGTTCCTGACGATATGGCGATTGCCGGTTTCCACGGTCATGACATTGGTCAGGTGATGGAGCCACGGCTGGCGAGCGTGCTGACGCCGCGTGAGCGGATGGGCAGCATTGGCGCTGAGCGCCTGCTGGCGCGTATTCGTGGCGAATCTGTGACACCGAAAATGTTAGATTTAGGTTTCACCTTGTCACCGGGCGGATCTATTTAAGCTCACAAATTTGAAGTAGCTCACACTTATACACTTAAGGCACGGATGGATATTGCTTCTGTTTTTGTCCGGTTGGACAATGTTACCGATAACAGTTACCCGTAACATTTTCTGATTCTTGTATTGTGGGGGCACCACTTTGAGCACGACTAACCATGATCACCACATTTACGTCTTGATGGGCGTATCGGGCAGCGGCAAATCTGCAGTCGCCAGTGAAGTGGCGCATCAACTTCATGCCGCGTTTCTTGATGGCGATTTCCTCCATCCGCGCTGCAATATCGAAAAAATGGCGTCTGGCGAACCGCTGAATGACGACGATCGCAAACCATGGTTACAGGCGCTTAACGACGCCGCGTTTGCCATGCAGCGCACCAATAAAGTGTCGCTGATCGTCTGTTCTGCACTGAAAAAGCACTATCGCGACCTGCTGCGTGAAGGTAATCCGAATCTCTCTTTCATCTACCTGAAAGGCGATTTTGATGTAATTGAAAGCCGTCTGAAAGCGCGCAAAGGCCATTTCTTTAAAACCCAAATGCTGGTGACGCAGTTTGAAACGCTGCAGGAGCCGGGTGCGGACGAAACCGATGTACTGGTGGTGGATATCGATCAACCGCTGGAAGGTGTTGTGGCAAGCACCATTGAGGTTATTAAAAAAGGCAAATAAGTAGTGACTACATTAACGCTTGTTTTAACAGCAGTAGGGTCTGTTTTACTGCTGCTGTTTTTAGTCATGAAGGCGCGTATGCACGCTTTCCTGGCTTTGATGGTGGTGTCTATGGGGGCTGGCCTTTTTTCCGGTATGCCGCTCGATAAAATCGCAGCGACGATGGAAAAAGGGATGGGAGGCACCCTCGGCTTCCTGGCGGTAGTTGTCGCCCTGGGAGCCATGTTTGGCAAGATCTTACATGAAACCGGCGCAGTCGATCAGATTGCCGTCAAAATGCTCAAATCCTTCGGTCACAGTCGTGCGCATTATGCCATTGGCCTTGCGGGCCTGGTTTGTGCGCTACCACTGTTCTTTGAAGTGGCGATTGTCCTGTTGATTAGCGTTGCTTTCTCAATGGCGCGCCATACCGGCACGAACCTGGTGAAGCTGGTTATCCCGTTATTCGCGGGCGTGGCGGCAGCAGCGGCGTTCTTACTACCGGGGCCAGCGCCAATGCTGCTGGCATCGCAGATGAATGCTGACTTTGGCTGGATGATCCTGATTGGCCTGTGTGCGGCAATCCCGGGAATGATTATTGCCGGGCCGCTGTGGGGTAATTTCATCAGCCGCTACGTGGAGCTGCATATTCCTGACGATATCAGCGAACCGCATCTCGGCGAAGGCAAAATGCCGTCCTTCGGATTCAGCCTGTCGCTGATCCTGCTGCCGCTGGTGCTGGTGGGGCTGAAAACCATTGCCGCGCGTTTTGTGCCGGAAGGCTCTACCGCTTACGAATGGTTCGAGTTTATCGGTCATCCGTTTACCGCAATTCTGGTCGCTTGCCTGGTAGCAATTTACGGCCTGGCGATGCGTCAGGGTATGCCGAAAGACAAAGTGATGGAGATTTGCGGTCACGCGCTGCAACCGGCGGGGATTATTCTGCTGGTGATTGGTGCAGGCGGCGTGTTCAAACAGGTGC
Source organism: Escherichia sp. MOD1-EC4550 (assembly GCF_963876935.1). Classification (NCBI taxonomy): domain Bacteria; kingdom Pseudomonadati; phylum Pseudomonadota; class Gammaproteobacteria; order Enterobacterales; family Enterobacteriaceae; genus Escherichia; species Escherichia sp. MOD1-EC4550. The sequence continues at coordinate 193,763 of NZ_CAWNSE010000053.1, forward strand.
TGGTTGACTCTGGCGTAGGTCCGGCGCTGGGCGAAGCGTTAACCGGCATGGGTCTGCCGATTGCCATCACCTGCTTCGTGCTGGCAGCTGCAGTGCGCATCATTCAGGGTTCTGCCACCGTTGCCTGTTTAACGGCGGTAGGGCTGGTGATGCCGGTTATTGAACAGCTGAACTACTCCGGTGCGCAAATGGCGGCGCTGTCGATTTGTATCGCCGGTGGTTCGATTGTTGTCAGCCACGTTAACGACGCCGGTTTCTGGTTGTTCGGTAAATTTACCGGCGCGACCGAAGCCGAAACGCTGAAAACCTGGACCATGATGGAAACCATCCTCGGCACCGTTGGTGCCATCGTCGGGATGATTGCGTTCCAGCTGTTGAGTTAAGTTTGTTCGCCCGGTAGTTGTGACGCTACCGGGCTCTTTTCGAAAAACTCTCCTCGTTACCCCTTCATCCACATTCGAATGCCGTCGAGGAACATCTGAGTTGCCATCATCACCAGAATCAATCCCATCAGGCGTTCAAGTGCATTCACCCCTTTCTCGCCCAGCAGACGTAAAAATAGCGAAGACTGTAGCAGGATGACAAAGGTGCCGCCCCAGGCCAGCAGCAGGGCAATCACCAGATGCCCCATCTGATTCGGGTACTGATGAGACAGCAACATCAGCGTGGCGAGAATAGTCGGCCCGGCGACTAACGGTATTGCCAACGGCACGATAAACGGCTCTTCACCTGCCGGAAGCCCGCTGCTATTTCCTGAAGCACTGGGGAAAATCATCTTAATGGCGATCAGAAACAGAATGATGCCGCCAGAAATGGAGACGGTTTCTGCCCGCAGGCTAAGAAATGCCAGAATTTTCTCACCCGCAAACAGGAACACCAGCATCACCAGGAGAGCAATAAGCAACTCTCGCACCATGATTGCCCGCCGTCTTTTCGGTTCAGTATGTTTCAGTACGGACATGAAAATAGGTAGGTTTCCGAGCGGATCCATAATCAGGATCAATAAAACTGCTGCAGAAATGATTTCATTCATAACTCAAATTCCCTGATAATTGCCGCGGACTTTCTGCGTGCTAACAAAGCAGGATAAGTCGCATTACTGATGGCTTCGCTATCATTGATTAATTTCACTTGCGACTTTGGCTGCTTTTTGTATGGTGAAAGATGTGCCACGAGGAGACCGGCACATTTATACAGCACACATCTTTGCAGGAAAAAAACGCTTATGAAAAATGTTGGTTTTATCGGCTGGCGCGGTATGGTCGGCTCCGTTCTCATGCAACGCATGGTTGAAGAGCGCGACTTCGACGCCATTCGCCCTGTCTTCTTTTCTACTTCTCAGCTTGGTCAGGCTGCGCCGTCTTTTGGCGGAACCACTGACACACTTCAGGATGCCTTTGATCTGGAGGCGCTAAAGGCCCTCGATATCATTGTGACCTGTCAGGGCGGCGATTATACCAACGAAATCTATCCAAAGCTTCGTGAAAGCGGATGGCAAGGTTACTGGATTGACGCAGCATCATCTCTGCGCATGAAAGATGACGCCATCATCATTCTTGACCCCGTCAATCAGGACGTTATTACCGACGGATTAAATAATGGCATCAGGACTTTTGTTGGCGGTAACTGTACCGTAAGCCTGATGTTGATGTCGTTGGGTGGTTTATTCGCCAATGATCTTGTTGATTGGGTATCCGTTGCAACCTACCAGGCCGCTTCCGGCGGTGGTGCGCGACATATGCGTGAGTTATTAACCCAGATGGGCCATCTGTATGGCCATGTGGCAGATGAACTCGCGACCCCGTCCTCAGCTATTCTCGATATCGAACGCAAAGTCACAACTTTAACCCGTAGCGGTGAGCTGCCGGTGGATAACTTTGGCGTGCCGCTGGCGGGTAGCCTGATTCCGTGGATCGACAAACAGCTCGATAACGGTCAGAGCCGCGAAGAGTGGAAAGGGCAGGCGGAAACCAACAAGATCCTCAACACATCTTCCGTAATTCCGGTAGATGGTTTATGTGTGCGTGTCGGGGCATTGCGCTGCCACAGCCAGGCATTCACTATTAAATTGAAAAAAGATGTGTCTATTCCGACCGTGGAAGAACTGCTGGCTGCGCACAATCCGTGGGCGAAAGTCGTTCCGAACGATCGGGAAATCACTATGCGTGAGCTAACCCCAGCTGCCGTTACCGGCACGCTGACCACGCCGGTAGGCCGTCTGCGTAAGCTGAATATGGGGCCGGAGTTCCTGTCAGCCTTTACCGTGGGCGACCAGCTGCTGTGGGGGGCCGCGGAGCCGCTGCGTCGGATGCTTCGTCAACTGGCGTAATCTTTATTCATTAAATCTGGGGCGCGTTGCCGCCCCTGTTAGTGCGTAATACAGGAGTAAGCGCAGATGTTTCATGATTTACCGGGAGTTAAATAGAGCATTGGCTATTCTTTAAGGGTGGCGGAATACAAGAGTATTTACAGCCTTACCTGAAGTGAGGACGACGCAGAGAGGATGCACAGAGTGCTGCGCCGTTCAGGTCAAAAAAATGTCACAACCAGAAGTCAAAAATTCAGTTGGATGGGGTGACACAATAAAACAGGAAGACAAGCATGTCCGATCGTATCGATAGAGACGTGATTAACGCGCTAATTGCAGGCCATTTTGCGGATCCTTTTTCTGTACTGGGAATGCATAAAACCACCGCGGGACTGGAAGTCCGTGCCCTTTTACCCGACGCTACCGATGTGTGGGTGATTGAACCGAAAACCGGGCGCAAACTCGCAAAACTGGAGTGTCTCGACTCCCGTGGATTCTTTAGCGGTGTCATTCCGCGACGTAAGAATTTTTTCCGCTATCAGTTGGCTGTTGTCTGGCATGGTCAGCAAAACCTGATAGATGATCCTTACCGTTTTGGTCCGCTAATCCAGGAAATGGATGCCTGGCTATTATCTGAAGGTACGCATCTGCGCCCATATGAAACCTTAGGCGCGCATGCAGATACTATGGATGGCGTCACGGGTACGCGTTTTTCTGTCTGGGCTCCAAACGCCCGCCGGGTCTCGGTAGTCGGTCAATTCAACTACTGGGACGGTCGCCGTCACCCGATGCGCCTGCGTAAAGAGAGCGGCATCTGGGAACTGTTTATCCCTGGGGCGCACAACGGTCAGCTCTATAAATACGAGATGATTGATGCCAATGGCAACTTGCGTCTGAAGTCCGACCCTTATGCCTTCGAAGCGCAAATGCGCCCGGAAACCGCGTCTCTTATTTGCGGGCTGCCGGAAAAGGTTGTGCAGACTGAAGAGCGCAAAAAGGCGAATCAGTTTGATGCGCCAATCTCTATTTATGAAGTTCACCTGGGCTCCTGGCGTCGCCACACCGACAACAATTTCTGGTTGAGCTACCGCGAGCTGGCCGATCAACTGGTGCCTTATGCTAAATGGATGGGCTTTACCCACCTCGAACTGCTGCCCATTAACGAGCATCCGTTCGATGGCAGTTGGGGTTATCAGCCAACCGGCCTGTATGCACCGACCCGCCGTTTTGGTACCCGCGACGACTTCCGTTATTTCATTGATGCCGCACACGCAGCTGGTCTGAACGTGATTCTCGACTGGGTACCAGGCCACTTCCCGACCGATGACTTTGCGCTTGCCGAATTTGATGGCACGAACTTGTATGAACACAGCGATCCGCGCGAAGGCTATCATCAGGACTGGAATACGCTGATCTACAACTATGGTCGCCGTGAAGTCAGTAACTTCCTTGTCGGTAACGCGCTTTACTGGATCGAACGTTTTGGTATTGATGCGCTGCGCGTCGATGCGGTGGCGTCAATGATTTATCGTGACTACAGCCGTAAAGAGGGGGAGTGGATCCCGAACGAATTTGGCGGGCGCGAGAATCTTGAAGCGATTGAATTCTTGCGTAATACCAACCGTATTCTTGGTGAGCAGGTTTCCGGAGCGGTGACAATGGCGGAAGAGTCTACCGATTTCCCTGGCGTTTCTCGTCCGCAGGACATGGGCGGTCTGGGCTTCTGGTACAAGTGGAATCTCGGCTGGATGCATGACACCCTGGACTATATGAAGCTCGACCCGATTTATCGTCAGTATCATCACGGTAAGCTCACCTTCGGGATGCTCTACAACTACACTGAAAATTTCGTCCTGCCGTTGTCGCATGATGAAGTGGTCCACGGTAAAAAATCGATTCTCGATAGGATGCCAGGCGACGCATGGCAGAAATTCGCTAACTTGCGCGCGTACTATGGCTGGATGTGGGCATTCCCGGGCAAGAAACTGCTGTTCATGGGGAACGAATTTGCCCAGGGCCGCGAGTGGAACCATGACGCCAGCCTCGACTGGCATCTGTTGGAAGGCGGCGATAACTGGCACCACGGTGTCCAGCGTCTGGTGCGCGATCTGAACCTCACCTACCGCCACCATAAAGCGATGCATGAACTGGATTTTGACCCGTACGGTTTTGAATGGCTGGTGGTGGATGACAAAGAACGCTCGGTGCTGATCTTTGTGCGTCGCGATAAAGAGGGTAACGAAATCATCGTTGCCAGTAACTTTACTCCGGTACCGCGTCATGATTATCGCTTTGGCATTAACCAGCCGGGTAAATGGCGTGAGATCCTCAATACCGATTCCATGCACTATCACGGCAGTAATGCAGGCAATGGCGGCACGGTACACAGCGATGAGATTGCCAGCCATGGTCGTCAGCATTCACTGAGCCTGACGCTACCACCGCTGGCCACTATCTGGCTGGTTCGGGAGGCAGAATGACACAACTCGCCATTGGCAAACCCGCACCCCTCGGCGCGCATTACGACGGTCAGGGCGTCAACTTCACACTTTTCTCCGCTCATGCCGAGCGGGTAGAACTGTGTATCTTTGACGCCAATGGCCAGGAACATCGCTATGACTTGCCAGGGCACAGTGGCGACATTTGGCACGGTTATCTGCCGGATGCGCGCCCGGGTTTGCGTTATGGTTATCGCGTTCATGGCCCCTGGCGACCCGCCGAGGGACATCGCTTTAACCCGGCGAAGTTGTTGATTGATCCTTGCGCGCGGCAAATTGACGGGGAGTTTAAAGATAACCCGCTGCTGCACGCAGGTCATAATGAACCTGACTATCGCGACAACGCCGCCATTGCGCCGAAATGTGTAGTGGTGGTTGATCACTATGACTGGGAGGATGATGCCCCGCCGCGCACGCCGTGGGGCAGCACTATCATTTATGAAGCCCATGTCAAAGGATTAACGTATCTGCACCCGGAGATCCCCGTCGATATCCGCGGCACTTATAAAGCCCTGGGGCATCCGGTGATGATCAACTATTTGAAACAGTTGGGCATTACTGCGCTGGAGTTGCTGCCGGTGGCACAATTTGCCAGCGAACCACGCCTGCAACGTATGGGGTTAAGTAACTACTGGGGCTATAACCCGGTAGCGATGTTTGCGCTGCATCCGGCGTATGCCTGCTCGCCAGAAACGGCGCTGAATGAGTTTCGCGATGCAATCAAAGCACTGCATAAAGCGGGTATCGAAGTCATTCTTGATATCGTGCTTAACCATAGTGCGGAACTGGACCTCGACGGTCCGTTATTCTCTCTGCGTGGGATCGACAACCGTAGCTATTATTGGATAAGAGAAGACGGTGATTATCACAATTGGACAGGCTGTGGCAACACGCTCAATTTGAGTCATCCGGCGGTGGTGGATTATGCCAGCGCCTGCCTGCGTTATTGGGTAGAAACCTGCCACGTCGATGGTTTCCGTTTTGATCTGGCGGCAGTCATGGGCCGTACGCCTGAGTTCCGTCAGGATGCTCCGTTGTTTACCGCAATTCAGAACTGCCCGGTGCTCTCGCAGGTGAAGTTAATTGCCGAACCGTGGGATATTGCGCCTGGTGGTTATCAGGTGGGAAATTTCCCGCCATTGTTTGCTGAGTGGAACGATCATTTCCGTGATGCTGCCCGTCGTTTCTGGCTGCATTATGATTTGCCTCTGGGGGCGTTTGCCGGGCGTTTTGCTGCCTCCAGCGATGTTTTTAAACGTAATGGTCGTCTGCCGAGTGCCGCGATTAATCTCGTCACCGCGCATGACGGTTTTACGCTTCGCGACTGCGTTTGCTTCAACCATAAACACAATGAAGCAAACGGAGAAGAAAATCGCGACGGGACCAACAACAATCACAGTAACAATCATGGTAAAGAAGGATTAGGCGGTACTCTTGACCTGGTTGAACGGCGGCGCGACAGCATTCACGCCCTGTTAACAACGTTGTTGCTCTCCCAGGGTACGCCGATGTTACTGGCCGGTGACGAACATGGTCATAGCCAGCATGGCAATAACAATGCCTACTGTCAGGATAATCAATTAACCTGGTTGGACTGGTCGCAGGCAAGCAGTGGTTTAACCGCATTTACCGCCGCGTTAATCCATCTGCGCAAGCGCATTCCCGCTTTGGTGGAGAATCGCTGGTGGGAAGAAGGCGACGGCAATGTCCGTTGGCTAAATCGATATGCTCAACCTTTAAGCACGGATGAGTGGCAAAACGGGCCGAAACAGCTGCAAATTCTGCTCTCGGATCGCTTTTTGATCGCAATTAACGCCACGCTTGAGGTAACAGAGATTGTTTTACCTGCTGGGGAGTGGCACGCCATTCCCCCATTCGCTGGAGAGGATAACCCAGTGATTACGGCTGTCTGGCAGGGACCTGCACACGGATTGTGTGTGTTCCAGAGATGATAAAAAAGGAGTTAGTCATGGTTAGTTTAGAGAAGAACGATCACTTAATGTTGGCGCGCCAGCTGCCATTGAAATCTGTTGCCCTGATACTGGCGGGAGGACGTGGTACCCGCCTGAAGGATTTAACCAATAAGCGAGCAAAACCGGCCGTACACTTCGGCGGTAAGTTCCGCATTATCGACTTTGCACTGTCTAACTGCATCAACTCCGGGATCCGTCGTATGGGCGTGATCACCCAGTACCAGTCCCATACTCTGGTGCAGCACATTCAGCGCGGCTGGTCATTCTTCAATGAAGAAATGAACGAGTTTGTCGATCTGTTGCCAGCGCAGCAGAGAATGAAAGGGGAAAACTGGTATCGCGGCACCGCAGATGCGGTCACGCAAAACCTCGACATTATTCGCCGTTACAAAGCGGAATATGTGGTGATCCTGGCGGGCGACCATATCTACAAGCAAGACTACTCGCGTATGCTTATCGACCACGTCGAAAAAGGCGCACGTTGCACCGTCGCTTGTATGCCTGTACCGATTGAAGAAGCCTCCGCATTTGGCGTTATGGCGGTTGATGAGAACGATAAAATTATCGAATTCGTTGAAAAACCCGCTAACCCGCCGTCAATGCCGAACGATCCGAGCAAATCTCTGGCGAGCATGGGTATCTACGTCTTTGACGCCGACTATCTGTATGAACTGCTGGAAGAAGACGATCGCGATGAGAACTCCAGCCACGACTTTGGTAAAGATTTGATTCCCAAAATCACCGAAGCCGGTCTGGCCTATGCGCACCCGTTCCCGCTCTCTTGCGTACAATCCGACCCGGATGCCGAGCCGTACTGGCGCGATGTGGGTACGCTTGAAGCTTACTGGAAAGCGAACCTCGATCTGGCCTCAGTGGTGCCGGAACTGGATATGTACGATCGCAATTGGCCAATTCGCACCTACAATGAATCATTACCGCCAGCGAAATTCGTGCAAGATCGCTCCGGTAGCCACGGGATGACCCTTAACTCACTGGTTTCCGGCGGTTGTGTGATCTCCGGTTCGGTGGTGGTGCAGTCCGTTCTGTTCTCGCGCGTTCGCGTGAATTCATTCTGCAACATTGATTCCGCCGTATTGTTACCGGAAGTATGGGTAGGTCGCTCGTGCCGTCTGCGCCGCTGCGTCATTGATCGTGCTTGTGTTATTCCGGAAGGCATGGTGATTGGTGAAAACGCAGAGGAAGATGCACGTCGTTTCTATCGTTCAGAAGAAGGCATCGTGCTGGTAACGCGCGAAATGCTACGGAAGTTAGGGCATAAACAGGAGCGATAATGCAGGTTTTACATGTATGTTCAGAGATGTTCCCGCTGCTTAAAACCGGCGGTCTGGCTGATGTTATTGGGGCATTACCCGCAGCACAAATCGCAGACGGCGTTGACGCTCGCGTACTGTTGCCTGCATTTCCCGATATTCGCCGTGGCGTAACCGATGCGCAGGTGGTATCTCGCCGTGATACCTTCGCAGGGCATATCACGCTGTTGTTCGGCCATTACAACGGGGTTGGCATTTACCTGATTGACGCGCCGCATCTCTATGATCGTCCGGGAAGCCCGTATCACGATACCAACTTATTTGCCTACACTGACAACGTATTGCGTTTTGCGCTGTTGGGGTGGGTTGGGGCAGAAATGGCCAGCGGGCTTGACCCATTCTGGCGCCCTGATGTGGTGCATGCGCACGACTGGCATGCGGGCCTTGCGCCTGCGTATCTGGCGGCGCGCGGGCGTCCGGCGAAGTCGGTGTTTACTGTGCACAACCTGGCCTATCAAGGCATGTTTTATGCACATCACATGAATGACATCCAATTGCCATGGTCATTCTTTAATATTCATGGGCTGGAATTCAACGGACAAATCTCTTTCCTGAAGGCTGGTCTGTACTATGCCGATCATATTACGGCGGTCAGCCCGACCTACGCTCGCGAGATCACCGAACCGCAGTTTGCCTACGGTATGGAAGGTCTGTTGCAACAGCGTCACCGTGAAGGGCGTCTTTCCGGCGTACTAAACGGCGTGGATGAAAAAATCTGGAGTCCAGAGACGGACTTACTGTTGGCCTCGCGTTACACCCGCGATACGTTGGAAGATAAAGCGGAGAATAAGCGCCAGTTACAAATCGCAATGGGGCTTAAGGTTGACGATAAAGTGCCGCTTTTTGCAGTGGTGAGCCGTCTGACCAGCCAGAAAGGTCTCGACCTGGTGCTGGAAGCCTTACCAGGCCTTCTGGAGCAGGGCGGACAGCTGGCGCTACTCGGCGCGGGTGATCCGGTGTTGCAGGAAGGTTTCCTTGCCGCGGCCGCGGAATATCCCGGACAAGTGGGCGTTCAGATTGGCTATCACGAAGCATTTTCGCATCGCATTATGGGCGGCGCGGACGTCATTCTGGTGCCCAGCCGTTTTGAACCGTGCGGCTTAACGCAACTTTATGGATTGAAGTACGGTACGTTGCCGTTAGTGCGGCGCACCGGTGGGCTTGCTGATACGGTTTCTGACTGTTCTCTTGAGAACCTTGCAGATGGCGTCGCCAGTGGGTTTGTCTTTGAAGATAGTAATGCCTGGTCGCTGTTACGGGCTATTCGACGTGCTTTTGTACTGTGGTCCCGTCCTTCACTGTGGCGGTTTGTGCAACGTCAGGCTATGGCAATGGATTTTAGCTGGCAGGTCGCGGCGAAGTCGTACCGTGAGCTTTACTATCGCTTGAAATAGTTTTCAGGAAACGCCTATATGAATGCTCCGTTTACATATTCATCGCCCACGCTTAGCGTAGAAGCTCTTAAGCATTCTATCGCTTACAAGCTGATGTTTACGATTGGCAAGGACCCGGTCGTCGCCAATAAACATGAATGGCTGAACGCAACATTATTTGCTGTGCGCGATCGTCTCGTGGAGCGCTGGTTACGTTCAAACCGTGCCCAGTTGTCGCAAGAAACGCGTCAGGTTTACTACCTGTCGATGGAATTTTTGATTGGCCGTACGCTTTCCAACGCCATGTTGTCGCTAGGAATTTACGAAGATGTACAGGGCGCACTGGAAGCGATGGGATTAAATCTCGAAGAGCTGATTGATGAAGAAAATGACCCGGGCCTCGGTAACGGTGGTCTGGGACGTCTGGCGGCTTGCTTCCTCGATTCTCTGGCGACGTTAGGGTTGCCGGGGCGTGGTTACGGTATCCGTTATGACTACGGTATGTTCAAGCAGAACATCGTTAACGGTAGCCAGAAAGAGTCGCCAGACTACTGGCTGGAATACGGTAATCCGTGGGAATTCAAACGCCACAACACGCGCTATAAAGTCCGTTTTGGTGGTCGCATTCAGCAGGAAGGTAAAAAAACGCGCTGGATCGAAACCGAAGAGATTCTGGGAGTGGCTTACGATCAGATTATCCCAGGTTACGACACCGACGCGACCAACACGCTGCGTTTGTGGAGTGCGCAAGCCAGTAGCGAAATTAACCTCGGTAAATTCAACCAGGGTGACTACTTCGCGGCAGTGGAAGATAAAAACCACTCCGAAAACGTATCCCGCGTACTGTATCCGGACGACTCCACCTACTCCGGGCGTGAACTGCGTCTGCGTCAGGAATATTTCCTGGTTTCTTCGACCATCCAGGACATTTTAAGTCGCCATTATCAGTTGCATAAAACCTACGATAACTTGGCGGATAAAATCGCGATTCACCTCAACGACACCCACCCGGTGTTGTCGATTCCTGAGATGATGCGTCTGCTGATTGATGAGCATCAATTTAGCTGGGACGACGCATTTGAAGTGTGTTGTCAGGTCTTCTCCTACACCAACCACACGCTAATGAGCGAGGCGCTGGAAACCTGGCCGGTTGATATGCTGGGTAAAATTCTGCCGCGTCACCTGCAGATCATCTTTGAAATTAACGACTATTTCCTGAAAACCTTACAGGAACAGTATCCGAACGATACCGACCTGCTGGGACGGGCGTCGATCATTGATGAATCCAACGGTCGTCGCGTGCGTATGGCCTGGCTGGCGGTTGTGGTGAGCCACAAGGTTAACGGTGTATCAGAATTACACTCTAACCTGATGGTGCAGTCGCTATTTGCTGATTTTGCGAAAATCTTCCCTGGACGTTTTACCAATGTCACCAATGGTGTGACCCCACGTCGCTGGTTAGCGGTAGCGAACCCATCGCTTTCAGCCGTTCTGGACGAACACCTGGGCCGTAACTGGCGCACCGACCTTAGCCTGCTTAATGAGCTGCAACAACACTGTGATTTCCCAATGGTTAATCACGCGGTGCATCAGGCGAAGCTGGAGAACAAAAAGCGTCTGGCGGAGTATATCGCCCAGCAGCTGAATGTGGTGGTAAATCCGAAAGCGCTGTTCGATGTGCAAATCAAACGTATTCACGAATACAAACGTCAATTGATGAATGTGTTGCACGTGATCACCCGCTATAACCGCATCAAGGCCGACCCGGATGCGAAGTGGGTACCGCGCGTGAATATTTTTGGCGGTAAGGCGGCTTCAGCCTATTACATGGCGAAGCACATTATCCATTTGATCAATGACGTAGCGAAAGTGATCAACAACGATCCACAGATTGGCGACAAGCTGAAAGTCGTGTTCATCCCGAACTACAGCGTTAGCCTGGCACAGTTGATCATTCCGGCGGCCGATCTATCTGAACAGATTTCTCTGGCAGGGACGGAAGCTTCCGGCACCAGTAATATGAAGTTTGCACTTAACGGCGCGCTGACTATCGGTACGCTGGACGGTGCGAACGTCGAGATGCTGGATCATGTCGGTGCTGACAATATCTTTATCTTTGGTAACACTGCGGAAGAAGTTGAAGAACTGCGTCGTCAGGGCTACAAACCGCGTGAATACTACGAGAAAGATGAGGAGCTGCATCAGGTGCTGACGCAAATCGGCAGCGGTGTATTCAGTCCGGAAGATCCGGGTCGTTACCGGGATCTGGTTGATTCGCTGATCAACTTCGGCGATCACTACCAGGTACTGGCGGATTATCGCAGCTATGTCGATTGTCAGGATAAAGTCGACGAACTTTACGAGCTTCAGGAAGAGTGGACCGCAAAAGCGATGCTGAATATTGCCAATATGGGCTACTTCTCTTCTGACCGTACAATCAAAGAGTACGCTGATCATATCTGGCATATTGATCCAGTGAGATTGTAAGTTCACTAAAAAATAGAACGGGGCCAAATCGGTCCCGTTTTTTTTCGCCTTTATTTCGGAGAAGTGTCCAGAGGGGCAAGGGGATTCGGGGGAGTATAATTTCGCCATTCAGAAAGAATGGAAAGAATAATGCAAAACAGAAAATGGATTTTGACCTCGCTGATAATGACTTTTTTCGGCATCCCCATACTGGCGCAATTTTTGGCAGCGGTTATTGCCATGCTGGGGGCCGGGCTTGCCGCTATTCTTGAGGCTTGCAATTTACTCTTTACGCCAACAATTTATCTTCTACTCAACATCTTTATGCTGACGCTGGGGGCGATAATCCTATTTTTCTCTGGTCGCGTGTGGGCCGGTGATAGCGCACCAGAAAACAGAGAAATAGCCGTCTGGCGGCAATGCTTTTTTCTTTTACCTGCACTGTTAACTCTGGTTGGCTGGATAATCACGCTACATCTGGCAGATTATCAATTTCGCCAAATGGGAGCAGGTTGGTTGGCAGAGCTTATGCTCCCCTGGCTGGGAGTTTTGTTAGTCTCATTAGTCGGAGGTGAGTTCTGGTGGATAGTCATTATACCCGTTGGTGCGCATATTAGTTTTTCGCTGGGGTACGGCTGGCCGACCAGATATCCTTTAACCGGCACGTACGGGTTACGTTGCCGTAATTCCCTCCTGTTTATCCTTCTCATGCTTGGTTTTATCGCTGGTTATCAGGCTTATTTATATAAACAGATTAATCCCGGCGTCGGTGTGCGTGAAAATATTGATACCTGGGCCTGGCGACCCGATAAACTCAATAATCAACTGACGCCACTGCGTGGTAAACCGCAAATTCAGTTTACACAAAACTGGCCGCGACTCGATGGTGCTACGGCGGCGTACCCAATTTATGCTTCTGCCTTTTATGCGTTGAGCGTTATACCGGAAGATTTCCACACCTGGGAATACCTGGAGAACTCTCGTACCCCCGATGCATATAACAGGATTGTTAAAGGTGATGCCGATATTATTTTTGTGGCGCAACCTTCCGGTGGGCAGAAAAAACGCGCAGAGGAATCGGGCGTCACTTTGAACTACACTCCTTTCGCCCGTGAAGCATTCGTTTTCATCGTCAATGCGGATAACCCGGTTAATTCCCTGACTGACCAACAGGTGCGTGACATCTTCAGTGGCGCAATTACCAACTGGCGTACTGTTGGCGGTAACGATCAGGAGATCCAGACCTGGCAACGCCCGGAAGACTCTGGCAGCCAGACAGTGATGCAATCGCAGGTCATGAAAAATGTCCGCATGATCTCGCCGCAGGAAACCGAAGTGGCAAGCATGATGGAGGGAATGATTAAAGTTGTTGCCGAATACCGTAATACAAACAACTCAATAGGCTACACCTTCCGCTATTACGCAACACAAATGAACGCTGACAAGAATATCAAATTAGTAGCGATTAACGGTATTGCACCGACTGCGGAAAATATTCGTAACGGCAAATATCCGTATATCGTCGATGCCTTTATGGTAACGCGGGAAAATACTACGTCAGAAACACAAAAACTGGTCGAATGGTTTTTAACGCCGCAGGGGCAGAGTCTGGTGGAAGATGTGGGCTATGTGCCGCTGTATCCAACAATGAAATAACTTTTGAGAGAACGGAATCAGCGCGATGAATAAATTCTCCGGTGTTTTACTATTAGGTACGGCGTTACTGGCGGGATGTGTCGACCGGGAAGGGTACTATAACAGCGTCAGGGAAGAAGAGAGTCATGGACTGACGTCTCTGCGGGGGCAACCTGAATTACGTTACAACGATGATTGGTCAAGATGGCCGAGAGTGTACGGCGCTACAGCCTTATACCCGCTGTATGCCTCCGCGTATTATGAATTAGTACCCGAGCCAAAAGATAAGGATCGAACCTCGCTGGCCTGGCAGGCGTATGGTTTGCAACAAACCCGAACAGCTGAAGCCTACGATAGTCTGATCAAGGGTACCGCGACGGTTATTTTTGTTGCACAACCGTCGGAAGGACAGAAAAAACGTGCAGAAGAAGCTGGCGTTAAACTGAAATATACCGCGTTTGCCCGCGAAGCCTTTGTCTTTATCGTTGATATCAAAAACCCGGTTAATTCACTTAGCGAACAGCAAGTCAAAGACATTTTTAGCGGTAAAGTGAGTCGCTGGAATAAAGTGGGCGGCGGTGACGAAAGTATAAAAGTCTGGCAGCGGCCAGAAGATTCTGGAAGCCAAACGGTTATGAAGGGACTGGTTATGCAAGATACTCCAATGCTGCCAGCCAAAAAATCCACTGTTATCGATCTTATGGGCGGTTTAATTACCGAAGTCGCCGACTACCAAAATACACCATCTTCTATTGGATACACCTTCCACTATTACGTCACACGTATGAATGACAATATGCTCAAAATGCGCAAACAGATCAAACTGCTGGCTATAAATGGCGTTGCACCTACAGAGGAAAATATCCGTAACGGCACTTATCCGTACATAATTGATGCTTATATGGTGACGCACGAAAACCCTACGCTGGAAACGCAGAAATTCGTCGACTGGTTTTTAAGCCCGCAGGGACAGCAATTGGTAGAGGATGTGGGGTATGTGCCGATTCATGACGCATCATACGAATCATCAGTGCAATAATGATGAATAAAATCAGACTTTATATTCCTCCGTTAATTCTTGGTTTTGTTATTGTGCCGTTGTTGGTGTGGCCGACGGTGGTTGCGCTGGCTGCTTCTGTTATCACGCTGAGTTTTCTGGGAGAGATACTGTTCTCTATCCCGCTCATGATCAGGCGTATTTCACTTCTGCAATTACAACTATGGTTATCGGCTGAATATGCGCTTTTCTGCTGTGCAATGGTGGGCGTTGGTTGGCAATTTGCTCGTATAACTCAATCTGAATTGAAAAGCAGACTGCATTGTTGGCTGGTATTTGCACCAGTTTATTTCTGGTTGCTCCTGTGGAATATCATTTTCTATGTCGCGCCAGCGAATATTGCGTTGCTGGAGAATATGCGCAGTTTCTTTCTGACAGTTGTCTGGCTCCCACTGAATTTTTCGCCATTTTGGTCTCAACCGTGGATTGACTTTGTCGGTCCAATAAGCGCACAGCTTGGTTTTGCGTTGGGATATTATTGCCAGTGGCGTAGCAAAAATAGAAGCCAGATACGGAAGTGGAGTGAGTGGGGAACGTGCCTGAGTTTTGTTACGTTGGGTATGATGGCGTGGGCTTTGCGGTAATTCCCTGACTCAAAAAGTAGGTCAGATTGTTGACAAAGTGCGCTTTGTTCATGCCGGATGCGACATGAACGTCTTATTGGCCTACAAGACCATGCAAATTCAATATATTGCATAAGCCACGTAGGCCTGATAAGCGTAGCGCATCAGGCAGTTTTTTGTTTATCATCAGTCTCAGGTCAGATTGAAATCTGACCCGGCCACCTTACGTTAAATTACGACGCCAGCGACAACCTCTGCTGCGTATATTCCCCTAGCCACTGACTCACACGGGATTGTTGCTGCGCATTCAGCCACATGCCTTGTTTTGTACGACGCCACAGGGCATCGTCGGCGCGGCGGACCCATTCGTGGTCGACCAGATATTTCAGCTCTGCTTCGTAAAACTCATGCCCGAAATCCTCCCCAAGATCGCTTACCGCCCCCGCATTGCCGAGCAGCAGCTCGCTGTTGCTGCCGTAAGTGCGCGCGTAGTGACGTGCCAGCGATTCGGTCAGGAACGGATAACGGCGGCGCAAGCGAGCGGCATAATCGTCGCGGTCGCCCTCGATGGCACCACCCGGCAGCACGCTCTCTTTCGTCCACGCCGGGCCAATGCCCTGATAATATGGCGTCAGTTTTTCCAGCGCGTGTTCCGCCAGTTTGCGGTAGGTGGTCAGCTTACCGCCGAATACCGATAACAGCGGAGCTTTGCCGTTTTCATCATGGATATCAAGGGTGTAATCACGGGTAATGGCCTGCGGCGAATCAGATTCATCATCACACAGTGGACGCACGCCGGAGTAGGTCCAGACGATATCATCCCGGCTTAGCGGCTTTTTAAAGTGCGCGTTATACACTTTCAGCAGGTAATTGATTTCACTCTCTTCAATCTTCACCGCTTTCGGATCGCCTTTATACTCCACATCGGTGGTGCCGATAATGGAAAACTCGTCCATCCACGGGATCACGAAGACAATACGTTTATCTTCGTTTTGCAGAATGTAGGCTTGCTTCTGGGTATGCACACGCGGCACGACAATATGGCTGCCTTTGATCAGGCGAATGCCATAAGGTGAGGGTAGATGCATCCCGTCGTCGAAGAACTGCTTCACCCACGGGCCGGTGGCGTTCACGAGGCCGCGCGCTTGCCAGCTATATTTTTTGCCGGTATCGATATCTTCCGCTTCCACAATCCACAGGCCGTTTTCGCGGCGAGCAGAAGTGGCACGAGTACGGGTAAGCACTTCACCGCCTTTACGCACCACCATCTGGGCGTTGGCGAGTACCAGACGCGCATCGTCTACCCAACAGTCGGAATATTCGAATCCGCGCTTAATTTCCGGTTTTAACACTGAATTTGCGCCAAAACGCAAACCGGTAGATCCCGGCAGGCTGGTACGCTTACCCAGATGATCGTACATAAACAGACCAATACGGATCATCCACGCCGGACGCAGATGCGGGCGATGCGGCAGGCGAAAACGCATAGGGAACGCGATATGGGGGGCCATTTTCAGCAACACTTCACGTTCAGCCAGCGCCTCGCTGACCAGACGGAATTCATAGTGCTCAAGGTAGCGCAGGCCACCATGAATGAGTTTTGAACTGGCGGAAGAGGTCGCACAAGCGAGATCCTGCGCCTCCAGCATCAGCACGGATAAACCGCGTCCAGCGGCGTCTGCCGCGATACCAGCACCATTGATGCCGCCACCTATCACAATCAGATCTTTGGTTTCCATGCTGCCCTCATTCACTTTCGTTAAAGCTCATAAATGTTCGTTATCGAACATATTAGCAAAGAATCGCGCTTTGGGTAACATTGAAAAAACATTTTAGAGTGATATGTATAACATTATGGCGTTTATCTGCCGCTTCGACGTAAACTGTGCGGTAAATTTGCCCACTTGTTTGTAAAGAAAGAGAGACGCATGGATCAGTTCGAATGTATTAACGTTGCCGACGCACACCAGAAGTTGCAGGAAAAAGAGGCGGTGCTGGTCGATATTCGCGATCCACAGAGTTTCGCAATGGGGCATGCGGTGCAGGCTTTCCATTTAACCAACGACACATTGGGCGCGTTTATGCGTGATAACGACTTCGATACGCCAGTCATGGTGATGTGTTACCACGGTAATAGCAGCAAAGGCGCGGCGCAGTATCTGCTACAACAGGGCTACGATGTGGTCTACAGCATTGATGGCGGCTTTGAAGCCTGGCAGCGTCAGTTTCCTGCAGAGGTGGCGTACGGCGCGTAACGCTTTATACTGTCCCCTTTTGTGTGGAATAAGCGACAGCAACGATGTTGATGATTACCTCTTTTGCTAACCCCCGCGTGGCGCAGGCGTTTGTTGATTACATGGCGACGCAGGGTGTTATCCTCACGATTCAACAACATAACCAAAGCGATGTCTGGCTGGCGGATGAGTCCCAGGCCGAACGCGTGCGGGCGGAGCTGGCGCGTTTTCTCGAAAACCCGGCAGATCCTCGTTATCTGGCGGCCAGCTGGCAGGCGGGCCATACCGGCAGCGGCCTGCATTATCGCCGTTATCCCTTCTTTGCTGCCTTGCGTGAACGCGCAGGTCCGGTGACCTGGGTGATGATGATCGCCTGCGTGGTGGTGTTTATCGCCATGCAAATTCTCGGTGATCAGGAAGTGATGTTATGGCTGGCCTGGCCATTCGATCCGACACTGAAATTTGAGTTCTGGCGTTACTTCACTCATGCATTAATGCACTTCTCGCTGATGCATATCCTCTTTAACCTGCTCTGGTGGTGGTATCTCGGCGGCGCGGTGGAAAAACGTCTCGGTAGCGGTAAGCTAATTGTCATTACTCTGATTAGCGCCCTGTTAAGCGGCTATGTGCAGCAAAAATTCAGCGGGCCGTGGTTTGGCGGGCTTTCTGGCGTGGTGTATGCACTGATGGGGTACGTCTGGCTACGCGGCGAACGCGATCCGCAAAGTGGTATTTACCTGCAACGTGGGTTAATCATCTTTGCACTGATCTGGATTGTCGCCGGATGGTTTGATTTGTTTGGGATGTCGATGGCGAACGGAGCACACATCGCCGGGTTAGCCGTGGGTTTAGCGATGGCTTTTGTTGATTCGCTTAATGCGCGAAAACGAAAATAATTCCAGGGATTTATAAATGAAACAAACACAACGTCACAACGGTATTATTGAACTGGTTAAACAGCAGGGTTATGTCAGCACCGAAGAACTGGTGGAACACTTCTCCGTCAGTCCGCAGACTATTCGTCGTGACCTCAACGAGCTGGCGGAGCAAAACCTGATCCTGCGTCACCATGGCGGCGCGGCACTGCCTTCCAGTTCGGTTAACACGCCGTGGCACGATCGTAAGGCCACCCAGACCGAAGAAAAAGAGCGTATTGCCCGCAAAGTGGCGGAGCAAATTCCTAACGGCTCGACGCTATTTATTGATATCGGCACCACGCCGGAAGCGGTGGCGCACGCGCTGCTTAATCACAGCAATTTGCGCATTGTGACCAACAATCTCAACGTCGCTAACACGCTGATGGTAAAAGAAGATTTTCGCATCATTCTTGCAGGTGGCGAATTACGCAGCCGCGATGGTGGGATCATTGGCGAAGCGACGCTCGATTTTATCTCCCAGTTCCGCCTCGACTTCGGGATTCTGGGGATCAGCGGCATCGATAGCGACGGCTCGCTGCTGGAGTTCGATTACCACGAAGTTCGCACCAAACGCGCTATTATTGAGAACTCGCGCCACGTTATGTTGGTTGTCGATCACTCGAAATTTGGCCGTAATGCGATGGTCAATATGGGCAGCATCAGCATGGTCGATGCCGTCTACACCGACGCCCCGCCACCAGCGAGCGTGATGCAGGTGCTGACAGACCATCATATTCAGCTGGAGCTGTGCTGATCCTGCACGGCTTCCCACGTCAGACCAAAACGCGCCAGGTATTTGCGTAGCCGATCCGCGTCGTTGACGCTGGCTTTGCCCTGGCGCGAAACATCAAAGAGTTCACGCCCGGCAGCGGAAAGCGATTTTGCCTGACGGCAGATAGCGATAACGTGTTCCAGTTGCAGCCGATCAAAGAGGTCGATGTTTTCCGCTTCAGCGCCCAGTAGCTGCTTAAGCGCAGAAGAGCGGCTATCCTGCCAGTTGTAGCGTAGACGGTTTATCTCATCTTCTACGGTTTCAAGGGTGATACGCCCACTATCGGCAAACGTCGCCATGCGTGTGACGCTGGCAGAAAGTTCGCGAAAGTTACCGCGCCATGCTGCCTGAGATGATGTCGCAAAGGCCAGCCAGGCGCGCCTCGCTTCGGTGTTAAAACGCACGCTGTCGCCGGTAAGTGAGGCGTGGCGCTCCACTTCATAATCCAGGTTCGGTTCAATATCTTCCTGGCGCTGGCGTAGACCCGGCAGGGTGAAGGTCCAGAGATTAATCCGCGCGTACAGGTCTTCGCGAAATTTGCCTTCGGCAACCAGCTGGCGCAAATCGCGCACCGTTCCGGCGATCAGCTGAAAATCGCTACTCACCTGGCGATCGCTACCAAACGGGTAAAAGGTTTTCTCTTCAATGGCTTTTAGCAACATCGCCTGTTCGTCTGCGCCCAGTTCGCCAATCTCATCAAGAAACAACATGCCACCGTTGGCGCTGCGTAATAACCCTTCACGAGATTCCCGCGCCCCGGTAAACGCGCCTTTCACATGACCAAACAGCGCGGACATGGCGGTATCGCCACGCAGAGTGGCGCAGTTCACTTCCACAAACGCGCCGCTAAACTGATGCCGCGCCTGTTTTAACTCGAAGATGCGTCGTGCCAGAAACGACTTTCCCGCACCGGTTGGGCCGTTGAGCAGGATCGGTGCGCGGGATCTAATCGCCACTTTTTCGATCTGCTCAATCATGCGGTTGAAATGGGAGTTACGCGTGGCAATGCCGGATTTGAGGAAATCGAGGGTTTGCTGGCGTTCTTCGGCAAAGCGGCTGGCAATAGCGTTATAACGGCTTAAATCGAGATCGATAATCGTCACCGCACCAGGGCTATTGGGATCTTCTTTTTTACGCGGTGGTGAAGATTGTATTAATCTGGCGGGCAGGTAACGCGCTTCTGCCAGTAGAAACCAGCAAATTTGCGCGACGTGGGTACCGGTGGTGATGTGAATTAAATAGTCTTCTTTATCAGGTTCGAACGCGTAACCACGGGCGAAATCATGCAGGCAGGCGTAAACCTCCTCGAAATCCCACGGGTTATGCAGTTCAATCTCAACGCTCACCACTTCTGTTTCTGGCGAAACATTGGCGATATCGCGTTTAAGCGTTTCAAACAGCGAGCGTGAACGGGCGTCGTGCAACAATTCCAGTCGATTGATGACTAACGATTCTTGCTGGCATAGACAGAGTGACGGACGCCATTTCGACCATCGCTGACTGCCGCGCCCGGCATAATCCAGTACGGTGCCGACAAAGCCAAAAGCCACTGTTTTACGCATCTTAGATATCCTTATAAAAGACGATATTTCATTATCGGCGAATTGGCTTTGCGGGAAATCTCCGTTTACGGACGTAAAGATTTAATCTATTAAAAACAATGAATTAAAAAATTAAGCTGCTTATTTAATTTTCTGGCACGACGGTTGCAATTATCAGGACAGCAAACAACGAAAAGAGAAAAACAAAATGAATTACGAATTACTGACCACTGAAAATGCCCCGGTAAAAATGTGGACCAAAGGCGTGCCGGTAGAGGCCGATGCGCGTCAGCAACTTATTAATACGGCGAAGATGCCGTTTATTTTCAAACATATTGCGGTAATGCCGGATGTACACCTGGGTAAAGGTTCCACCATTGGTAGCGTGATCCCGACCAAAGGAGCGATTATTCCGGCGGCGGTGGGGGTAGATATCGGTTGTGGAATGAACGCACTGCGAACTGCGTTAACGGCGGCTGACCTGCCTGAAAACCTGGCGGAGCTGCGTCAGGCGATTGAAACTGCCGTGCCGCACGGACGTTCCAATAATCGTAGCCGTCGTGATAAAGGCGCATGGGAGCATCCGCCTGTTAACGTCGATGCTAAATGGGCCGAGCTGGAAGCTGGTTATCAGTGGTTAACGCAAAAATATCCGCGTTTCCTTAACACTAATAACTATAAACATCTGGGAACGCTGGGAACGGGTAACCACTTTATTGAAATCTGCCTTGATGAGTCGGACCAGGTGTGGATTATGCTGCACTCCGGTTCACGCGGAATTGGTAATGCCATCGGGACTTACTTTATCGATCTGGCACAAAAAGAGATGCAGGAAACGCTTGAAACGTTGCCATCGCGTGACCTGGCGTACTTTATGGAAGGTACGGAATACTTTGATGATTACCTGAAAGCGGTGGCCTGGGCGCAGCTTTTTGCCAGCCTTAACCGCGATGCGATGATGGAAAATGTGGTAACGGCGTTGCAGAGCGTTACGCAGAAAACGGTAAGACAGCCACAAACGCTGGCGATGGAAGAGATCAACTGTCACCACAACTATGTGCAAAAAGAACAGCACTTTGGCGAAGAGATCTATGTGACGCGTAAAGGCGCGGTGTCTGCGCGTGCTGGTCAATATGGAATTATTCCCGGTTCGATGGGGGCGAAAAGCTTTATTGTCCGTGGGCTGGGAAATGAAGAGTCGTTCTGTTCGTGCAGCCACGGTGCCGGGCGGGTAATGAGCCGTACTAAAGCGAAAAAACTGTTCAGCGTGGAAGATCAAATTCGTGCCACCGCGCATGTGGAATGCCGTAAAGATGCCGAAGTGATCGACGAAATCCCGATGGCGTATAAAGATATCGACGCGGTGATGGCGGCACAAAGCGATCTGGTGGAAGTTATCTACACCCTGCGTCAGGTGGTGTGTGTAAAAGGATAAATGATGAAAAGGATGATTGCGCTGGATGGCGCACAGGGCGAAGGCGGCGGGCAGATCCTGCGTTCGGCACTGAGTCTGTCGATGATAACCGGCCAGCCATTTACCATCACCGGCATTCGCGCCGGGCGGGCGAAACCGGGGCTGTTGCGCCAGCATCTGACGGCTGTAAAGGCGGCGACGGAAATTTGCGGAGCAACGGTGGAGGGTGCGGAGCTGGGGTCGCAGCGTCTGGTCTTCCGGCCCGGTACCGTGCGCGGTGGCGACTACCGCTTTGCTATTGGTAGCGCCGGAAGTTGCACGCTGGTACTACAAACGGTACTGCCCGCGCTGTGGTTTGCCGATGGTCCTTCTCGTGTTGAAGTGAGCGGAGGTACCGATAACCCGTCGGCCCCGCCTGCAGATTTTATCCGCCGGGTGCTGGAGCCGCTGCTGGCAAAAATAGGAATTCATCAGCAAACCACGCTGTTACGTCACGGTTTTTATCCTGCCGGAGGCGGCGTGGTGGCGACGGAAGTCTCGCCCGTGGCATCGTTTAACACCTTGCAACTTGGCGAGCGCGGGAACATTGTGCAGATACGTGGAGAGGTGCTACTGGCTGGTGTGCCACGCCATGTCGCTGAGCGTGAAATCGCTACGTTGGCGGGTAGTTTTTCCCTGCATGAGCAGAATATTCATAACCTGCCGCGCGACCAGGGGCCGGGTAATACCGTCTCGCTTGAAGTCGAAAGTGAAAATATCACTGAACGCTTTTTTGTCGTCGGTGAAAAGCGCGTCAGTGCCGAAGTGGTGGCTGCGCAGTTAGTGCAAGAGGTGAAACGTTACCTGGCGAGCCCGGCGGCGGTGGGGGAATATCTCGCCGACCAGTTGGTGCTACCAATGGCGCTGGCGGGGGCGGGAGAATTTACGGTCGCCCATCCCTCATGCCATCTGCTGACCAATATCGCGGTGGTGGAGCGTTTCTTGCCAGTGCGGTTTAGTCTGGTGGAGGCGGATGGCGTAACGCGGGTGAGCATTGAATGATATAAAGATGTAAGCCGGATCCGACGTATTATCCGGCTAAACTCACACCCCATATCCCATCATCTTCAGCAGTTTCTGCGCGTGTTGTACCGCGGCCTGACGGTGGGCGACACCGAGTTTTTGGTACAGATTGCGGATATGCGTTTTGATGGTGGTTGCCGCCACTTCCAGCTCGCCTGCAATTTGTTCATTGCTGTAACCGGAGTAAATCAGCCCCAATACCTGCCATTCGCGTTGGGTCAGCGGGCTGGTACGGATCAATTCTGGTACTTCCGGATGATTTAGCAGACGTTCAACGAAATTCTCATCAAAATGGGCGAATTTATGCCGATGATGTTGATTTATTTCCCGCAGAATACGCTGTGCGCGATGCTGTTCCAGCTCAGGCAACGTATTGAGTTGAATCAGTTGGCGTAACTGTTGCGCCATCGCTTCGCCTTCGATGACAAAGTGACTGATAAATCCGGTACGATTCGCCAGTTTTAATGCCTCCAGCAACACACGCTGGGCATCATTTTTGCGACCGGCCTGCCAGTACAGTTGATTAAGCAGCAACAGGTTACGGTTGAGATCGCTCATTAACCGCAGACTGCGGGCGTTTTCATTGAGTTCTTCAAGAACAATTTCTGCCGGTTCAAACTCGCCCAGCAATATTTGTGCACGGGCGATGTTGCGCCATTGACCTTGCAGGAAGTGGTTATTCGCAAACTCCGGTTTGGCTGTGTGACGCAACCAGTTGGCGGCGGCAGCTTTGTCGCCGGTCATTTGCCAGTAAATGACCCGGACTTTGTTGGCGTTAGAGATCCAGTCGCTGTGATATTTGCCATTTCCCAGCAGGTTTTCCAGACGATTCAGTTGGCTACGGGCGTTATCCAAATCACCTCGGGCCAGCGAGCATTGAATCAACATTGCCAGGCACTGGAGTTGTTGCTGTGGCTGATAAGACGACAAAACTTCAATCCCGCTGCGTGCCGATGCTTCGGCTTCGTCCAGCCGTGCCCAGGCCCATAACAGTTGTGCTCGGATACGTACCAGAAATTCATGCATTGGCAGCTGTTCCAGATGCTGCTCGTTGATCAGCTGGAATGCTTTTTCCTGCGTTTCCCACGCGGTTTGCAGGAAACCCTGAGCAAACAGAATTTCGCTTTGCTGGATTAAACTCCACAAAGCGTAGTGCCAGACATCGTGCTGGCGTGCCATCTGTTCGGTTTGCTGCATTAACGCCAGCGAGCGGGTCAGTTCCCCTTTGCAGTGCAATACTTCACCCAACACCGAAGTTGCTACAATGCGGCTGTAGAACCAGCCGGGAGGCAGTTCTTCCAGTGCCAGTTTTGCCAGCCGTTCAGCTTCATCCGGGTTACCATCGTTAATCGCCACCTGGGCGCGCAGAGCATTAAATTCTGCGTGCATGGTGCCTTCTCTGATGTCTTTGATTTCATGTTCAGCACGAGCCAGCAGGGTGTTTACTTCGCCGTAGCGATGCTGGCTTTGCATCAGCCACGCTTGTAATAACACCAACTGCGGATTTTCCAGCAAACTCTCCCATGGCAGGGCTTTAAGTGACTCTTCAAGTAGCGAAAGTTCGCTGTGGTTGAACAAACTCCAGGCGTGATTAAGCAGAATATCGCGCAGCATCAGCGCATCGCCTGCCGCCAGCGCATGATGAATCGCTTCGCTGGGGAATCCCTGGGCCATCCAGCTTTCTGCGGCGGCACTGTGGATTTTCGGCAGCTCCGCCGCCAGTTCCCACTGGCAGCGCTGGCGCAGGAAGTTGCCAAACAGCGGGTGATAGCAGAACCACTCGCCGGTATCATCCATCCGCTGTAAAAACAGCCCCTGACGCTCAATCTCTTCGAGGCGCATTTGCCCGTTTTCTTCGCCGGTCACACGTGTGATGAGTGCATCGTTCATTGAGCGCAAAATGGCGCTTTTCAACAGAAAATGGCGCGTTGCGAGATCGACGTTGTCCAAAACCTCATCGACCAGATAATCCGAAAGATGACTGGCATTGATTCCCGCCAGACGGCGTGCCGACTTATGGGCTGAGTGGGTATTCTGCCGGGCGGAGAGGGCAATTAACTGTAGCGCAGTCGCCCAACCGGAAACGTCATCGCAAATCCGACTGCTTTCTGCGGCTTCAATCGGCGATGACAGGCGGCAATCAAAAAACTGCTTCGCTTCCTGATGGGTAAACGCCAGTTGCTGACTGCCAATTTCCAGCAGTTGGTCGCGAACACGCAGATTGGCAATGCCCAGTTGCGGAAGATTGCGTGACAGCACCACCAGGGTGAGATTTTCTGGTTGATGGCGAATAAAGAAGCGCATTGACTCGTGGATCACCGGATTAGTGATCAGATGGTAGTCATCGATGACCAGATAAAGTGGGCTATGCCATTCCGCCAGCTCAATGAAAAGCTGGGCAAAGAGTGACGTCAGGCTGGCATATTGCCGTTTTTGCGCCATCGTCTCACAAATCGCACAGTGACCGTTGGTTGCCTGTTGCACGGCGGCAATGAAATAGCTGGCGAAACGCTCTTGCTGGTTATCGCCCTCATCCAGCGAGTACCAGCCCAAATCGTTTTTGCCTGCCGCCCATTGAGAAATGAGTGTGGTTTTTCCGTAGCCCGCAGGACTCGTGATCAGCGCCAGCCGGAAGTTGTTCGCGCCGGAAAGTTTAGCCAGCAGGCGCTCACGAACCACGGTATGGTCGAGTCGAACCGGACGACTTAATTTTGACGGAATCAGCATAGTTAATCACTTCACTGTGGAAAATGAGGAAATATTATTTTTTTTGCGCTTCGTAATTAATGGTTATAAGGTCGGCCAGAAACCCTTCTAATGCAAGCGATGACGTTTTTTTATGTGTCTGAATTTGCACTGTGTCACAATTCCAAATGTTTATTAACAACTCACCTAATAACGACGCTGATGCAGCGTGAATACTGGGTTTTACGGTATTTTCCTCATGTTCATCAGTTTCATTTAAGCAAGGGAGTCTTCTCAATTCCTGATGAAAGAGCCATCTAAAAAGAGGATCTTAATAAACCTATTAAGAATGAGATGGAGCAAACTGGATGTTTTACTTATGAAACTGTTTCACTCCTTTACTTAATTTATAGAGTTACCTTCCGCCTTTTGAAAATACACAACGGCCATTTTTTGCACTTAGATACAGATTTTCTGCGCTGTATGGCATTGATTTGCTGCTAATCCTGTGGATTGCACTAGGTTTAAGTGGTCGAGATCACATTTCCTTGCTCATCCCCGCAACTCCTCCCTGCCTAATCCCCCGCAGGATGAGGAAGGTCAACATCGAGCCTGGCAAACTAGCGATAACGTTGTGTTGAAAATCTAAGAAAAGTGGAACTCCTATGTCACAACCTATTTTTAACGATAAGCAATTTCAGGAAGCGCTTTCACGTCAGTGGCAGCGTTATGGCTTAAATTCTGCGGCTGAAATGACCCCTCGTCAGTGGTGGTTGGCAGTGAGCGAAGCACTGGCCGAAATGCTGCGTGCTCAGCCATTTGCCAAACCGGTGGCGAATCAGCGACATGTTAACTACATCTCAATGGAGTTTTTGATTGGTCGCCTGACGGGCAACAACCTGTTGAATCTCGGCTGGTATCAGGATGTACAGGATTCGTTGAAGGCTTATGACATCAACCTGACTGACCTGCTGGAAGAAGAGATCGACCCGGCGCTGGGTAACGGTGGTCTGGGACGTTTGGCTGCGTGCTTCCTCGACTCAATGGCAACTGTCGGTCAGTCTGCGACGGGTTATGGTCTTAACTATCAATATGGCTTGTTCCGCCAGTCTTTTGTCGATGGCAAACAGGTTGAAGCGCCGGATGACTGGCATCGCGGTAACTACCCGTGGTTCCGCCACAACGAAGCACTGGATGTGCAGGTAGGAATTGGCGGTAAAGTGACGAAAGACGGACGCTGGGAGCCGGAATTTACCATTACCGGTCAAGCGTGGGATCTTCCCGTTGTCGGTTATCGTAATGGCGTGGCGCAGCCGCTGCGTCTGTGGCAGGCGACGCATGTGCATCCGTTTGATCTGACAAAATTTAACGACGGTGATTTCCTGCGTGCCGAACAACAGGGCATCAACGCGGAAAAACTGACCAAAGTTCTCTATCCAAACGACAACCATACTGCCGGTAAAAAGCTGCGCCTGATGCAGCAATACTTCCAATGTGCTTGTTCGGTAGCGGATATTCTGCGTCGCCATCATCTGGCGGGGCGTAAACTGCACGAGCTGGCAGATTACGAAGTTATTCAACTGAACGATACCCACCCGACTATTGCCATTCCAGAGCTGCTGCGCGTGCTGATTGATGAGCATCAGATGAGCTGGGATGACGCCTGGGCCATCACCAGCAAAACTTTTGCTTACACCAACCATACCCTGATGCCAGAAGCGCTGGAACGCTGGGATGTGAAACTGGTGAAAGGCTTACTGCCGCGCCACATGCAGATTATTAACGAAATTAATACACGCTTTAAAACGCTGGTGGAAAAAAACTGGCCGGGCGATGAAAAAGTGTGGGCCAAACTGGCGGTGGTACACGACAAACAAGTGCATATGGCGAACCTGTGTGTGGTTGGCGGTTTCGCGGTAAACGGTGTTGCGGCGCTGCACTCGGATCTGGTGGTGAAAGATCTGTTCCCGGAATATCACCAGCTATGGCCGAACAAATTCCATAACGTCACCAACGGTATTACCCCACGTCGCTGGATCAAACAGTGCAACCCGGCACTGGCGGCTCTGTTGGATAAATCACTGAAAAAAGAGTGGGCTAACGATCTCGATCAGCTGATCAATCTGGAAAAATTCGCTGATGACGCGAAATTCCGCCAGCAATATCGCGAGATCAAGCAGGCGAATAAAGTCCGTCTGGCGGAGTTTGTGAAAGTTCGTACCGGTATTGAAATCAATCCTCAGGCGATTTTCGATATTCAGATCAAACGCTTGCATGAGTACAAACGTCAGCACCTGAATCTGCTGCATATTCTGGCGTTGTACAAAGAGATTCGTGAAAACCCGCAGGCTGACCGCGTACCGCGCGTCTTCCTCTTCGGCGCGAAAGCGGCACCGGGCTACTACCTGGCGAAGAATATTATCTTTGCGATCAACAAAGTGGCTGATGTGATCAACAACGATCCACAGGTTGGCGATAAGTTGAAGGTGGTGTTCCTGCCGGATTATTGCGTTTCGGCGGCGGAAAAACTGATCCCGGCGGCGGATATCTCCGAACAAATTTCGACTGCAGGTAAAGAAGCTTCCGGTACCGGCAATATGAAACTGGCGCTCAATGGTGCGCTTACTGTCGGTACGCTGGATGGTGCTAACGTCGAAATCGCCGAAAAAGTTGGTGAAGAAAATATCTTTATTTTTGGTCATACCGTGGAACAAGTGAAGGCAATTCTGGCCAAAGGCTACGACCCGGTGAAATGGCGGAAGAAAGATAAGGTGCTGGACGCAGTATTGAAAGAGCTGGAAAGCGGTAAATACAGCGACGGCGATAAGCATGCCTTCGACCAGATGCTGCACAGTATCGGCAAACAGGGCGGCGATCCGTATCTGGTAATGGCGGATTTCGCAGCCTATGTAGAGGCACAAAAGCAGGTGGATGTGCTGTACCGCGACCAGGAGGCCTGGACTCGCGCGGCGATCCTCAATACCGCCCGCTGCGGTATGTTTAGCTCGGATCGCTCTATTCGCGATTATCAGGCTCGTATCTGGCAGGCAAAACGCTAAGGAAGCTCGATGGAAAGCAAACGTCTGGATAATGCCGCGCTGGCGGCGGGGATCAGCCCCAATTACATCAATGCCCACGGTAAACCGCAGTCGATTAGCGCCGAAACCAAACGGCGTTTGCTTGACGCGATGCATCAACGTACCGCCACGAAAGTGGCGGTAACGCCAGTCCCGAATGTCATGGTCTATACCAGCGGCAAAAAAATGCCGATGGCGGTGGAGGGCAGCGGCGAATATAGCTGGCTGCTGACCACCGAAGAAGGAACGCAGTACAAAGGCCATGTAACGGGGGGCAAAGCGTTCAATTTACCGACGAAGTTGCCGGAAGGTTATCACACGTTGACACTCACCCAGGACGACCAGCGCGCGCATTGTCGGGTGATTGTCGCCCCGAAACGCTGTTACGAACCGCAGGCGTTGCTGAATAAACAAAAACTGTGGGGCGCCTGCGTCCAGCTTTATACGCTGCGATCGGAAAAAAACTGGGGTATTGGGGATTTTGGCGATCTCAAAGTGATGCTGGTGGATGTGGCAAAACGTGGCGGGGCTTTCATCGGTCTGAACCCGATTCATGCGCTCTATCCGGCAAATCCGGAAAGTGCCAGTCCGTATAGCCCGTCTTCTCGTCGCTGGCTAAATGTGGTTTATATCGACGTTAACGCCGTCGAAGATTTCCATCTTAGCGAAGAGGCTCAGGCCTGGTGGCAGTTACCGACCACGCAACAGACGCTGCAACAGGCACGGGATGCCGACTGGGTCGATTACTCCACCGTTACTGCGCTGAAAATGACAGCATTGCGGATGGCGTGGAAAGGTTTTGCGCAACGTGATGATGAGCAGATGGCCGCGTTTCGCCAGTTTGTTGCAGAGCAGGGCGACAGCCTGTTCTGGCAGGCGGCGTTTGACGCGTTACATGCCCAGCAAGTGAAAGAAGACGAAATGCGCTGGGGCTGGCCTGCATGGCCAGAGATGTATCAGAACGTGGATTCACCAGAAGTGCGTCAGTTCTGCGAAGAACATCGTGATGACGTCGATTTTTATCTCTGGTTGCAGTGGCTGGCTTACTGCCAGTTTGCCGCCTGCTGGGAGATAAGCCAGGGCCATGAAATGCCGATTGGCTTGTACCGTGATCTGGCGGTTGGCGTAGCAGAGGGTGGAGCAGAAACCTGGTGCGACCGGGAGTTGTATTGCCTGAAAGCGTCGGTGGGCGCACCGCCGGATATCCTCGGCCCGTTGGGGCAGAACTGGGGATTGCCGCCGATGGATCCGCATATCATCACCGCGCGTGCCTATGAACCGTTTATCGAGCTGTTGCGTGCCAATATGCAAAACTGCGGCGCGTTGCGAATTGACCATGTGATGTCGATGCTGCGTTTGTGGTGGATACCGTATGGCGAGACGGCAGATCAGGGCGCGTATGTTCACTATCCGGTAGATGATCTGCTCTCGATTCTGGCACTCGAAAGTAAGCGCCATCGCTGCATGGTGATTGGTGAAGACCTCGGCACTGTACCGGTAGAGATTGTCGGTAAACTGCGCAGCAGCGGTGTGTACTCCTACAAAGTGCTCTATTTCGAAAGTGACCACGAGAAGACATTCCGCGCGCCGAAAGCGTATCCGGAGCAGTCGATGGCGGTTGCGGCGACACACGACCTGCCTACACTGCGTGGCTACTGGGAGAGCGGGGATTTAACACTGGGCAAAACGCTGGGGCTGTACCCGGATGAAGTGGTATTGCGCGGTCTGTATCAGGATCGCGAACTGGCGAAGCAAGGGTTACTGGATGCACTGCATAAACATGGTTGCCTGCCAAAACGTGCGGGGCATAAGGCATCGTTAATGTCGATGACGCCGATGCTTAATCGTGGTTTGCAACGTTATATCGCTGATAGTAACAGTGCTCTGTTAGGGCTACAGCCAGAAGACTGGCTGGATATGGCCGAACCGGTAAATATTCCCGGAACCAGTTACCAGTATAAAAACTGGCGACGTAAGCTTTCTGCAACGCTTGAGTCGATGTTTGCCGATGATGGCGTGAACAAGTTGCTGAAGGATTTGGACAGACGGCGCAGAGCGGCTGCGAAGAAGCAGTAGAGAGCGGTTGATGCCGGATGCGATGCATCCGGCAGTCAGTGTTATCAAATCACCATATTCAGCAGCAGACAGCCTACCAGACCGCACACCGAGATAATGGTTTCCAGCATCGACCAGGACTTGATGGTCTCGCCGATAGTCAGGTTAAAGTACTCTTTGAACAGCCAGAAGCCCGGATCGTTCACGTGAGAGAAAATCACACTACCGGAACCAACCGCAATAACCATCAGTTCCGGGCTAACACCCGTCGTTGCAATTAGTGGTGCCGCGATACCCCCCGCAGTGATTGCCGCAACGGTTGCGGAACCCAGCGCGATACGCAGTACGGCGGCAATCGACCAGGCCATCAGCAGCGGAGAAATGTTGGTTTCGTGCATCATGGAAGCAATGTATTTGTCCACGCCGCTGTCTACCAGCACCTGCTTGAACGCACCGCCACCACCGATGATCAACAGCATCATCGCGATGATTTTGATGGAAGAAACCAGCGTGTCGTTAATCTGATCCATTGAACGACCACGGTTCAGACCAAAGGTGAACATCGCAATCAGCACGGCAATCAGCGTTGCCATTACCGGGTCACCGAGGAACTCCGCCACCGGCAGGAAAGCGTGACCTTTCGGCAGGATCATTTCGGCAATTGCACGCATCGCCATCAGCACAACCGGCACCAGAGAAGTCCAGACGCTGACGCCAAAGCTTGGCATCTCTTCTTCGCTGAAGGTTTTCGCGCTGTACAGACCTTCCGGGATTGGCTTATCGATACCTTTCAGCACGCGAGCGTAAACCGGACCCGCGAGAATAACGGTCGGGATTGCCAGAATAGTTCCGTACAGCAGGGTCTTACCCATATCGGCATTGAAAATGGTGGCAATCGCAGTTGGGCCCGGATGTGGCGGCAGGAAGCCGTGGGTCACAGACAGCGCAGCCGCCATTGGTACACCAACATACAGCAGCGGAATATTCGCGGAAGCCGCGATGGTAAACACCAGCGGCAGCATTAGCACGAAGCCCACTTCATAGAACAGGGCAAAACCGACAGTAAAACCGGTTAACACTACCGCCCATTGGATGTGTTTTTTACCAAATTTGGCAATCAGCGTGGTGGCGATACGTTGTGCACCACCGCAGTCTGCCAGCATTTTGCCCAGCATCGCGCCAAAACCCATGATCAGGGCAAGGCTACCGAGCGTCCCGCCGACACCAGCTTTGATGGAGCCAATAACTTTATCCAGCGGCATTCCCTGCATTAATCCAACAGCAAGCGCCACGAGGACGAGAGCGATGAATCCGTTCATTTTGAAGCGGATCATCAGGAGCAACAACAAGATTACACCGATAGCAACAATGACTAATGGCATGATTTACCTGGCCTTTCATTTGTTATGGGTAACGTCAATTTTCTGACGACAAACTCTAATTATCCCAATCGGGAACAGAGATATTGCGGCACCACGACTGATACCCACTAAAACTAATTATTGTAGTCAGATGTCAGGAGTATGTTTGGTACCCACGTGAATGATACGGGTAACATCTGGCGTTTGAGAATCACCAGAGCGGGGTAAATTTAAATTATGAGAGGTTGGTCATATTATCGCGGGGAAACGTAGGGACTGGATTTGCCGAGGCAATGTAGCGCCAACGCCTGGCAGACGGCCCGATAAGAAGCTTTAGCGTCGCATCGGGCAATCTATAAAAGAGAGGATAACTTAGTAGTAAGAGTGTTCGCCGCGCTGGTGTTCGGTGAGATCGCGTACACCTTTCAGCTCCGGGAATTCGTTCAGCAGCTGCTTTTCGATCCCTTCTTTCAGCGTCACATCGACCATTGAACAACCGTTACAACCGCCGCCAAATTGCAGAATGGCGTAACCGTCTTCGGTGATTTCCATCAGCGAAACGCGACCACCGTGACCGGCAAGCTGTGGGTTGATCTGCGACTGCAGCATATACTCCACGCGCTCCATCAGCGGCGCATCGTCAGCTACTTTGCGCATTTTGGCGTTTGGGGCTTTCAGCGTCAGCTGAGAACCCAACTGGTCGGTAACAAAGTCGATCTCTGCATCTTCCAGGTAAGGCGCGCTTAACTCATCAACATACGCGGTCAGCAGGTCAAATTTCAGGGCAGTGTCGGTGGCTTCCACAGCGTCCGGCGGACAATAAGAAACACCACATTCAGCGTTAGGCGTGCCAGGGTTAATCACAAATACGCGGATTTGTGTCCCTTCTTCCTGATTTGCCAGCAGTTTGGCAAAGTGCGCTTGTGCAGCATCGGAAATACGGATCATAGTAATGGCCTAATAGTTGACTATTTTAGTTGGTTATAATACGCCCATCATCGAGGCTCTACAAGGTTCGACAAAGGCACCAGACCTGGACAGTCGCCGCACCATTGCGTAAAAGCAACTGTGCAATCTCTGCGACGGTACTTCCGGTGGTAACGACATCATCCACTATCACCATATGGCGACCTTGCACCGGCAATTCAAGGCGAAAGGCATTTTTCAGGTTGCGTTTGCGCAGCCGGGCGCTAAGAAAATGCTGGGTCGCAGTGGCCCGTGTACGTGTGACGGCTTCGCTATCCCATTGGCAGTGCAACCAGCGTGATAACGGCTGACACAGCAAATCGCTCTGATTAAATCCCCGACGCCAGTGACGCCGCTGCCATAACGGCACGCTGATGATGCGGTCCGGCAATTGCAAACCGGTGGCGCGACGAGCGTGTAAGACTTCCAATAGTAACAGACGTGACAGGGCGCTGGCGATTTCGCAACGCCGGGAAAACTTAAGCTGGTGGATGAGCGGACTTAACGGTGGTGCATAGTCGGCAACCGTGACCAGTCTTTGCCACGGCGGTGGTTTTTGCAGGCAGCGACCACAGGGAAGATGGGAGTGTGTTGCGGGTAATCCACATTGTGGGCATAACGTTTTATCTGTACGGGTGGCGCGAGAGCATACCGAACAAATCCCCCAATGACCTAACGCCAGGGGCATTCGGCATAGCCAGCATAATCCCGGTACTGTTAGCATATGTTCATCCTTGTAAGTAAAAAGAGAACAATAGCGGATGAATAACATCTGGTGGCAGACCAAAGGTCAGGGGAATGTTCATCTTGTGCTGCTGCACGGATGGGGACTGAATGCCGAAGTGTGGCGTTGCATTGATGAGGAACTTAGCTCGCATTTTACGCTGCATCTCGTTGATCTGCCCGGCTTCGGGCGCAGCCAGGGATTTGGTGCGATGTCACTTGCTGATATGGCTGAAGTCGTGCTGCGACAAGCGCCGGACAAAGCTATCTGGTTAGGCTGGAGTTTGGGCGGACTGGTGGCAAGCCAGATTGCGTTAACCCATCCCGAGCGGGTTCAGGCGCTGGTCACCGTGGCGTCGTCGCCATGTTTTAGTGCTCGTGACGATTGGCCGGGGATCAAACCGGACGTGCTGGCAGGTTTCCAGCAGCAACTCAGTGAAGATTTTCAGCGCACGGTAGAACGGTTCCTTGCGTTACAAACCATGGGTACAGAAACGGCACGCCAGGATGCGCGAGCGCTGAAGAAAACCGTTCTGGCGCTGCCGATGCCGAAGGTTGACGTGCTCAATGGTGGGCTGGAAATACTGAAAACGGTCGATCTCCGCCAGCCGCTGCAAAACGTGTCCATGCCGTTTTTGCGATTGTATGGCTATCTCGATGGTCTGGTGCCGCGCAAAGTGGTGCCGATGCTGGATAAACTCTGGCCACACAGCGAGTCGTACATCTTCGCCAAAGCGGCCCATGCGCCGTTTATTTCGCATCCGGACGAGTTTTGTCACCTGCTGGTGGCGTTGAAGCAGAGGGTGTAGACAGCTGTTGAAATGGCGAGACAGAACTTTACTGGCTCGCCGCAGCCAACTCCTCTTCTGACACCCCGGTAAAACGCATGATGTCCGCAAGAGGGACTCCGGATTCAAGCATTATTTTGGCTATATGCAAGGCTTTGGATTGTTCCCCTTCTTGCCGCAATCTTTCCGCAATAGTCATTAAACTCTCCTTGTGTTTCGGTGAACGTTCGGCCACACCATCGATAAAATCATTAAAACGTACTGCATCGCCAGTTTGCAGTATGTAATTAAACAGCCCTTTGATTTGTCTGTCATTAGCGTATCCACTACTTAATAAGCAGGCCATTTGCTCTACCAGCCCCATCAGGTCGCGTTGACGTATATGTTTTTGGATTAACTCCAGCAGCGCCATACGTCGGTGCTGCATGATTTCATCATCAGGCATGACAGTGACATCAATCAGCGGGAATGCAGAGGCATAAAGCTGTCTGGCCAGTTTGGGATCGGCGAAACAATCCAGCCAACACAGTGAATAGGGATAGGGGCTTTCAATGCCGTGGTAAAACAACAATGGCACCACCATCGGCAACGTTTTGTATCCGGCATCCAGGTGATTTTGCATTGCGGCAATGGCGTAACGCATCATGCGAAATGCGATCAGTTTGTTTGAGGTGCTTTGATGTTCAATCAGACAATAGATATATCCCGGTCCTTGTTCCGTTTTCACCGACCACAGCACGTCGGAATAGCTTTCACGCAGATCGTCATCAATAAAGCTGCTCGACTCCAGCTTGAGGGTTTTCATATCACAGAGCGCGTGAATAGGTGCCGGTAAATGGAACGCAAGAAAATCGCGTGCCGTGTCCGGTTGGCGTAAAAAGAGTTTGAACAGCGCATCGTGTGGGGTGGAACTCTGCTTTTTGCTCATGGCGTTCCTTCACCTGTTGTTTGAATGCCGCGACTCTACGCGCCACTCCACACCTGTGCATTAGCGAGTTTTCATCCCTGCGAGACGCTTTCAGAGGAACTTACGTTGTACTGCAAGAGTTGCATTATTATGGAAAGCCGCACGCAAAAAAGCCCGGTTGCAAACGCATACCGGGCTTTCAAAACAGGCAGTAAAACAAGGTTAACGTAACGCCCACCACTCACGCAGACAGGCTTTGCCTTCCGGGCAGCTTTTACAACTGCCAGAGAGGCAGCCGTCAGGTTCTTCCTGAATCCGCACGGCTTTGCCCATACTTTCCAGCTGTTGCAGCATGGCGTTAATCATGGGTTGCGGAGTGTTCAATGTCTGGCTTATCTGGGCCGCTTCCATACGGCCCCGTAATGCCAGCAAATCACGCACCTGAATGAGCGAAGCCATTGCTGTATCCTTAGTGGCAATCGCCAGTGGTGCTGGCTGCACAGCAACTGCTTACCGATTTGCGTGTTGCCAGCAGTTCGATATCGACCCGGCTACGCGCGCG
Organism: Escherichia sp. MOD1-EC4550; assembly: GCF_963876935.1. NCBI lineage: Bacteria > Pseudomonadati > Pseudomonadota > Gammaproteobacteria > Enterobacterales > Enterobacteriaceae > Escherichia > Escherichia sp. MOD1-EC4550. The sequence continues at coordinate 230,031 of NZ_CAWNSE010000053.1, forward strand.
ACGCAGCAAACCGATAACCACGATGTTAAACAGGATAACCGCCAGAATGCATACCAGGCTGTAGGTTGGATGCTGGCTGTAGCTGGCGACCTGGTAGAACAATGTTGCCAACGAGTAAGCGATATTTAGCCCCCACAGGATGGAGAAGCCCATCCAGCCACGGCTGGATTCACGCGCGATAGCACCCATCACCGAGATACACGGTACATACAGCAGAACGAAAATCAGGTAGCTGTAAGCAGCTGCTGCGCTTCCAAATTTCTGATCCATCACGCCCATCGCTCCGGTACCCATTTCACCGTCGCCTTTGCTCGCTTCAATGGGGTTCATCAGTACGCTAAGACTGAAGGTGTCTTTCAGGCTCTGCCAGGTTTCATCTACCGCGCTGAATAGCTCTTCACCGAGGTTAAATTCCGCCGGATTGAACTCTTCGTCCTGAATATTTTCTGCGGTGTAGAGGGTGTTGAGCGTACCCACCACCACTTCTTTCGCCATTGCGCCTGTAAACAGGCCAACAGTTGCCTGCCAGTTATCTTCATGTACGCCAATCGGCTTGAAGACCGGGGTGATCACCCGGCTGACGGAAGCCAGCGCCGAGTCGTTGATGTTATCGACGATTTTCCCGCTCAGAGAGAAGCTGTTGAAAGCGCTCAGGAAAATGCTGACGATGATAATCACTTTACCAGCACGCAGAACGAAACCTTTCAGACGCTGCCAGGTCTGGATAATCAGGCTTTTAACGTGTGGTACATGGTAGACCGGTAGCTCCATGACAAACGGCGTCGCTTCACCGCGCATGATGGTGTACTTGAGCATCAGGCCAGTCAGCACCGCCATCACAATACCGAGCATATACAGCGAGAAGACCGCCAGCGCACCGTTCTGCCCGAAGAAGGCAGCCGCGAATACGGCGAAGATAGCCAGACGCGCGCCGCAGGACATAAACGGTGCCATCATGATGGTCATCAGACGTTCACGCGGTGCATCAAGCGTACGTGCGCCCATTACCGACGGTACGTTACAACCGAAACCAACGATCAGCGGTACAAAGGATTTCCCGGGCAAGCCCAGCGCCTGCATCAGACGGTCCATCACAAACGCCGCACGCGCCATATAGCCGGAGTCCTCGAGGAAGGAGAGGAACAGGTACATCATGCCGATCTGTGGCACCAGTGGCAGAACGGTGTTAATACCGCCACCCAAGCCCTGGGCGAGGAAGATAGTCAGCCAGTCCGGGAAGTGGAGCGTGTAGCCAATCCACTGAATACCATGCACAAATAGCGCCACGGAGCCGACGTCAAACAACGGCTGTAACGCCCCGCCGATGTTGATAGCTAGCAGGAACATCAGGTACATCACAAAGAGGAAAATCGGCAGACCGAGGAAACGGTTGAGCACGATTTTATCTACCGCAGTGGTGAAACGGCTGGGTTCTGCCGTCAGGGTGTTGCTTACCACATCACAGATGGCAGCAATGCACTGGTAACGCGCATCGGCAATATGCAGCGCCGGATCGTCCATCTCATTACGCAGACGGGCGAGGGCGGCATCAAGATGCTGCGACGCTTCACCGGCGTAGGCGCGGCTGTAGATATCGCCTTCCAGCATTTGTAGGCCCAGCCAGCGACGTTGTTTCAGCGGGATGTCGGAAGGCATCACTTTTGCCAGTGAATCTGCTTCGTTGAGCAGCGGCTGTGCGTAATGCACCAGTTCCACATTCTCGTTAGCTTTATAGCGATCAATCGCCAGCTTGAGCGCTTCAATACCGCGACCACGAGTTGAAACCAGCGGGATCACCGGGCAGCCAAGACGCGCCGACAGAGCATCAATTTCAATGCGAATATTTTGCTTCTCGGCAATGTCTAGCATGTTCAGCGCCACGATGCAGGGAATGCCGAGTTCCAGCAGTTGTAGCGTCAGGTACAGGTTACGCTCAAGGTTAGACGCATCCACCACGTTAATCAGCAGGTCAGCGTCGCCACTCAAAATGTAGTGACAGGCGATTTGCTCATCGAGCGAGGTCTGCGATGAGATGGTGGTCAGAGAATAGGTGCCGGGGAGGTCCACCAGCGTGACCTGATGATCGGTGGTGGAGAATTGCCCTTCTTTACGTTCGACGGTAACGCCAGCCCAGTTACCTACACGCTGACGTGCGCCAGTGAGCTGGTTAAATAAGGTTGTCTTGCCAGAATTTGGATTACCAATTAAGCCAATGGTTAATTTTTTCATTGTTGTTATCACCGTATTAACAGGAAACCGCTTCCACTTCTAATAAGGCCAGATCTTTTTTGCGTAATACCAGGCTCACACGACGGGTTTCGATATGAATGGGGTCGCCAAGTGGAGCGACGCGCACCACATTAAAAGAGGAGCCAGGTAACATGCCAAGAGAAAGCAGTTTTTGGCGATATGCCGGGCTGATTTCACGGGAAAAGCCAGTGATTTTCCACGCAGTATCTGGAGTGTATTGCATAGGTGCCTACTTGTTTCTCATTAACTGGATAACTACCTCATGGGGCGTTTGACAGCGACATGAGACCAGATGATTTGCCAACGAAGGAGAGATTAAATAATCAACAACACAATGATAATGAGAATGGTTTCTATCAGCAATACTTAAAATGTGTGCGAATGTTGGTTTAGATAATAATCTGCGTGAATGTTGATGTGGCTCAAGGTTATATCGCAGCGAAAATATAATTCGAATGGCGAATTATCAGGGCGGGTTAATGTTTAATTAAGGTTTCAGTTGTTAATGAAGTGATAAATATTGACGAAATATAGTGTGAGTTTCGTTGTGGAATAAAAATGCCGGAGATATTCTCCGGCATTTTTATGTCAGGCATGGCGTTTATTGCCAGATGCGGCGTGAACGCCTGATCTGGCCTACGATCTTGTGCAAATTCGAACCGTAGGCCAATCAGGAGGTTTAACGTTTTTTGCCCATTGCCGCCGCCAGCGCATCCATCATCGCGCTGTTACCGGCAGGCTGCGCTTCACGACCGCGTGGTTTGGCTGCCGGGCGGTTGTTTTGCGGACGTTCATTACCGCCGCCGCGACGGGCGTTGGTTTCGCCAGGCTGCTCGTCCAGACGCATAGTCAGGGCGATACGTTTACGCTGAAGATCCACTTCCAGCACTTTCACCTTCACAATGTCGCCCGCTTTCACCACGGTATGCGGATCTTCCACAAACTTGTTCGACAATGAAGAGATGTGAACCAGGCCGTCCTGATGCACGCCAATATCGACAAACGCGCCAAAGTTGGTGACGTTGGTCACCGCACCTTCGAGGATCATACCCGGTTGCAGGTCGTTCATTGTCTCGACGCCATCGGCAAACTGAGCAGTTTTAAATTCCGGACGCGGATCGCGACCCGGTTTTTCCAGCTCTTTGATGATGTCGGTTACCGTCGGCACACCGAATTTCTCATCAGTAAAGTCAGACGCTTTCAGGTTACGCAGTTCGCTGCTGTTACCCATCAGATCTTTCAGTGCCTGCTGTGTTGCTGCCAGAATGCGTTCCACCACCGGATAGGCTTCCGGGTGAACAGTAGAGGCATCCAGCGGGTTGTCACCGTGGTTAATGCGCAAGAAGCCTGCGCACTGCTCGAAGGCTTTCGGCCCCAGACGGCTGACTTTCAGCAGTTGCTGGCGGTTCTGGAACTGGCCGTTCTCATCGCGCCAGGCCACAATGTTTTGCGCCATCATGCGCGTCAGACCCGCCACGCGAGTTAACAGCGGGACAGAAGCGGTGTTGAGATCGACGCCAACGGCGTTCACGCAGTCTTCTACTACTGCGTCAAGCTTGCGGGCCAGCTGCGTCTGGCTGACGTCATGCTGATACTGACCTACGCCGATAGATTTCGGATCGATTTTCACCAACTCCGCCAGCGGATCCTGCAAACGACGGGCGATAGACACCGCGCCACGCAGCGAAACATCGAGATCCGGGAACTCCTGCGCCGCCAGTTCGGAAGCCGAGTAAACCGACGCGCCTGCTTCGCTGACGATCACTTTCTGTGCAGTCACTTTCGGAAACTGCTTCTGAACGTCGAGATAGAAACGCTCGGTTTCGCGGGAAGCCGTACCGTTACCGATTGCCACCAGTTCAACGTTATGTTTTTCACACAAGGCAGCAACGGTCATCGCTGCTTTTGCGGCTTGTCCGGTGTGCGGATAAATGGTGTCGGTCGCCACCAGTTTACCCGTCGCATCGACTACCGCCACTTTTACCCCAGTACGCAGACCCGGATCGAGGCCCATCGTTGCACGCAGTCCGGCAGGGGCCGCCATCAGAAGATCGTGCAGGTTACGGGCAAAGACGTTGATTGCTTCATCTTCCGCGCGTTCACGCACTGTGCCCATTAGTTCGGTTTCCAGATGCATCAGCACCTTGATGCGCCACGTCCAGCTCACCACGCCTTTGCGCCAGCTATCCGCCGGGGCATTGTTCAGGCGCAGGCCAAGGTGATCCATGATGATTTGCTCGCAATAGCTCTCTTTTGGCGGCTCATCGAACTGCGGATCGGCATTCAGCGAAAGTTGGAGTACGCCTTCGTTACGCCCACGGAACATCGCCAGCGCGCGGTGAGAAGGCACCGTTGACAGCGGTTCGTGATGATCGAAATAGTCGCGGAATTTCGCCCCTTCCTCTTCTTTACCGTTCACCACCGTAGAAACCAAATGCGCGTTCTTCCACAGATAATCACGCACTTTCGCCAGCAGCGCGGCATCTTCGGCAAACCGTTCCATCAGGATATAGCGCGCGCCGTCCAGCGCGGCTTTGGTATCTGCTACGCCTTTATCGGCATCAACATATTGTGCAGCGGCGACTTCTGGTGTGTGCGACGGATCGTTCCACAGCAGGTCGGCCAGTGGCTCAAGTCCTGCTTCAATAGCAATTTGCCCGCGGGTGCGGCGTTTAGGTTTGTAGGGCAGGTAGAGGTCTTCGAGTTCGGTTTTGCTTAAGGTGGCGTTGATAGCATTCGCCAGCTCGTCGGTCAGTTTGCCTTGCTCGGAAATGGACTTGAGGATTGCCTGACGTCTCTCTTCCAGCTCGCGCAAATAGCTCAGACGCGTTTCCAGATTACGCAACTGCGTGTCATCCAGACCGCCGGTGATTTCCTTACGATAACGTGCGATAAACGGCACAGTATTCCCTTCGTCAAGCAGGCGAACGGCAGCGTCAACCTGTTCCGGGCGCGCCTGAATTTCACCCGCAATAATGCGGCAGAACGAATCATTCATCATGGTTTGAGTTCATCTTTTCGGATCAAAAATCAGGGGATAGTTATACGGACTGGCTGGCAAAAATGCCAGCCATCGGCAGGAGGTTAAGACTCTTCCTTACGGTTTCACGTACTCGATAGCATTAACATACCAGCTCGCTTCCCCGGCAGGGGTATTCACCACCGCCAGATCGCCCACTTCTTTTTTCAGCAATGCGCGGGCCATTGGGGAATCGATAGAGATGTAATCTTTACGGCCAAAAATTTCATCGTAGCCGACAATACGAAAACGGTGAGTCACGCCATCGTCGTTTTCAATCTCCACCCATGCGCCAAAAAAGACTTTGCCTTCCTGTTGCGGGGAGTAATCGACGATTTTGAGATTTTCCATGCATTTAGTGAGATAGCGCACGCGACGGTCGATTTCACGCAGACGCTTTTTATTATACTGATAGTCAGCATTTTCGCTGCGGTCGCCCAGACTTGCAGCCCAGGTCACTTTTTTTGTGACCTCCGGGCGCTCTTCACGCCAGAGATAATTTAGCTCTTGTTTGAGTTTTTCATACCCTTCCCGGGTAACCAGGGGCGTTTTCATCTCGTTGATTCCCTTTGTCTGTTTGATAATGCGCACATTGGGTATAACGTGATCATATCAACAGAATCAATAATGTTTCGCCGAATAAATTGTATACTTAAGCTGCTGTTTAATATGCTTTGTAACAATTTAGGCTGAAATTCATACCAGATTTAGCTGGTGACGAACGTAAGCTTTTTTAAGAATACACGCTTACAAATTGTTGCGAACCTTTGGGAGTACAAAGAATGCAAGAGAACTACAAGATTCTGGTGGTCGATGACGACATGCGCCTGCGTGCGCTGCTGGAACGTTATCTCACCGAACAAGGCTTCCAGGTTCGAAGCGTCGCTAATGCAGAACAGATGGATCGCCTGCTGACTCGTGAATCTTTCCATCTTATGGTACTGGATTTGATGTTACCTGGTGAAGATGGCTTGTCGATTTGCCGACGTCTTCGTAGCCAGAGCAACCCGATGCCGATCATTATGGTGACGGCGAAAGGGGAAGAAGTGGACCGTATCGTTGGTCTGGAGATTGGCGCTGACGACTACATTCCAAAACCGTTTAACCCGCGTGAACTGCTGGCCCGCATTCGTGCGGTGCTGCGTCGTCAGGCCAACGAACTGCCGGGCGCGCCGTCACAGGAAGAGGCGGTAATTGCTTTCGGTAAGTTCAAACTTAACCTCGGTACGCGTGAAATGTTCCGCGAAGATGAGCCGATGCCGCTCACCAGCGGTGAGTTTGCGGTACTGAAGGCGCTGGTTAGCCATCCGCGTGAGCCGCTCTCCCGCGATAAGCTGATGAACCTTGCCCGTGGTCGTGAATACTCCGCAATGGAACGTTCCATCGATGTGCAGATCTCGCGTCTGCGCCGCATGGTGGAAGAAGATCCAGCGCATCCGCGTTACATTCAGACCGTTTGGGGTCTGGGCTACGTTTTCGTGCCGGACGGTTCTAAAGCATGAGGCGATTGCGCTTCTCGCCACGAAGTTCATTTGCCCGTACGTTATTGCTCATCGTCACCTTGCTGTTCGTCAGCCTGGTGACGACTTATCTGGTGGTGCTGAACTTCGCGATTTTGCCGAGCCTCCAGCAGTTTAATAAAGTCCTCGCGTACGAAGTGCGTATGTTGATGACCGACAAACTGCAACTGGAGGACGGCACGCAGTTGGTTGTGCCTCCCGCTTTCCGTCGGGAGATCTACCGTGAGCTGGGGATCTCTCTCTATTCCAACGAAGCTGCCGAAGAGGCAGGGCTGCGTTGGGCGCAACACTATGAATTCTTAAGCCATCAGATGGCGCAACAACTGGGCGGCCCGACGGAAGTACGCGTTGAGGTCAACAAAAGCTCGCCTGTCGTCTGGCTGAAAACCTGGCTGTCGCCCAATATCTGGGTACGCGTGCCGCTGACCGAAATTCATCAGGGCGATTTCTCCCCGCTGTTCCGCTATACGTTGGCGATTATGCTATTGGCGATAGGTGGGGCGTGGCTATTTATTCGTATCCAGAACCGACCGTTGGTCGATCTCGAACACGCTGCCTTGCAGGTGGGTAAGGGGATTATTCCGCCGCCGCTGCGTGAGTATGGCGCTTCGGAGGTGCGTTCCGTTACCCGCGCCTTTAACCATATGGCGGCTGGTGTTAAGCAACTGGCGGATGACCGCACGTTGCTGATGGCAGGGGTAAGCCACGACTTGCGCACGCCGCTGACACGTATTCGTCTGGCGACCGAGATGATGAGCGAGCAGGATGGCTACCTGGCAGAATCGATCAATAAAGATATCGAAGAGTGCAATGCCATCATTGAACAGTTTATCGACTACCTGCGCACCGGGCAGGAGATGCCGATGGAAATGGCGGATCTCAACGCAGTGCTCGGTGAGGTGATTGCTGCCGAAAGTGGCTATGAGCGGGAAATTGAAACTGCGCTTTACCCCGGCAGCATTGAAGTGAAAATGCACCCGCTGTCGATCAAACGTGCAGTGGCGAATATGGTGGTGAACGCTGCTCGTTACGGCAACGGCTGGATTAAAGTCAGCAGCGGCACGGAGCCGAATCGCGCCTGGTTCCAGGTGGAAGACGACGGTCCGGGAATTGCGCCGGAACAGCGTAAGCACCTGTTCCAGCCGTTTGTCCGCGGCGACAGTGCGCGCACCATTAGCGGCACTGGGCTAGGCCTGGCGATTGTGCAGCGTATCGTGGATAACCATAACGGCATGCTGGAGCTTGGCACCAGCGAACGGGGTGGGCTTTCCATTCGCGCCTGGCTGCCAATGCCGGTAACGCGGGCGCAGGGCACGACAAAAGAAGGGTAAATAAAACGGGAGGCGAAGGTGCCTCCCGTTTTATTTTGTGCACTCAGTATCTACTGAATGAATACGGTTTCAGACATCGGCACCATACGAAGTAAAGTGTACTGTAAGCTGATTGCAGGCTAGCGTATCCTGATTAGTAAAAGCACACTAAAGGAATAGCTTGATGCAACTTACCAACGAAGAACAAGTACAGATTGCTCGTATAAAAGAAAAAATCCCACGCATTGCCGCACTGGATCCTGAATGTAAGTTATTCGGTTCTGAAGGTTGGAAATATCAATGGCCGAAGCCTGCCAGCGAGGCGGAAATAGCTTCCTGGGAGAAAAAACATAGCGTCACTTTGCCACGGGAATATCGAATTTTTCTTCGCTATATCGCTAATGGCGGTCCGGCACATGCCTACGGTCTTGAATCTTTAGGCGGTACAGATATTTATGGCGATATAACAAAAGAAAGCCCTGTACCGCTTTATATGACGCAGCAGGATGTTGATGTGTTGAATGCTGGCCGTACAGAAGATGATGAAGAATATAGTTTTTTTGACGGCGCATTGACCATTCTCACCCTGGGATGTACTTATGATATTTGCCTGGTGGTGACGGGGCAGTATCGCGGAAGGTTAATGCTGACTGATGGTGATGAAGATTATCCGTTTGATTTTATATATGATAAAAATTTCCTCAACTGGTATGAACGCTGGCTGGACGATTTTATTGCTGGTATGAGTATGAAGGGTTTCGATAGAAGTTTGCCAGGAACGCAAATTCAACTGCGTGAGTGGTTTTTAACTGAGAAAATCCCGGATTTACGTAGATCCATTTTATTCTCGCTATGCCGTTTTCCACAGATAGAACCCGAAACTTTTGCCCTTTGGGAACATGTTTGCCGCACAGAGAATGATAAAGAATTGTGTGAAGAGGCATTCATAAGATTACGCCAAAAAAAAGTTTCTTGTGCTGCAGATATTTTTCGACTCTATTTTACAATGCCAGATGAATTACGTGATATTGCTATTAAAGATCTCCGTTTTGCCTGTAGAGATAGTGTGGTGAATATTGAGGATTATATTCATTCACTGTTAATAATAATGCCTGAACTTGACGATGACACTCTATCCTCAGCTGTCTTTGCTATACGAGAAACAGAGTATAATAAATATGATACTTTTCTGCCGCTTCTCGAACGTATCACTGATGACCGTCAGCAAACATTATTGTGGGCGATGAGTAAGGCGCCTGATTTCAATGAAAGCCGAGGATTCGTTGAGTTGGTATTACCGCTTTTTGCATCATCAAAGATGGAGAATGTAAGGAAGGCTATTTTGTTGCTCATTGAAGTTAAAGATAATCGTATTCCACCATTGGTTGATGAAGCTGCAACTCGTTTCCCTGAACTGACCATTTTACGAGAAAACTACTATCTCAGGACGTGGGGACATAAGCCATAAATTAATGGCTCAGAAATGATCTAACGCGGAGAGAAATATGATCAGGGAACATATTCAGCAAGCGATAAATACCAGGTTAGCATTTGATGGCCCATTCAATGTTGTTCCTGAACCTGCAAGCACTGCGTTTGATAGCCGGATCCCGACATTGAAAAACGGTGTCTGGCAGAAGGCCAGCCCTATGTTGCAGGCGCGTTTTGCACATTGTGGACGTTGGTTAAGCGCTACACATGGAAGCTGGCTAAGTATAAGTGACATGGAAACGCTTTGGCAGGAACACATAGAAGATACGTTTCTTGATGAAATCAAAATGAATGCTGTAGCTTCAAGTGATAATTGGGATAACCATGCCTTGGGACTATTTCGTTCTCATCGCCTGTCACTTTTTGCCGGTAGTGATTACAGTTATGAAATGGTTTTTCTCCTTTGGCTAGATAGTACCGTTGAGCCAGAGGTCTGGGTTTATGACTGCAATGGGGAATCACGTTATAAAGATCTTAATGATTACCTGAATGCATATATTAATGATGACGTAAGCGCCTGTGAGCGCTCCTGGCGAGTAGAATGAATAGCCCCCCTTGCCCCTTTGATCCACAAACCGCACATTACCTCGGCACAGTGCAAATCCACTACACCCAAACCGCCTTCAACGCTGCCGTTAAGCATTATACCTGTTACATTAAAAAGCGTTTTAAAGGGTTTAAATGGGGAATTCGAACCGCTGGCTTATTGGCTATACTGCCCATGATCCCACAATGGTTGAAACCTTCTCATGACTTTAAACTCAACGCAATCAGTACGTTAATTCTTCTATTAATGTTGCCACTCCTCTTATCAATGTTCCTGTTAATCAGCAGAAGAATTAACGATTTTAAGTCAAAAACAAAGCAAGTTACTTTTACGAAACCCGTGCGTTATGCGTTTTATTTCGAGGGGATTGTTTTTTATGAATCTCATCAGCAGGGCATACTTCGCTGGGAAGATTTTTATAGCATTGAGTATGAAGAAGATTATTTGTGGCTTTTTCTGCATTTACCGAAGAGTTGGCCCAGAGAAGCGACGAAAGCGTTTTGCGATATTTTCATTCCCACCAGCGCGATAAAAGCGCAGCCTGAACTGGATACGTTTTTTCGTGAAACACGCCACTCGCTGGATTATCTGTTTGTCCCGTTTAATTCTGACAGAAAATAAAAAATCCCCCGTATCTGGTGAAACGGGGGATTTCGTCGCTTAACTTATCGGATTACAGTTTTGGACCAGCCGCTACCAGCGCGGCACCCGCAGGGGTGTCGGTGTATTTATCGAAGTTGTCGATAAACAGTTTCGCCAGCGTTTCAGCTTTTTCCTGCCACTGTTCCGGAGAAGCGTAGGTGTTACGCGGATCGAGGATCTTAGTGTCTACGCCCGGCAGTTCAGTCGGGATCGCCAGGTTAAACATCGGCAGAGTGAAGGTTTCTGCGTTATCCAGCGAACCGTTGAGGATAGCGTCGATAATGGCGCGGGTATCTTTAATGGAGATACGTTTGCCAGTACCGTTCCAGCCAGTGTTAACCAGATATGCCTGCGCACCCGCCGCTTGCATACGTTTCACCAGCACTTCTGCGTACTGAGTTGGGTGCAGCGACAGGAACGCCGCGCCGAAGCAAGCGGAGAAGGTTGGCGTCGGTTCGGTGATGCCACGTTCAGTACCGGCCAGTTTGGCGGTGAAGCCAGAGAGGAAGTGGTACTGAGTTTGATCGGCAGTCAGGCGAGAAACCGGCGGCAGCACACCAAAGGCGTCTGCGGTCAGGAAGATAACTTTAGTTGCGTGGCCCGCTTTGGAAACCGGTTTAACGATGTTATCGATGTGATAGATCGGATAAGAAACGCGGGTGTTCTCGGTTTTTGAACCATCGTCAAAATCGATAGTGCCATCTTCACGTACGGTGACGTTTTCCAGCAGCGCATCGCGACGGATAGCGTTGTAGATTTCAGGTTCCGCTTCTTTCGACAGCTTGATGGTTTTCGCGTAGCAGCCGCCTTCGAAGTTAAACACGCCATCGTCATCCCAGCCGTGCTCGTCATCGCCAATCAGGCGACGTTTCGGGTCGGTGGAAAGGGTGGTTTTACCGGTGCCGGAAAGACCAAAGAACACCGCAACATCGCCTTTCTCGCCAACGTTGGCGGAGCAGTGCATAGAAGCGATGCCTTTCAGCGGCAGCAGGTAGTTCATCATTGAGAACATCCCTTTCTTCATTTCGCCGCCGTACCAGGTGCCACCAATCAGCTGCATGCGCTCGGTCAGGTTAAACGCCACGAAGTTTTCGGAGTTCAGACCCTGTTCTTTCCACTGCGGGTTAGTGCATTTTGCGCCGTTCATAACGATAAAGTCAGGTTTAAAACCAGCCAGCTCTTCATCGCTCGGGCGAATAAACATGTTTTTGACAAAATGCGCCTGCCAGGCCACTTCGGTGATGAAACGGACGGAAAGACGCGTGTCTGGGTTCGCACCACAGAAAGCGTCGACAACGAACAGACGTTTGCCGGAAAGCTGTTTGGTCACCAGGCCTTTAAGATGCTGCCAGGTTTCCGGAGAGAGAGGTTTGTTGTCGTTCTTACCTTTGCCTTTGTCTGCCCACCAGAAAGTATCGCGAGTGGTATCGTCACGGACGATATACTTATCTTTTGGTGAACGACCGGTGAAGATCCCGGTATCGACGGCAACGGCACCCAGATTAGTTAACACCCCGCGCTCATAACCTGTCAGGCTCGGATCGAGCTCTTCCTGATACAGCAGGTCGTAGCTTGGGTTGTAAACGATATCATGTACGTCACTGATACCATAAGCCTCGAGTTCTTGCGGGGTCAAACCATTGTTAACGCGCATTTCACTGCTCCTTAGCCAATATGTATTGCCTGAATAGTAAAGTCTTTTTGGGGGTGTTAACCGCGACAAGGCTCATAGATTTACGTATCTGGAGAAATTCATATTTGACAAAAAACTCCGTGATTCCTGTCACGAAACGGTTGCTATTATCGCAGAAATAGCATTTTAGGTGTGGAAAATGTTCTTAAAAGGTTAAATCTTGGTTTATATGGCGGGAATATTGTGAGTGGAATCGCATTCCTGAATGAAATTGATGCAAATTCAATCAGTAAAGTATCGATTCACCACGCTAACTTTTTTTGATTATTTTCTGAAAAAAGCAAAATACTACGGCCCGGATGCGATAATTAACCCACTTTTTGATTCTGGATAACTAACATGGATAACGTTGAACTTTCACCCGCAACACGCTGGGGGATGATTGCTACCGGATTACTTCAGGGTCTGGTTTGCTACCTACTGATCGCCTGGCTTGCCGGAAAAAATCTCAGTTGGATTGTTTATGGCGTGCCTGCGACCGTCGCGTTTTCATCCGTTTTACTCTTCTCCGTGATCTCCTTTAAACAGAAGCGCCTTTGGGGATGGCTGGCGCTGGTGTTTATTGCCACGCTGGGAATGAGCGGCTGGCTGAAGTGGCAAACTGATGGCATGAACCCCTGGATAGCTGAAAAGGCGCTTTGGGATTTTGGTTGCTATCTGCTGCTGATGGCGATGTTGTTGCTACCGTGGATACAACAAAGCCTTCGCATCCGCAATGACAGTAGCCGCTATCGCTATTTTTACCAGTCAGTATGGCATAACGTACTTATATTACTGGTGATTTTTCTCGCCAATGGCCTGACGTGGCTGGTACTTTTACTGTGGGGCGAGTTGTTTAAACTTGTTGGCATCACGTTTTTCAAAACGCTCTTTTTTGCAACCGACTGGTTTATTTATCTCACGTTAGGTCTGGTTACCGCACTGGCGGTGATCCTCGCGCGTACACAGTCACGTTTAATCGACTCTATTCAAAAGTTGTTCACGTTAATCGCCACGGGGTTGCTGCCGTTAGTATCATTGCTAACCCTGATGTTTATCATCACCCTGCCGTTTACGGGCCTGAGCGCGATTTCTCGCCATATCTCCGCCGCCGGGTTGCTGTTGACGCTGGCCTTTTTGCAATTGGTTTTAATGGCTATTGTCCGCGATCCGCAAAAAGCGTCACTTCCCTGGACGGGGCCGTTGCGTTGCCTGATTAAAACCGCTCTGCTGGCTGCTCCGCTGTATCTGTTCGTCGCCGCCTGGGCGTTATGGCTGCGGGTCGCTCAGTACGGCTGGACTGTCGACCGCTTGCAGGGCACGCTGGCGGTGCTGGTGTTACTGGTATGGTCGCTGGGGTATTTTGTCAGTATCGTCTGGCGTAAAGGGCAAACCCCTCTTGTTCTTCAGGGCAAAGTGAACCTTGCGGTTTCGTTATTGGTGTTGGTAATACTGGTGCTTCTTAATTCGCCGGTACTGGATAGTATGCGCATTAGTGTGAACAGTCATATGGCACGTTATCAGAGCGGCAAAAACACGCCAGACCAGGTAAGTCTCTACATGCTCGAACAGAACGGTCGCTATGGACGTGCAGCGCTTGAGTCGCTGAAAAGCGATGCCGAGTATATGAAAGACCCGAAACGCGCACGGGATCTGCTGATGACGCTAGGTGGAGAGAAATATCTTGAGGCACAGGTATCGGAAAAAGTATTAGCCGAAAATGTGTTAATTGCTCCAGGTTCAGGCAAACCGGATGCGACATTCTGGTCGGCCTTAATCCAGGATTATAACGTCATGACTTGCATTGAAAAGGACGCCTGCGTATTGGTCGAGCAAGATCTGAATAGTGATGGTCAGGTGGAGCGGATCCTGTTTGCTTTTAATGATGACAGAGTCATTGTCTATGGCTTTGATCCGGCCAGAAAAGAATGGGACGCGCTTGATATGAGTTTACTTCCGCGCCAAATAACGAAAGAAAAATTACTCGCTGCTGCGAAGGATGGAAAACTGGGGACGAAGCCTAAAGCATGGTGTGATCTGACGGTAGATGGTGAAACGCTGGAAATAAACCTAAGTAAGTGACAATGCGTATTTGATTTTTTATCGGATACGACGCTTTATCTTACCAACAATAACTTGCGAATTATTGCGTAGGCCTGATAAGCGCAGCGCATCAGGTTATTAAGTCGTAAAATCCGGCAGAGCACTCTCTGCCGGAAGGACTAGTTTAATGAACCTGCGGATCTGCCGGAGACGCGTTGTTGCGGATCTCTGCAATATCCATCGCATTGAACAGATAGTGGTTACCGCAGTAATCACAATGCATGTCAATTTCGCCTTCTTCCGCCAGAATGCTATCCACTTCTTCATCCGGCAGTGTTTTTAGCGCGTCGGCGCAACGTTCACGCGAGCAGGTGCATTTGAATTCAACATCCTGCGGATCGTAAACCGTCACCTCTTCTTCGTGATACAAACGCCACAACACTTCGTTTGCCGGTAAGGTCAGCAGTTCTTCGGTTTTGATGGTTTCGGTTAGCGTTGCCAGGTGGTCAAAGTCGTCCTGCTGGGCATTTTGCGCAGGCATTACCTGCAACAACATACCGCCTGCAGCCGGTTTGCCGTCTACGTCGCCGGTGCGAATAAACAGGCGCGTCGGCAGCTGTTCAGAACGCATAAAGTAATCTTCCAGGCAGGCCGCCAGGGTATCACCTTCCAGACCCACCACGCCCTGATAGCGTTCACCTTCGCTCGGGGTGATGGTGATCACCACGTAACCATTGCCCACTAGCGTTTTCAGGTCGGCATTTTCTGGAATTTCGCCCTGCACGCGCGCCACACCGCGCATCTGCTGGTTGTTGTTACCGTTAATAACCGCCAGATTCATCGGTCCGTCGCCTTGCAGTTGTACGGTGATATCACCATCAAACTTCAGCGTAGCGGTTAACAGGCTGGTCGCAACCAGCAGTTCTGCCAGCACGTTTTTAACGGGCTGCGGATAATCGTGATTCTCAAGGATCTGTTGCAGGGTTTCCGAAACGGTTACCAGTTCGCCGCGTACGGCAAAGTTTTCAAACAGATAGCGATGTAATTGGTCATGTTGCGGCATAATCATCTCTCTTGCAGGTGACAGTTATTCACTGTCGCCGTGTTTAAATCGTAACAGGTCGCGGCGCTCTTTTTTGTCCGGGCGTCGGTCCGGGTGCGGCATGGTTAAGGCATTAAGTTTACGTGCCAGCGCCATTTTTTCGCGTTTCTCTACACTTTCTGCAGTCTCTTCATACAGCAAGACTGCCTCGCTGGCGGGGCGACGCTGTTCAGTAATCGCCTTTACAATCACCGTTCGTTCGTCATTTCCCTGGCGCAGAGTGAGCGTGGCATTCAGCTCGACGATTTTGCTTGGCTTGCTGCGCTGCCCGTTGTAGTGCACCTTACCGCCTTCGATCATTTCGCGGGCCAGCGCGCGGGTTTTATAAAAACGGGCGGCCCATAGCCATTTATCCAGTCGAACCTCAACAGCAGGTTTTTCTTTCATGGCGTCTCCTTCACATTAGCGAGGGGATCAGGCGGCGGTAGTCATTCAGTGACGGATGGTGCTGATACTGTTTCTCGGCAATCCCGGAGTCAGGATTAGTCACACCGAGGCAGTAACGAATACCAAATTGTGCGGCAGCATCGAGAATCGCTTCGCTGTCATCAATAAACAGCGTTCTTTCAGCTTTCAGACCCGTAGCTTCGGCCACCGCATGCCATAACCGCTGATCCTCTTTCGGATAACCAAATGTGTGGGTGGAAAGTAATAAATCAAGGTGTGCGTCCAGACCGGTATGCTCAAGTTTTACCGCCAGGTTATGCGGATGAGCATTGGTGAGCAAAATTCGTTGCTTACCACTGGCTTTCAGTGCCTCAAGAAACGGAATGGTATCTTCACGCAGCACGGCACGCGGTCCCATCTCAGTGGTCATCGCACAGATATCCAGACCCAGTTGCTCACTCCAGTAATCAAGACAGTACCAGTTTAGCGTATGCTGCACGTCGTGATATTGCTGGCGCATATAGTCCATCGCTTCCTGTGGTGTGACCCCGTTTTTCGCCCCCCATGTTTCAGGCACCAGCTTTTGCCAGAAATAGTTATCGAAGGCGAGGTCGAGCAACGTGCCGTCCATATCCAGCAGAACGGTATCTACGTCCTGCCAGGCAATGTTGATATGCATGAGGGAAATCTCCAGAGTGAAGCAATTTGCGCGACAGGGTAGCATAACCTGCCGCGCAAACGTGTTATTCGATAAGGCTTTCTGAAGGGGTGATCAGTTGCGGGTTCAGGCAGCTTTCATAATAGGCCTGAATCTCCATCATGCGAGTGCGATGACGCTGGTAACGACGCCAGGCCTGTACGCCATTGTAAATGGCGCTACCCAGCATCGTCAGTAGCAGCAGTGTGGTGCTGAGATAGCGCCACAGACCGGAACGATCCGGGATCGGATGAAGGCCAATATGCTGCGTACCATTGGCGTCAGTGAAGATTTTTGTGACGATACCCTCGGCGTTAAACGGCGTATGCATCAGCATTTGTGCCAGTTTCTGGAAAGCGTTCCACTGTTCTTGCGGCGGGTAGTCGTAAAGTGATGCCGAAGGCCAGGGCTGATCAACAAAATCGCTGCCTTCGTCGCTGACAATCAGGAATCCGCCGGGGGCCGGACTGTTTAGTGATTGTGCCGCTCGCGCCGTTTCATGCGTGATAAACGGCGCGGTGGAAGTTGCCACCAGGTTATCCAACGATTCCGCACTCACCGGGCGTAATAACACATTCACGCCATCGAGTTTCCCGGCGTTGGCGCGTTTTACCAGCGCGTCCCAGTCTTTACTGTTGCCGAGATTGACCAGCGCATTTTTCAGTCGCACACAGTCATCTTTGGCAGAACAAAGATCCGCTGTCTTCAGTACGATATCGCCAAAATCATCAAGCAATACCATGCCGGATTTTTGAATTGCTGAACGTAATGAGGCGCTGACGCGAGATTCATCTTCCGGTTTAGGGTGCAGCTGGCGATTAACTGCTTCGGTCAATGCCGTCGCTTTGTTGACCAGTTCAGATTCTGGTAATGGCAATGAGCGGGCGTCATTCCATATGATCTGCGAGCAGTCAAACGGTAAAAAAGGTGAGTTGGTTTTCGCGCTCCAGGTACCGGAAGTGCGAATATTACACATTCCCGTACCGCTAATACGCAATGTATCGCCAACCCGCACGCCAGCGTCAGCCAGTTGTTTCACGCTGGTGGCTTCAATGGTCTGCGCGCCTTTCATCCACGAGAGGGTGAATTTCAGCGGCATATCCAGCGGGATCCAGAATAACAGCATAAACAGCACCAGTAGCGAGCCCGCAGCGATAATCGTACTGCGCAGCCAGTGCTGTAACGGAAAGTTTTTTACTTCATCATGCAGCGAAAGATATCGCCCCTGACGCACTACGTGGCGGTCGAGATAGATATCGATATCGGTTTGTTGGCCGAGATCCTGAGCAATGTAGGGCTGCCAGTGTGCGGGATAGACCAGGTCGATAATACCGAGTGAAATATTGTTGATCTGTTCCTGATCGTTTTCGCCAAACAATCCCCAACGACGGGGTGTACCGCGCAGACAATGAATTTCCCGCAGGGAGGATTTTGCCGGGGGCGCGAATAGCCCCCACAGTCCTGCGCCCAGCAGCAGTAACGCGCCGCCTGCCAGCCACGGAACAAATACATCCGGGGTAATCAGGCAGAAAAAGAACATCAGGAAGGAGGCGACAATCAGCAACGCTTCGCGCAGCCCGCGCGGACGACTTAGCGCATACTCTTCGTGCGTTTCTTTGCGAATATTGAGTAGCTCGATTTGCTCACTCTCTTCCCCGCGAATAGACGCCTGTGTTGACGGAACAGGTTGCAAGGCATAGCCGCGAGTTTCCTGCATGTACTCCTGCAGCGTATGACCGTTGAGTGAAATAACCAGCGGCAGCGAATCGGTATGAATCAGTTCAACGGTATTCTCATCGTTGATGTACTGCTCCCAGAAAGGGGGCAGGTGGACTTCTACCGAATCGAGGTAGTAACGCCATTTATTCGGATCGTCGGTAGAGATGCCGTAACGCGTGATAGCGTGTGTCAGCATCATGACGTTGTTGCTTTCGGCATTCAGCGCCAGAGAGATCGGTGCCGCGCTGGCTCCCGTTGGGCCCGGCACCTGTAATACCTGCGTCAGGCTCTCAAGATAATTTTCAACGGCGCTACGTTCTTCAGGTGTGAGTTTACGCGTTTGCGCATCCGCGAAGGCGTTGGTCCAGGGCAGCTGACGCCGTCTGGATCGCACTTTTATCAGCCATCCCGCAAGTAGTGAGCAGGCCAGCAAAGCAGCTAAAAAAATCACAATGGTGCTCATGCTTTCCCCATCTTACTTAGTCTGTCAGGCGTGGTCAGTCGCACCGGACACAATACATGATTCTGCGGTTGGCTATCGGCAAGCGTGGAGTTTAACTTGAGCATCATTAAGCACATCACAGTAACCGCTGATCATAGCAAACCCTCTGAAGGCGGAATATCAGCAAATTCCTGGAGTTATTTCAACCTATTGACTTTTAATTTGATTTGAGGATGATTATTTAATAAGTTACATAAATGTAAATAACATGCAATTCACATTGCCGAAAGCGTGTCCGATATCGCACAATAACCGCTGATTTCACAGCATAGATCCCACGATGAGCAAATCATTACAAAAACCCACCATTCTGAATGTTGAAACTGTAGCCCGTTCACGACTGTTTACCGTCGAAAGCGTGGATCTGGAGTTCAGCAATGGCGTGCGGCGTGTTTATGAACGAATGCGTCCAACCAACCGGGAAGCGGTGATGATTGTGCCGATTGTGGACGATCACCTGATCCTGATCCGCGAATACGCAGTGGGAACGGAATCCTACGAATTAGGTTTTTCGAAAGGATTAATTGATCCGGGTGAAAGCGTATACGAAGCCGCTAACCGCGAGCTAAAAGAAGAAGTGGGATTTGGTGCGAACGATCTGACTTTTTTGAAGAAGCTCAGCATGGCGCCGTCTTACTTTTCCAGCAAAATGAATATCGTGGTAGCGCAAGATCTCTACCCGGAATCGCTGGAAGGCGATGAGCCAGAGCCGCTACCACAGGTGCGCTGGCCGCTGGCGCATATGATGGATTTGCTGGAAGACCCTGACTTCAACGAAGCACGTAATGTCAGCGCACTGTTCCTCGTGCGCGAGTGGTTGAAGGAGCAGGGGCGAGTGTAAATGCGTGAAGTTTGCCTGATGCACAATGCTTATCAGGCCTGCGCGGCTCATGCAATAGATTGATTTTTCTCGATATTTTCAGACGGATAACGTGTTCACGCCGTATCCGGTATAAATAAAGTGACACTTTGTCAGCAAACAGAAAAAGGCGCCGAAGCGCCTTTTTAATCAGAACAATTCCTGTGCCTCGCCATTATCGATAATGGTCGTTCCCACCTCGTGCACCGCCTGTTGTGTCGGCTGTGTACCTTCGATGAAATACTCTTCGCGGCTGTTGCCACCATTAGCTAACTGCCCGGTGCTGCGATCGATATTCACCGTCACAATACCCGGCGGCGGCGTCAGCGGCTGCTCCGGCACACCTTCAAGAACGGCTTTCATATAAGCGTCCCATGCAGGCTGGGCACTCTTGGCACCGCCTTCGTAACCTGAGATCTGATCTTTAATCGCTCCGGAAGCCGTTGTATGACCGAGATTACGGCGGTGATCATCAAAGCCAATCCAAACCGAGGTCACAACGCCCGGACCGTAACCCGAGAACCACGCATCTTTCGAACTGTTAGTGGTACCCGTTTTTCCGCCGATATCATGCCGTTGTAAATCACGACCTGCTCGCCAGCCGGTACCCTGCCAGCCTGGCTCACCAAAAATATTGGTGTTCAGGGCGCTCTTAATCAGGAATGCCAGCGGAGTGTTGATGACGTGCGGTGCGTACTCCTGCGCGCCAGTCTTCGCGACTAACGCCTGATTCGCCTGCTCCAGCTGCGGCATTGGTACAGAAACATTCTGCTGCTCGCGGGAGATAGCGACATCTTCAACATCGTTATTTTCCAGCACGTTCGATTTCTGCGTATCACCGTAAATCACCGGAATATCGCATTTCGGGCAGGCTACTTTCGGTTTCGCTTCGAAAATCACGCCGCCCTGATCGTTTTCAATTTTGCTGATAAACCACGGGTCCACCAGGAAGCCGCCGTTCGCCATTACCGCGTAGCCGCGCGCCACCTGCATTGGGGTGAAGGACGCTGAACCCAGCGCCAGCGATTCGGTGTGGACAATGTTTTGCGCTGGGAAGCCGAAGCGTTGCAGATATTCTGCAGCGTAGTCGACGCCCATCGCCCGCATTGCGCGTACCATCACCACGTTTTTCGACTGGCCCAGTCCCTGACGTAAGCGAATTGGACCGGCATACTGTGGTGGTGAGTTCTTCGGCTGCCAGTCAGAACCGGCACCTGCATCCCAGCGGGAAATTGGCACATCGTTCAACATGCTTGCCAGCGTCAGACCTTTATCCATCGCCGCGGTGTAGAGGAACGGTTTGATGTTGGAACCTACCTGACGCAGTGCCTGGGTGGCGCGGTTAAACTTGCTCTGATTGAAATCAAAGCCACCGACCAGCGCCATAACGGCACCGTTTTGCGGATTGATCGACACCAGCGCCGAGTTCACTTCCGGCACTTGTGCCAGCCACCATGCATCGCCAACCTGACGAACCCAGATTTGCTGACCCGTTTGCAGAACATCGGTCACTTTACGCGGCGTCGGTCCCTGCTGAGTATCCGAACGGTAAGGACGCGCCCAGCGAACGCCTTCCATACTCAATGCGACGGTCGACCCGTCCGCCAGCATCGCCGTCGCTTCCTGAGGATTGGCGCTGGTGACTGCGGCAGGCAGCAGCGGACCATAGGTCGGCAGCGCCTTCAGCGTATCGGTAATCTTGTTGTTATCCCACGCCGATTCGCCCACTTTCCACAGCACATTTGCCGGGCCGCGATAGCCGTGGCGCATGTCGTAGTCCAGCACGTTATTACGTACTGCCTGCTGTGCGGCCTGCTGTACTTTGCGGGTGATGGTGGTGTAAATGCGATAACCGTCTTCATAGGCACTTTCGCCATAACGGTTATACATCTCCTGGCGCACCATTTCGCTCAGGTATGGCGCAGAGAAAGCAATCTCCGGCGCGTGATAGTTAGCGTTAATCGCCTCAGTGCGTGTCTGATCGAACTGTTGTTGGGTGATATACCCTTCATCCAGCATCCGCGACAGTACGACGTTACGCCGCGCGACGGCACGATCCATTGAGTAGAGCGGATTAAAGGTGGAAGGCGCTTTCGGCAGCCCGGCTATCACCGCCATTTCGTTCAGCGTCAGTTGGTCGACCGTTTTACCGAAATAGACTTGTGCCGCAGCACCGACACCATAGGCGCGGTAACCGAGGTAAATCTTGTTCAGATAAAGCTCGAGGATCTCGTCTTTCGTCAGCAACTGTTCAATGCGAATCGCGAGGAAGACTTCCTTAATCTTACGCATCAGCGTGCGTTCTGGACTGAGGAAGAAGTTTCTCGCCAGCTGCTGGGTAATGGTACTCGCCCCTTGTGACGCGTGGCCGGAGAACAGCGCCACACTTGCCGCACGGAAGATCCCCACCGGGTCAACGCCGTGATGCTCGTAGAAGCGGCTGTCTTCCGTCGCGATAAAGGCTTTCACCATCTCCGGCGGGATTTGATCCAACGTAACCGGAATACGACGTTTCTCACCGTATTGAGCAATCAGCTCGCCATCGGCGCTGTAAATCTGCATCGGAATTTGCAGGCGAACATCTTTTAATGTCGCCACATCCGGCAGTTGTGGCTCGATGTAGCGGTATAGGCCATAAATCGAGCCTGCTCCCAGCAGAATGCAACAGACTGCAAGGATCAAAAAATACTTTACGAACTTCACTGGAAATTTCCCATTTAGTTTCATTTGGGCAGTTTATAAACAAACGCGCGGTAGTATAAAGGCAAGCCAGACGCATTGATATACCCGTCAGAGTGACGGGTGATAAGGAGATCATCACGATGGCATTT
Source organism: Escherichia sp. MOD1-EC4550 (assembly GCF_963876935.1). Taxonomy (NCBI): domain Bacteria; kingdom Pseudomonadati; phylum Pseudomonadota; class Gammaproteobacteria; order Enterobacterales; family Enterobacteriaceae; genus Escherichia; species Escherichia sp. MOD1-EC4550. The sequence goes on from NZ_CAWNSE010000053.1 coordinate 252,622, forward strand.
AAGATCTGGCAAATTGGTTTGCATTTACAACAGCAAGAAGCGGTGGCGGTTGCGATCGTGCGGGGCGCAAAAGAATGCTTTTTGCAACGCTGGTGGCGGTTGCCGCTGGCGAACGACATAATCAAAGATGGGCGGATTGTCGATGCACAGCGGCTGGCTAAAACGTTGTTACCGTGGAGTCGCGAACTGCCGCAGCGTCATCACATTATGTTGGCGTTTCCCGCCAGTCGCACATTACAGCGGTCATTTCCGCGCCCGTCGATGTCCCTTGGTGAGCGGGAGCAAACGGCCTGGCTGTCCGGGACGATGGCCCGCGAGCTGGATATGGATCCGGACTCCCTGCGCTTCGATTACAGCGAAGACTCACTCAGTCCCGCCTATAACGTGACTGCCGCGCAAAGCAAAGAGCTGGCAACGCTGCTTACTCTGGCAGAAAGGTTGCGTGTTCATGTTAGTGCGATCACCCCGGATGCCAGTGCATTACAGCGATTCCTGCCTTTTTTACCTTCTCATCAGCAATGTCTGGCCTGGCGTGATAACGAACAGTGGCTGTGGGCGACGCGCTATAGCTGGGGGCGCAAACTGGCGGTGGGGATGACTAGCGCGAAGGAGCTGGCGGCAGCGTTATCCGTTGATCCCGAAAGCGTCGCGCTATGTGGCGAAGGCGGATTTGACCCCTGGGAGGCGGTTTCTGTTCGTCAGCCGCCGCTACCGCCGCCAGGTGGAGACTTTGCCATCGCGCTGGGGCTGGCGCTAGGGAAGGCGTACTGATGAACCCGCCAATTAATTTTTTGCCCTGGCGACAGCAACGCCGGACCGCTTTTCTTCGTTTCTGGTTGCTGATGTTCGTTGCGCCTCTGCTGCTGACCGTCGGGATAACGCTAATATTGCGTCTGACAAGCAACGCCGAAGCTCGCGTAGATGCCGTTTTGCTTCAGGCGGAACAACAACTCGCCCACAGCTTACAAATAACGAAACCACGTTTGCTGGAGCGCCAACAAATTCGTGCGCAGCGTTTGCAAAGGCAGCGCCAGCGACAATTTACCCGTGACTGGCAATCTGCGCTGGAAGCACTGGCGGCGCTTTTACCCGAACACGCCTGGTTGACAACGATAAGCTGGCAGCAGGGAACGCTGGAGATCAAGGGGCTAACAACAAGCATTACCGCGTTAAACGCGCTGGAAACGTCACTCCGCCAGGATGCTTCTTTTCATCTCAATCAGCGGGGGGCCACGCAGCAAGATGCGCAGGGACGCTGGCAATTTGAGTATCAGTTAACAAGGAAGGTTAGCGATGGACATGCTCTTTGACTGGTGGTTCGCCACATCACCCCGCCTCCGCCAGCTTTGCTGGGCATTCTGGTTGATGATGTTAGTTACGCTCATTTTTCTGTCATCGACACACCAGGAAGAGAGCGACGCATTAATTCGACTACGGGCAAGTCATTACCAGCAGTGGGCCGCACTGTATCGCCTGGTAAACACCACTCCCTTCAGCGAGGAAAAAACGCAGCCCTTTTCGCCACTGGATTTTCAGTTATCCGGCGCGCAACTGGTTTACTGGCATCCATCCGCGCAGGGAGGTGAGTTGGCGTTGAAAACGCTGTGGGAAGCAGTGCCGTCGGCATTTACACGGCTGGCAGAGCGCAACGTCAGCGTGAGCCGTTTTTCGTTAAGCGTGGAAGGTGATGACCTTTTGTTCACGCTACAACTGGAGACGCCGCATGAGGGTTAAACGCTGGTTGTTGGCAGGTATTGCATTGTGCCTTTTAACCGGTATGCGTGACCCTTTTAAACCGCCGGAAGATCTATGCCGGATTAGCGAACTTAGCCAGTGGCGCTATCAGGGGATGGTAGGGCGAGGCGAGCGCATCATCGGTGTAATAAAAGATGGGCAAAAAAAATGGCGACGAGTGCAGCAAAACGATGTGCTGGAAAACGGCTGGACGATCTTACAGTTAACGCCAGACGCACTAACGCTGGGAACCGGGACAAACTGCGAACCGCCACAATGGTTGTGGCAACGGCAAGGAGATACAAATGAAGCAATGGATAGCCGCACTACTGTTGATGCTGATACCCGGCGTACAGGCGGCAAAGCCGCAAAAAGTGACGCTGATGGTGGATGACGTTCCGGTAGCTCAGGTGTTGCAGGCGCTGGCTGAACAGGAGAAGTTGAACCTGGTGGTGTCGCCAGACGTCAGCGGTACGGTGTCGTTACATCTAACAGATGTTCCCTGGAAGCAAGCACTACAAACTGTAGTGAAAAGCGCCGGACTGATAACGCGTCAGGAGGGCAACATTCTCTCGGTGCATTCCGTTGCCTGGCAGAATGACAATATCGCCCGTCAGGAGGCGGAGCAGGCGCGGGCGCAGGCAAATCTGCCGTTGGAAAATCGCAGTATAAACCTGCAATACGCCGACGCGGGAGAACTGGCGAAAGCGGGGGAGAAGCTACTGAGTGCCAAAGGGAGTATGACCGTCGATAAACGCACCAATCGCCTTTTGCTGCGAGATAACAAAGCGGCGTTAAGCGCGCTTGAACAGTGGGTAGCGCAAGTGGATCTGCCGGTCGGGCAGGTTGAGCTGTCGGCGCATATTGTCACCATTAATGAAAAAAGTTTGCGTGAGTTAGGCGTGAAATGGATGTTGGCTGATGCGCAACAAGCTGGTGGCGTTGGGCAAGTCACCACGCTTGGCAGCGACCTCTCCGTAGCGACGGCGACAACGCATGTCGGTTTTAACATTGGACGCATCAACGGACGTTTACTGGATCTTGAGCTTTCCGCGCTCGAACAAAAACAGCAGCTGGATATTATCGCCAGTCCGCGTCTGCTGGCCTCACATCTTCAGCCTGCCAGCATTAAACAGGGGAGCGAAATTCCATATCAGGTTTCCAGCGGGGAAAGTGGCGCGACGTCGGTGGAATTTAAAGAGGCCGTCCTGGGGATGGAAGTTACGCCCACGGTGTTACAAAAAGGTCGCATCCGGCTGAAATTACACATCAGCCAGAACGTTCCGGGGCAGGTGCTACAGCAGGCCGATGGCGAAGTGCTGGCGATTGATAAGCAGGAGATCGAAACGCAGGTCGAGGTCAAAAGCGGAGAAACGTTGGCGCTGGGTGGCATTTTTACCCGTAAAAATAAATCGGGTCAGGATAGCGTACCGTTGCTTGGCGACATTCCCTGGTTCGGGCAATTATTTCGTCATGACGGAAAAGAAGATGAACGACGCGAGTTAGTGGTGTTTATCACGCCACGACTGGTTTCCAGTGAGTAAACAGCCGTAAAAGCGGTAATGTTTTTACGCTGAACGTGTTTCATCTATTTGACGCGCGCAGGTATTTAGCATACAAGGAGTACCGATTTGAGAGTTGGTGCTCTTCGCTGCCTGCGTTCCATGATGATGATTTATCATTCAGGCGGCATTTTGCTGTCTTTTTTACGCTAATCTTACCCGGTGATTTATCGCCAGAGCGGTGGTAGCAAGGCAGCGCGCTTGCAGCGACCAGATATGCAGAGGGATGGGTGATTTATTCAGTTGCCAAACCCGCTGGAGTATTGAGATAATTTTCAGTCTGACTCTCGCAATATCTTATGAGGTTTCAGTTCATGTCCTGCGGCGCTCTCTGAGCGAAGCGGGTTTATCATTAACGAATAGTCTTAGTAGTACCGAAAAAATGGCAGAGAAACGCAATATCTTTCTGGTTGGGCCTATGGGTGCCGGAAAAAGCACTATTGGGCGCCAGTTAGCTCAACAACTCAATATGGAATTTTACGATTCCGATCAAGAGATTGAGAAACGAACCGGAGCTGATGTGGGCTGGGTTTTCGATTTAGAAGGCGAAGAAGGCTTCCGCGATCGCGAAGAAAAGGTCATCAATGAGTTGACCGAGAAACAGGGTATTGTGCTGGCTACTGGCGGCGGCTCTGTGAAATCCCGCGAAACGCGTAACCGTCTTTCCGCTCGTGGCGTTGTCGTTTATCTTGAAACGACCATCGAAAAGCAACTTGCACGCACGCAGCGTGATAAAAAACGCCCGTTGCTGCACGTTGAAACACCGCCGCGTGAAGTTCTGGAAGCGTTGGCCAATGAACGCAATCCGCTGTATGAAGAGATTGCCGACGTGACCATTCGTACTGATGATCAAAGCGCTAAAGTGGTCGCAAACCAGATTATTCACATGCTGGAAAGCAACTAATTCTGGCTTTATATACACTCGTCTGCGGGTACAGTAATTAAGGTGGATGTCGCGTTATGGAGAGGATTGTCGTTACTCTCGGGGAACGTAGTTACCCAATTACCATCGCATCTGGTTTGTTTAATGAACCAGCTTCATTCTTACCGCTGAAATCGGGCGAGCAGGTCATGTTGGTTACCAACGAAACCCTGGCTCCTCTGTATCTCGATAAGGTCCGCGGCGTACTTGAACAGGCGGGTGTTAACGTCGATAGCGTTATCCTCCCTGACGGCGAGCAGTATAAAAGCCTGGCTGTACTCGATACCGTCTTTACGGCGTTGTTACAAAAGCCGCATGGTCGCGATACTACGCTGGTGGCGCTTGGCGGCGGCGTAGTGGGCGATCTGACCGGCTTTGCGGCGGCGAGTTATCAGCGTGGTGTACGTTTCATTCAAGTCCCGACGACGTTACTGTCGCAGGTCGATTCCTCCGTTGGCGGCAAAACCGCGGTCAACCATCCCCTCGGTAAAAACATGATTGGCGCGTTCTACCAGCCTGCTTCAGTGGTGGTGGATCTCGACTGTCTGAAAACGCTTCCCCCGCGTGAGTTAGCGTCGGGGCTGGCAGAAGTCATCAAATACGGCATTATTCTTGACGGTGCGTTTTTTAACTGGCTGGAAGAGAATCTGGATGCGTTGTTGCGTCTGGACGGTCCGGCAATGGCGTACTGTATTCGCCGTTGTTGTGAACTGAAGGCAGAAGTTGTCGCCGCCGACGAGCGCGAAACCGGGTTACGTGCTTTACTGAATCTGGGACACACCTTTGGTCATGCCATTGAAGCTGAAATGGGGTATGGCAATTGGTTACACGGTGAAGCGGTTGCTGCGGGTATGGTGATGGCGGCGCGGACGTCGGAACGTCTCGGGCAGTTTAGTTCTGCCGAAACGCAGCGTATTATAACCCTGCTCACGCGGGCTGGGTTACCGGTCAATGGGCCGCGCGAAATGTCCGCGCAGGCGTATTTACCGCATATGCTGCGTGACAAGAAAGTCCTTGCGGGAGAGATGCGCTTAATTCTTCCGTTGGCAATTGGTAAGAGTGAAGTTCGCAGCGGCGTTTCGCACGAGCTTGTTCTTAACGCCATTGCCGATTGTCAATCAGCGTAACAACAAGAAAGGTCAGGCCGCTTATCAAGCGGTCTATTAGCTTCAGGTTAATTGCAACGTGGTAAGCATTAACCTTTTAGTGGGGTGTTAAATGGATGAATTCAAACCAGAAGACGAGCTGAAACCCGATCCCAGCGATCGTCGTACTGGTCGTTCTCGTCAATCTTCTGAACGTTCTGAGCGTACTGAACGTGGCGAACCGCAGATCAATTTTGATGATATTGAACTTGATGACACTGACGATCGCCGTCCGACTCGTGCGCAAAAAGAGCGCAATGAGGAACCGGAAATCGAAGAAGAAATTGACGAATCCGAAGATGAAACCGTGGATGAAGAGCGCGTAGAGCGTCGTCCGCGTAAGCGCAAAAAAGCAGCCAGTAAACCCGCTTCTCGTCAGTATATGATGATGGGCGTCGGCATTCTGGTTCTCCTGCTGTTGATCATCGGTATCGGTTCTGCGCTAAAAGCCCCCTCGACCTCTTCCAGCGATCAAACCGCGTCTGGCGAGAAGAGTATTGATCTTGCTGGCAATGCGACCGATCAGGCGAATGGCGTGCAGCCAGCGCCGGGAACCACGTCTGCGGAAAATACTCAGCAGGATGTTTCTCTGCCGCCGATCTCTTCTACGCCGACTCAAGGGCAAACCCCGGCGGCAACGGATGGTCAACAACGTGTTGAAGTGCAGGGTGACCTGAACAATGCGCTGACCCAGCCACAAAATCAGCAACAGTTGAATAATGTGGCGGTCAATTCCACGTTGCCGACTGAACCCGCGACGGTCGCGCCTGTTCGCAATGGCAATGCATCGCGTGACACGGCGAAAACGCAAACCGCTGAACGTCCGGCCACTACGCGTCCAGCTCGCCAGCAGGCGGTGATTGAACCGAAAAAACCGCAAGCAACCGTGAAAACGGAACCGAAGCCGGTAGCACAGACGCCGAAGCGTACTGAACCAGCTGCTCCTGTGGCGAGCACGAAGGCACCGGCTGCGACCTCTACGCCAGCACCAAAAGAGACCGCAACTACGGCTCCAGTACAGACGGCATCCCCGGCGCAAACCACGGCAACACCAGCCGCTGGAGGGAAGACCGCAGGTAATGTTGGTTCGTTGAAATCGGCACCGTCCAGCCATTACACTCTGCAGCTGAGCAGTTCCTCTAACTACGACAACCTGAACGGTTGGGCGAAGAAAGAGAATCTGAAAAACTACGTTGTCTATGAAACGAAGCGTAATGGTCAGCCGTGGTATGTCCTGGTTTCTGGCGTGTACGCTTCGAAAGAAGAGGCGAAAAAAGCGGTATCTACATTGCCAGCAGATGTCCAGGCCAAAAACCCGTGGGCGAAACCGCTGCGTCAGGTACAGGCCGATCTGAAGTAATCAAGGTTATCTCCCGCAATGGTTTATCATCGCGGGAGTTGCCTGAAGCGCTGGATGCTGTCGGAGCTTTCTCCACAGCCGGAGAAGGTGTAATTAGTTAGTCAGCATGAAGAAAAATCGCGCTTTTTTGAAGTGGGCAGGGGGCAAGTATCCCCTGCTTGATGATATTAAACGGCATTTGCCCAAGGGCGAATGTCTGGTTGAGCCTTTTGTAGGTGCCGGGTCGGTGTTTCTCAACACCGACTTTTCTCGTTATATCCTTGCCGATATCAATAGCGACCTGATCAGTCTCTATAACATTGTGAAGATGCGTACTGATGAGTACGTACAGGCCGCACGCGAGCTGTTTGTTCCCGAAACAAATTGCGCCGAGGTTTACTATCAGTTCCGCGAAGAGTTCAACAAAAGCCAGGATCCGTTCCGTCGGGCGGTACTGTTTTTATATTTGAACCGCTACGGTTACAACGGCCTGTGTCGTTACAATCTGCGCGGTGAGTTTAACGTGCCGTTTGGCCGCTACAAAAAACCCTATTTCCCGGAAGCAGAGTTGTATCACTTCGCTGAAAAAGCGCAGAATGCCTTTTTCTATTGTGAGTCTTACGCCGATAGCATGGCGCGCGCAGATGATGCATCCGTCGTCTATTGCGATCCGCCTTATGCGCCGCTGTCTGCGACCGCCAACTTTACGGCGTATCACACAAACAGTTTTACGCTTGAACAACAAGCGCATCTGGCGGAGATCGCCGAAGGTCTGGTTGAGCGCCATATTCCAGTGCTGATCTCCAATCACGATACGATGTTAACGCGTGAGTGGTATCAGCGCGCAAAATTGCATGTCGTCAAAGTTCGACGCAGTATAAGCAGCAACGGCGGCACACGTAAAAAGGTGGACGAACTGCTGGCTTTGTACAAACCAGGAGTCGTTTCACCCGCGAAAAAATAATTCTCAAGGAGAAGCGGATGAAACAGTATTTGATTGCCCCCTCAATTCTGTCGGCTGATTTTGCCCGCCTGGGTGAAGATACCGCAAAAGCCCTGGCAGCTGGCGCTGATGTCGTGCATTTTGACGTCATGGATAACCACTATGTTCCCAATCTGACGATTGGGCCGATGGTGCTGAAATCTCTGCGTAATTATGGCATTACTGCCCCTATTGATGTGCATCTGATGGTGAAACCGGTCGATCGCATTGTGCCAGATTTCGCTGCCGCAGGTGCCAGCATCATAACCTTTCATCCAGAAGCCTCCGAGCATGTTGACCGCTCGCTGCAACTGATTAAAGAAAATGGCTGTAAAGCGGGGCTGGTATTTAACCCGGCGACACCGCTGAGCTATCTGGATTACGTGATGGATAAGCTGGATGTGATCCTGCTGATGTCCGTCAACCCTGGTTTCGGCGGTCAGTCTTTCATTCCTCAAACACTGGATAAACTGCGCGAAGTACGTCGTCGTATCGACGAGTCTGGCTTTGACATTCGTCTGGAAGTGGACGGTGGCGTGAAGGTGAACAACATTGGCGAAATCGCTGCGGCAGGTGCCGATATGTTCGTCGCTGGTTCGGCCATTTTCGATCAGCCAGACTACAAAAAGGTCATTGATGAAATGCGCAGTGAACTGGCAAAGGTAAGTCATGAATAAGTTTGAAGATATTCGCGGCGTCGCTTTTGATCTCGATGGTACGCTGGTGGACAGTGCTCCTGGTCTGGCTGCTGCGGTAGATATGGCGCTGTATGCGCTGGAGTTGCCCGTCGCAGGTGAAGAGCGTGTTATTACCTGGATTGGTAATGGCGCAGATGTTCTGATGGAGCGTGCATTGACCTGGGCACGTCAGGAACGTGCGACTTTGCGTAAAACAATGGGGAAACCGCCCGTTGATGACGACATTCCGGCAGAAGAACAGGTACGTATTCTGCGTAAACTGTTCGATCGCTACTATGGCGAGGTTGCCGAAGAGGGGACGTTTTTGTTCCCGCACGTTGCCGATACGCTTGGCGCATTGCAGGCTAAAGGCCTGCCGCTAGGCCTGGTCACCAACAAACCGACGCCGTTTGTTGCGCCGCTGCTCGAAGCCTTAGATATCGCCAAATATTTCAGCGTGGTGATTGGTGGCGATGATGTGCAAAACAAAAAGCCGCACCCGGACCCGCTGTTACTTGTGGCTGAGCGGATGGGAATTGCCCCACAACAGATGCTGTTTGTTGGCGACTCACGCAATGATATTCAGGCAGCAAAAGCAGCCGGTTGCCCTTCAGTTGGCTTAACCTATGGATATAACTACGGCGAGGCTATCGATCTTAGCCAGCCTGATGTAATTTATCAGTCTATCAATGACCTTCTGCCCGCATTAGGGCTTCCGCATAGCGAAAATCAGGAATCGAAAAATGACTAAGCCCATCGTTTTTAGTGGCGCACAGCCCTCAGGTGAATTGACCATTGGTAACTACATGGGTGCGCTGCGTCAGTGGGTAAACATGCAGGATGACTACCATTGCATTTACTGTATCGTTGACCAACATGCGATCACCGTGCGCCAGGATGCACAGAAGCTGCGTAAAGCAACACTGGATACGCTGGCGTTGTATCTGGCTTGTGGTATCGATCCTGAGAAAAGCACCATTTTTGTTCAGTCCCACGTGCCGGAACATGCGCAGTTAGGCTGGGCACTGAACTGCTATACCTACTTCGGCGAACTGAGCCGCATGACCCAGTTTAAAGATAAATCTGCGCGTTATGCCGAGAACATCAACGCGGGTCTGTTTGACTATCCGGTGCTGATGGCGGCGGATATCCTACTGTATCAAACCAACCTGGTGCCGGTGGGTGAAGACCAGAAACAGCACCTGGAACTGAGCCGCGATATCGCCCAGCGTTTCAACGCGCTGTATGGCGATATTTTTAAAGTACCGGAGCCGTTTATTCCGAAATCTGGCGCGCGCGTAATGTCTCTGCTGGAGCCGACCAAGAAGATGTCCAAGTCTGACGATAACCGCAATAACGTTATCGGCCTGCTGGAAGATCCGAAATCGGTAGTTAAGAAAATCAAACGCGCGGTCACTGACTCCGACGAGCCGCCGGTAGTTCGTTACGACGTGCAGAATAAAGCGGGCGTTTCCAACCTGCTGGATATCCTTTCTGCGGTAACTGGCCAGAGCATCCCGGAACTGGAAAAACAGTTCGAAGGCAAGATGTATGGTCATCTGAAAGGCGAAGTGGCTGATGCCGTTTCTGGTATGCTGACTGAATTGCAGGAACGTTATCACCGTTTCCGCAACGACGAAGCCTTCCTGCAACAGGTGATGAAAGACGGCGCAGAAAAAGCCAGCGCACACGCTTCCCGTACGCTAAAAGCGGTGTACGAAGCGATTGGATTTGTGGCGAAGCCGTAATATCAAAACGCTCGGACAGTCCCCTCGCCCCTTTGGGGAGAGGGTTAGGGTGAGGGGAGCAGGCAAGCGCCAGTGCGAATTACCCTCTGCTCGCATTGTCGAATAAATCAATTCGTCATCACTCTGAAACCGGGGAAACCCGGTTTTTTATCCTCCTATTTGCAATAATCCGAAAAAATGTGAAGCGCCTCGCCGTTTCCACATCTCGCTGTTGCGCCTTATCTTCGAATTCCTGAATATATAAATATTCAATTTAATGAAAATTTACTATGCGTCGAACGTTTATCAAAAAAGAAGGCGTCGTCATCACGACACTGGCCCGTTATTTGTTGGGTGAAAAATGCGGTAATCGACTGAAAACCATAGATGAACTGGCAACTGAATGCCATTCATCCGTTGGCCTGACGCAGGCCGCGTTGAAAACGCTGGAATCAAGCGGTGCGATACGAATTGAACGCCGCGGGCGCAATGGCAGTTATCTGGTGGAAATGGATAACAAAGCACTGCTGAGTCATGTGGATATCAACAACGTTGTGTGTGCCATGCCTTTGCCCTATACCCGCTTGTACGAAGGTTTAGCAAGCGGGCTGAAAGCCCAGTTTGATGGCATTCCTTTTTACTATGCGCATATGCGCGGCGCGGATATTCGCGTGGAGTGTCTGCTTAATGGCGTGTATGACATGGCGGTGGTTTCCCGACTGGCGGCGGAAAGTTATCTCACACAAAAAGGCTTATGCCTCGCGCTGGAGTTGGGGCCGCATACCTACGTTGGTGAGCATCAGTTGATTTGCCGTAAAGGGGAGTCTGCAAAGGTGAAACGCGTGGGGCTGGATAACCGCTCGGCGGATCAGAAAATTATGACCGATGTCTTTTTTGGTAATAGCGATGTGGAGCGTGTTGACCTCTCATATCACGAGAGTTTACAACGCATTGTTAAAGGCGATGTCGATGCGGTTATCTGGAACGTGGTGGCAGAAAGCGAACTGGCCATGCTGGGATTAGAGGCGACGCCGCTGACGAACGATCCTCGATTTTTACAGGCCACTGAAGCCGTGATACTAACACGTGCCGATGATTACCCGATGCAACAACTGCTGCGTGCAGTTGTTGATAAACATGCCCTGCTTGCTCATCAACAGCGAGTAGTCAGTGGGGAACAGGAACCCAGTTATTAAACGAAAGGCATCTGAAATGGAAACCAGACTCAACCTGCTTTGTGAGGCAGGGGTTATTGATAAGGACATCTGCAAAGGCATGATGCAGGTCGTCAACGTACTGGAAACAGAGTGCCATCTACCGGTGCGCAGCGAGCAAGGAATGATGGCGATGACACATATGGCGAGCGCACTGATGCGCAGTCGCCGTGGTGAAGAAATAGAGCCGCTGGATAACGAATTGCTGGCAGAGCTGGCGCAATCCAGCCACTGGTCAGCCATTTTACAATTGCATCAGGTGTTGTTGAAGGAATTCGCACTGGAAGTTAACCCGTGTGAAGAAGGCTATTTGCTGGCCAACCTTTATGGATTATGGATGGCTGCTAACGAAGAGGTTTGAGGCTCCCGACAAATCCACGTCGCACAACCTAAATATTCAAAAAAATGAATATTTAATTCAAGGAACAGAAACGAGGCAACAAGATGTTTGTAGAAGCATTGAAACGCCAGAACCCGGCACTGATTTCCGTCGCACTCAGTTTGTGGCAACAGGGCAAAATCGCCCCGGACAGTTGGGTAATCGACGTCGATCAGATACTGGAAAACGGTAAGCGGCTGATTGAGACGGCGCGGCTTTACGGTATTGAACTGTATCTGATGACCAAACAGTTCGGTCGTAATCCGTGGCTGGCAGAAAAACTGCTGGCGCTGGGTTACAGCGGCATTGTGGCGGTGGATTACAAAGAGGCACGAATCATGCGCCGCGCAGGTTTACCGGTGGCGCATCAGGGGCATCTGGTGCAAATCCCTTGTCATCAGGTGTATGACGCTGTTGAACAGGGAACCGACGTCATCACCGTGTTTACCCTCGATAAAGCGCGGGAAGTTTCTGCGGCAGCGGTGACGGCCGGACGGATCCAGCCTGTGCTGCTCAAAGTTTATAGCGACGATGATTTTCTTTATCCGGGGCAGGAGAGCGGTTTTGTACAGCATTCGCTGCATGAGGTGGTTGCTGAAATTAAGAAACTGCCGGGGCTGCATTTAGCCGGATTAACCCATTTCCCTTGCCTGCTTTGGGATGAGGCTGCCGGGAAAGTTTTGCCGACACCGAATCTTCACACGCTGGTACAAGCACGGGATCAACTGGCGAAATCTGGTATTGCGATTGAGCAACTGAACGCGCCTTCAGCGACCAGCTGCACTTCGCTGCCATTGCTGGCGGAATACGGTGTGACTCATGCCGAACCCGGTCATGCGCTGACGGGCACTATTCCGGCAAACCAGCAGGGCGACCAGCCTGAACGTATCGCCATGCTCTGGTTAAGTGAAATTTCCCACCATTTCCGTGGCGACAGCTACTGCTACGGCGGCGGTTACTACCGTCGTGGGCATGCGCATAACGCACTGGTATTTACGCCAGAAAATCAAAGCATTACTGAAACATATCTCAAAGCCGTAGATGACAGCAGTATCGACTACACCCTGCCGCTGGCAGGCGAGCATTCGGTAAGCAGTGCTGTGGTGCTCTGCTTTCGCACGCAGATTTTTGTCAGCCGTAGCGATGTGGTGCTGGTGTCCGGTATTCACCGTGGCGAACCGGAAATCGTTGGTCGTTATGACAGTCTTGGAAGCTCTCTGGAGGCGTAATGGCGCGATTTGTGGTGTTAGTGATTGATAGCTTTGGCGTAGGGGCAATGAAAGATGTCACGTTGGTGCGTCCGCAGGATGCCGGGGCGAATACCTGTGGTCACATCCTGAGCCAGTTGCCGCATTTACAGCTACCAACGCTGGAGAAAATGGGGCTAATCAACGCATTAGGTTATGCGCCTGGCGATATGCAGCCGTCAGACTCCGCAACCTGGGGCGTTGCAGAGTTGCAACATGAAGGTGGCGACACCTTTATGGGGCATCAGGAAATTTTAGGCACGCGCCCGTTACCGCCGCTGCGGATGCCCTTTCGCGATGTGATTGACCGTGTTGAGCAGGCATTAGTCACCGCTGGCTGGCGGGTTGAGCGCCGTGGCGAAGAGTTGCAATTTCTGTGGGTTAATCAGTCGGTTGCCATTGGCGATAACCTCGAGGCGGATTTAGGCCAGGTCTATAACATCACCGCCAATCTCTCTGCGATCTCTTTTGACGACGCAATCAAAATTGGTCGTATCGTGCGTGAGCAGGTACAGGCCGGTCGGGTCATTACATTTGGCGGCCTGTTAACTGACAGTCAGCGCATTCTCGATGCCGCAGAAAGCAAAGAAGGGCGCTTTATTGGCATCAATGCGCCGCGTTCTGGCGCTTATGACAACGGTTTCCAGGTCGTACATATGGGCTATGGCGTCGATGAAAAAGTGCAGGTGCCGCACCAACTGCATCAAGTGGGCGTGCCCACGGTGCTGGTGGGTAAGGTGGCAGATATCGTCAGCAATCCTTATGGCGTGAGCTGGCAAAACCTGGTGGATAGCCAGCGGATTATGGATATCACCCTCGACGAATTTAACACGCATCCGACGGCGTTTATTTGCACCAATATCCAGGAAACCGACCTCGCTGGTCACGCAGAAGACGTCGCACGTTATGCCGAACGTTTGCAGGTCGTTGACCGTAACCTTGTCCGGCTTGTTGAGGCGATGCAGCCAGATGATTGCCTGGTCGTGATGGCGGATCACGGTAACGACCCGACTATTGGTCATAGCCACCATACCCGCGAAGTGGTGCCAGTGCTGGTTTATCAGCAAGGGCTGGTCCACACGCAACTCGGTGTGCGCACCACGCTTTCTGATGTGGGGGCTACCGTGTGTGAATTTTTCCGTGCGCCACCGCCACAAAATGGTCGCTCTTTTCTTTCCTCCCTCCGGTTTGCAGGAGACACCCTATGAGTTTTGATCCGACGGGCTTCACCCTCGCCCATGAGCATCTGCATATTGATCTCTCCGGCTTTAAAAACAACGTGGACTGCCGCCTTGATCAGTATGCGTTCATTTGCCAGGAGATGAACGACCTGATGGCACAGGGTGTGCGTAATGTGATTGAGATGACCAACCGTTACATGGGGCGCAATGCACAATTTATGCTCGATGTAATGCACGAGACGGGGATCAACGTGGTGGCCTGCACCGGTTATTACCAGGACGCGTTTTTCCCGCAACATGTGGCGACCCGCAGCGTGCAGGAACTGGCGCAGGAGATGGTCGATGAAATTGAACAGGGTATCGATGGCACGGAGCTGAAAGCCGGGATCATCGCGGAGATTGGCTCCAGCGAAGGAAAGATTACGCCGCTGGAAGAGAAAGTTTTTATTGCCGCCGCGCTGGCACATAACCAGACCGGACGCTCGATCTCCACGCATACGTCGTTCAGCACGATGGGGCTGGAGCAATTGGCTCTGTTGCAAGCCCACGGAGTTGATCTTTCGCGCGTCACCGTTGGTCACTGCGATCTGAAAGACAACCTCGACAACATTTTGAAGATGATCGATCTCGGCGCGTATGTGCAGTTCGACACCATCGGCAAGAACAGTTACTACCCGGACGAAAAGCGCATTGCGATGCTCCACGCGCTACGTGACCGTGGGTTGCTGAACCGCGTCATGCTGTCGATGGATATTACGCGCCGCTCTCATTTAAAAGCCAACGGTGGTTATGGCTATGACTATTTATTAACCACCTTTATTCCGCAATTGCGCCAGTCAGGATTCAGTCAGGCCGATGTGGATGTGATGTTACGTGAAACTCCCTCTCAATTTTTCCAATAAGGACAGACTCATGAAAAAGATTGGTGTTGCAGGCTTACAGCGTGAGCAGATTAAAAAAACCATTGAAGCGACGGCTCCTGGCTGTTTTGAAGTTTTCATTCATAACGACATGGAAGCGGCGATGAAGGTGAAATCCGGGCAACTGGATTACTACATCGGCGCGTGTAATACCGGGGCGGGCGCGGCATTGTCGATTGCCATCGCGGTGATTGGCTATAACAAAAGTTGCACTATTGCCAAGCCGGGCATTAAAGCGAAAGACGAGCATATCGCCAAAATGATCGCCGAAGGGAAAGTGGCGTTTGGGCTTTCCGTTGAGCATGTCGAACACGCGATTCCGATGCTGATTAACCATCTGAAATAAAAGGCACGACTATGGATCTGTATATTCAGATTATCGTGGTGGCGTGCCTGACGGGTATGACATCGCTTCTGGCGCATCGCTCGGCAGCCGTTTTTCATGACGGTATCCGCCCGATCCTGCCGCAACTGATTGAAGGCTATATGAACCGTCGTGAGGCGGGGAGTATCGCTTTTGGTCTGAGCATTGGTTTTGTGGCCTCGGTGGGGATCTCTTTTACCCTGAAAACCGGGTTGCTCAACGCATGGTTACTCTTTCTTCCTACCGATATCCTCGGTGTCCTGGCGATAAACAGCCTGATGGCGTTTGGCCTTGGTGCACTCTGGGGCGTACTGATCCTCACCTGCCTGCTGCCGGTAAACCAGCTGCTGACCGCGCTACCGGTGGATGTATTAGGTAGTCTGGGGGAATTAAGCTCGCCAGTGGTTTCAGCTTTTGCACTGTTCCCTCTGGTGGCGATTTTCTACCAGTTTGGCTGGAAGCAAAGTCTGATCGCCGCCGTGGTTGTGCTGATGACCCGTGTGGTGGTAGTGCGCTATTTCCCGCATCTCAATCCGGAATCCATCGAAATCTTTATTGGTATGGTGATGCTGCTGGGGATCGCGATTACTCACGACCTGCGTCATCGTGATGAAAATGATCTTGATGCCAGCGGGCTTTCGGTGTTTGAAGAACGTACGTCGAGGATTATCAAAAATTTACCCTATATCGCCATCGTAGGGGCGCTGATTGCCGCCGTTGCCAGCATGAAGATTTTTGCTGGTAGTGAAGTGTCGATCTTCACCCTGGAGAAAGCATATTCCGCAGGCGTTACACCGGAGCAATCACAAACGCTGATCAACCAGGCGGCGCTGGCGGAATTTATGCGCGGGCTTGGCTTTGTGCCTTTGATTGCCACCACCGCGTTAGCAACAGGTGTGTATGCAGTTGCGGGCTTTACCTTTGTTTATGCGGTGGGCTATCTCTCGCCGAATCCGATGGTTGCGGCGGTATTAGGCGCAGTGGTTATTTCGGCAGAAGTCCTGTTACTTCGTTCGATCGGCAAATGGCTGGGACGCTACCCATCGGTACGTAATGCGTCGGATAACATCCGTAACGCCATGAATATGCTGATGGAAGTGGCTCTGCTGGTCGGTTCTATTTTCGCAGCAATTAAGATGGCGGGCTATACCGGATTCTCCATCGCGGTTGCCATTTACTTCCTCAACGAATCCCTGGGCCGTCCGGTACAGAAAATGGCGGCACCGGTCGTGGCAGTAATGATCACCGGTATTCTGCTGAATGTTCTTTACTGGCTTGGCCTGTTCGTTCCGGCTTAAGGAAGGCACCTATGAAGACGTTTCCTCTGCAAAGCCTGACGCTTATTGAGGCGCAGCAAAAGCAGTTTGCGCTGGTGGATAGCATTTGCCGTCACTTTCCCGGCGCGGAGTTTCTTACCCGCGGGGATTTAGGCTTAACGCCAGGGCTGAATCAACCGCGCATTACCCAGCGTGTGGAACAGGTGCTGGCTGACGCGTTTCATGCGCCAGCGGCGGCGCTGGTACAGGGCGCGGGTACTGGAGCGATTCGTGCGGCGTTGGCGGCTTTGCTCAAACCGGGGCAGCGTCTTCTGGTGCATGACGCGCCGGTTTACCCGACGACTCAGGTCATTATTGAGCAGATGGGGCTGACGCTTATTACTGCTGATTTCAACGACCTGTCGGCGCTTAAACAGGCCATTGAAGAGCAACAACCTGATGCCGCGCTGGTGCAGCATACGCGCCAACAGCCGCAGGACAGCTATGTGCTGGCAGATGTGCTGGCAACATTGCGTTCGGCTGGCGTTCCTGCGTTAACCGATGACAATTATGCGGTGATGAAGGTGGCGCGCATTGGCTGCGAATGCGGCGCGAATGTTTCGACATTCTCCTGTTTCAAGCTGTTTGGACCAGAGGGTGTTGGCGCAGTGGTAGGTGATGCCGATGTTATTAACCGGATCCGCGCCACGCTCTATTCCGGCGGCAGTCAGATCCAGGGCGCACAGGCGCTGGAAGTATTGCGTGGTCTGGTGTTTGCGCCAGTGATGCACGCGGTGCAGGCGGGGGTATCTGAACGGTTGCTGGCTTTACTTAACGGTGGCGCAGTGGCGGAAGTGAAAAGCGCCGTTATTGCCAATGCGCAGTCGAAGGTGTTGATTGTGGAGTTTCATCAACCGATTGCCGCCAGAGTGCTTGAAGAGTCGCAAAAGCGCGGTGCCTTGCCTTACCCGGTGGGTGCAGAGTCGAAATATGAAATCCCGCCGCTCTTCTATCGACTTTCAGGAACGTTTCGTCAGGCGAATCCACAACTCGAACATTGCGCGATTCGCATTAACCCGAATCGCAGCGGTGAAGAGACGGTGCTGCGGATTTTGCGTGAGAGTATTGCCAGCGTTTAATTCTGGGACCGATGTTTTCGCAGAGTATGGAGAAAAATACGCCCTCGGAAAATTCAGAGGGCGTTAGCTCATTAAATCGGTGTTAGCCGATTTCTGTCAGAGACTTACTGTGCAGTAGGACCGCAACCGCCAATGATTTTAGAAATAGAAATTGCCGGGTGCAGCAGGTAGTCGTAAGAGCAGTTCTTATCACGGTTTTCAATATGACCAGTACATGCAGTTAACGTAGCCAGTACCGCACCAACCAGTGCAACTTTAATAAATTTGTTCATTTACATTCCCTATGTATTATATATTAATTAATATTCATTGATTATATGAATATAAGCAGACTGCTCATTAAGAACGATACAGGAATATTTAATTGGCGTCAGTGAGTGAATGACTTAATTTTGTAAGTCGCTGTAACGGTGAAAATAACCCATTAGCAAATGATATTTACTAAGAGGCTATGATTTATTTACTGAATATATAAAAAGAGTGATAAAGAGGGCCAGAATTCTCTGGCCCGGGTAAAATTAATGGTTAGAGAACCAGTTCAATTTATCGCGCAGGCCAACGACCCGACCAATAATAATTAATGAGGGGCTGTTCATTTGCTGCGCCAGCTCGCCCAGTTGCGTGAGCGTACCGTCAATCACGCGTTGCGTTACCGCCGTTCCGTTTTCGACAATTGCCACCGGCATTTCGCCAGGCATACCGTGTTCAATCAGCTTTTGCTGAATAGTCGCGGCCTGATTCAACCCCATATAGAACACCAGCGTCTGTTTTTCTGCCGCCAGGTTTTCCCAGTCCAGTTCGCCACCGGTTTTTAAGTGTCCGGTAATTAAGCGTACGCTCTGGGCATAATCGCGATGCGTGAGCGGAATGCCCGAATAGGCAGAGCAACCAGACGCTGCGGTAATACCTGGAACCACCGAGAATGGAATGCCTGCATTGCACAGTGTTTCCAGCTCTTCGCCACCACGGCCAAAAATAAACGGATCGCCGCCTTTCAGCCGCACCACGCGTTTGCCTTTTTGCGCTTCCCGCAGCAGGATCTGGTTAATCTCTTCCTGCGGTACGCAGTGGTATCCCGCGCGTTTACCGACGAAGACACGATCCGCATCGCGCCGTACCAGATTCATAATATCGTCTGAAACCAGACGGTCGTAGACCACCACATCTGCCTGCTGAATTTGTTGCAGACCTTTCAGCGTCAGCAGACCGGCATCGCCCGGACCTGCGCCAACCAGCACCACTTCACCGCGATGATCGAGCGGTTCATTGATTAACTGTTCGGTCGTTTCGGTAATGGCTTTCTGATCGTTGTTCGCCAGCGACTGCGCCAGGCGATCATTAACGAACAGTTTTTCCCAGAAACGGCGACGTTCACCCATCGTGGCGAACTGTCGTTTGACCCGACCGCGTAACTGCCCCGCATATTTTGCTACCTGGCCGAGATGCAGCGGAAGCAGTGATTCAAGTTTTTCGCGCAACAGTCGCGCCAGAACCGGAGAGGTGCCGCCAGAGGAGACCGCTACCATGAGCGGGGAGCGGTCAATAATCGACGGCATAATAAAGCTGGCGGCTTTCGGCGCATCGACCACGTTACAGAAGATACGACGAGATTCGGCGGCTTCGCTGACACGCTGGTTAAGCGCGTCATCATCCGTCGCCGCAATTGCCAGCCAGCAGGTGTCGAGAAGGCTTTCATCAAATGGCCCTTCGACGAGGGTTAACATGCCTGCATCTGCCCATGCGGTGAACTGTGGAATAAACGCTAATGCATTCACCGTTAAGCGAGCACCTGCGTCTAACAGCAACCTTGCTTTGCGTTCCGCGACATCACCACCGCCGACAATCAAACAGTCGCGGTCGCGTAATTGGCAAAATATAGGCAAATGATCCACGTAAAAACCCCTTAATAATTAACCGGCAGCCGTTTCAGTTTGATTAAATTTGTCCGCAACCGGACGATTAGCTTTCGGCGTAGCATACCAATAACCCAATCCCATGAATACGGCACCCGATAAAGTATTACCCAGCGTCACCCACAGCAGGTTATGACCAATACCCGCCAGCGTGTAGGCTTCGCTGTGGTTGCCGAACCATGAGAGCGCGAACAGCGTCATGTTAGCGATGGAGTGCTCGTAACCGGACGCAATAAACGCCAGCAGACACCACCAGATTGCGATAAATTTCGCCGCGCCTTCAGTACGCAGTGCCATCCAGATTGCCAGACAAACCAGCCAGTTACACAATGCGCCTTTGAAGAACAGTACCATTGCCGGTGCGGTGGTTTTAGCCAGCGCGACGGAGTGAACAATACTGGTATCTACTGGCAAAAGGCTACCACCGCCCCAGCTATAAAGCATGGCAACAAAGACGGAACCGACCAGGTTACCCAGCCAGGTTTGCGGCAGGATTGCCCACATTTGCCCGTGGCTAATGGTGCCCGCTTTCACCCCAAAGGTGAGGAACATGGTGTGTCCGGTGAACAGTTCAGAACCGGCGATAATGACCAGCGTTAAGGCGATACCAAAGGTCGCGCCCATCACCAGAGGACGTACGGACGGATCGAGCAAATTACCGAGCGTGAAAATCAGGATGATCCCCAGCCCCACATACGCGCCCGCCATCGCGGAGCTTACCCAGAAGCCGAGCGGGTTATTTGCCGACAGGCGTGCAATGCGCGCAGCGTTAGCCGCACACTTATTAATAGTGTCTGTAAACATTTGATTATCCTTTAAAAAATAAAAACAAAAAATAAAACAAAAAGTTTAAAAAATGTCCTGCAATATACTTAAGGTCATTACAGGACAATGCAAAAAGGGGAGGCATTGCGCCTCCCGTTAAAACAATTAACCGCGTAGCTGTACCACGCCGTCTTTCACTCGTGCCTCGTAATGCTTGACGGAAAACTGTTCATCTTCCATGCATAAACCGTCGCTTAAGCGAAAACGCTGTTTTTTCAGCGGACTGGCGACCCACAGCTCGCCCTGGTGTTCCGCAATCAGCCCGCGTGACAGCACGCTGGATTCGAAGAACGGATCGATGTTGCTGATCGCAAACACCTGGTCGCTGTGATACGGGCGGAAAATCGCTACCTGCTCGTCACCTAACAGCGCGCAGACGCCGGTTTCAGGCAGGATGTCATCAATTTTGCAGATGTCTTTCCACTGGCTCATGCGTTGTCCTCCACCAGAGTTACCGGGATACGTTCATACGGCGTTGCCGGACGGTGCTGTTCGCGCTCTGGCACCATCTGCACGTTCGGGTCACGCTTATCGCTGTTGATGAAGTGTTTGAAGCGAGTCTGCGCAGACGGCGTATTGACCGTTTCAGTCCACTCACACACTACCGCTTCACGCAGGCGCGCCATCTCTTCTTCCAGATGTGCGTTCAGCCCCAGCTTGTCGTCAATGATCACCGCTTTCAGGTAATCGATGCCGCCTTCGAGGTTTTCTAACCACGGTGCGGTACGCGTCAGTTTGTCGGCAGTACGGATGTAGAACATCATGAAGCGGTCAAGATATTTGATCAGCGTTTCGCGATCGATATCCGCTGCCAGCAGATCCGCATGACGCGGTTTCATGCCGCCGTTACCGCACACATACAGGTTCCAGCCTTTTTCAGTGGCGATAATACCCACATCTTTACCCTGAGCTTCTGAACATTCACGGGTACAGCCGGAGACACCGAACTTCATTTTGTGCGGCGTACGGATGCCTTTGTAGCGGTTTTCCAGTTCCACGCCGAGGCCGACGCTGTCGCCAACGCCGTAGCGGCACCAGGTGCTACCCACGCAGGTTTTCGCCATACGCAGTGCTTTCGCATACGCATGACCGGTTTCGAAACCTGCTTCAATCAGCTGACGCCAGATCTCCGGCAGATCGTCTTTCTGTGCGCCAAACATCGCCAGACGCTGGGAGCCGGTGATTTTGGTGTAGAGATTAAATTCACGCGCGATACGACCCACTGCCATCAGCCCTTCTGGGGTGATTTCACCACCCGGAGAACGCGGGATCACCGAGTAGGTGCCGTCTTTCTGGATGTTAGCGAGGAAGTTGTCGTTAGAATCCTGCAGCGGAGTATGTTCCGGCTTCAGAATGTATTCGTTCCAGCAGGAGGCCAGCAGCGAACCGACGGTCGGTTTACAAACCTCACAACCGTAGCCTTTACCGTGTTTCGCCAGCAGTTCTTCGAAGGTTTTAATGCCTTCAACGCGGATCAAATGGAACAGTTCCTGACGCGAATAAGCAAAGTGTTCGCACAGGTTATTGTTAACTTCGATACCCTGTTTTGCCAGTTCCGCGTTCAGTACCTGAGTGACCAGCGGGATACAGCCACCGCAGCCAGTACCCGCTTTGGTTTCGGCTTTCAGCGCCGCAACGGTGTGGCAGCCTTTGTTGATGGCAGCAATCAGATCGCCTTTGGTGACGTCGAAGCAGGAGCAGATTTGCGCGCTGTCCGGCAGTTTATCAACACCAATAGACGGCTTGCCGCTACCTGAGTGCGCCGGCAGAATCAGAGAATCCGGGTTTTCCGGCAGCTCGATTGCGTTCAGCACCAGTTGCAGCAGGTTACCGTAGTCGCTGGTATCACCCACCAGTACTGCACCGAGCAGGGTTTTGTTGTCTTCGCTGACAATCAGGCGTTTGTAGATCTCTTTACTTTCGTCGAGGTAAACGTAGCTACGTGCGCCAGGCGTGCGACCGTGAGCATCGCCAATACCGCCTACGTCTACGCCCAGCAGTTTCAGCTTGGCGCTAAGGTCAGCACCTTCAAAGGCGTTTTCGCTACCGAGAATATGGTCAACGGCGACCTGCGCCATTTTGTAGCCAGGTGCTACCAGACCAAATACACGGTTGTTCCAGCTTGCGCATTCACCGATGGCGTAGATATCTGGATCGGAAGTCTGGCAGGAATCATTTATGACGATACCCCCACGCGGAGCAACGTCCAGACCACACTGGGTTGCCAGCTTATCGCGCGGACGGATACCGGTAGAGAAGACGATAAAGTCGACTTCCAGTTCGCTGCCGTCGGCAAAACGCATGGTTTTACGCGCTTCAACACCTTCCTGCACAATCTCAAGAGTGTTTTTGCTGGTGTGAACGCGTACACCCATGCTTTCGATTTTGCGACGCAATTGCTCGCCGCCCATCTGATCAAGCTGTTCCGCCATCAGCATAGGGGCAAATTCGATAACGTGGGTTTCAATGCCTAAGTTTTTCAGCGCGCCAGCGGCTTCCAGACCTAACAGGCCGCCGCCAACAACGGCACCGCGCTTACTGCGACGGGCGCAGGATTCAATGGCGTTGAGGTCTTCAATGGTGCGATAGACAAAGCAGTCCTGAGTATCAGAACCTTTGATTGGCGGGATCCACGGATAGGAACCGGTCGCCATGATCAGCTTGTCATAAAAAACGGTACGTCCGGCGCTGGAGTGAATCACCTTCTCCTGACGGTTGATGGTGATAGCGCGTTCGCCGACCAGAACTTTAATACCGTGTTTTTCGTAAAAGCCTTCGCGCACCAGCGACAGCTCTTCGGCGGTGTGGTGAGAGAAGTAAGACGAGAGGTGTACGCGGTCATAAGCGATGCGCGGTTCTTCACAGAAAACGGTAATATCAAAGTTGGCCGCATCAGATTTATCAAGAAGATCTTCGATAAAGCGATGGCCGACCATACCGTTACCGATAATTGCGAGTCTGACTTTGCTCATTTTTGCCTCGATTTCTTTTCTATTACCGCCTACCTTAACGATTCAGCAACCCCGCTTATTGATGTAAATCAAATTCACCTTTATATACTCCTTAAGAGGTATATTGCTGATTTGTATAAATTTTCTTAAGTCACGGAATTGTCTGACATTTCATTCGTGTGCAAAAAATAGACAAAATGAAAGGGTTTATAGAAATAGACGTACGTAGCGGGGTAAGTGAGGAAAAGGCCGGACGACGATAGCGCCGCCCGGCATGAGCAATTAATGAGAGGTCAGGGTGTTATGCTGACGGTGACGGCTGACGAAACCTAACAGGAAGCACATCACAAAGACGACAGCGTACAGACCGTTTGCCGTCAGCAGCGCCGCCTTTGGACCGCTATGTTCAACAATCGGGCCGGTAACGACAAAGGTCAGCATGGTACCGATGGTCCCGCAGGTCAGGACAAAGTTAACCAGTTTTGGTGACGGTACTTTGGTTTGCTGTGAACCCAGGGTGATGATGGTGGTATAGATCGCGCTGGAGAAGAAGCCCAGGGCGAGAATTGACCACGCCATATGTGCCGGTGTTCCGGTGTTAAAGACGTACATTAGAATCGCAGCCAGACCGGCCAGTACGGTCAGAATACGTTGCAAATCAAAGAAGCGAAGAATAAAGCTGAACGCCCACATGCCGACCATATATGACATCCAGAAGTTACTCACCAGCGTACCTGCGTCGTTCAGGCTCATGCCCAGGCCTTTGGCATACTCTGGTACCCAGGAGATAAAACCTAACTGACCGAGGATGTAGCACAGCGCTGCAATTGAGAGAAACAGTACGCCGATGCCCCATTTTTCTTTCGCTACTGGAGCATCCGTT
This sequence comes from Escherichia sp. MOD1-EC4550, assembly GCF_963876935.1. Lineage (NCBI taxonomy): Bacteria > Pseudomonadati > Pseudomonadota > Gammaproteobacteria > Enterobacterales > Enterobacteriaceae > Escherichia > Escherichia sp. MOD1-EC4550. The sequence continues at coordinate 276,982 of NZ_CAWNSE010000053.1, forward strand.
TTTGGCGCATGTTTGCCCAGTGCCGGAAACTCACAGCCGAAGGTCAGAATAAAAATAGCGACGTAAACCAGCCCGATGCAGGCATAAACCCAGTACCACTCAATGCTGCGCGCCAGCAGAAACGCGGCGATCATTGGGAAAATCATCCCTGCCATACTGAAGAAGGAGTCGGTAAATAACAGGCGAGAACCGCGCTGACGCCCTTCATACATTTGTGTTATCAGGAATGTACCAATCGACATGGTGATGCCGCTGACCACCCCGAGAATGAACATCGCTGCCGAGAAAAGCGCCAGGCTATGGCTGAACATCAAACCGGCAACCGCCAGCACCATCAGGAGAAAGCCAAAACGTAACTGCGTTTTCAACGGGACGATTTCCATCAGCCAGGCATTGAGGAAGATAGAGATTAAAATGCCAGCATTGAGGAAGGTGAAGGTGTTACTCATACTGGAAACAGGCAGATTGAAATAATCGGCGATATTTCCCATCACCATCCCGGTGACAATAACCAACGCACCTGTCAGTGCGTAGGAGAGAAAGCTAATCCATGTGAGCTTGATGCGATTGCTGTTAGTCATGATTGGCCTGCGTTCAAAAATAAAATGGCATAGCGGGATATGCCGCGAGCGGGCGATTTTAGGTGATTTTGTGATCTGTTTAAATGTTTTATTGCAATCGGTTGCTAAATTGCATTTTAAGGGTGATTTTGATCACGGAATAAAAAGTGATCGTCAGGTTACATATATTTCAGATACGTAAAATTAGGTAAAGGGATGGCCTTGTTCTTGAAGGCTATTTAGAATCTCTTCACTTGCTTTTTTTCTGCTCTGTTTGTTAAGGAAATCTCATGTTCAAATCGACCCTGGCGGCGATGGCTGCTGTTTTCGCTCTTTCTGCTCTTTCTCCCGCAGCAATGGCAGCGAAAGGGGACCCGCACGTATTGTTGACAACCTCAGCTGGTAACATCGAACTGGAGCTGGATAAACAAAAAGCGCCAGTATCTGTGCAAAACTTTGTCGATTATGTGAACAGCGGTTTTTATAACAACACCACCTTTCACCGCGTCATTCCTGGCTTTATGATTCAGGGCGGCGGTTTCACCGAGCAGATGCAGCAGAAAAAACCAAACCCGCCAATCAAAAATGAAGCCGATAACGGCCTGCGCAACACGCGTGGCACCATCGCGATGGCGCGTACCGCTGACAAAGACAGCGCCACCAGCCAGTTCTTTATCAACGTTGCCGATAACGCCTTCCTTGACCATGGTCAGCGTGATTTCGGTTACGCGGTATTTGGTAAAGTGGTGAAAGGCATGGACGTTGCCGATAAGATTTCCCAGGTGCCGACTCATGATGTTGGTCCGTACCAGAATGTGCCGTCAAAACCGGTAGTTATCCTTTCCGCTAAAGTCCTGCCGTAATGACTTCTCGCGCGGGCAATCTTGCCCGCGCTTCTGCTCTCCCGGCGTAACCCGGATTTGCCGCTTATACTTGTGGCAAATGGACACGTTCAGGGAGGCATCAAGTGAAGAAACTCACCGATAAGCAAAAGTCCCGTCTCTGGGAGCTTCAGCGTAATCGTAATTTCCAGGCCAGTCGCCGTCTTGAAGGCGTCGAGATGCCTTTAGTTACTCTTACTGCCGCAGAGGCTTTAGCGCGCCTTGAAGAGCTGAGGAGGCACTATGAGCGATAAATTCGGCGAAGGGCGCGATCCGTATCTTTATCCTGGCCTTGATATCATGCGTAACCGGCTGAACATCCGCCAGCAACAGCGGCTGGAACAGGCCGCTTACGAAATGACGGCGCTGCGTGCTGCGACCATTGAGCTTGGTCCGCTGGTGCGCGGTTTACCGCATTTGCGCACTATCCATCGCCAGCTGTATCTGGATATTTTCGACTGGGCGGGGCAACTGCGTGAAGTTGATATTTATCAGGGCGATACGCCGTTCTGCCACTTTGCTTATATCGAAAAAGAGGGCAATGCCCTGATGCAGGATCTGGAGGAAGAAGGGTATCTGGTTGGCCTGGAGAAAACGAAGTTCGTCGAGCGGCTGGCACACTACTATTGTGAAATCAACGTCCTGCATCCCTTCCGTGCGGGAAGTGGTCTGGCACAGCGTATCTTCTTCGAGCAACTGGCGATTCATGCTGGTTATCAACTGAGCTGGCAGGGTATCGAAAAAGAGGCCTGGAATCAGGCAAATCAGAGTGGGGCAATGGGGGATCTCACTGCGCTGCAGACGATATTTAGCAAAGTGGTAAGCGAAGCCGGGGAATCTGAGTAAAATAGCGCGGTTCTTTCGTACCGGAGCCGCCATGATCCTGCTTATTGATAACTACGATTCTTTCACCTGGAACCTCTACCAGTACTTTTGTGAACTGGGGGCCGACGTGTTGGTTAAGCGCAACGATGCGTTAACGTTGGCGGATATCGACACACTCAAACCGCAGAAAATTGTTATCTCACCTGGACCCTGTACGCCGGACGATGCAGGGATCTCCCTTGACGTTATTCGCCACTACGCCGGCAGTTTGCCGATTCTTGGCGTCTGCCTCGGTCATCAGGCAATGGCGCAGGCTTTTGGTGGCAAAGTTGTGCGCGCCGCAAAGGTGATGCACGGCAAAACCTCGCCGATCACACATAACGGTGAGGGCGTATTTAAGGGGCTGGCAAATCCACTCACCGTGACACGCTACCATTCGCTGGTGGTGGAGCCTGACTCATTACCGGAGTGCTTTGAAGTGACGGCCTGGAGCGAAACCCGCGAGATTATGGGGATTCGCCATCGCCAGTGGGATCTGGAAGGTGTGCAGTTCCATCCAGAAAGTATTCTCAGCGAACAAGGACATCAACTGCTGGCTAATTTCCTGCATCGCTGATTTCTGATTGCTATTAAGTGATTTTTTATGCATATTTTGTGATTATAATTTCACATTGGTTTATGCGTAACAGGGTGATCATGAGATGGCAATTGAACAAACAGCAATTACACGCGCGACTTTCGATGAAGTGATCCTGCCGATTTATGCTCCGGCAGAGTTTATTCCGGTAAAAGGTCTGGGCAGCAGAATCTGGGATCAGCAAGGCAAGGAGTATGTCGATTTCGCGGGTGGCATTGCAGTTACGGCGTTGGGCCATTGCCATCCTGCGCTGGTGAACGCGTTAAAAACCCAGGGCGAAACTCTGTGGCATATCAGTAACGTTTTTACCAATGAACCGGCGCTGCGTCTTGGTCGTAAACTGATTGAGGCAACGTTTGCCGAACGCGTGGTGTTTATGAACTCCGGCACGGAAGCTAACGAAACTGCCTTTAAACTGGCACGCCATTACGCCTGTGTGCGTCATAGCCCGTTCAAAACCAAAATTATTGCCTTCCATAACGCTTTTCATGGTCGTTCGCTGTTTACCGTCTCGGTGGGCGGGCAGCCAAAATATTCCGACGGCTTTGGGCCAAAACCGGCAGACATCATCCACGTTCCCTTTAATGATCTCCACGCAGTGAAAGCGGTGATGGATGATCACACCTGCGCGGTGGTGGTTGAGCCGATTCAGGGCGAGGGCGGCGTGACGGCTGCGACGCCAGAGTTTTTGCAGGGCTTGCGCGAGCTGTGCGATCAACATCAGGCATTATTGGTGTTTGATGAAGTGCAGTGCGGGATGGGGCGGACCGGCGATTTGTTTGCTTACATGCACTACGGCGTGACGCCGGATATTCTGACCTCTGCGAAAGCGTTAGGCGGCGGCTTCCCGATTAGCGCCATGCTGACCACGGCGGAAATTGCTTCTGCGTTTCATCCTGGTTCTCACGGTTCCACCTACGGCGGTAATCCTCTGGCCTGTGCAGTAGCGGGGGCGGCGTTTGATATCATCAATACCCCTGAAGTGCTGGAAGGCATTCAGGCGAAACGCCAGCGTTTTGTTGACCATCTGCAGAAGATCGATCAGCAGTACGATGTGTTTAGCGATATTCGCGGTATGGGGCTGTTGATTGGCGCAGAGCTGAAACCACAGTACAAAGGTCGGGCGCGTGATTTCCTGTATGCGGGCGCAGAGGCTGGCGTAATGGTGCTGAATGCCGGACCGGATGTGATGCGTTTTGCACCGTCGCTGGTGGTGGAAGATGCGGATATCGATGAAGGGATGCAACGTTTCGCCCACGCGGTGGCGAAGGTGATTGGGGCGTAAATAAGACGCATCAGGCAAAAGATGTCGGATGCGGCGCGAACGCTGTATCCGATGGTTTAGCCTGTATTACGCCTTCGAATCCCGCAACTTGCGACTCAGCCAAATCCCGTGATGCGGTCGCTGACGCCATGCCATCGACGAAATGGTGTGCATGGTGTTCAGATGACCAATAACCCGCTGTAGATGCTGCTCCAGCGTACCTGCCGCGCCTTCGTGCGGCTGCATCTCCGGCGAATCCATGATATTGGCATCGCCAGAACTCCCCGGTTCGTCATATTCCAGTCGCTGCTGACAACGCTGAATGGCGATTTCACAAGACTGTAAATACTCTTGTGCCAGTTCAGGTGGCAATGCCCGGTGTTCCCGTGCCAGCGTGGTCATGGCATTAATATGCTCAACAATAAACTGGCTGTGCGTTACCCACAGTTTCATATCTGCCAGATAATGGCTGTTAAACGCCGGTTCCTGCATCGCCTGATTCAATGAGTTATACAGAGTGTTATGTGCCTGATTTACCCGCATTCGCTGCCAGGCCAGTGGCGTAGGTTGCGGATCCTCGCTAAGAATCAAGCGAATCGCTTCCTGATAGGCTTCTAAAGCGTCATGGGCGTTTTTACGCAATAACCCGCTCTGCCACTGCGGCCACAGCCAGACAGTACCGCCGAAAGCAATTAAACAACCAATAATGGTATCGATAAGACGCGGAAGGATGTATTGCTCGCCGTTCAACCACAATAGTTGCAGGGTATACACTGCGGTAATAGTAAAACCGACCGTCGCCCAGCCGTAGTTTTTGCGCAATATCAGGTAGCTGGCGAGGGTGGTAATCAGCATCAACGTCAGGGTGTAACCTTCGGGAATTTTAAAGTGCAGCGCCACGCCCGCAATGATTAACCCGACCACGGTTCCCACGGAGCGATTCACAATCCTCAGACGGGTTGCGCCATAGCCATTTTGTGTCACCAGCAATACCGTCATCAGGATCCAGTACGACTTCGGCAGATGCAGCGCGGTGCCCATCAGGCTGGCAACGCTTAACATCACACTGAGTCGTCCGGCATTGCGTAGCGCCGGAGACTTTAGTGACAGATAACTTTTCAGCGCCGGAAGTAACGGCATTCGCCGCTGTTTATCGGCCAGTAAGTCACGGGCATAGAGCGGTTTTTGGGTGCGCAGCACGCGGGCGATGCGGCTGAAATGCCAGTAGCAGAATTGCCCAACCGGATTATCCGGATGCTGGCGGGCGATTTTTTCCAGTGCGCCAATTTGCTTTTCCATCGTAAAACGCGTTGGCAGGCGATGGTAAAGAATGTCATCAGCCAGCACGCGCAGGCGAGCGGCGACGGTTTGCGCATTCCAGCGGATAACTTCTTCCGCATGGCTACGCTCGACCAGCTTTTGCACCTCTTCCGGCTGATGCAAACTGACCGAAATATGTTCCTGTAAATCCAGCGCCTCCTGGAAAATACGCAGCATCCGCTTGTAATCAGTATTATTTTGCGCGGAAAGCATATGCATTTGCTGATAGCACTGGGTAATTAGATCGACCGCTTTTTGCTGGCGCACCAGCAGCGGCGGCAGCGCTTTTTCAGGGTCGGTGTGCTGGGTAAGCAGGCTGTATTTGGCTTCACAATAATCTGCCAGTTCGCGGTACAGCAGACTTAGTGACTCGCGCAGCGGTTGTTCGCGCCAGATCCAGAACCAAAACCAGTTAAACAATCCGTACCAGAGAGTGCCCAACGCATAGATGAGCAATGGTTCCCAGACCGGCATGTATCCCGCCAGACTGAGGGTAAAAATGGCGGCGAGCAGCGATGCGGGAAGCAATTTTGCGTGCAATGGCCCCAGCTCAGCAGTGACGCCAAGTACCAGCGTTAATCCGGTCAGCAAAAAGGGCAGGGGAACATCTTTTACCAGTAGCAGCTGTGTCAGTAAGCTACAGGTGGCAAACAGCGACGCACCAATGATTAAGCGTTTGAAAAAACGTTTATGAGGCGTATCAAGGCCCGCAATATTGCAACAGGCAGGAACGAGGGAGAAGAGCAGACCGAATCGTAATTCGCCAAGCATTAACCCAACGGCCACGGGCAAACATAGCACCAGCGTTTGTCGAAGTGCATAGTTGATATCGGGGTGATAAATCAGTCTGCGCCACATCGGGGGAAACAAAATGGCGCGCTACCAGGTAACGCGCCACTCCGACGGGATTAACGAGTGCCGTAAACGACGATGGTTTTACCGTGTGCGGAGATCAGGTTCTGATCTTCCAGCATCTTCAGAATGCGTCCCACGGTTTCACGAGAACAGCCGACAATCTGACCGATTTCCTGACGGGTAATTTTGATTTGCATACCGTCCGGGTGAGTCATAGCGTCTGGTTGTTTTGCCAGGTTCAGCAGAGTCTGTGCAATGCGGCCCGTCACGTCGAGGAACGCCAGGTTGCCCACTTTCTCTGAAGTGACTTGCAGACGACGCGCCATCTGTGCAGACAGACGCATCAGAATGTCCGGGTTTACCTGAATCAATTGGCGAAATTTTTTGTACGAAATTTCAGCCACTTCACAGGCGGTTTTCGCACGTACCCATGCGCTACGTTCCTGGCCCTCTTCAAACAGGCCCAGTTCGCCAATAAAATCACCCTGATTCAGATAGGAGAGGATCATTTCTTTACCCTCTTCATCTTTGATCAGCACTGCCACAGAGCCTTTAACGATGTAGTACAGCGTTTCCGCTTTTTCACCCTGGTGAATAAGCGTGCTCTTGGATGGGTACTTATGAATGTGGCAATGAGACAAGAACCATTCGAGAGTCGGGTCTGTTTGCGGTTTGCCAAGCACCATGCGCGGTTATCCTCTGTTATAAGCTTTCTCCAGAGCCAGATAACGCCGCTGTCTCTGGATTGCCGAAATATGCTTCCCGCTACCTGGGAAGGGGCTATCAACTGTACTGCACGGTAATGTGACGTCCTTTGCATACATGCAGTACATCAATGTATTACTGTAGCATCCTGACTGTTTTAGCATAGCTTTCGCTTTGTGTCTCCTGGTGTCTCGCTTCAGCATGACCCAGGTCGCCTTCCGTTGCGCGATTTGGTTAGTACGCGTACTCTGTCAGGAAAATTGACGCAGTGGAGTAGCAAAAATGCAAGCGCGAGTGAAGTGGGTCGAAGGGTTAACTTTTCTGGGCGAATCCGCCTCTGGTCATCAGATTTTAATGGACGGCAACTCAGGCGATAAAGCACCAAGTCCGATGGAAATGGTGTTGATGGCGGCGGGTGGCTGTAGCGCGATTGATGTGGTATCTATCCTGCAAAAAGGGCGTCAGGATGTGGTCGATTGTGAAGTAAAATTGACCTCTGAACGCCGCGAAGAGGCACCACGCCTGTTTACGCACATTAATCTGCATTTTATCGTCACCGGTCGCGACCTGAAAGACGCAGCGGTTGCGCGTGCGGTTGATCTCTCTGCTGAGAAATATTGTTCAGTGGCGTTGATGCTGGAAAAAGCGGTGAATATTACTCACTCGTATGAAGTGGTTGGCGCGTGATTTAACTATCCCGTTGTGAAGCCGGATAGTATTTTATCCGGCGTAATAGCAGAGTTACTCGATTTTCTTTCCTTCCATCAATCGTTGCACCAGCGGCAGCATAATTAATTCCATTGCCAGACCCATTTTGCCGCCGGGCACCACTAACGTATTGATGTGGGAAATGAATGAGCCTTGCAACATCGCCAGCAGCCAGGGGAAATCGATCCCTTCCAGATTACGAAAATGGATCACCACAAAGCTTTCATCCAGCGACGGGATACCTTTTGCCGCGAACGGGTTTGAAGTGTCGACGGTGGGAACGCGCTGGAAGTTAAGATGGGTGCGGGAAAACTGCGGTGTGATGTAGTTGATATAGTCTTCCATTGAACGCACTACTGAGTCCATCACTGCTTCTCGTGAGTGCCCGCGCTCGCTGGTGTCGCGGATCAGTTTTTGAATCCACTCAAGGTTAACGATAGGCACCACGCCGACCAGTAAGTCCACATGCTGCGCAACGTTATGCTGTGGCGTGACTACGCCGCCGTGTAAACCTTCATAAAACAGTACATCAGTGGGTTCTGGTAAAGGTTGCCAGGGGGTGAATGTTCCCGGTACCTGATTCCAGGGTACGGCTTCGTCGTAGGTATGCAGATATTTGCGAGATTTCCCTTTGCCGCTCTGACCGTATTCAATGAAGGTTTGTTCCAGCAGGCCGAAGTCGTTCGCTTCGGGGCCGAAGTAGCTGATATGCCGCCCGGCGTCGCGCGCTTTGCGGATCGCCATGTCCATTTCCGGGCGGGTGTAACGGTGAAAACTGTCGCCTTCCACCTCAGCTGCATGCAGATTTAACTGCGCGAATATTTTACGAAACGCGAGGCTGGTGGTGGTGGTCCCCGCGCCGCTGGATCCTGTTACCGCAATGACCGGATGTTTGGCAGACATAGTAACTCCATGACTTAGCTATCATTATTATCTCGTCCGCCGACGGTTGCAGGTTATTCGCGAAACTGACTGCGCGGCATGATATTGACCGTTTCGTGCAGCTCCGACCATACCAGCACCGCTTCTCCGCACTGTAGCTGGCGTTTGACGTCGGCGACTTTCTGTTCAAGTGTACGCTCATGTTCACCATAATCGGTGCCTTCACGTAACACAAAGCTTTCAATTAAATTTTCCAGCGTTTCGGGAGAGAGGTCTTGCCACGGAATCAACATGATTTCGCCTCCAGATACGTTGTTAACCAGTCAGGAATGCGTGACTCCAGCCACATTTGCGGATGAAGTAATGTACCGCCAATAAAGCCAACATGACCGCCATGTTCAGTCAGTTGATACTCCACCTGCGGGGGGAGACTTTCCGGTTTCGGGATCACCTGATGATCCATAAACGGATCGTCTTTGGCGTGAATAATCAGCGTCGGTTTGGCGATCCGGTTCAGCATCGGCATGGCGCTACACTGACGATAATAGTCGATAGCGTCAGCGTAGCCGTGAATTCTGGCGGTGATGAGATCGTCAAATTCACGGATGCGACGTACCGATTTTAACTGCGCGAGATTAATCGGCAGTGTTCCGGGGTAGGCTGCCAGCTTGCGCGCGGCATTGGCTTTTAACAGGTTCAGCAAGTAACGCTGATAAATGCGGGAAAAGCCCTTTTCCATATGATAGCTACAGGCTTCCAGCATAAATGGCGCGGAGACAATTACCGCTGCATCAATCGGGAGGTTATTACCTTCTTTTGCCAGCAAACAGGCGAGCATATTACCGCCGAGCGAATAGCCGACGGCAGCCGTTGGCGCATGTCCAAATTCGCGCTGCAGCCAGCGTAAAAACCAGCTGGCGTCTTCGGTTTCGCCCGAATGGTAAATGCGGTGCATACGGTTTGGTTCACCGCTGCATCCGCGAAAATGCATCACCACGCCCAGCCAGCCGCGTTTTTGCGCCGCCTCGACCAGACCGTGGGCGTAAGGGCTATTGAGGCTGCCCTCCAGCCCGTGAAACACCACTAAACGCGGTTTCTGTTTCGCCTGGGCAGGGTCTTCACTCCATGCGAGATCGACAAAATCGCCGTCGGGCAACTCCAGTCGCTGCCAGTGCGGGGTGAATTTCACCTTGCGACGAAACAGACGCGGCAGCATGGTTTGCAGATGACAATTGCTAAAGCCGCGCATAGGGGTGAATTCAGCACTGCTGCTGAATTCATTGGCATCGGCCGTCGTTATCTGCGCCATCAGTTGCTTTGGCCTTCCAGCAGCATCTGCTCAAGCTGCTCCTGGGCTTCCAGCCACGCCATTTCGCACTCTTCCAGGCCGGATTTGGCGCTGGCTTGCTGTTGCAGGCAGGCGGTCAACTCCGCTTTACGGCTTTGATCGTACAGTTCGCTGTCGCCGAGTTTCTCTTCCGCCTGCGCCAGTTGCGCGTTCAGCTTCTCCATCTCTTTTTCCAGACGGGCGATTTCTTTACGCAGTGGCTGGGTTTGCGCACGCAGCTCCGCTTCCCGACGCTTCTGGTCTTTACGTGCCTGGGCGCTGTTCGCGTTCTCTTTTGGCGCGTCGTCGGTCTGGTTTTCCTGCTTTTGAACGTCGCTCAACCACTGTTGATAATCTTCCAGATCGCCGTCGAACGGTTCGACTTTACGATCGTGAACCAGATAGAGATCGTCAGTGGTGGAACGCAACAAATGGCGGTCGTGCGAAACGACAACCAATGCGCCTTCAAACTCGATCAACGCTTCAGTCAGTGCCTGGCGCATGTCGAGGTCAAGGTGGTTAGTCGGTTCGTCGAGCAGCAGTAGATTCGGACGCTGCCAGACGATTAATGCCAGCACCAGGCGGGCTTTTTCCCCACCGGAGAAACGGCGCGTTTCTTCCGTCACTTTATCGCCCTGGAAACCAAAGCCACCGAGGTAATCACGTAGTTTTTGTTCTAGTTCCTGCGGCGCTAAACGTGCCAGATGTTGAATAGGCGATTCGTCGGCGCGCAGGTATTCAAGTTGATGCTGGGCGAAGTAACCTAGTTTGATCCCTTTCGCCAGGCCAATTTCACCGCTGACAGGCGCAAGTTCTCCGGCTAACAGTTTGATTAATGTCGATTTACCCGCGCCATTGCGGCCTAACAGACCAATGCGCGAACCCGGCACCAGATTCAGTTTAATCGAGTCGAGAATAATGCGATCGCCATAACCTGCGCTGACCTTTTCCATTTTCAACAACGGATTAGGCAGGCTTTCCGGCGCGCGGAAGCTAAAACGGAACGGGTTGTCGACGTGCGCGGGGGCAATCAACTCCATACGCTCGAGCATCTTAATACGGCTCTGGGCCTGCTTCGCTTTGGTGGCTTTGGCACGGAAACGGTCGATATAACTTTGCAGATGTGCCACGCGCTCTTGCTGGCTTTCATACATCGCCTGTTGCTGTGCCAGACGGGTAGCACGCTGCACTTCAAACGAGCTGTAGTTGCCGGTGTACTCGAACATGTTTTGCTGTTCGATATGAATAATTTTATCAACGATCGGATCGAGGAAGTCTCGGTCGTGGGAGATCAGGATCAGCGTGCCCTGATAGCTCTTCAGCCATTTTTCCAGCCAGATAACAGCATCGAGATCGAGGTGGTTGGTCGGTTCGTCGAGCAGCAGCAAGTCTGAACGGCAAATCAGCGCCTGGGCGAGGTTGAGACGCATACGCCAGCCACCGGAGAAATCACTTACCGGGCGCTCCAGTTGTTCATTGCTGAAACCGAGGCCGTGCAGCAGGCTGGCGGCGCGGGAGCGAATACTCCATGCGTCAATAGCATCCAGCTTGCCATGAATGGTCGCAATGGCGTGCCCGTCGTTACGTTCGTTGGCGTCGTGTAGCTGCGCTTCCAGTTGACGATATTCACGGTCGCCGTCAATGACATATTCCAGCGCCGCTTGAGGTAGCGCTGGTGTTTCCTGATTCACCCACGCCAGTTGCCAGCTTCCTGGAAAGGTGTAGCTGCCGCCGTCGGCGCTGATTTCATTTTTCAGCAATGCCAGCAGGGTAGATTTACCACAGCCGTTTTTACCGACCAGGCCGACTTTCTGCCCGGGGTTGATGGTGGCGGTGGCATTATCCAGCAGGACGCGCACGCCGCGACGAATTTGTAACGAGGAGAAAACAATCATAAGGCGCCGTATGTTCAGACTATGTTAACTTATCATTATGATAATGTAATGTATGGGCGAGCTGCCGCACCGGGCGCAATGGTAGCCCAAAACAGCGACTATACACAAAAACCATACCGGGAGGGGGATGATGTCTCAGCCAGCGAAAGTTTTGCTGCTGTATGCCCATCCGGAATCTCAGGACTCGGTGGCAAACCGGGTACTGCTTAAACCGGCCACGCAGCTCAGCAATGTTACCGTGCACGACCTTTACGCGCACTACCCCGACTTTTTTATTGATATCCCCCGTGAGCAGGCATTACTGCGCGAGCATGAGGTGATTGTCTTTCAGCATCCTCTTTATACCTATAGCTGCCCGGCGCTACTGAAAGAGTGGCTGGACCGGGTATTAAGCCGTGGTTTTGCCAGCGGACCGGGGGGAAACCAACTGGCGGGAAAGTACTGGCGTAGCGTGATTACCACCGGCGAGCCGGAAAGTGCTTACCGTTATGACGCGTTGAATCGCTACCCGATGAGTGATGTTCTGCGCCCCTTTGAACTGGCGGCGGGGATGTGCCGGATGCATTGGCTAAGTCCCATCATTATTTACTGGGCGAGACGGCAAAGCGCACAGGAGCTGGCGGGTCACGCCAGAGCCTACGGTGACTGGCTGGCAAATCCGCTGTCTCCAGGAGGCTGCTGATGGAAGGTTCCGATTTTTTACTCGCAGGAGTGCTGTTTCTCTTCGCGGCGGTGGCTGCGGTGCCGTTGGCATCGCGGCTGGGTATTGGCGCTGTGTTGGGATATTTGCTGGCAGGGATTGCTATTGGCCCGTGGGGGCTAGGGTTTATTAGCGACGTCGATGAGATCCTCCACTTTTCGGAACTCGGCGTGGTGTTCCTGATGTTTATCATCGGCCTTGAGTTGAATCCCTCCAAGCTTTGGCAACTGCGGCGTTCGATTTTTGGCGTAGGCGCGGCACAGGTGCTGTTAAGCGCGGCATTGCTGGCGGGATTATTGATGCTGACGGATTTCGCCTGGCAGGCGGCGGTGGTCGGTGGCATTGGCCTTGCGATGTCTTCCACTGCAATGGCGTTGCAACTGATGCGTGAGAAAGGGATGAATCGCAGCGAATCTGGACAGCTAGGTTTTTCGGTTTTGCTGTTTCAGGATCTGGCGGTGATCCCGGCGCTAGCGTTAGTACCGCTGCTGGCGGGATCGGCAGATGAACATTTTGACTGGATGAAGATCGGCATGAAGGTGCTGGCGTTTGTTGGCATGCTGATTGGTGGGCGCTATTTACTGCGTCCGGTATTCCGTTTTATTGCCGCTTCTGGTGTGCGGGAAGTGTTCACCGCCGCGACGCTGCTGCTGGTGTTGGGTTCCGCATTGTTTATGGATGCGCTGGGGTTGTCGATGGCGCTCGGTACGTTTATTGCGGGCGTGCTGCTGGCGGAAAGTGAATATCGCCATGAACTGGAAACGGCTATCGATCCCTTCAAAGGCCTGCTGCTCGGACTGTTTTTTATCTCTGTCGGCATGTCGCTCAATCTCGGGGTGCTTTATACCCATCTGTTGTGGGTAGTGATAAGCGTGGTTGTGCTGGTGGCGGTGAAAATTCTCGTGCTGTATTTGCTGGCGCGGCTGTATGGCGTGCGTAGCTCAGAGCGGATGCAGTTTGCTGGCGTGTTGAGTCAGGGCGGCGAGTTTGCCTTTGTCCTCTTTTCTACCGCTTCTTCACAACGCTTATTCCAGGGCGACCAGATGGCGCTATTGCTGGTGACGGTGACACTTTCCATGATGACCACGCCGCTGCTGATGAAGCTGGTGGATAAATGGCTATCCCGCCAGTTTAACGGACCGGAAGAAGAAGACGAAAAACCGTGGGTCAACGATGATAAACCCCAGGTCATAGTCGTGGGCTTCGGACGTTTTGGTCAGGTGATTGGTCGTTTGCTGATGGCAAATAAAATGCGCATTACTGTGCTGGAGCGGGATATCAGTGCTGTTAACCTGATGCGCAAATATGGCTACAAAGTTTATTACGGCGACGCCACGCAGGTAGATCTTTTACGTTCTGCGGGTGCAGAGGCCGCTGAGTCTATCGTCATTACCTGTAACGAGCCGGAAGACACCATGAAGCTGGTGGAAATATGCCAACAGCACTTTCCGCATTTACATATTCTTGCGCGAGCGCGCGGACGTGTGGAGGCGCATGAGTTATTACAGGCAGGGGTGACGCAGTTTTCTCGTGAAACATTCTCCAGTGCGTTAGAGCTGGGGCGCAAGACGCTGGTCACGCTTGGCATGCATCCACATCAGGCGCAGCGGGCGCAACTGCATTTTCGCCGCCTGGATATGCGGATGTTGCGGGAGCTCATCCCAATGCATGCCGATACCGTACAAATTTCTCGCGCCAGGGAAGCCCGACGCGAACTGGAAGAGATTTTCCAGCGTGAAATGCAACAAGAACGACGCCAGCTGGACGGCTGGGATGAATTTGAGTAGAGGGTAAAGATGGCAATCCGAAAACGTTTTATTGCGGGCGCAAAATGCCCGGCCTGTCAGGCGCAGGATTCAATGGCGATGTGGCGCGAAAATAATATTGATATTGTTGAATGTGTTAAGTGCGGACATCAGATGCGAGAAGCAGACAAAGAAGCCCGCGATCACGTTCGCAAAGATGAGCAAGTGATCGGGATTTTTCATCCGGACTAGCGATATGCGCCGAGATTTTTTAAGCTAGTGAGTACACGGCTGCAGAATTCCGCTACAATCTGCGCCACTATTCTTCCCATGCTCAGGAGATATCATGAAAGTAGCAAAAGACCTGGTGGTCAGCCTGGCCTATCAGGTACGTACAGAAGACGGTGTGTTGGTTGATGAGTCTCCGGTGAGTGCGCCGCTGGACTACCTGCATGGTCACGGTTCCCTGATCTCTGGCCTGGAAACGGCGCTGGAAGGTCATGAAGTTGGCGACAAATTTGATGTCGCTGTTGGTGCGAACGACGCTTATGGTCAATACGACGAAAACCTGGTGCAGCGCGTTCCTAAAGACGTATTTATGGGCGTTGATGAACTGCAGGTTGGTATGCGTTTCCTGGCTGAAACCGACCAGGGTCCGGTACCGGTTGAAATCACTGCGGTTGAAGACGATCACGTCGTGGTTGATGGTAACCACATGCTGGCCGGTCAGAACCTGAAATTCAACGTTGAAGTTGTGGCGATTCGCGAAGCGACTGAAGAAGAGCTGGCTCATGGCCACGTTCACGGTGCGCACGATCATCACCACGATCACGACCACGACGGTTGCTGCGGTGGTCATGGCCACGATCACGGTCATGAACACGGTGGCGAAGGCTGCTGCGGCGGTAAAGGTAACGGCGGTTGCGGTTGCCACTAATACCGAAAAAGTGACAAAAAAGCGGGGAATCCCCGCTTTTTTTACGCCTCAATAATGTGGCGGTGGCGTTTCTTCAGCCTGCGACGCGATGTTCGACGGCTGGCTGGCTTTTAGCTTCTCGGTCAGCAGACGCAGATGATCGCGCAGTTTCGCCATCTCCATTTCATGAGCGGTCACCGTGACGTTCAGTTCTTCAATGGTGATTTCCTGAAAAGCCAGTCGGCTCTCCAGCTCTGCCAGGCGTGTTTCCAATGATAAATCCTGCATGATTCACCTCTTTTGTCGAATGGTCGCCGCGGATTCTACTTAACTTTGCTGCCTGAGACAGCACTCATTTCGCGGTCATCGAAACTAATTTAAACAAAAAGAGTCTGAAAATAGATGATAATAGGGCGTGTCTGTATGTAGATTTGTTCGACAACGCTTTATAGTACCCTTCTGATAATAGTTAACCCTGGGGTGAGATGCCCCGATCCTGGAGATATGGATGAAATCACTGTTTAAAGTAACGCTGCTGGCGACCACAATGGCCGTTGCCCTGCATGCACCAATCACTTTTGCTGCTGAAGCTGCAAAACCTGCGACAACTGCTGACAGCAAAGCAGCGTTCAAAAATGACGATCAGAAATCAGCTTATGCGCTGGGTGCTTCGCTGGGTCGTTACATGGAAAACTCTCTAAAAGAACAAGAAAAACTGGGCATCAAACTGGATAAAGATCAGCTGATCGCGGGTGTTCAGGATGCATTTGCTGATAAGAGCAAACTCTCCGATCAAGAGATCGAACAGACTCTGCAAGCGTTCGAAGCACGCGTGAAGTCTTCTGCTCAGGCGAAGATGGAAAAAGACGCGGCTGATAACGAAGCGAAAGGTAAAGAGTACCGCGAGAAATTTGCCAAAGAGAAAGGTGTTAAAACCTCTTCAACTGGTCTGGTTTATCAGGTAGTAGAAGCCGGTAAAGGCGAAGCACCGAAAGACAGCGATACTGTTGTAGTGAACTACAAGGGTACGCTGATCGACGGTAAAGAGTTCGACAACTCTTACACCCGTGGTGAACCGCTCTCTTTCCGTCTGGACGGTGTTATTCCGGGTTGGACAGAAGGTCTGAAGAACATCAAGAAAGGCGGTAAGATCAAACTGGTTATTCCACCAGAACTGGCTTACGGCAAAGCGGGTGTTCCGGGGATCCCACCGAATTCTACCCTGGTGTTTGACGTAGAGCTGCTGGATGTGAAACCAGCGCCGAAGGCTGATGCAAAGCCGGAAGCTGATGCGAAAGCCGCAGACTCTGCTAAAAAATAAGCATTAAGAACCGCCGCCTGACCAGGCGGCGGTTTTTTTATTACAGGCCGGATATAATTAGTGCTGGAAAGCGGAACCTCCGCTGTATTAATTTAGTTACCCGCATCATTAATGAGCCTGCCCTGAAAAGTTAACGACAGGCTCCTGAAAAGGAGTGTTTTTTTTCATGTCCAGGTCGCTTTTAACCAACGAAACCAGTGAGTTGGATTTACTGGATCAACGTCCTTTCGACCAGACCGATTTTGATATTCTGAAATCCTACGAAGCGGTGGTGGACGGGTTAGCGATGCTTATTGGCTCCCACTGTGAAATCGTTTTGCACTCTTTGCAGGATCTAAAATGTTCAGCCATACGCATTGCTAACGGTGAACATACAGGCCGGAAGATTGGTTCGCCAATTACCGACCTGGCGCTACGTATGCTGCACGATATGACGGGAGCGGATAGCAGCGTTTCTAAATGCTACTTTACTCGCGCCAAAAGCGGCGTATTAATGAAGTCCCTGACTATCGCGATTCGTAACCGCGAACAGCGTGTAATTGGTCTGCTGTGCATCAATATGAATCTTGATGTTCCCTTCTCGCAGATTATGAGCACTTTTGTGCCGCCAGAAACCCCGGATGTCGGTTCAAGCGTCAACTTTGCCTCTTCTGTTGAAGATCTGGTTACCCAAACGCTGGAGTTCACCATCGAAGAAGTGAATGCCGATCGCAATGTTTCTAATAACGCCAAAAATCGTCAGATCGTGCTAAATCTCTACGAGAAAGGGATCTTCGATATTAAAGATGCGATCAACCAGGTTGCTGACCGCCTGAACATCTCCAAACACACTGTCTATCTCTACATCCGCCAGTTCAAGAGCGGTGATTTCCAGGGGCAAGATAAGTAATGCGTTTTGCCATCGTGGTGACCGGACCAGCATACGGTACGCAACAGGCGAGTAGTGCTTTTCAGTTTGCGCAGGCGCTGATAGCAGAAGGCCATGAACTAAGCAGCGTCTTTTTCTATCGGGAAGGGGTCTATAACGCTAACCAATTGACCTCACCGGCAAGCGACGAATTTGACCTTGTGCGCGGCTGGCAACAACTGAATGCGCAACATGGTGTGGCGCTGAATATCTGCGTAGCGGCAGCGTTACGCCGCGGTATCGTCGATGAAACTGAAGCAGGAAGGCTGCGATTGGCTTCGTCAAACCTTCAGCCGGGATTTACCTTAAGTGGACTTGGCGCGCTGGCGGAAGCCTCGCTGACCTGTGACAGGGTGGTACAGTTCTGATGAAACGAATTGCGTTTGTTTTTTCTACTGCGCCTCATGGTACCGCTGCAGGCCGGGAAGGTTTAGATGCTTTACTGGCAACTTCCGCATTAACTGACGATCTGGCTGTCTTCTTTATTGCTGATGGCGTTTTTCAGCTGTTGCCAGGACAAAAGCCCGATGCAGTGCTGGCGCGTGATTACATTGCCACTTTTAAATTGTTGGGTCTGTACGACATTGAACAGTGCTGGGTTTGTGCGGCTTCACTGCGCGAACGCGGGTTAGATCCGCAGACCCCCTTTGTTGTCGAAGCCACGCCGCTCGAAGCAGATGCCTTACGCCGCGAACTCGCCAACTACGATGTTATTTTGAGGTTTTGAGGCGTTTATGCTGCACACATTACATCGTTCACCCTGGCTGACGGATTTTGCTGCGCTGCTGCGTCTGCTCAGTGAGGGCGACGAACTGCTGTTATTGCAAGATGGCGTAACTGCCGCAGTTGACGGTAACCGCTACCTTGAAAGCCTGCGTAATGCCCCCATTAAGGTCTATGCCCTTAACGAAGACCTTATTGCCCGCGGTTTGACTGGTCAAATTTCGAACGACATCATCCCTATTGACTATACTGATTTCGTCAGACTTACGGTTAAGCACTCCAGCCAGATGGCCTGGTGATGGCGGGATCGTTGTATATTTCTTGACACCTTTTCGGCATCGCCCTAAAATTCGGCGTCCTCATATTGTGTGAGGACGTTTTATTACGTGTTTACGAAGCAAAAGCTAAAACCAGGAGCTATTTAATGGCAACAGTTAACCAGCTGGTACGCAAACCACGTGCTCGCAAAGTTGCGAAAAGCAACGTGCCTGCGCTGGAAGCATGCCCGCAAAAACGTGGCGTATGTACTCGTGTATATACTACCACTCCTAAAAAACCGAACTCCGCGCTGCGTAAAGTATGCCGTGTTCGTCTGACTAACGGTTTCGAAGTGACTTCCTACATCGGTGGTGAAGGTCACAACCTGCAGGAGCACTCCGTGATCCTGATCCGTGGCGGTCGTGTTAAAGACCTCCCGGGTGTTCGTTACCACACCGTACGTGGTGCGCTTGACTGCTCCGGCGTTAAAGACCGTAAGCAGGCTCGTTCCAAGTATGGCGTGAAGCGTCCTAAGGCTTAATGGTTCTCCGTTAAGTAAGGCCAAACGTTTTAACTTAAATGTCAAACTAAACTCGTAGAGTTTTGGACAATCCTGAATTAACAACGGAGTATTTCCATGCCACGTCGTCGCGTCATTGGTCAGCGTAAAATTCTGCCGGATCCGAAGTTCGGATCAGAACTGCTGGCTAAATTTGTAAATATCCTGATGGTAGATGGTAAAAAATCTACTGCTGAATCTATCGTATACAGCGCGCTGGAGACCCTGGCTCAGCGCTCTGGTAAATCTGAACTGGAAGCATTCGAAGTAGCTCTCGAAAACGTGCGCCCGACTGTAGAAGTTAAGTCTCGCCGCGTTGGTGGTTCTACTTATCAGGTACCAGTTGAAGTCCGTCCGGTTCGTCGTAATGCTCTGGCAATGCGTTGGATCGTTGAAGCTGCTCGTAAACGCGGTGATAAATCCATGGCTCTGCGCCTGGCGAACGAACTTTCTGATGCTGCAGAAAACAAAGGTACTGCAGTTAAGAAACGTGAAGACGTTCACCGTATGGCCGAAGCCAACAAGGCGTTCGCACACTACCGTTGGTAATCCCTTCGGAGTTTTAGTCACCAGGCGGGCGCTTCCAGTAAGCAGCCCGCTTTGGGCTACTTAAATTGAACGCCTAAAAGATAAACGAGGAAACAAATGGCTCGTACAACACCCATCGCACGCTACCGTAACATCGGTATCAGTGCGCACATCGACGCCGGTAAAACCACTACTACCGAACGTATTCTGTTCTACACCGGTGTAAACCATAAAATCGGTGAAGTTCATGACGGCGCTGCAACCATGGACTGGATGGAGCAGGAGCAGGAACGTGGTATTACCATCACTTCCGCTGCAACTACTGCATTCTGGTCTGGTATGGCTAAGCAGTATGAGCCGCATCGCATCAACATCATCGACACCCCGGGGCACGTTGACTTCACAATCGAAGTAGAACGTTCCATGCGTGTTCTCGATGGTGCGGTAATGGTTTACTGCGCAGTTGGTGGTGTTCAGCCGCAGTCTGAAACCGTATGGCGTCAGGCAAACAAATATAAAGTTCCGCGCATTGCGTTCGTTAACAAAATGGACCGCATGGGTGCGAACTTCCTGAAAGTTGTTAACCAGATCAAAACCCGTCTGGGCGCGAACCCGGTTCCGCTGCAGCTGGCGATTGGTGCTGAAGAACATTTCACCGGTGTTGTTGACCTGGTGAAAATGAAAGCTATCAACTGGAACGACGCTGACCAGGGCGTAACCTTCGAATACGAAGATATCCCGGCAGACATGGTTGAACTGGCTAACGAATGGCACCAGAACCTGATCGAATCCGCAGCTGAAGCTTCTGAAGAGCTGATGGAAAAATACCTGGGTGGTGAAGAACTGACTGAAGAAGAGATTAAAGGTGCTCTGCGTCAGCGCGTTCTGAACAACGAAATCATCCTGGTAACCTGTGGTTCTGCGTTCAAGAACAAAGGTGTTCAGGCGATGCTGGATGCGGTAATTGATTACCTGCCATCCCCGGTTGACGTACCTGCGATCAACGGTATCCTGGACGACGGTAAAGATACTCCGGCTGAACGTCACGCAAGTGATGACGAGCCGTTCTCTGCACTGGCGTTCAAAATCGCTACCGACCCGTTTGTTGGTAACCTGACCTTCTTCCGTGTGTACTCCGGTGTGGTTAACTCTGGTGATACCGTACTGAACTCCGTGAAAGCTGCACGTGAGCGTTTCGGTCGTATCGTTCAGATGCACGCTAACAAACGTGAAGAGATCAAAGAAGTTCGCGCGGGCGACATCGCTGCTGCTATCGGTCTGAAAGACGTAACCACTGGTGACACCCTGTGTGACCCGGATGCGCCGATCATTCTGGAACGTATGGAATTCCCTGAGCCGGTAATCTCCATCGCAGTTGAACCGAAAACCAAAGCTGACCAGGAAAAAATGGGTCTGGCTCTGGGCCGTCTGGCTAAAGAAGACCCGTCTTTCCGTGTATGGACTGACGAAGAATCTAACCAGACCATCATCGCGGGTATGGGCGAACTGCACCTCGACATCATCGTTGACCGTATGAAGCGTGAATTCAACGTTGAAGCGAACGTAGGTAAACCGCAGGTTGCTTACCGTGAAACTATCCGCCAGAAAGTTACCGATGTTGAAGGTAAACACGCGAAACAGTCTGGTGGTCGTGGTCAGTATGGTCATGTTGTTATCGACATGTACCCGCTGGAGCCGGGTTCAAACCCGAAAGGCTACGAGTTCATCAACGACATTAAAGGTGGTGTAATCCCTGGCGAATACATCCCGGCCGTTGATAAAGGTATCCAGGAACAGCTGAAAGCAGGTCCGCTGGCAGGCTACCCGGTAGTAGACATGGGTATTCGTCTGCACTTCGGTTCTTACCATGACGTTGACTCCTCTGAACTGGCGTTTAAACTGGCAGCTTCTATCGCCTTTAAAGAAGGCTTTAAGAAAGCGAAACCAGTTCTGCTTGAGCCGATCATGAAGGTTGAAGTAGAAACTCCGGAAGAGAACACCGGTGACGTTATCGGTGACTTGAGCCGTCGTCGTGGTATGCTCAAAGGTCAGGAATCTGAAGTTACTGGCGTTAAGATCCACGCTGAAGTACCGCTGTCTGAAATGTTCGGATATGCAACTCAGCTGCGTTCTCTGACCAAAGGTCGTGCATCATACACCATGGAATTCCTGAAGTATGATGAAGCGCCGAGTAACGTTGCTCAGGCCGTAATTGAAGCCCGTGGTAAATAAGCCTAAGGGTTAATACCAAAGTCCCGTGCTCTCTCCTGAAGGGGAGAGCACTATAGTAAGGAATATAGCCGTGTCTAAAGAAAAATTTGAACGTACAAAACCGCACGTTAACGTTGGTACTATCGGCCACGTTGACCACGGTAAAACTACTCTGACCGCTGCAATCACCACCGTACTGGCTAAAACCTACGGCGGTGCTGCTCGTGCATTCGACCAGATCGATAACGCGCCGGAAGAAAAAGCTCGTGGTATCACCATCAACACTTCTCACGTTGAATATGACACCCCGACCCGTCACTACGCACACGTAGACTGCCCGGGGCACGCCGACTATGTTAAAAACATGATCACCGGTGCTGCTCAGATGGACGGCGCGATCCTGGTAGTTGCTGCGACTGACGGCCCGATGCCGCAGACTCGTGAGCACATCCTGCTGGGTCGTCAGGTAGGCGTTCCGTACATCATCGTGTTTCTGAACAAATGCGACATGGTTGATGACGAAGAGCTGCTGGAACTGGTTGAAATGGAAGTTCGTGAACTTCTGTCTCAGTACGACTTCCCGGGCGACGACACTCCGATCGTTCGTGGTTCTGCTCTGAAAGCGCTGGAAGGCGACGCAGAGTGGGAAGCGAAAATCCTGGAACTGGCTGGCTTCCTGGATTCTTACATTCCGGAACCAGAGCGTGCGATTGACAAGCCGTTCCTGCTGCCGATCGAAGACGTATTCTCCATCTCCGGTCGTGGTACCGTAGTTACCGGTCGTGTAGAACGCGGTATCATCAAAGTTGGTGAAGAAGTTGAAATCGTTGGTATCAAAGAGACTCAGAAGTCTACCTGTACTGGCGTTGAAATGTTCCGCAAACTGCTGGACGAAGGCCGTGCTGGTGAGAACGTAGGTGTTCTGCTGCGTGGTATCAAACGTGAAGAAATCGAACGTGGTCAGGTACTGGCTAAGCCGGGCACCATCAAGCCGCACACCAAGTTCGAATCTGAAGTGTACATTCTGTCCAAAGATGAAGGCGGCCGTCATACTCCGTTCTTCAAAGGCTACCGTCCGCAGTTCTACTTCCGTACTACTGACGTGACTGGTACCATCGAACTGCCGGAAGGCGTAGAGATGGTAATGCCGGGCGACAACATCAAAATGGTTGTTACCCTGATCCACCCGATCGCGATGGACGACGGTCTGCGTTTCGCAATCCGTGAAGGCGGCCGTACCGTTGGCGCGGGCGTTGTTGCTAAAGTTCTGGGCTAATTACACGTTAATTAGTTTCGAATTAAAAAGGGCGCTTCGGCGCCCTTTTTGCTGCCCGTAATTTGAGCTCGAAATATTTAGTCGTAATTTCACTCGCTGAACTATGGCGCAAATTAAACTGTGCTATTGTAATCATAACCATTCTCATTTACACTTTGCACAGAATTTGAACGGGAGCAATCATGTACGTTTGTTTGTGTAATGGTGTAAGTGACAAAAAAATTCGCCAGGCAGTCCGTCAGTTTCATCCGCAATCTTTCCAACAATTGCGTAAGTTTATTCCTGTGGGAAATCAATGCGGTAAGTGCATTCGCGCCGCGCGCGAAGTGATGCAGGACGAGTTGATGCAGATGCCAGAATTTAAAGAGATTGCCTGAAGCCCACGCTTATTTTTTGACATCCCGCTAGCCCCATCTACGCTCTAATAGTGGAAGCGGAGGGATTATAAAATGAAAGGTGATGTTAAAATCATAAATTATCTCAATAAACTATTGGGAAATGAGCTTGTCGCAATCAATCAGTATTTTCTCCATGCCCGGATGTTTAAAAACTGGGGCCTGATGCGTCTCAATGACGTCGAATACCATGAATCTATTGATGAGATGAAACACGCTGATAAATATATCGAGCGTATTTTGTTTTTAGAAGGAATCCCTAACTTACAGGATTTAGGCAAACTGGGGATTGGTGAAGATGTCGAGGAGATGCTGCAATCCGACCTGCGATTAGAACTGGAAGGCGCGAAGGATCTCCGTGAGGCTATCGCGTATGCCGACAGCGTTCATGACTATGTTAGCCGTGATATGATGATCGAGATCCTTGCCGATGAAGAAGGTCATATTGACTGGCTCGAAACTGAGCTGGATCTCATCGGTAAAATCGGTTTACAAAATTACCTGCAATCACAAATAAAAGTTAAAGATTAACGGCCTGCCAGCAAACTATCCCAGCCTACAACGAAACCCGCAGCCGCCAGAAATGGCCCAAACGGCAGCGGGTTTTTTAATGACTCTTTTCCTCTCATGAGCAGACCAATAACTACGGCTCCGCAAGCGAATGAGGCAGCAAGGAAAACCAGTCGTGGCAAGAAGGTCCATGTATGCCAGGCACCAAGGGCGGCGAGAAACTTCACATCACCATAGCCTAATCCTTCTTTATGACGCAGTATGCGATACCCCCAGTAAATGACAGCGAATGTGCCGTAACCAATAATCGCCCCCCATAACGCATCGGCTAAACCGTCAGGATTACAAACCTGATAGAACAAAAGACCTGACCAGAGTAACGGGCACGTAAATCTGTCAGGTAACAAGCCATGCTTTGCATCCCAGAAAAAAAGTAGGGCTGATAAACAAGCGTACAAAATCAGAAAGGGAAGGGTAGCGTCCATAAAACATCCTCTGTAATTGGAGTATCACCATCGAATAACTCCGGATGCTCAGCAACGGAGAAATCGCTGATTTGTTAACCTGGTTCCGGTGAAAAACGCTATCTTCACAACCTTACAAATTTCGTGGAATACAGCTCGCAATCTGCGCGTTGCGATTAATTTCTACCCGATGCTTGCGTCTGGCTCAGATTTGCGTATAATGCGCGGGCTTGTCGTAGTTGACAGCAGGTTCAATCTGAACCTCAGTTAGCCGAATTTGGCTACCTAACAATGCTCCCAATCGGGGAGCTACGTAAGAACGGTTACACTCTCCCATCAATCGTAATGGGTCTGAGGAGTAATCATTTTCGTTTATAAAATAATTGGAGCTCTGGTCTCATGCAGAACCAAAGAATCCGTATCCGCCTGAAAGCGTTTGATCATCGTCTGATCGATCAAGCAACCGCGGAAATCGTCGAGACTGCCAAGCGCACTGGTGCGCAGGTCCGTGGTCCGATCCCGCTGCCGACACGCAAAGAGCGCTTCACTGTTCTGATCTCCCCGCACGTCAACAAAGACGCGCGCGATCAGTACGAAATCCGTACTCACTTGCGTCTGGTTGACATCGTTGAGCCAACCGAGAAAACCGTTGATGCTCTGATGCGTCTGGATCTGGCTGCCGGTGTAGACGTGCAGATCAGCCTGGGTTAATCAGGTCATTGAGCGATTGAGAGGTTGAAACAATGATTGGTTTAGTCGGTAAAAAAGTGGGTATGACCCGTATCTTCACAGAAGACGGCGTTTCTATCCCAGTAACCGTAATCGAAGTTGAAGCAAACCGCGTTACTCAGGTTAAAGACCTGGCTAACGATGGCTACCGTGCTATTCAGGTGACCACCGGTGCTAAAAAAGCTAACCGTGTGACCAAGCCTGAAGCTGGCCACTTCGCTAAAGCTGGCGTAGAAGCTGGCCGTGGTCTGTGGGAATTCCGCTTGGCTGAAGGCGAAGAGTTCACTGTAGGTCAGAGCATTAGCGTTGAACTGTTTGCTGACGTTAAAAAAGTTGACGTAACTGGCACCTCTAAAGGTAAAGGTTTCGCAGGTACCGTTAAGCGCTGGAACTTCCGTACCCAGGACGCTACTCACGGTAACTCCTTGTCTCACCGCGTTCCGGGTTCTATCGGTCAGAACCAGACTCCGGGCAAAGTGTTCAAAGGCAAGAAAATGGCAGGTCAGATGGGTAACGAACGTGTAACCGTTCAGAGCCTTGACGTAGTACGCGTTGACGCTGAGCGCAACCTGCTGCTGGTTAAAGGTGCTGTCCCGGGTGCAACCGGTAGCGACCTGATCGTTAAACCAGCTGTGAAGGCGTAAGGAGATAGCAATGGAATTAGTATTGAAAGACGCGCAGAGCGCGCTGACTGTTTCCGAAACTACCTTCGGTCGTGATTTCAACGAAGCGCTGGTTCACCAGGTTGTTGTTGCTTATGCAGCTGGTGCTCGTCAGGGTACTCGTGCTCAGAAGACTCGTGCTGAAGTAACTGGTTCCGGTAAAAAACCGTGGCGCCAGAAAGGCACCGGCCGTGCGCGTTCTGGTTCTATCAAGAGCCCGATCTGGCGTTCTGGTGGCGTGACCTTTGCTGCTCGTCCGCAGGACCACAGTCAAAAAGTTAACAAGAAGATGTACCGCGGCGCGCTGAAAAGCATCCTGTCCGAACTGGTACGTCAGGATCGTCTGATCGTTGTCGAGAAGTTCTCTGTAGAAGCGCCGAAAACTAAGCTGCTGGCACAGAAACTGAAAGACATGGCTCTGGAAGATGTGCTGATCATCACCGGTGAGCTGGACGAAAACCTGTTCCTGGCTGCGCGCAACCTGCACAAGGTTGACGTACGCGATGCAACTGGTATCGACCCGGTTAGCCTGATCGCCTTCGACAAAGTCGTAATGACTGCTGATGCTGTTAAGCAAGTTGAGGAGATGCTGGCATGATTCGTGAAGAACGTCTGCTGAAGGTGCTGCGTGCACCGCACGTTTCTGAAAAAGCGTCTACTGCGATGGAAAAATCCAACACCATCGTACTCAAAGTTGCTAAAGACGCGACCAAAGCAGAAATCAAAGCTGCTGTGCAGAAACTGTTTGAAGTCGAAGTCGAAGTCGTTAACACCCTGGTAGTTAAAGGGAAAGTTAAACGTCACGGACAGCGTATCGGTCGTCGTAGCGACTGGAAAAAAGCTTACGTCACCCTGAAAGAAGGCCAGAATCTGGACTTCGTTGGCGGCGCTGAGTAAGTCGGAGGAGTAATACAATGGCAGTTGTTAAATGTAAACCGACATCTCCGGGTCGTCGCCACGTTGTTAAAGTGGTTAACCCTGAGCTGCACAAGGGCAAACCTTTTGCTCCGTTGCTGGAAAAAAACAGCAAATCCGGTGGTCGTAACAACAATGGCCGTATCACCACTCGTCATATCGGTGGTGGCCACAAGCAGGCTTACCGTATTGTTGACTTCAAACGCAACAAAGACGGTATCCCGGCAGTTGTTGAACGTCTTGAGTACGATCCGAACCGTTCCGCGAACATCGCGTTGGTTCTGTACAAAGACGGTGAACGCCGTTACATCCTGGCCCCTAAAGGCCTGAAAGCTGGCGACCAGATTCAGTCTGGCGTTGATGCTGCAATCAAACCAGGTAACACCCTGCCGATGCGCAACATCCCGGTTGGTTCTACTGTTCATAACGTAGAAATGAAACCAGGTAAAGGCGGTCAGCTGGCACGTTCCGCTGGTACTTACGTTCAGATCGTTGCTCGTGATGGTGCTTATGTCACCCTGCGTCTGCGTTCTGGTGAAATGCGTAAAGTAGAAGCAGACTGCCGTGCAACTCTGGGCGAAGTTGGCAATGCTGAGCATATGCTGCGCGTTCTGGGTAAAGCAGGTGCTGCACGCTGGCGTGGTGTTCGTCCGACCGTTCGCGGTACCGCGATGAACCCGGTAGACCACCCACATGGTGGTGGTGAAGGTCGTAACTTTGGTAAGCACCCGGTAACTCCGTGGGGCGTTCAGACCAAAGGTAAGAAGACCCGCAGCAACAAGCGTACTGATAAATTCATCGTACGTCGCCGTAGCAAATAATTTTAGAGGATAAGCCATGCCACGTTCTCTCAAGAAAGGTCCTTTTATTGACCTGCACTTGCTGAAGAAGGTAGAGAAAGCGGTGGAAAGCGGAGACAAGAAGCCCCTGCGCACTTGGTCCCGTCGTTCAACGATCTTTCCTAACATGATCGGTTTGACCATCGCTGTCCATAATGGTCGTCAGCACGTTCCGGTATTTGTAACCGACGAAATGGTCGGTCACAAACTGGGTGAATTCGCACCGACTCGTACTTATCGCGGCCACGCTGCTGATAAAAAAGCGAAGAAGAAATAAGGTAGGAGGAAGAGATGGAAACTATCGCTAAACATCGCCATGCTCGTTCTTCTGCTCAGAAGGTTCGCCTTGTTGCTGACCTGATTCGCGGTAAGAAAGTGTCGCAGGCTCTGGATATTTTGACCTACACCAACAAGAAAGCGGCTGTACTGGTCAAGAAAGTTCTGGAATCTGCCATTGCTAACGCTGAACACAACGATGGCGCTGACATTGACGATCTGAAAGTTACGAAAATTTTCGTAGACGAAGGCCCGAGCATGAAGCGCATTATGCCGCGTGCAAAAGGTCGTGCAGATCGCATCCTGAAGCGCACCAGCCACATCACTGTGGTTGTGTCCGATCGCTGAGACTCTGGAGACTAGCAATGGGTCAGAAAGTACATCCTAATGGTATTCGCCTGGGTATTGTAAAACCATGGAACTCTACCTGGTTTGCGAACACCAAAGAATTCGCTGACAACCTGGACAGCGATTTTAAAGTACGTCAGTACCTGACTAAGGAACTGGCTAAAGCGTCCGTATCTCGTATCGTTATCGAGCGTCCGGCTAAGAGCATCCGTGTAACCATTCACACTGCTCGCCCGGGTATCGTTATCGGTAAAAAAGGTGAAGACGTAGAAAAACTGCGTAAGGTCGTAGCGGACATCGCTGGCGTTCCTGCACAGATCAACATCGCCGAAGTTCGTAAGCCTGAACTGGACGCAAAACTGGTTGCTGACAGCATCACTTCTCAGCTGGAACGTCGCGTTATGTTCCGTCGTGCTATGAAGCGTGCTGTACAGAACGCAATGCGTCTGGGCGCTAAAGGTATTAAAGTTGAAGTTAGCGGCCGTCTGGGCGGCGCGGAAATCGCACGTACCGAATGGTACCGCGAAGGTCGCGTACCGCTGCACACTCTGCGTGCTGACATCGACTACAACACCTCTGAAGCGCACACCACTTACGGTGTAATCGGCGTTAAAGTGTGGATCTTCAAAGGCGAGATCCTGGGTGGTATGGCTGCTGTTGAACAACCGGAAAAACCGGCTGCTCAGCCTAAAAAGCAGCAGCGTAAAGGCCGTAAATAAGGAGCGTCGCTGATGTTACAACCAAAGCGTACAAAATTCCGTAAAATGCACAAAGGCCGTAACCGCGGTCTGGCGCAGGGTACGGATGTTAGCTTCGGCAGCTTCGGTCTGAAAGCTGTTGGCCGTGGTCGTCTGACTGCACGTCAGATCGAAGCAGCACGTCGTGCTATGACCCGTGCAGTTAAGCGTCAAGGTAAGATCTGGATCCGTGTGTTCCCGGACAAACCGATCACTGAAAAGCCGCTGGCAGTGCGTATGGGTAAAGGTAAAGGTAACGTGGAGTATTGGGTTGCCTTGATTCAGCCGGGTAAAGTCCTGTATGAAATGGACGGTGTTCCGGAAGAGCTGGCCCGTGAAGCATTCAAGCTGGCAGCAGCGAAACTGCCGATTAAAACCACCTTTGTAACTAAGACGGTGATGTAATGAAAGCAAAAGAGCTGCGTGAGAAGAGCGTTGAAGAGCTGAACACCGAGCTGCTGAACCTGCTGCGTGAGCAGTTCAACCTGCGTATGCAGGCTGCAAGTGGCCAGCTGCAACAGTCTCACCTGTTGAAGCAAGTGCGTCGCGATGTCGCACGCGTTAAGACTTTACTGAACGAGAAGGCGGGTGCGTAATGACCGATAAAATCCGTACTCTGCAAGGTCGCGTTGTTAGCGACAAAATGGAGAAATCCATTGTTGTTGCTATCGAACGTTTTGTGAAACACCCGATCTACGGTAAATTCATCAAGCGTACGACCAAACTGCACGTACATGACGAGAACAACGAATGCGGTATCGGTGACGTGGTTGAAATCCGCGAATGCCGTCCGCTGTCCAAGACTAAATCCTGGACGCTGGTTCGCGTTGTAGAGAAAGCGGTTCTGTAATACAGTACACTCTCTCGATACGAATAAACGGCTCAGAAATGAGCCGTTTATTTTTTCTACCCATATCCTTGAAGCGGTGTTATAATGCCGCGCCCTCGATATGGGGATTTTTAACGACCTGATTTTCGGGTCTCAGTAGTAGTTGACATTAGCGGAGCACTAAAATGATCCAAGAACAGACTATGCTGAACGTCGCCGACAACTCCGGTGCACGTCGCGTAATGTGTATCAAGGTTCTGGGTGGCTCGCACCGTCGCTACGCAGGCGTAGGCGACATCATCAAGATCACCATCAAAGAAGCAATTCCGCGTGGTAAGGTCAAAAAAGGTGATGTGCTGAAGGCGGTAGTGGTGCGCACCAAGAAGGGTGTTCGTCGCCCGGACGGTTCTGTCATTCGCTTCGATGGTAATGCTTGTGTTCTTCTGAACAACAACAGCGAGCAGCCTATCGGTACGCGTATTTTTGGGCCGGTAACTCGTGAGCTTCGTAGTGAGAAGTTCATGAAAATTATCTCTCTGGCACCAGAAGTACTCTAAGGAGCGAATCATGGCAGCGAAAATCCGTCGTGATGACGAAGTTATCGTGTTAACCGGTAAAGATAAAGGTAAACGCGGTAAAGTTAAGAATGTCCTGTCTTCCGGCAAGGTCATTGTTGAAGGTATCAACCTGGTTAAGAAACATCAGAAGCCGGTTCCGGCCCTGAACCAACCGGGTGGCATCGTTGAAAAAGAAGCCGCTATTCAGGTTTCCAACGTAGCAATCTTCAATGCGGCAACCGGCAAGGCTGACCGTGTAGGCTTTAGATTCGAAGACGGTAAAAAAGTCCGTTTCTTCAAGTCTAACAGCGAAACTATCAAGTAATTTGGAGTAGTACGATGGCGAAACTGCATGATTACTACAAAGACGAAGTAGTTAAAAAACTCATGACTGAGTTTAACTACAATTCTGTCATGCAAGTCCCTCGGGTCGAGAAGATCACCCTGAACATGGGTGTTGGTGAAGCGATCGCTGACAAAAAACTGCTGGATAACGCAGCAGCAGACCTGGCAGCAATCTCCGGTCAAAAACCGCTGATCACCAAAGCACGCAAATCTGTTGCAGGCTTCAAAATCCGTCAGGGCTATCCGATCGGCTGTAAAGTAACTCTGCGTGGCGAACGCATGTGGGAGTTCTTTGAGCGCCTGATCACTATTGCTGTACCTCGTATCCGTGACTTCCGTGGCCTGTCCGCTAAGTCTTTCGACGGTCGTGGTAACTACAGCATGGGTGTCCGTGAGCAGATCATCTTCCCAGAAATCGACTACGATAAAGTCGACCGCGTTCGTGGTTTGGATATTACCATTACCACTACTGCGAAATCTGACGAAGAAGGCCGCGCTCTGCTGGCTGCCTTTGACTTCCCGTTCCGCAAGTAAGGTAGGGTTACTAAATGGCTAAGCAATCAATGAAAGCACGCGAAGTAAAACGCGTAGCTTTAGCTGATAAATACTTCGCGAAACGCGCTGAACTGAAAGCGATCATCTCTGATGTGAACGCTTCCGACGAAGATCGTTGGAACGCTGTTCTCAAGCTGCAGACTCTGCCGCGTGATTCCAGCCCGTCTCGTCAGCGTAACCGCTGCCGTCAAACAGGTCGTCCGCATGGTTTCCTGCGGAAGTTCGGGTTGAGCCGTATTAAGGTCCGTGAAGCCGCTATGCGCGGTGAAATCCCGGGTCTGAAAAAGGCTAGCTGGTAATTGTCACCAATTGAATCACGGGAGTAAAGACAGATGAGCATGCAAGATCCGATCGCGGATATGCTGACCCGTATCCGTAACGGTCAGGCCGCGAACAAAGCTGCGGTCACCATGCCTTCCTCCAAGCTGAAAGTGGCAATCGCCAACGTGCTGAAGGAAGAAGGTTTTATTGAAGATTTTAAAGTTGAAGGCGACACCAAGCCTGAACTGGAACTTACTCTGAAGTATTTCCAGGGCAAAGCTGTTGTAGAAAGCATTCAGCGTGTCAGCCGCCCAGGTCTGCGCATCTATAAACGTAAAGATGAGCTGCCGAAAGTTATGGCGGGTCTGGGTATCGCAGTTGTTTCTACCTCTAAAGGTGTTATGACTGATCGTGCAGCGCGCCAGGCTGGTCTTGGTGGCGAAATTATCTGCTACGTAGCCTAATCGGAGGAAAAAATGTCTCGTGTTGCTAAAGCACCGGTCGTTGTTCCTGCCGGCGTTGACGTAAAAATCAACGGTCAGGTTATTACGATCAAAGGTAAAAACGGCGAGCTGACTCGTACTCTCAACGATGCTGTTGAAGTTAAACATGCAGATAATACCCTGACCTTCGGTCCGCGTGATGGTTACGCAGACGGTTGGGCACAGGCTGGTACCGCGCGTGCCCTGCTGAACTCAATGGTTATCGGTGTTACCGAAGGCTTCACTAAGAAGCTGCAGCTGGTTGGTGTAGGTTACCGTGCAGCGGTTAAAGGCAATGTGATTAACCTGTCTCTGGGTTTCTCTCATCCTGTTGACCATCAGCTGCCTGCGGGTATCACTGCTGAATGTCCGACTCAGACTGAAATCGTGCTGAAAGGCGCTGATAAGCAGGTGATCGGCCAGGTTGCAGCGGATCTGCGCGCCTACCGTCGTCCTGAGCCTTACAAAGGCAAGGGTGTTCGTTACGCCGACGAAGTCGTGCGTACCAAAGAGGCTAAGAAGAAGTAAGGTAACACTATGGATAAGAAATCTGCTCGTATCCGTCGTGCGACCCGCGCACGCCGCAAGCTCCAGGAGCTGGGCGCAACTCGCCTGGTGGTACATCGTACCCCGCGTCACATTTACGCACAGGTAATTGCACCGAACGGTTCTGAAGTTCTGGTAGCTGCTTCTACTGTAGAAAAAGCTATCGCTGAACAACTGAAGTACACCGGTAACAAAGACGCGGCTGCAGCTGTGGGTAAAGCTGTCGCTGAACGCGCTCTGGAAAAAGGCATCAAAGATGTATCCTTTGACCGTTCCGGGTTCCAATATCATGGTCGTGTCCAGGCACTGGCAGATGCTGCCCGTGAAGCTGGCCTTCAGTTCTAAGGTAGAGGTGTAAGATGGCTCACATCGAAAAACAAGCTGGCGAACTGCAGGAAAAGCTGATCGCGGTAAACCGCGTATCTAAAACCGTTAAAGGTGGTCGTATTTTCTCCTTCACAGCTCTGACTGTAGTTGGCGATGGTAACGGTCGCGTTGGTTTTGGTTACGGTAAAGCGCGTGAAGTTCCAGCAGCGATCCAGAAAGCGATGGAAAAAGCCCGTCGCAATATGATTAACGTCGCGCTGAATAACGGCACTCTGCAACACCCTGTTAAAGGTGTTCATACGGGTTCTCGCGTATTCATGCAGCCGGCTTCCGAAGGTACCGGTATCATCGCCGGTGGTGCAATGCGCGCCGTTCTGGAAGTCGCTGGGGTTCATAACGTTCTGGCTAAAGCGTATGGTTCCACCAACCCGATTAACGTGGTTCGTGCAACTATCGATGGCCTGGAAAATATGAATTCTCCAGAAATGGTCGCTGCCAAGCGTGGTAAATCCGTTGAAGAAATTCTGGGGAAATAAACCATGGCAAAGACTATTAAAATTACTCAAACCCGCAGTGCAATCGGTCGTCTGCCGAAACACAAGGCAACGCTGCTTGGCCTGGGTCTGCGTCGTATTGGTCACACCGTAGAGCGCGAGGATACTCCTGCTATTCGCGGTATGATCAACGCGGTTTCCTTCATGGTTAAAGTTGAGGAGTAAGAGATGCGTTTAAATACTCTGTCTCCGGCCGAAGGCTCCAAAAAGGCGGGTAAACGCCTGGGTCGTGGTATCGGTTCTGGCCTCGGTAAAACCGGTGGTCGTGGTCACAAAGGTCAGAAGTCTCGTTCTGGCGGTGGCGTACGTCGCGGTTTCGAGGGTGGTCAGATGCCTCTGTACCGTCGTCTGCCGAAATTCGGCTTCACTTCTCGTAAAGCAGCGATTACAGCCGAAGTTCGTCTGTCTGACCTGGCTAAAGTAGAAGGCGGTGTTGTAGACCTGAACACGCTGAAAGCGGCTAACATTATCGGTATCCAGATCGAGTTCGCGAAAGTGATCCTGGCTGGCGAAGTAACTACTCCGGTAACTGTTCGTGGCCTGCGTGTTACTAAAGGCGCTCGTGCTGCTATCGAAGCTGCTGGCGGTAAAATCGAGGAATAAGTAGCAGATGGCTAAACAACCGGGATTAGATTTTCAAAGTGCCAAAGGTGGCTTAGGCGAGCTGAAACGCAGACTGTTGTTTGTTATCGGTGCGCTGATTGTGTTCCGTATTGGCTCTTTTATTCCGATCCCTGGTATTGATGCCGCTGTACTTGCCAAACTGCTTGAGCAACAGCGAGGCACCATCATTGAAATGTTTAACATGTTCTCTGGTGGTGCTCTCAGCCGTGCTTCTATCTTTGCTCTGGGGATCATGCCGTATATTTCGGCATCGATCATTATCCAGCTGCTGACGGTGGTTCACCCAACGTTGGCAGAAATTAAGAAAGAAGGGGAGTCTGGTCGTCGTAAGATCAGCCAGTACACCCGCTACGGTACTCTGGTGCTGGCAATATTCCAGTCGATCGGTATTGCTACCGGTCTGCCGAATATGCCTGGTATGCAAGGCCTGGTCATTAACCCGGGCTTTGCATTCTACTTCACCGCTGTTGTAAGTCTGGTCACAGGAACCATGTTCCTGATGTGGTTGGGCGAACAGATTACTGAACGAGGTATCGGCAACGGTATTTCAATCATTATCTTCGCCGGTATTGTCGCGGGACTCCCGCCAGCCATTGCCCATACTATCGAGCAAGCGCGTCAAGGCGACCTGCACTTCCTCGTGTTGCTGTTGGTTGCAGTATTAGTATTTGCAGTGACGTTCTTTGTTGTATTTGTTGAGCGTGGTCAACGCCGCATTGTGGTAAACTACGCGAAACGTCAGCAAGGTCGTCGTGTCTATGCTGCACAGAGCACACATTTACCGCTGAAAGTGAATATGGCGGGGGTAATCCCGGCAATCTTCGCTTCCAGTATTATTCTGTTCCCGGCGACCATCGCGTCATGGTTCGGGGGCGGTACTGGTTGGAACTGGCTGACAACAATTTCGCTGTATTTGCAGCCTGGGCAACCGCTTTATGTGTTACTCTATGCGTCTGCAATCATCTTCTTCTGTTTCTTCTACACGGCGTTGGTTTTCAACCCGCGTGAAACAGCAGATAACCTGAAGAAGTCCGGTGCATTTGTACCAGGAATTCGTCCGGGAGAGCAAACGGCGAAGTATATCGATAAAGTAATGACCCGCCTGACCTTGGTTGGTGCGCTGTACATTACCTTTATCTGCCTGATCCCGGAGTTCATGCGTGATGCAATGAAAGTACCGTTCTACTTCGGTGGGACCTCACTGCTTATCGTTGTTGTCGTGATTATGGACTTTATGGCTCAAGTGCAAACTCTGATGATGTCCAGTCAGTATGAGTCTGCATTGAAGAAGGCGAACCTGAAAGGCTACGGCCGATAATTGGTCGCCCGAGAAGTTACGGAGAGTAAAAATGAAAGTTCGTGCTTCCGTCAAGAAATTATGCCGTAACTGCAAAATCGTTAAGCGTGATGGTGTCATCCGTGTGATTTGCAGTGCCGAGCCGAAGCATAAACAGCGCCAAGGCTGATTTTTTCGCATATTTTTCTTGCAAAGTTGGGTTGAGCTGGCTAGATTAGCCAGCCAATCTTTTGTATGTCTGTGCGTTTCCATTTGAGTATCCTGAAAACGGGCTTTTCAGCATGGAACGTACATATTAAATAGTAGGAGTGCATAGTGGCCCGTATAGCAGGCATTAACATTCCTGATCATAAGCATGCCGTAATCGCATTAACTTCGATTTATGGCGTCGGCAAGACCCGTTCTAAAGCCATCCTGGCTGCAGCGGGTATCGCTGAAGATGTTAAGATCAGTGAGCTGTCTGAAGGACAAATCGACACGCTGCGTGACGAAGTTGCCAAATTTGTCGTTGAAGGTGATCTGCGCCGTGAAATCAGCATGAGCATCAAGCGCCTGATGGATCTTGGTTGCTATCGCGGTTTGCGTCATCGTCGTGGTCTCCCGGTTCGCGGTCAGCGTACCAAGACCAACGCACGTACCCGTAAGGGTCCGCGCAAACCGATCAAGAAATAATCGGGGTGATTGAATAATGGCAAAGGCACCAATTCGTGCACGTAAACGTGTAAGAAAACAAGTCTCTGACGGCGTGGCTCATATCCATGCTTCTTTCAACAACACCATCGTGACTATCACTGATCGTCAGGGTAACGCGTTGGGTTGGGCAACAGCCGGTGGTTCCGGTTTCCGTGGTTCTCGCAAATCCACTCCGTTTGCAGCTCAGGTTGCAGCAGAGCGTTGCGCTGACGCCGTGAAAGAATACGGCATCAAGAATCTGGAAGTTATGGTTAAAGGTCCGGGTCCAGGCCGCGAATCTACTATTCGTGCTCTGAACGCCGCAGGTTTCCGCATCACTAACATTACTGATGTGACTCCGATCCCTCATAACGGTTGTCGTCCGCCGAAAAAACGTCGCGTATAACGCCTCGTTTTCCAGGTTTGTTGGAGAAAGAAAATGGCAAGATATTTGGGTCCTAAGCTCAAGCTGAGCCGTCGTGAGGGCACCGACTTATTCCTTAAGTCTGGCGTTCGCGCGATCGATACCAAGTGTAAAATTGAACAAGCTCCTGGCCAGCACGGTGCGCGTAAACCGCGTCTGTCTGACTATGGTGTGCAGTTGCGTGAAAAGCAAAAAGTTCGCCGTATCTATGGTGTGCTGGAGCGTCAGTTCCGTAACTACTACAAAGAAGCAGCACGTCTGAAAGGCAACACCGGTGAAAACCTGTTGGCTCTGCTGGAAGGTCGTCTGGACAACGTTGTATACCGTATGGGCTTCGGTGCCACTCGTGCAGAAGCACGTCAGCTGGTTAGCCATAAAGCAATTATGGTAAACGGTCGTGTTGTTAACATCGCTTCTTATCAGGTTAGTCCGAATGACGTTGTAAGCATTCGTGAGAAAGCGAAGAAGCAGTCTCGCGTGAAAGCCGCTCTGGAGCTGGCTGAGCAGCGTGAAAAGCCAACCTGGCTGGAAGTTGATGCTGGCAAGATGGAAGGTACGTTTAAGCGTAAGCCGGAGCGTTCTGATCTGTCTGCGGACATTAACGAACACCTGATCGTCGAGCTTTACTCCAAGTAAAGCTTAGTACCAAAGAGAGGACACAATGCAGGGTTCTGTGACAGAGTTTCTAAAACCGCGCCTGGTTGATATCGAGCAAGTGAGTTCGACGCACGCCAAGGTGACCCTTGAGCCTTTAGAGCGTGGCTTTGGCCATACTCTGGGTAACGCACTGCGCCGTATTCTGCTCTCATCGATGCCGGGTTGCGCGGTGACCGAGGTTGAGATTGATGGTGTACTACATGAGTACAGCACCAAAGAAGGCGTTCAGGAAGATATCCTGGAAATCCTGCTCAACCTGAAAGGGCTGGCGGTGAGAGTTCAGGGCAAAGATGAAGTTATTCTTACCTTGAATAAATCTGGCATTGGCCCTGTGACTGCAGCCGATATCACCCACGACGGTGATGTCGAAATCGTCAAGCCGCAGCACGTGATCTGCCACCTGACCGATGAGAACGCGTCTATTAGCATGCGTATCAAAGTTCAGCGCGGTCGTGGTTATGTGCCGGCTTCTACCCGAATTCATTCGGAAGAAGATGAGCGCCCAATCGGCCGTCTGCTGGTCGACGCATGCTACAGCCCTGTGGAGCGTATTGCCTACAATGTTGAAGCAGCGCGTGTAGAACAGCGTACCGACCTGGACAAGCTGGTCATCGAAATGGAAACCAACGGCACAATCGATCCTGAAGAGGCGATTCGTCGTGCGGCAACCATTCTGGCTGAACAACTGGAAGCTTTCGTTGACTTACGTGATGTACGTCAGCCTGAAGTGAAAGAAGAGAAACCAGAGTTCGATCCGATCCTGCTGCGCCCTGTTGACGATCTGGAATTGACTGTCCGCTCTGCTAACTGCCTTAAAGCAGAAGCTATCCACTATATCGGTGATCTGGTACAGCGTACCGAGGTTGAGCTCCTTAAAACGCCTAACCTTGGTAAAAAATCTCTTACTGAGATTAAAGACGTGCTGGCTTCCCGTGGACTGTCTCTGGGCATGCGCCTGGAAAACTGGCCACCGGCAAGCATCGCTGACGAGTAACCGGATCACAGGTTAAGGTTTTACTGAGAAGGATAAGGTCATGCGCCATCGTAAGAGTGGTCGTCAACTGAACCGCAACAGCAGCCATCGCCAGGCTATGTTCCGCAATATGGCAGGTTCACTGGTTCGTCATGAAATCATCAAGACGACTCTGCCTAAAGCGAAAGAGCTGCGCCGCGTAGTTGAGCCGCTGATTACTCTTGCCAAGACTGATAGCGTTGCTAATCGTCGTCTGGCATTCGCCCGTACTCGTGATAACGAGATCGTGGCAAAACTGTTTAACGAACTGGGCCCGCGTTTCGCGAGCCGTGCCGGTGGTTACACTCGTATTCTGAAGTGTGGCTTCCGTGCAGGCGATAACGCGCCGATGGCTTACATCGAGCTGGTTGATCGTTCAGAGAAAGCAGAAGCTGCTGCAGAGTAATCTGAAGCAACGTAAAAAAACCCGCCCCGGCGGGTTTTTTTATACCCGTAGTATCCCCACTTATCTACAATAGCTGTACTCTTTTTGTTCATCCCCTGGAGTATTTATGTGGTTACTTGACCAGTGGGCAGAGCGTCATATTACTGAGGCACAATCCAAAGGTGAGTTTGATAATCTTCCGGGAAGTGGCGAGCCATTGATTCTGGATGATGATTCACACGTGCCACCTGAATTACGTGCGGGGTATCGCTTGTTGAAGAATGCCGGTTGCTTACCGCCAGAACTTGAGCAGCGGAGGGAAGCAATTCATCTTATGGATATCCTCGAAGGTATCCGTCACGATGATCCGCAATATCAAGAGATTAGTCGTCGATTGTCATTACTGGAGTTAAAGCTGCGACAAGCAGGATTGAGTACCGATTTTTTACGCGGCGATTATGCTGACAAGTTGTTGAATAAAATCAACGATAACTAGTGGAGTATGTATGTATCGCATTGGTGAGCTGGCAAAAATGGCGGAAGTAACACCCGACACGATTCGTTATTACGAAAAGCAGCAGATGATGGAGCATGAAGTACGTACCGAAGGTGGGTTTCGCCTGTATACCGAAAGCGATCTCCAGCGATTGAAATTTATCCGCCATGCCAGACAACTTGGTTTCAGTCTGGAGTCGATCCGCGAGTTGCTGTCGATCCGTATCGATCCTGAGCACCATACCTGTCAGGAGTCAAAAGGCATTGTGCAGGAAAGATTACAGGAAGTGGAAGCACGGATAGCCGAGTTGCAGAGTATGCAGCGTTCCTTGCAACGCCTTAACGATGCTTGCTGTGGGACCGCTCATAGCAGTGTTTATTGCTCGATTCTTGAAGCCCTTGAACAAGGGGCGAGTGGCATTAAGAGTGGTTGTTGATTTTTTGCACTGGCGGGATTACACTCGCGCCGTTAAATAACCAACTGGAGTTTTTATGAGCCGATATCAGCATACTAAAGGACAGATAAAAGATAATGCGATTGAAGCATTGCTACATGATCCTTTATTCCGACAGCGTGTAGAGAAAAATAAGAAGGGGAAAGGTAGTTACATGCGAAAAGGAAAACATGGCAATCGGGGAAACTGGGAGGCCAGTGGCAAGAAAGTAAATCACTTTTTTACCACTGGCCTTCTGCTTTCAGGGGCTTTTTAAGAGCGGTTATTCTGCTCTTTCAGCAAATCACGAATTTCTGTCAGTAATACTTCTTCTTTAGTTGGCGCTGGCGCGGCTGCCGGTTCTTCTTTCTTACGATTCAGTTTGTTGATTAGCTTAATTGCCATGAAGATGGCAAAGGCCACAATCAGAAAATCAAAGACGTTTTGAATGAAGACACCGTAATGCATAACGACAGCAGGGATATCCCCCTGCGCATCGCGTAGCGTGACAGCAAACTGTTTAAAGTCGATCCCGCCAATTAATAAGCCCAACGGTGGCATGATGATATCGGCAACCAGTGAAGAGACAATCTTTCCGAATGCCGCTCCGATAATGACACCCACCGCCAAATCCACTACGTTTCCGCGCATCGCAAATTCGCGAAATTCTTTAATAATGCTCATGTTATTCTCCCTATGAAGCCGACAACCATAAGTCTAACAAATGTTAAGCCATTTTCCTGCCAGGAATGAATTTAATTAATCCTTGAGAATCAAAGGGAAATAATAAGGCGTCATAAGACGCCTTATTAATTACAAAAAGAATGGACTTGGCTGGAAGAGTCTTTCGACGTCGGTAATAAACTTTTTATCTGTGAGGAACATAATTACGTGATCGCCTTGCTCAATGCGCAGATTGTCATT
Organism: Escherichia sp. MOD1-EC4550; assembly: GCF_963876935.1. NCBI lineage: Bacteria > Pseudomonadati > Pseudomonadota > Gammaproteobacteria > Enterobacterales > Enterobacteriaceae > Escherichia > Escherichia sp. MOD1-EC4550. Next base: position 317,240 of record NZ_CAWNSE010000053.1, read on the forward strand.
AGCAATCATCACATCATTGCCGCGCACCACAGCACCAATAATCGTTCCTGGCGGTAGCTTGATTTCATCAATGACTCTGCCGACAACGCGTGAGGTGCTTTCATCACCGTGAGCAACGGCTTCAATAGCTTCTGCAACACCGCGGCGCAATGAGGAAACACCAACAATATCGGCTTTTCGCACGTGACTAAGCAACGCAGAGATGGTTGCTTGTTGCGGTGAAATCGCAATATCGATCACGCTCCCCTGAACCAGATCCACATAAGCGCGACGCTGGATCAATACCATCACCTTTTTCGCGCCCATGCGTTTGGCGAGCATGGCGGACATGATATTGGCCTCGTCATCGTTGGTGACGGCAATAAACAGATCAACCTGATCGATGTGCTCTTCAGCCAGCAGTTCCTGATCCGATGCATCACCAAAAAAGACGATCGTATTCTGCAGCTTTTCCGCCAGTTCGGCAGCGCGCTGCTGATTACGCTCGATGAGTTTGACGCTGTAATCTTTTTCCAGACGACGCGCCAGACCTGCACCGATATTACCGCCACCAACCAGCATGATCCGCTTATACGGTTTTTCCAGACGTTGCAATTCACTCATCACAGCGCGGATATGCTGTGAAGCGGCAATAAAGAACACTTCATCACCCGCTTCAACAATGGTCGAACCTTGCGGACGAATGGGGCGATCGTGGCGGAAAATGGCCGCCACGCGGGTATCGATATGCGGCATATGTTCGCGCATGGTCGAAAGTGCATTACCAATCAGCGGGCCGCCATAATAGGCTTTAACCACAGCCAGGCTGACTTTACCCTCAGCGAAGTTCACCACCTGCAATGCGCCGGGATACTCAATCAGTCGGTATATATTATCGATAACCAACTGTTCTGGTGCGATCAGATGATCAATCGGTACGGCATCTGAATGAAATAGCTTATCAGCATCGCGCACGTAGTCTGGTGAGCGGATACGAGCGATGCGATTAGGAGTGTTGAAAAGTGAGTAGGCTACCTGGCAGGCAACCATATTGGTTTCATCTGAACTGGTTACAGCAACCAGCATATCGGCGTCGTCGGCACCTGCCTCCCGCAATACGCGTGGATGAGAGCCATGCCCCTGCACGACCCGCAGGTCAAATTTATCCTGCAAGGTCCGCAGACGCTCACCGTTGGTATCGACAACAGTAATATCGTTGTTCTCGCCAACCAGGTTTTCCGCCAGTGTGCCGCCAACCTGGCCGGCACCCAGAATGATAATTTTCATCAGTCGCGACCCGTTATCTCATCACTTTTTGATTAGCTTAGCGTAAAAGAAGCCGTCGCCCTCTTCGGCACCAGGCAGATTTTGCTTACCTGGTTGTTCTGGTGTTCCGGTTTCGCAAAGCATTGCATCTTCTGTGCGTTGCAGAAAGGCTTTAATTTGTTGGCTATTCTCTTCCGGTAACACTGAACAGGTGGCATAGACCAGGGTTCCACCGGATTTTAAATGCGGCCAGATGGCGTCGAGAATTTCAGACTGCAACTGCGCGAGTTCAGGGATATCGCGATCGCGGCGTAACCATTTAATATCCGGATGGCGACGAATCACACCGGTTGCTGAACAAGGCGCATCTAATAAAATGCGATCAAACTGTTGCTCGCCACACCATTGGGAAGGGTAGCGGCCATCACCTTGTTTCACGGTCGCCTTCATACCAAGGCGTTTTAAATTGTCGTAAACGCGAGAGAGGCGCTGTTCGTCAATATCAACCGCAACAACCTGCGCTTCTGGTGCCACCTCAAGGATATGCGTTGTTTTACCGCCGGGGGCAGCGCAAAGATCCAGAATGTGTTCACCGTTTTGTGGCGCAAGCCAGGCCATGCAACCTTGTGCTGATGCATCCTGAACGGTAACCCATCCTTCTTCAAAACCTGGTAGCACATGAACAGGTGCAGGTGTTTCCAGCCGTACAGCATCAGGGTAATCCGCATGCGGGAAACCTTTCATTCCTGCTTCATCCAGCAATGCAAGCCAGCTGTCGCGGGAATGATGCGTACGATTAACGCGCAGCCACATTGGCGGACGCTGGTTATTGGCTTCAACGATAGATTGCCAATGCTCTGGGTACGCTTTTTGCAGACGCTTCAGTAACCAGGAAGGATGCAGATAACGTGCATCACTGGCATTAAACTCGGCTAATAACTCTTCTTGCTGACGTTGGAACTGGCGTAACACACCGTTAATCAACCCTTTAAGTTGAGGGCGCTTAATTGCGACAGCGCCTTCAACCGTTTCAGCCAGCGCGGCATGAGGTGGAATACGGGTATAAAGCAGTTGATACAAACCAACCATAATCAAGTAATGCACGGTCCGCTGCTTGCCGGTCATCGGACGGGCCATTAACTTATTAATCAGCCAGTCTAACTGTGAGAGCGTACGCAGTACGCCAAAGCACAACTCCTGAAGAAGTGCTTTGTCTTTATCGGAAACTTTTTGCTGGAGCGGTGGCAGAATGTTGCTTAATGATTGCCCTTGCTCGACGACTTGTTCAACGGCCTGTGCCGCCATACTACGTAAATTACGTTGTTTTTTCATAAATATAAAATAAAAATGCCCGGCAAGACCGGGCTTAGAAGAGTGGACTATCAGACCAGACGGTTGCCCGGAACAAACCATTCCCGACGAGAATTCAGGAGGTCTTGCGCGCTCATTGCTTTCTTACCCGCAGGTTGTAACGAGAGCAGCTTCAGGATGCCATCACCCGTCGCAACCTGAATGCCTTGTTTGTTGGCTTCAAGGATCGTTCCTGGGGCAGCGTTGGTTGCCGTATCAATGACCGACGCTTTCCAGACTTTAACCGGCTGTCCCTCAATTTCCAGCCAGCTCATTGGCCATGGATTGAAAGCGCGAATGCAGCGTTCAAGCTGCGCTGCCGAAAGCGACCAGTCAATACGCGCTTCTTCTTTACTCAACTTTTCGGCGTAAGTGACAAGAGTTTCGTCCTGAACTTCTGGTTTCGCCGTGCCGTCTGCCAGTTGTTTCAATGTGGTGATAAGCCCTTGTGGGCCAAGCTCTGCCAGCTTGTCGTACAGCGTACCACTGGTATCTTCTGCAGTAATCGGGCAGGAGAGCTTATAGAGCATGTCACCGGTGTCTAAACCAACATCCATTTGCATAATGGTCACACCAGTTTCTGCATCACCCGCCCATAGTGAGCGTTGGATTGGTGCAGCACCGCGCCAGCGTGGCAGCAGTGAACCATGAACGTTGATACAGCCAAGACGCGGCATCTCCAGCACACCTTTCGGCAGAATTAAACCATAGGCGACGACGACCATAACATCAGCCTGCAGGTCGGCGACCAGTTGCTGGTTTTCTTGTGGACGCAGGGAAACAGGTTGAAAAACGGGCAGACCTTTTTCCTCAGCCAGAACTTTAACCGGGCTGGGCATCAGTTTTTTACCGCGTCCTGCCGGTCGGTCTGGCTGGGTGAACACGCCAACGACGTTATGACCAGAAGACAACAGCGCGTCGAGATGACGCGCTGCAAAGTCAGGTGTACCCGCAAAAATAATACGTAGTGATTCTGACACGTTAATTCTTATCCTTAAGCCCGGGCTTTCAGACGATCCAGTTTTTCAACTTTCTGACGAATACGTTGTTGTTTCAGCGGTGACAGATAATCCATAAACAGTTTGCCGACCAGGTGATCCATCTCATGCTGAATACAGATGGCTAACAGACCGTCTGCTTCCAGTTCAAATGGTTTACCGTCGCGGTCCAGGGCGCGAATTTTAACTTTCTCTGCGCGTGGCACTAAAGCACGTTGTTCAGGGATCGACAGGCAACCTTCTTCAATGCCTGTTTCGCCGCTTTTTTCTAAAAGCTCCGGATTGATTAACACCAGCCGTTCGTCACGGTTTTCCGAAACATCAATAACAATGATACGTTGATGGATATCAACCTGGGTTGCCGCCAGGCCAATACCTTCTTCCGCGTACATCGTCTCGAACATATCATCGACGATACGCTGAATTTCTGCATTCACTTCTTCTACCGGTTTAGCAACTTTGCGAAGCCGCTCGTCCGGAATATGTAACACTTGCAAAACTGACATAAATCTCCAGAGATGTGTTCAGGAGTTAGAAAGATTATTTCTTCTATTCTAGACAAATCCCCCTCTGATTGACAGCATCACTGACCAATCGCAAAGATTGCTAAGACTGCTTATGGCAGGGAGATAAGGATGGTCGATACAGAAATTTGGCTGCGTTTAATGAGCGTCAGCAGCTTGTACGGCGATGATATGGTCCGTATAGCTCACTGGCTGGCAAAACAGTCGCATATTGATGCGGTTGTATTGCAGCAAACAGGGCTTACATTGCGGCAGGCACAACGCTTTCTTTCATTTCCGCCAAAGAGTATTGAGAGCTCACTTTGTTGGTTGAATCAACCAAACCATCATTTAATCTCAGCGGATAGTGAATTTTATCCTTCCCAACTTCTGGCGACAGCAGATTACCCCGGTGCGCTGTTTGTTGCTGGAGAACTGCGCGCATTGCATTCATTTCAGCTTGCTGTAGTGGGGAGTCGGGCGCATTCATGGTATGGCGAACGCTGGGGACGATTATTTTGCGAAACTCTGGCGACGCGTGGAGTGACAATTACGAGTGGACTGGCGCGAGGAATCGATGGTGTGGCGCATAAAGCGGCCTTGCAGGTGAATGGCGTCAGCATTGCTGTATTGGGGAATGGACTTAATACCATTCATCCCCGCCGCCATGCCCGGCTGGCTACCAGTCTGCTTGAACATGGCGGAGCTCTCGTCTCGGAATTTCCCCTCGATGTTCCACCTCTTGCTTACAATTTCCCGCGAAGAAATCGCATTATCAGTGGTCTAAGTAAAGGTGTACTTGTGGTGGAAGCTGCTTTGCGCAGTGGTTCGCTGGTGACAGCGCGTTGTGCGCTTGAACAGGGGCGAGAAGTTTTTGCCTTGCCAGGTCCAATAGGGAATCCGGGAAGCGAAGGGCCTCACTGGTTAATAAAACAAGGTGCGATTCTTGTGACGGAACCGGAAGAAATTCTGGAAAACTTGCAATTTGGATTGCACTGGTTGCCAGACGCGCCTGAAAATTCATTTTATTCACCAGATCAGGAAGACGTGGCATTGCCATTTCCTGAGCTCCTGGCTAACGTAGGAGATGAGGTAACACCTGTTGACGTCGTCGCTGAACGTGCCGGCCAACCTGTGCCAGAGGTAGTTACTCAACTACTCGAACTGGAGTTAGCAGGATGGATCGCAGCTGTACCCGGCGGCTATGTCCGATTGAGGAGGGCATGCCATGTTCGACGTACTAATGTATTTGTTTGAAACCTATATTCACACAGAAGCTGAGTTGCGTGTGGATCAAGACAAACTTGAACAGGATCTTACCGACGCAGGATTTGATCGAGAAGATATCTACAATGCCCTGCTTTGGCTGGAAAAGCTTGCGGATTATCAGGAAGGACTGGCAGAACCGATGCAACTGGCCTCTGATCCACTCTCCATGCGTATTTATACCCCTGAAGAGTGTGAAAGACTGGATGCCAGCTGTCGTGGTTTTCTGCTTTTCCTTGAGCAAATTCAGGTGCTTAACCTTGAAACCCGTGAAATGGTGATAGAGCGAGTGCTCGCGCTGGATACCGCTGAGTTCGACCTGGAAGACCTGAAATGGGTAATCCTGATGGTGTTGTTCAATATTCCGGGCTGCGAAAATGCGTACCAGCAAATGGAAGAATTACTCTTTGAAGTGAATGAAGGTATGCTGCATTAATCATTTCTTTAATTCAGCATAAGTTGTTATGGCGAAATCAGCACTGTTCACGGTGCGTAATAATGAGTCCTGCCCAAAGTGCGGGGCTGAACTGGTTATTCGATCCGGGAAACACGGTCCGTTTCTTGGATGCTCACAGTATCCGGCGTGTGACTACGTCCGTCCTCTGAAATCTTCAGCGGATGGACATATCGTCAAAGTTCTGGAGGGACAGATTTGCCCTGCATGCGGCGCAAATCTGGTCTTACGCCAGGGGCGCTTTGGTATGTTTGTTGGTTGCAGTAACTATCCTGAATGCGAACATACCGAACTTATCGATAAACCGGACGAAACAGCAATTACATGTCCCCAATGTCGGACGGGCCATCTGGTCCAGCGCCGCTCCCGTTATGGCAAAACATTTCATTCCTGTGATCGCTACCCGGAGTGTCAATTTGCCATTAACTTCAAACCTATAGCCGGAGAATGCCCTGAGTGTCATTATCCGCTACTCATCGAAAAGAAAACCGCGCAGGGTGTAAAACACTTTTGTGCCAGTAAACAATGTGGAAAGCCGGTTTCGGCGGAATAATAACGTGAATAATAACCTGCAAGGAGACGCTATCGCAGCTGCGATAGATGTCCTCAATGAAGAACGTGTCATCGCCTATCCCACGGAAGCCGTTTTCGGTGTCGGGTGCGATCCTGATAGCGAAACAGCAGTGATGAGACTGTTGGAACTAAAACAGCGTCCGGTTGATAAGGGGCTGATTTTAATCGCGGCAAATTACGAGCAGCTTAAACCCTATATTGATGACTGCATGCTGACTGATGCGCAGCGTGAAACCATTTTTTCTCGCTGGCCAGGTCCCGTCACCTTTGTCTTTCCCGCGCCTGCGACAACACCGCGCTGGTTGACAGGCCGCTTTGATTCGCTTGCTGTACGAGTCACCGACCATCCGTTGGTGGTTGCTTTGTGCCAGGCTTATGGTAAACCGCTGGTTTCTACCAGTGCCAACTTGAGTGGATTGCCGCCTTGTCGAACAGTAGACGAAGTTCGCGCACAATTTGGCGCAGCGTTCCCGGTTGTGCCTGGTGAAACGGGAGGGCGTTTAAATCCTTCAGAAATCCGCGATGCCCTGACGGGTGAACTGTTTCGACAGGGGTAACATAATGGAAAACTATGCTGTTTTTGGTAATCCAATAGCCCACAGCAAATCGCCATTCATTCATCAGCAATTTGCTCAGCAATTGAATATTGAACATCCCTATGGGCGCGTGCTGGCACCTATCAATGATTTCATTAACACACTGAACGCTTTCTTTAGTGCTGGTGGTAAAGGAGCGAATGTGACGGTGCCTTTTAAAGAAGAGGCCTTTGCCAGAGCTGATGAACTTACTGAACGGGCAGCGTTGGCTGGTGCTGTTAATACCCTCAAGCGGTTAGAAGATGGACGCCTGCTGGGTGACAATACCGATGGCGTAGGCTTGTTAAGCGATCTGGAACGTCTGTCTTTTATCCGCCCTGGTTTACGTATTCTACTCATCGGCGCTGGTGGGGCGTCTCGTGGTGTATTACTTCCACTCCTTTCTCTGGACTGCGCGGTGACAATCACTAATCGGACGGTATCCCGCGCGGAAGAGTTGGCTAAATTGTTTGCGCACACGGGCAGTATTCAGGCGTTGGGTATGGACGAACTGGAGGGGCATGAGTTCGATCTCATTATTAATGCAACATCCAGTGGCATCAGTGGTGATATTCCCGCGATCCCGGCATCGCTCATTCATTCAGGCATGTGTTGCTATGACATGTTCTATCAGAAAGGAAAAACACCTTTTCTGGCATGGTGTGAGCTGCGAGGTTCAAAGCGTAATGCGGATGGATTGGGGATGCTGGTGGCACAGGCGGCTCATGCCTTTCTTCTCTGGCACGGTGTTCTGCCTGACATAGAACCAGTTATAAAGCAATTGCAGGAGGAGTTGTCCGCGTGAATCAGGCCATCCAGTTTCCGGACAGGGAAGAGTGGAACGAGAGTAAAAAATGCGTTTGTTTTCCCGCTCTTGTAAATGGTATGCAGCTCACTTGCGCTATTACTGGAGAGAGTCTGGCGAACCGCTTTGCAGGAGATACGCCAGAACAGTGGTTAGCGAGTTTTCGTCAGCATCGCTGGGACCTGGAAGAAGAAGCAGAAAGCTTGATTCAGGATCAAAGCGAAGATGATCAAGGTTGGGTTTGGTTACCCTGATCCAGATACTCGTCCTTCCATTTCACGTAGTTATTCGCGGAATAGCGTAACCCGGCCTTCTCTTCATCACTTAACGGGCGGATCTGTTTGACGGGGCTACCGAGATACAGATATCCGCTCTCCAGCCGTTTATTTTGTGGGACCAGGCTACCCGCACCAATCATCACATCATCTTCTACTATTGCACCATCAAGTAAAATTGATGCCATCCCAACCAACACTCGATTGCCAATGGTACAGCCGTGGAGCATCACCTTATGACCAACAGTGACATCTTCGCCAATGGTTAATGGGTTGCCATCTGGGTTGTATGAGGACTTATGGGTGACATGCAACATACTGCCATCCTGGATATTGGTGCGTGCTCCAATCTGTACATAATGTACATCACCACGAATCACAACGAGTGGCCAGATCCCCACATCATCAGCCAAACGAACGTCACCGATCACTACACTACTATCGTCGATCATTACGCGCTGACCGATTTGTGGAAAAAGATCGCGGTATGGGCGTAAAACATCAGACATACTTACCTCAACAATAAATGATTTACTAATGACTTTGGGTGCATTATTGGCCTTGTGCAAGTCTTTTAGTATGCAAAAAAGCACCGTTTTGTGTGCGAATGCAGCAAAAAGGGTGAAAAAACAACAAACAGAAAAAAAGATCAAAAAAGTACTTGTGCAAAAAATTGGGATCCCTATAATGCGCCTCCGTTGAGACGACAACGTGAAACACTTCACAAGATGGTCGTAACAACAAAGAGAAAAAATCCTGAAATTCAGGGTTGACTCTGAAAGAGGAAAGCGTA